>DGWK01000017.1:0-15523 GCA_002395235.1 Lachnospiraceae bacterium UBA4260 | reverse complement strand
TGATCTCGCCGTTGTGGGCGATCATCCTGTAGGGATGGGCCCGGTGCCAAGACGGCGTCGTGTTGGTCGAAAAGCGCGAGTGCACGATCGCGATGGCCGCTTCGTACTCCGGATCCTGCAGGTCGTCGTAGAAACGGCGCAGCTGACCCACCAGGAACATGCCCTTGTAGACGATCGTTCTGGACGAGAGCGAGCAGATGTAGGTATCTTCGGAAGACTGCTCGAACTCTCTTCGGACAACGTAGAGCCTTCGGTCAAAATCGATCCCCTTCTGCACCCCGTCTGGCCTCGCCACAAAGCACTGGCAGATGCAGGGCATGCAGTCGACGGCCGCCTTTCCGAGGATCTCCTCATGGACGGGAACTTCCCTCCAGCCAAGGACTTCCATGCCTTCCTTCTGCGTGATTACCTCAAACATGCGCCTTGCCAGCGTCCTGCGGAGCGTATTCTGCGGCAGGAAGAACATGCCGACGCCGTAGTCGCCTTCCTTAAGGCCTGCTACCTTATCGATTCCGGCCTCCGCCGCCGCTTTGACGAAAAATCTGTGGGAGATCTGCGTCAGGATCCCGACGCCGTCTCCCACTTCTCCGGTGGCGTCCTTTCCTGCCCTGTGCTCCAGTTTTTCCACAATATGAAGCGCGTCATCCAGGACCTTGTGATCCTTTCTACCGTCAATGTTTACGATACTTCCGATGCCGCAGGCATCATGTTCCTGTTGATACCACATGGTTTTTCCTCTTATCTGAGTGAGAACAGCATCTTCTCATAGGTCGGATAAGGCAGATATTCATCCGGAATGATGGCCTCTGCCCTGTCTGTCCAGCTGCGCAGCTCGTCCATCTCGGTGAGAATGATCTCGTGATAATATTTTGCCTGCTCCAGGATGTCCTCTATGCGCTCTGCCTTCGCCGTATCCGCCGCCAGGGCCTCCATAGCCCGCAAGATCTGCTCACTGGTCTCATCGAGCGTCTTCAAAATATCGCTCTCATAACTGCACTTGCTCCCCGGAAGGAGATCTCTCTTCTTGAGCGCTTCGGTGGTCACGTCCTTCATGTAGCGGACAAGGCCGGTAGTGAAATCCTTTCGGACCATCTCCATGAGCGTGAGCGCCTCGATGTGCACGGTCTTCGCATAGTTTTCCAGAAGAATCTCATAGCGGGAGAAGACTTCTTCCCTGGTAAAGATGCCATGCTTTGTGAAGAGGTTCAGCGACTTCTCGGAGATGAAGTGCGGCATGGCGTCCGGCAGGGAGCCCAGATTTGCAAGGCCTCTGCGGGCAGCCTCTTCCACCCACTCTTCCGTGTAGCCGTTGCCGTTGAAGAGGATCCTCTTGTGCTCTGCCAGCATCTGACGAAGGAGCGCATGCGCTGCCGCGTCCATTTCGGACGGCGCCACATCCTTAAGGGCCTCGTAGATCTGCGTCAGCGCCTCGGCAACCGCCGTGTTCAGCACGATGTTGGGGTTGGCCACGGACAGTGAACTGCCCGGCATGCGGAACTCAAACTTGTTGCCGGTGAAGGCAAAAGGCGAAGTGCGGTTTCTGTCCGTCGTGTCGCGGGTGATGTGCGGCAGGACGTGCGCGCCCATGCCCATCTGTTTTTTGCCCGTGCCCGATACGGATGTGCCTTCCTCGACAGACCGCAGGACTTCTGCCAGCTCGTCTCCCACGAAGATGGAGATGATCGCGGGCGGCGCCTCGTTCCCGCCCAGGCGATGGTCGTTTCCGGCCGTCGCGACGGAAATTCTCAGGACCTCCTGGTACTCGTCGACTGCCGCGATGACCGCCATGAGGAAGACCAGGAACTGCAGGTTCTCGCCGGGCTTCTTTCCGGGATCGAGGAGGTTCTCGCCGGTGTCGGTGCTGATGGACCAGTTGTTGTGTTTGCCCGATCCGTTGATGCCCTCGAAAGGCTTCTCGTGCAGCAGGCACGCGTATCCGAAGCGGTCCGCCACCTTCTTCATCACTTCCATGGTCAGCTGGTTGTGGTCGACGGCCACGTTTGCCGTCTCAAAGACAGGCGCCAGCTCGTGCTGGGACGGGGCGACCTCGTTGTGCTTGGTCTTGGCCGGCACGCCAAGCTCCCAGAGCTCCTTGTCCAGCGCGTGCATGTATTCCGACACCTTGGGCTTAAGCACGCCAAAATAGTGATCCTCCATCTCCTGTCCCTTGGGCGCCGGCGCTCCCATCAGCGTGCGGCCGGTCAGAAGAAGGTCTTTTCTCTTCTTGTAGAGGTCCTTGTCGATCAGGAAATATTCCTGCTCAGATCCCACGGTCGTGTCCACGTGGGTGACGGCGGTGTTGCCCAGAAGGTGCAATACTTTGACAGCTGCGTCCGAGAGGGCTTCCATGGACCGCAGGAGCGGGGTCTTCTTGTCCAGAGCTTCTCCGCCGTAAGAGCAGAAAGCGGTGGGAATGTAGAGCGATCCGTCCTTGACAAAAGCCGGTGAGCTGGGATCCCAGGCGGTGTAGCCGCGGGCCTCGAAGGTAGCCCGGAGGCCTCCGGAAGGGAAGCTGGAGGCGTCAGGCTCGCCCTTAACCAGCTCCTTGCCGGAAAACTCCATGATGACCTGCCCGTCTTCTGTGGGGGAGATAAAGCCGTCGTGTTTCTCGGCAGTCAGGCCGGTCATCGGCTGAAACCAGTGGGTGAAGTGGGTCGCGCCCTTCTCCATCGCCCACTCCTTCATGACAGCTGCTACGGTATTGGCCACATCCAGTTCCAGGTGCGTGCCGTTCTTACTGGTCTTTCGCACTGCCTTGTATATATCCTTGGGGAGACGCTCCCGCATGACTTTGTCGTTAAATACCATACTGCCGTAGATTTCGGGGATGTTCATGATTTTACCTCCTTGCTTGTCTGTGCATGGCTTGTTGCTCACACGCAAAAAAGGCGCCTTAACAGACGGTCGTCACCGTCTGTTAAGACACCTTTGCCTTTGAATCATTATTATACATAGCGTGTCGATAATGTCAACACTATTTTGTATACAATTATACACAAATTTGACTTCTGTGGTGCAATTTGCTCACTCCACATCCTGCAGCGCGTCAAAATCCTCCTCGCCGGTTCTGACTTTCACTACCTTCGTCACATCATACACAAAGATTTTGCCATCGCCGATGTGTCCTGTGTAAAGAGCCTTCTTGGCCGCATCAATGACGCTCTGCACGGAAATCTTGGAGACGACTACCTCTACTTTGACCTTGGGAAGGAGCGTGGAGTCGACCACAGCGCCTCTGTAGCGCTCTTCCGATCCCTTCTGAATGCCGCAGCCCATGACCTGCGACATCGTCATTCCGGTCACGCCCAGCTCGTTGAGTGCATGCTTAAGCTCATCAAATTTGCTCATCCGGCAGATGATAGAAACCCTGTGCATGCCTGTCTCTGCCCTGTGCCCGGCCGGCACGGCGGAGCCAGCGCTCTCTCCTGCCGCGACTGGCGCGACTGCCGTGACTGGCGCGCCCTCAACCTTCACTGCTGCGCTGACCTGCGCCTCAGAAGCCTTCGCATATTCGCCTTCCCCAAGGTAGGTGTTCTCGTTGACATCCATGACCATGTTGGAGACGTCACTCACAGAAAAGCCGGAGTAAGCGCTGGCCAGGCCATGTTCATGCATATCGAGGCCGTCAATTTCTACCTGTGCCGGCACGCGCAGCCCGATTGCGCGGTCAATCAGTTTGAACACAACAAACATTGTGAGAAGCACATAGGCGTCGATCGCGACAATCCCCAGTGCCTGAACGCCGAAAAGTTTTGCCCCTCCTCCGTAGAAGAGACCCTTCATGACGCCATCTTCACCTGTACTGAACAGGCCGACCGCAATCGTGCCCCAGATTCCGTTTACCATATGGACCGACACGGCGCCGACCGGGTCATCGATCCTGGCAACATTATCAAAAAATTCCACTGACAGGACAACCAGGAAGCCTGCCACAATACCGATTACAAAGGCGCCAAAGGGCGAAACACAGTCACAGCCCGCCGTGATCGCCACAAGGCCTGCCAAAGATGCGTTCAGGGTCATGGAGACATCCGGTTTTCCATAGCGAATCCATGTAAAGATCATCGTCACAACTGTCGCGACCGCCGCCGCCAGGTTCGTGTTCATGAATGCCAGCGACGCGTGGAAGGCGTCCGCGCCGTCCGCCATGGAAGCGGTGGAGCCGCCGTTAAATCCGAACCAGCAGAACCACAGGATGAAGACGCCCAGCGCCACAGCCATCATGTTGTGCCCCGGGATCGCCCTGACCTTGCCGTCCCGGTCGTACTTGCCGATGCGGGGTCCCAGCATCCAGGCTCCCAGACAGGCGATGGCTCCTCCTACATTGTGCACCACTGCGCTTCCGGCAAAATCGTGGAAGCCAAGGCCGGACAGCCAGCCGCCGCCCCAGGCCCAGTGCCCGCCGATCGGATAGATCAAAAGAGAGATGGCCGCTGAGTAGAGGCAGTAAGCCTTAAAATTCGTGCGCTCCGCCATGGATCCGGAAACGATGGTCGCCGCCGTCGCACAGAAAACGGTCTGAAAGATCACATAGCACCAGAGGGGCATGGTCTGCGGCACCACTGTATTTTCTGCGCCATAGATTCCGCGGATCATGGGATCGAGCCGTCCGATAATCGGCGCAGTGCTTCCGAACATGATCCCGAAGCCGACCAGCCAATAGCACGGCGTTCCGATACAAAAGTCCATTAAGTTCTTCATCAAAATATTGCCTGTATTTTTTGCCCTGGTAAGACCCGCTTCACACAGCGCAAATCCCGCCTGCATGAAGTAGATCAGGGCGGTCGCCACCAGTACCCAGATCACAGTTGATACATCGTAGTTCATTGTATTTCCTCCTTTTCTCTATCTCACTTGGGGCTCTAATTTCTGCTTCTCATTTTCGATACGGCCGTGCACCCTGCCATACATCAGAAAAGGAGCCCGGATCCTGCGGATCCGGACTCCCTTGCCCGAGTGAGATATATAAAATAAGAAAGGCGCTGCCGGATCTCATCATCCTGCAGCGCCCTTGCTTTATGCCGTTTATTATACTCGCCCCATCCCGGAAGTCAAAGAACATTGTATACAATTATACAGTTTTTCCAAGAAGAAATTATCGTCATTTTGCACAAAGCAAATTCCACCCGTTGACAATTCTCTACACCGACTGTACTCTTTAGAAAAGATTTAAGGGAGACTTCCCACCTGAGTTAAACATAAGGGCGCAATGACGTGCCGAAGCTTTAATGCTTCCGGAGTCATTGTGCCCTTTTTTTCTCAAATCCTAAATAATCAATATTCTCGAAATCAGTGAGGAGCAAAATTATGAAGATCCACGAAGAATGCGGTGTTTTCGGAGTGATGGCAAAGGAGCCGTCTGATGTGGCAAGGATGTGTTATTACGGCTTGTATGCCCTGCAGCACAGAGGCCAGGAGAGCTGCGGCATAGTTGTCAATGAGGACGGACTCTTCCACTCCCACAAAGACCTGGGCCTGGTGAGTGAAGTTTTTACCGGAGATGTTCTCTCCCGTCTTCCCAAAGGCAGCATTGCCGTAGCGCACGCCAGATACGGAACGACCGGCGCAACAAACAGACGAAACTGCCAGCCCATCGAAGTGAATCACCAGAAGGGACACATGGCCATCGCGCACAACGGCAATCTCTCCAACGCCGCCGCGCTCCGCTCAGAACTGGAGCTGTCCGGCGCCATCTTCCACACGACCAGCGACACCGAGACCATCGCCTACATCATAACCCGGGAACGGCTTCGTTCCCCTTCCATTGAGGAAGCCATCAGCCGGGCCATGAACACATTGGACGGCGCCTACTCTCTGGTCATCATGTCGCCGCAGAAGCTGATCTGCGCAAGAGATCCCTACGGCTTCAGGCCGCTCTGTTACGGGCAGACAGAGGACGGAAGCTATGTGGTCGCCTCCGAGAGCTGTGCCCTGGCCGCAGTCGGCGCAGCGTTCATCCGAGATGTGGAACCCGGCGAGATCCTGGTATTCACCTCAGAGGGCGTCTGCTCCCGCAAAGAGCATTGCGAAAGCCGTGAAAGGCGGATCTGTATTTTCGAATATATCTATTTTGCCCGTCCGGACTCCGTCATCGACGGCATCTCCGTTCACGCTGCAAGACAGCGTGCAGGGGCTGACCTGGCTAAAACACACCCTATATGCGCCGATGTGGTTGTTGGCGTACCGGATTCGGGGTTGGATGCCGCACTAGGTTACTCGCAGGCCTCGGGAATCCCTTACGGGATAGGCCTTATCAAGAACAAATATATCGGGCGCACCTTCATTGCGCCGGATGCACGGGCTGATCAGGTCCGGATCAAACTCGCACCGATTCGCGAAACAGTGGAAGGAAAGAGAGTGGTCCTGATTGACGACTCAATCGTTCGGGGAACTACCTGCGCGAGAATTGTCAGGCTCCTGCGGGAAGCTGGAGCCAAAGAAATCCATATGCGGGTTACGGCGCCGCCCTTCTTATACCCCTGTTATTACGGAACCGACATAGACTCTCGGGAAAGCCTGATCGCCTGCCATCATTCGATTCCCGAAATCTGTCAGATGATCGGGGCAGACTCTCTGGGATATCTGCCTGTCGAGCACCTGCACTGCCTGACCTGTCACGATCACTATTGCAGCGCCTGCTTCTGCGGAGAGTATCCGACACCTATCCCCAAAGGAACCAGCAAACGGAGATTCGAGCAGCGGCTTTCTGAGAAGCATTTGACCTCGACCTCTGGTTTTTTTTGTCCACAAGTGGGGCCAAACTACCCCAGAGGTCGATTAGATTCAGAGAACGATTAGATTGTTCCGCACACCGCATGGTTCCCTATAGAATCCAGCCAGTAATACAAATTCTCTGGTTCTTTCACCGTGACCATACCCAAGAGCTCCGGCCGATCCGGGCAGATCTTCTCAAACAGATCCTCCTGCTCACTGAGCAGCAGTGGATCATACCGAATTGTTTTCTGATCATTAAAGACTGCGCTGTAGCTGATCTCTGCCTCCACCAGATCCTGGAACATGTGGCTCCCGTAACTGAGTTCCGGCATGAAGCCAGCCCGGCTGTCCGAGACCTCGCAGATCTCGCCAAAGCATGAGATGTCCGCAAAAGTAACCGGCACGCCCAGTTCAGGGGAGGAGGTTCCGATCCGTCCCGGCGTCATCAGAAGAAGATTCTTTCCGCTTCCCGCATAATGCCGATTGATTTTTCCAACGGCGTCCGCAACCTTATGCTTCTGCGCATAGGGAAAAGCTGCATATTTGGCCGGATCAATCTGGACAATAACGTCAACCTTGCTTTTTTTGGACGTGCCCATCGACGCATCCCGCACATCAAACAGCGTTCTTGCAAGTTCAATTCCTTCAGTGCTCACAGCTTCGCCCTCTCTGCCGAGAAAGAGCGGCCTGCACTGAAGAAGATTAACGACAAATTCACCGTCCTTGTCCATGTTGACCGCATACTCAATATCGACCGCCGTGCCGTAAACCCGCTCCAGTGTCTTGAGAATTCTCTGCATTAGTCCGGTAAAAATCCTGTTCTCCAACAATTTCTGGCAACTGATAAACCATACGTCACGGTAAACGCCGCGGTCACTGAGCATTCTCTCCGCCTCGTAATCGTGCTCCATGACCATCCTTTTATACCAGAATGGCAGCACACCCAACAGTTCTTCCATCTTCACCTCTCTGCAGCAATTGTCCCGACAATCCAGCACATCAACATTTCGCTGCGAGAACTTGTGCTTTTGCGCAGCACTGGTATAGACAGTGACCGTCGGCCGGTCCAGATTTGCGAGCCTGGGATAGTCCTCTCTCGTTCTGTCCACGGCCTTTGTCCCCAGCCCCATGACCATTCGGAGCATTCCTGCCGAAGGGTCCATGTTCGGATACCACTGATAGGCGCTGTGACTGTACCCGACACCGGCGACACAGGGCATATAATACCGCTCATAGTAACTTCCCGACACACGCTGCACGAGGATCGCCATCTGCTCGTCTTTGCCGGCAAGCCCCCTCCGCAGGCGATACTCCAGCGCCGAACGGTCCATGGTGCTGGCGTAGACCTGCCGCACCGCATTCTCGAAAGCTTCCAGCCTCTCCTCTTCACTCCCTCTGTTGACGCAGAATACAGACTCATACTTACCTGCAAAGGCGTTTCCGAACCCGTCTTCCAGAAAACTTGACGATCTGACAATGAATGGATTCAGGCCAAAATATTCCAGCACGCCCCGCATCTGCTCCCGGATCTTCCCTGGAAATTTTCCTGCAAGAAGTCTCTCCTTCAATTCGTCTGCCGCGTCAAAATATCCCTCCTGCGATCTTTGCCGGATCCTGAGCTTCCAGTCTCCGTTTGACACAATATAGGTGTAAAAAACGTCTGACCCTATATAAAACGAATCGTGCGGCTCTGCATATATGCGGTAGTCCTCAAGTTCTGTGTCCGCGATCTTTCGGGCCAGCAGCATGCCGCACGCTTTGCCTCCGATCGCGCCGCTTCCGATCATCCGGTCGCGCAGAGCAAAATAATCCGCCGGCGTGAAGTATTTTCTGACCAGCTCCTTCAAATTCCCGTCCTTAGTCATAGTACTGTCGATGATCTGTGCTTCCATCTGTGGCGTGAAATGCCCCGATTCAAAGGCCGCTTTTGCCATGGTAAAAAAGCGGTCGTAGCTGTCTATATTTTGATCCTGACTCCTGTCCCGTACCTGCTGCAACGTCTGATAATACCGGCTGATGCTGACTCCGTCCTCCAGAAGCCGGAATTCTCCCGTGCTTTTTCTGTATCCGTGCGGAAGGAACATCGTGTCCGACGCGCGCTCCCACACCTTGATCGGATGCAGATAGACCCACTTCTCGTTGGAGCACACATCCAGAAGGAGCTGTGTCGTCTCGCGGATCCTCGCAATCGCGTCAAAAGAGTGCCGCCCCCGCATAACCGGAAAATATGCTACTGTGTCCAGTTCGAACAAATACGGACATGTCACGCGGAAGAAATTTCCCATCATCAGATCGGTGTACCAGACGGACTGCAGCTCCGACAGGCAGTCGAAGACATAGAAGGTGTCCCGTCCGTGCCTTGTGATCTCATCGTGGATCGCCACAGTAAATGACTCAAATCCGGCATCCGGATCAAATTTCACAACCTGTACCTTTTCCAGGATCTCTGGTTCTGTCAGGATTGGTGCGTGCCAGGCGAACCGGATATAGACAATATCGCGGTGATCTTCGATCGCCTGCCTCACATACGGTATTGCAAAAAAACGGAACTCATCGAGGTCTGTGACCTGCCAGACCACGTTATCGCCCATGCGTATATAGTCCAGGATCTCATCCATTTGCGGAATTCCACTCTTCACTTTGTCAAATGCTGCCATTAGCGTTTCCTCCTTTCTGTTCTGTCGTCATTTGCCGTCTTCTTATCAGCAAACGAAAAGCGGCAGGGATGTCATCATCAGAAAATACTAACTCTGCATTTTCCGATCACGACATCCTTGCCGCTTGGATAGTACGTTATTTATAGTTAGATTATTGCGCGCATCTTTGCCGATGTCAACATGCATCACTTATACGGATTCTCCTGCATGAACACGGGCTGTCACAGCCTATGCGCGATCGGCTGCATCTGTTCAAACGTGTAAATCTCTTCAAATCCCAGCTTCTTTGCCTCTTCCATTGTGTCGAGGATATAGGCTCCCAAATGCTCCTTCCGGTGGCTGTCGCTTCCGATCGTCAGAATCCTTCCTCCCAGATCACGGTAGAGACGAAGAATGTCCCTGGATGGCGTCAGGTCCTGCAGCCCATATCGGTGGCTGGATGTGTTGATCTCGATTCCCTTGCCGTTCGCAATGACCGTTTCCAAAATCTCAGTGACGATGGGCCGGATTTTCTCAAACGGAAAATAGCCGGCTTCGTCATATCGGGAGATCAGATCCAGGTGTCCCAAGACACTGTAGTGATGATACTTCTGCACCAGCGCCAGAATTTCTTCGTAGTAGCGCAGGTTATATTCCTCCTGCGTCCGCCCTCGCTGAAAATCCTGGGTCCAGAATTCCTTGTCCTCCACCTGATGCACGGAAAGGATGATGAAGTCAAATGGATAGGACGAGAACAACTTCTCATATTGAGGAATCGTGTACGTCTGCATGCCGAATTCCATGCCCATTTTGATCGCGATCCGGTCTCTGTATTTTGACCTCAGAGATTCGATCTCAGCAGCATAGGCAGGATAATCCACGTTCGCCAGAGGCATGCGCGCCGGCTCTCCGGGGCCGCCCGGGCGATAGAGCATGCCGGACGGGTCGTCCCAGTCGCGCTTGATCCCGTAATCCACGTGATCCGTAAAGCAGATTTCCTCCATTCCCATGGAGATGGCATCTTTCACAACCTCTTCCATGGGGTACTCGGAATCGTCGCTGTAATAAGTATGTACATGATAATCTGAAAGCATATCACTACCTCCTGTTAAGCTGTTCGTGGGTGATGAACATAACTGTCAACAGTATCAACAGGAAAACCGGCATCAGCCGAACGGACAGAGCGGCTGCGATTACGCCAAACAGCGGCGGCATCAGGCAGGTTCCCAGATAGGCGCTCGCCATCTGCACGCCGATGACGGCCTGGGATTTGTCCGCTCCAAAGTGCTCCGGCGTCGAGTGGATCAGACTCGGATAGACCGGTGCGCAGCCCACGCCGATGGCAAAAAACCCGATCATGGCTGTCAACCGGCCGATGGGCAGGATCAGAAGGACAATGCCCGCAAGCAAGATGCCTTGTCCGATGCGGACCATCTGCTTGTCATCGAACCTGAAAGTTGCGAATCCGCTGACAGCCCGTCCCGCAGTGATGCCAAAATAGAAAAGCCCGGCAAGCGTTGCAGCCTGTTCCGCGGTGACGCCCCATCGCAGCACCAGAAAAGTACTGGCCCACAGGCCGGCGGTCTGCTCCAAAGCGCAATAGCAGAAAAAGCATGCCATAACGGACTTTACGCCCGGGATTCCAATGATCTGCCCGAGAGACAGAGGCTTTCCTGCTTCTGCTTTCACGGAGTCACTCCGGCTCTTCCACAGCGGCAGGCTCAGCACCAGTATAGCAGTAAGAACGACTTGCAAAACACTGATAATTCGATATCCGCCGCTCCATCCCATACCTCTCGTGATCGCAGCGCCCATGATGGCGGGTCCGATGGAAGCGCCGACGCCCCAGAAACAATGCAGCCAGCTCATATGGCGGCTCTCGTAGTGCAGCGCGACATAATTGTTCAGCGCCGCGTCCACACTGCCCGCGCCGAGGCCATACGGAACAGCCCACAAAAGAAGCATCCAGTAGGCATGCGATACGGAGAACCCAAACAGGGCGGCGGCTGTCATTCCCACACTGATCGTCGTCACCCGCCCGGCGCCGAGTCTTCTCGTCAGGCGGTCGCTGAGCAGACTGGAGACGATCGTGCACGCCGCGATGATCATGGAGATCCATCCGGCATAGGAGATCGGAACGTCAAAATATTGGTGCATTGTCGGCCATGCGGCTCCCAGCAGGGAATCCGGAAGGCCAAGGCTGATAAATGCCAGGTAGATAATTGCGAGAAGAATATGGACCAAGTTGTCTGCCTCCTCAAAAAGTGTTTTCGGGATCCTTCCGAAGATGGTATGATTATATCATCACACATCCTTTCAAAGTAGGAATAAACCCCCTGATCTTTATAAGAAAACCTTCAAAAGCAAAAAGGCAGGAGGAAATGATATGCTTTCACCTTGTCATACGACTGTAGACGGGTACTTCCGCGAGCAGGTTCAGCACGGAACTTCCGCTTTTCCATGTGCCTGTTATTACGATGATCTGTCCAAAGAGGAAGTCCCCTGGCACTGGCACAATGAATTGGAGGCCGCTATTGTCACGAAAGGCTCGATCCACGTTGTGATCGGCAGTGAGCAGTTTGATCTGGCTGCCGGTGACGGCTTCTTCGTCAATACTTCCGTG
Source organism: Lachnospiraceae bacterium UBA4260 (assembly GCA_002395235.1). GTDB lineage: Bacteria > Bacillota > Clostridia > Lachnospirales > Lachnospiraceae > CAG-791. The sequence goes on along the minus strand of DGWK01000017.1, from coordinate 3,550 downwards.
CTTCATAGCTGTCAGGCATTGTTTCCGAACGATTGCCGTCTGCATTCATTGGTTTTTCATCCCCGTCTGATCGGAGGCAGTGCGGAGAGCTCCTTTAATCAAAACTATATTTTGCCGATCGTGCAGAACAAGCGCTTTGCCGGCATGAGGCTCGACAAAACTGTCTCATGGCATAAGGATGTCCTGGATTCTCTGGAAGAGGCGTGGCAGGCATGCGTGCAGGAGTCGGTATTTTTTGACCTGAAGGTCCGATACATGCTGTCCTGTGCCGCAGCCCTGATCGCTGACCATCTTGAATCCATGCATCCCGATATCTCTCCCAAGCAGCTGCGCGACAGTGAGCGGATCAAACGGATGCTGCAATTCATCACTGGCAACTATGGAGAAGCCATAAGCACCGCCGACATTTCCGGGAGTGCTTCCATCAGCGAGAGCGAATGCCTGCGGTGCTTTCGGGCGACCATTGGAACAACTCCTGTCCGGTTTCTCCGGGAATACCGCATTGAACGGGCTGCGGAGCGTCTATCCACAACTCAGACATCCATTGCGGAAATCGCGGCAGAATGCGGATTTCAGGATATCAGCTATTTTACAAAGACCTTCCGGGAGATGAAGGGGACCACACCGAAAGAATTCCGGAAAAACAAGGGACTGTCGCATTAAAGCGCAACCCCCGGCAGATCTGCCGGGGGTTGTGTGTGTAACAGGGTTTGTGTCACGTTTTGTGTCACGGGTTCTTATCCGCCGACATACCGTACCTAAGCGGCGTCGAGATCTTCTCATTGAAGAACTGGATGATCGGCCCCATACAAAACGCGGTCAGTACCGTGCCGATCCCCACTTTCGCCCCCAAAAGGCCCCCTGTTAGGACGCAGATGAAATCCGTAGCAATGCGGACGATTCGGAACGCCCATCCTTTCCGGTCAGAGATCGTCAGTGCGATCCAGTCATAGGCCGAGACTCCCATATCCGCGACAAAATACAGAGAAGCCGCGAGAGACGCCAGAATCAGCGCTGCGATCATCAGGACGACTCTCAAAGCGACTGCCGGGGAAGGAAAGACCCTTTCCAGGAGTACGCCTGTGTACTCCACCACATAGCCCAAAAGGAACAGATTGATGATGGTTCCGAGCCCGATCATGCGCCTGTTGAAGAAGAACATAAAGGCAAGCAGGATTCCGTTCAGTATTACATAGAAAGTGCCGAAGGAAATCGGAGTGAGCCCCCACAAGCCATGAGCAAAGACCTGAAAGGGGTCCATGCCGAACGCCGTGAAGCCGAATATCCCCGCTGCAACACCGGACAAAAATACTCCCGTAATACACATGATCAGTCTCTTTTTTGATTCGTCCATTTGTGGTTTTCCTTCCCTCACTTTTCGCTTCCGCGTCTATAGCCTGTCAATCTTTTGAAAAAGAGTATACGCAACTGACATATTATAGAACACTATCGCTGTTTTTAAAATGGAAGAATGAAACCACTCTCCTGCTCTCCGATCGGTCGTGTCTCACACCAATTTTTTTGAGAATGTGTCACGGGGACGTATCAGCTGACACATTTTGTGTCAGCTGATACGTCCCCGTGACACATTACTGCCTTTCGGCAGCATCTTTCTTTCCGCACACGAGTCCACCATGCAAATAGCCCGATTACAGTTTATGAGGGATCGGGCACATCCGGTCAAACGTATAGATCTCTTCAAATCCCAGCTTCTTTGCCTCTTCCATCGTGTCCTTTATAAAGGCTCCCAGATGCTCCTTCCGGTGGCTGTCGCTCCCGATCGTCAGAATCCGTCCGCCGAGCTCACGATACAGTTGCAAGCTTCTCATATTGCGGAATCGTATGCGTCTGCATACCGAATTCCATTCCCATTTTGATCGTGATCCGGTCTCTGTATATTGACCTCAGAGCCTCAATCTCGGCCGCGTAGCGGGGATAATCCACGTTCGCCACGGGCATGCGCTCCGGCTCTCCGGGACCTCCCCGGCGGTAGAGCATGCCGCGCGCGTCGTCCCAGTCGCGCTTGATGCCGTAATCCACATGATCCGTAAAGCAGATTTCCTCCAGCCCCAGAGAAATGGCGTCTTTTATGACCTCTTCCATGAGATACTCGGAATCATCGCTGTAATATGTATGTACATGATAATCCGCAAACATAATAATCCTCCTGAAACAGGATGATTATATCAGAAAATTGTACCTCCGAGGTTGTTTATCCTCAAAAAAAAGAGGCCTCCAGAATAGAGGCCTCCGGGGTGTCCGCTTTCCTTCTCTAATTTTCTGAATGCCACACCCATATTCCGGCTGCCAGGAACAATATCGTGAGAACAATTACTGTACCGGTTGCTAATAACGAATTCATCCCTGTTATCCCTCCTCATGCAAACATGCTGATGCCGTATCTTATTTTCCTCTGCAGTTTCCAGGCCAGCATAACCGGAAGAGAAATCAGAATGTAAAGGGAGGCGCCTCCTCCCACGATTCCCATAAAAGCGATGACAATATAGGTAAAAATATCTTTCATAACTAATCTCCTGTTCTTTAACCGAATTCTTTGTTTATATTCTTTACTCAAATTCTTTTATTCGAGGCCCGCAAAGCGGGCCTCATTGCCGCTCACAACAGTGAATAAACCATCACCTGAGACAGCACCTTTTTTCGATCATGCTAAAAAAAAGGTATGCAAATAAAGCCCGGCGTTCCGGACCTGAAATCAGTCAGTCAGAAATTATTTTTTGCCGTCCATTTTGTGGATGTACTCAAGAATAAGCAGCAGCTCCCTTGCGGGACATGGGAAAAAGGACCTGCTGAAAAGACGCATTCCCACCGCTGCAGCCGGATCAAAAACGAGTGCAGCCAGAGGGAAATGGCGAAACGCAGTGCCCGCCTCTTTTTTCCTTCCGGCCATACTCCGGTAAATTTCGTTCAGGACCCGATTTTGTGAGGAGTCTAATAATTCCCGGGTGCATGCATCGAGAACAATCGCGTTTTCGACACACTCAATCGTATCAGCTGTGCTGTGATCCGATACTTCTGAGGAAGCAAAGTCATCCGAGATACACTGATGCACCTGTCGATAGCATCTTCCGATATTTGTTATTTCAGAAAGCCCCAGATGCGTTTCATGTAGCAAAGCCGCAGCGATCAGAAACAGCGCAAATATACGATATTTGTATACTGCTGTTTCCCTCACCGTGCTGCCTCCCGTTTCACTGACTGCATGAAAAATGCTTCTGAAGATCCGTTATTAATGATACGTCCCGCCCAAATCCTTGTGAAGAATAAATAACTATCAAAAAAGAGACCTCCGGGGTAGTCTGTCGATCTGTGACAAACTGCCCCGGAGGTCGTTTTTCAAAAGCCCTGTTATGGTCCCGTCAGCTCACTGACTCACTTCCAGAAGTTTCTTCTGGATTCTTGCCATGGTATCGACGTAGTAGGCGTACTCCGCTGATGTCAGCTCGTCCTCGTCGATCTGGTCGATCTTTTTCCATACTTCCATATTCTGCCCCTTTCTGCCAATTGGCAAATGAACCTCCACCCCCATGCG
>DGWK01000035.1 GCA_002395235.1 Lachnospiraceae bacterium UBA4260 | reverse complement strand
AGTCTTCTGCGGAAACATGATAAAATTTATCCGTTAGATTACCGTCTGAACCCCCGTATCACTGCATTCAAGGCTCGCAAAGCGAGCCTCTGCGCCGCGTGCGGGCTGCCCGAATGGCAGCATCTTCCTTGCCGCACGCGTGTGCATCGAATAACTCAGTGGGGGCATCCCCCTGTGTCATCTCTCTTCCATCGCATGCACCAGCCGCAGGATCGTCTCCTGTACCGGAACACGAAGCCCCTGGTCCTGGGCCGCGCGCACTACCGCGCCGCAGATGAAATCCGCCTCCGTCTTTCTTCCGTTCTTCAGATCCGAATAGATGCTGGTGAAGCCGCCGGGCGCGTTCCGCAAGTGCTCGCGCACACGAAGGATCTGCTCCTCGGGATCAAATACCGCGCCTTCTCCCGCCGCTGCCAGACAGATCTCACGGATCAGGTCCTGACAGATCGACCAGGCGCTCTCATTTTCCGCCACATAACCCTGCGCCACCTGCAGCACTCCCGAAAGGACGCTCGCCGACGCATTGATCATCAGCTTGTTCCATACCTCAAACCGGATATTGTCGCTGACCGCGCAGGGGAACCCCGCTGTCTCAAATACTGAGCGAAGCTCTTCCATTCTGGCCGGGTCAGGTCCCTGCTCTCCTTCAGCGGCAGTGCCGCCGAACACGGTCTCCCCAAGTCCGCTGTTGATGATGACCGAAGCGCTCTCCCTTGAACTTCCCTGTTTGGTCGTTCCGATCAGCACATGCGCCGAGTCGGCGAACTCCCGCATCACGCGGTCATGGCCCGCGCCGTTCTGCAGCGTCAGCAGCAGCGTGTCCGGTCCGATCAGCCTGCGGTTTTCCGTCAGTACGTCCCGAATCTGATAAGCTTTCGTAAAGAGCATCACAACATCGGCCGGCTCGCTGCAGCTGCCGCCCCGATACGCGGGAACCATTCTCGTTACGCTGCTGTCTCCCCGCTTAATAGTAACGCCCTTTGCATTGATCTCTTCAAGGTTCCTGACATTGCTGCCGACCAGCGATACATCCGCGCACGCGGCCAGTTTCCCTCCAAACAGAAGCCCCATGGCTCCCGGTCCAATCACTGTAATCTTCATAATCAGATCTCCCCCTGCCACAAGATGATCGCCACTTTACTGACATTCGAGATCTCCGCGTTGGGGAACTTGAGGTCAAACGCCCTTATCAGCGAGCTGCCTTCCGGTGAATTCATATAGACATACAGCTGGTCCGAGAAATCCTCGTACAGTTTGCTGCATTTCTCCGGAGAGGCTTCTTCCTGGCTCGGCTCGTCCATGCCAAAATAGGCGCTGGCTATAATTTTATTCCAGGCAGGATTCCTGGGATTCACGCAGTTTACCAGGATGCTGGCGGCCGCCATCTCATGTTTATTTTCAATCTCATACAGTTTTTCCAGCGCATCTCTGAACGAAACGCTGTCCATGTCTTTCATATCTTCCAGATATCGGAAGAACTTCGTCTTGAACTTTTCCGAAAAGCCCTGGATCGGCCTGAAGAAATCACAAAAAGCCGTCTGAAAGGTGTAATCGTCCGAAACATCGGTATTATACAGTGTCCCGAAGACATATTTATATCTCCTGAGTACATCCGCCGTCATGGGCATCTCCAAAATATCTTTCACTCTTGTAAAATCGACCATCTTTCCCTCCGTGATCATTGTGGTTTCCTCTGCGCCGCACACAGGCTGCCTGAAAGACCGGATCTTCCTTTCCGCGCGCGTGAGCATTCCGTAACATCCTTACTCATGATTATAACAAATATACATCCCCTTGTATTAAGAACGGGTCCTTTTTCTTTCGCGATTGTACTTCAACCTTCTGCCGCAGCCTCTCATAAATGAAAACGCAGCACCTGCATCCTGCTCTTGTCTTCCGACATCAGATACAGCGTGTCCCCACATACGTCTGCCGCGGAAAAAGGCGTCTCCACCTGCGTGTGACACAGCCATTTTCCGTTTAAATCCGCAACATGGACCGTTCGATACATGGAATCGATCAGCCACATATTCTTCTCTGTCCGCAATATCTGCGGTGCATAGATCTGGTCCGGATTGTTGAACTTCTCTGCCATCAGCGCATGGGTAACAGGAAAGAATACGACCCTCCAGATTCGAAAAGACATTCTCCCTGCGGCAGTATCGAACGTATTGTTGGTCATATCCTCCAAGGATTCATACGCCTGTCCATGCGGAATCCACCGCCACATGTGCCGCCTGCAGTCGTCGATCATATTCTTCTGAGTCGTCTCGGTCGTCAGATCCTCTCCGCCCCGCTTTCTGCTCCATGCCGGAGTCCGGGTTTCCAGATTCAATACGTGCTCGACGCCGCAGGATCGAAGACAAAGCTTTCTCCCGTGATCTTCTGCCCGGAACGGCTGCCGGTCCATATCCTTTCGATAAATGGGCTCTACCTCCGAAGACAGAAGTTCTGCGCCCGTACATAAGTCAAACACCCTTACCACTGAAATGTTGTTAAAGTGATAATAACAGGCAAACCACTCCTCCTCAGCCGACATACACGTCAAAATCGGAGACGGCGTACCTTGTGCGGGATCATTTTCCGGCTGCCAGGGAATATCTCTGTTTTTGCGCAGGGCAAAAATAACGGCAGGCGAATAAAACTTTTGGAATTGATATCGGCGCAGAGATTTCATATTCTGTTCTTCGCTCCCTGTCCACCTCGGCAAGGCGTGAGAATCTCTGTCAGCAATTTGATGGAGAACAATATTGTCTGCCCTTGTCCGAATCAGCGCGCTTTCCCCGTCATCGCTGAAATGAACGCCAGTGACGCCCGTGAGCCTTATTGTCTCGCGCACAGTTCCGGTGTCGAGATTTACATAATCTATCTCCTCGCGATCCTTTACGACGGCTGCCTGCTCGAACCGCGTAGAGTATTCGATCTCAATGTCAAGCGGATATTCCAGCATTCTCTGCCGGCATACGCCGTCCCGTCCGTAATATGTGATCTTCCGATTCGTCCGCGTTCCGGCTGCCTCCTCTTCCTGCAGGCTTCCCGCCAATCTGCGTTTTTCCTCCTTTTCCTCAAAGAGGTCTATCACTGTCAGACAGGATTCTTCCTGCAGTTTTGTGAGCTCCTCTCTGCCTTTTAGCATCTTTTCATAATGATAACGAATCCTGGATTTTGCTCTGCGAAGGACCAGCGTATTTCCTTCCCAATACAGGAAATCATACTTCTGTTTTACAGCCGGGTTTTTGGCAGCTGAATAGCGCCCGCGGTTCCAGTCATAAATACGTATACTGCCACGGTCCATGATCGCCATGATTCCGTCGCTTCGCAGAGCCATCGGAGCGCTTCCGCTTCCTGGAATCTGAATCTCGGGATCTTGTTCCGCCGGTGATCTTTTCCGGTACACAGAACCTGCGCTGATATCGTTTTCCTTTTTTTGCCTGACCTTGTCCCCTATATAAATCGGTGCTTCCCGGTGGAAATATCCTGTGGAACCGGTCACAGACAAGAGCGACGGATCGGCCAATCCCTGCTGCACGCACAGCGGCAGAAAACTGTCCGGATAGCCGGTCAGAAGGATCTGATATTTCTGGAGCAGAGCCAGAATATCGGCTCCATTTTCCCCTGCGTACCCCTCTTTTCGGGCTGTTTCAAGCGAATTGGTCAGTGCGCCGTGCCGGTCCAGACGGACCAGCGCGTCCAGATAATAAAAATCTTCCAGCAGCTTTCCGATCGCCTTTCTCTCCCCCCTGTACCGGAGAATGGGCATAAGCTCATCCGCACGGCGGCGGTTGACAACGAGCGCTTCTTTTTGCGCCGGCAAAATATTAAGCCGCTCTCCTTTTCTTTCCCCCGCAAGTCCTATATCCGCGCCGGCGCTGACATAAACGTCCTGTTCCATCCAGTAATCACGGATCGTACCGGATGATTCTTCGACGATCTGTTCTCCTGCAACTTCCAGCGCCTCTTTCCGCATCATATCATGTCGGAAACGGATCAGTAAATCCCCGCCTGACGGGTAGATGCCCAGCAAGTGTTCTGTCTGAAAGTGCATTCGCGCCCAGAAGATATTAATGACGTGGCTCAGATCCCGAATTTCCCAGTGACTGCTCTTTATGATCTCCTCATAAAGACTGCTGCCCTCCGGCATTCGGCGAAGCAGGATCTCGATCAGTTCTTCCTCTTCAAGGCCCTGAGCGCTCAGGGCGACACAGGCCAGAATGTGCCGATACAGTCCCGGAATACTTTTCCGCTGCTCTTTTTCCAGTGATCCGCGAAGCAGAAGACGGATATCTTCCGGCAGGGGCTTCTCAAACAGACTCTTTTCATCAACCGGCGGCTTTCTGCTTCCGTCATCCCGCCCGTCCCACAGGATAAAGTCTTCCTCATACCCGCGTACATTTCTAAGAAATGCTGTAAGCAGACGCAGATAAAGAGGCGTCGCTGTTTCGGGAAGCGTCCGTCTGAGCGCCTCCTGCTGCTTTTCCGACAGTGTTCGCCCAACCCCTTTCAGCATCCCGAGAAGCATGGGAAGCCCCTCGGTCTTCTGTATATCCTCAATTTCTAAAACGGGCGGTTTGTACAGAAGATCTGTCGCGGAAAGTGCGCCTTCGTCCACACAGCTGATCAGAAGCGACACTCCTTCCGGAAGCTCCATGGAGAAGAGGCTCTCGTCCTGCAGCTGAAAATCGTAGATCTGCTCCGCGCAGTCTATGACCATCGTGATCTGTGTTTTTCTGCGCAGCCCTTCCATCTGCCTTTCAAAATACCCGGCACTGCTCTCGCCGGGGTTTTTCGGCGTCATTTTTTTCAGGAGCCCGCGTTGATACAATGTCTCGAGCAAGAAACCCAGTGCCGTGTCCACACTGCCTCGTTCCCCCTGCAAATCTGTAAACACGCCGATAAACTGCTCCGGAAAGCGGTAGACGCATGCTTTTAACAGGGTAGATTTTCCAATCCCCTGCCTGCCTTTTACAAGAGACACTCTGCCGCGCTCTTTTTCGGAAAACTCCCGCAGCTGCGCCATCCTGCTCCCGACCTCGATATAGTTCCGATCAACTTCCGCCAATGCTTCCTTCTGTTCCCTGCATTCTCTGTCAAAGGGCGTTTCTGCTTTTTCCGACTCCTGTACTTTCCTGATCTGCCCTTCTACAACTCTTTTCAGGAAATCACGCGCTTTTTCCAGGTAGTTCTCGTCCTCCAGAGAGATCCACGGGTTGCCGGCCTCCTGTGTCACCCTTTTCAGATGTTCATTCAGGTTATGGGCGTTGAATTCTGAGCGACCGTCCGCGAGCCCGGAATCTTTCTCGGTCTCCCTGATCATTACGAGCGTGTGTCTGCCCGCTCCCTCCTGGGAGAACAGACCCAGATTGATTTCCTGCTCTGTCATGGACCCGCCAAAAGCCACGCGAAGAGAATAGTCGTCTGCAAATAAAGCCTGTGCCGCCGGAAACAGGATGTCGCCGATCTTCTCTTCCATGCTTTGGTCGAGCGTCAGTTCTTCCCCGCTTTCGCAGTATACGCATTTATCCTGCAAAATATAGATGCCGTCAAGGGCGTTTGTATCCTTCCGATACCATCCTTTCAAAAAAGACAGTGCGGACGGAGCTGTCTTTTCCAAGTGAGCGCTGATCTTATCCCAGCAATATTCGGAAATCGAGGCAGGAATAGGAATCCACCCGTAATAGTCGTCCGACAGGACAATGAAATTAGGAGCAGGCGAGTATTCCCGACATCTGAGGATCTCCTCAAAACAGATATCCGCTACCTGATGGCTCCTCCCCTCATCATCCGTAATCCCCCATCGCAGGTCAACGACACGGAATGAAAAACCGCTCTTCCTGCAGAGATCCCGAATTTCCGGAAATACCTCTCCCATCAGGTCGTTCCTGAGCCTGTCAAATCTTTTAAAAGTTGAACTGATAAAGATACGGATTGTTCTGCCCATAGCACCTGCTCCCTGTACTGATCACTGCAATGACAGTGCGAAAGATCATTAAAGATCCCGTACCGGCGTTTTCACTGTTTCAAGCGTCGCCCTCTTGTCTGTCAGCATGGTTTTCCTTCCTGCTGCGCCATTCCTTCCAGCCTGCGCCTTCATGCGCACGATACGCCTTCAGACTCAGAAAGACACGAAACAGAGTCCTCGCAGTCAGCAGTCCTGCAATCACACTTACGACGATAATACATAGGGTGACCAGGTCATCCAAAATACCATATGCCTGTCCGAACATATCCGGAATGACAGATCCTCGCAAAAGCAGAGAAATCGCACAGTAATACAAGATGATGAACAGAATCCACAGCGCCATTCCTATAAGATTTTCTCTTCTGCCTGTATCTTTCGGTAGTTTCATAACTGCCGCCTCCCGCCCTTTGCCTTTCTCATGATCAGCAGATCTCAGTCTTCACACACAATTATAGCATTGAAAACACCGGCAAAAAACAAGAAGCCTTGGCTGCGCCGAAATTGCACAGCCAAGGCTTCTGTTTTCAATTACAATGTCAAATAATCAACCGCAGGCCGCCCTTAAGCAGGCGCCGCGTCTCTGAGCCGGTCTCAGGCCTTGCCGTTGGAGCCGAGGACGTTGACGATCTTGTGCGCGACCATGTCCTTGACAGCCTGTCTGGCGGGTTTGAGATACTGTCTGGGATCGAAGTGATCCGGATGCTCTGCGAAGTACTTGCGGATGTTGCCGGTCATAGCCAGACGGATATCGGAGTCGATATTGATCTTGCAGACGGAGAGCTCTGCAGCGTGACGAAGCTCATTCTCCGGGATGCCGATCGCATCGGGCATGTTGCCGCCATATGTGTTGACCATCTTTACGAATTCCTGCGGAACGGAGGAAGAACCGTGAAGAACGATCGGGAAACCGGGCAGTCTCTTGGAAACTTCCTCAAGAACGTCGAAGCGCAGCGGCGGGGGAACAAGGATGCCGTCTGCGTTGCGTGTGCACTGCTCGGGTCTGAACTTGTAAGCGCCGTGGGAAGTGCCGATCGCGATTGCAAGAGAGTCGCAGCCTGTTCTGGTAACAAACTCCTCAACTTCTTCAGGGCGGGTATAGCTTGCTTTTCCTGCCTCTACAACAACTTCGTCTTCTACGCCTTCAAGAGTTCCCAGCTCAGCCTCAACGACTACGCCATGGGCATGCGCATACTCAACGACCTGCTTGGTCAGCGCGATGTTGTCCTCAAAAGACTTGGAAGAAGCGTCGATCATAACAGAAGTAAATCCGCCGTCGATGCAGCTCTTGCAAAGCTCAAAGCTGTCGCCGTGGTCAAGGTGAAGAGCGATCGGAATATCAGGGTTCTCGATCACAGCTGCTTCCACCAGCTTTACCAGATATGTGTGATTCGCATAAGCGCGAGCGCCTTTGGAAACCTGAAGGATTACAGGGCTGTTGAGCTCACCGGCCGCCTCTGTGATACCCTGGACGATTTCCATGTTGTTTACGTTAAAAGCACCGATTGCATATCCGCCGTCATAAGCTTTCTTGAACATTTCGGTTGTTGTTACTAATGCCATACTCTTTTCTCCTTTTAAAATCTGTTAACTTGTTAACAAGGAACTACCTATAGTCTAATACTTTTTGCTCAAATACCCAATGATGAATTTCAAAAAAATAATAATATTTTTTACCGGCCGCTCTTAAGACTCCTTAATCGCCTCGGCTTATGAATCGTAAAAATGCTGACCGTCTTCCGTCACAAGCCGCTCTGTCCTGGGGTACTCAAAGATCGCGCGGTTGTCCTTATTTTCCTCAAGATACTGCGCGAACTCATTTGCAAACCACTTCGCCATTGCAAGGTTGTGCATCTGATAGTGTCCGCAGTTTTCGGGAGCGGTACCGGGCACCTCCTGCGCAGCGTCAACGGACTTAAAGGCTCTCAGAAGCAGATCATAGATTTCCTGCGGCGCGCGGTTCCCCTTCAGTATGAGGTAAAAGCCTGTCAGACACCCCATGGGTCCCCAGTAAATAACCTCGTCTTTCCAATCGGGATCATTGCGAAGAAAAGTCGCGATAAGGTGTTCCAGAGAATGCATGGCCGCGACGTCAACAACCGGCTCCCTGTTAGGCCTTTTAAGCCGGATATCATAGGTCGTGACGCTGTAGTCGCCCAGGCGGTCCACCCTGCTTTTGAATATGCCGGGCACAATGTACCTGTGATCTACCGAAAAGCTCTGAATTAATTCCATATTTGTTCTCCTTGCTTTCTGCAACGTTTGTTTTTGTACTACCACACTACCACACTTCCGCGCCGTTTTCCATGGGACAAAAAAGAGCCGGAGCCCGAACTCAGAACACCATTTGGATCAATATCATATAAATCACTGTACCGGTCAGAATACTGATCAGCGAATTGCGCTTCCATACCTGCAGGATCACAACACAGGCGGCCGCGATCAGTTCCGGAATGCCGTAGGGACTTACCGTCGGCGTGACATCCTTCAGACAGTAGATCACGAGCATGCCGATGATCGCGGGCGGAAGCACCTTCCCAAGATAGGAAATATAGGGCGGCGTCTCTTTTTTGAATACAAGAAACGGAAGAAAACGGAGCAGTATGGTCGTGATCGACATAGCGGCGATAAGAACGGCCGCATTCATATTTGTGCTCATACCAGCTCCTCCTCTCTTCTGCGCAGAATCGTCAGCACCAGTGTAATGCACAGCATGGCCGGGATCAGGAAGTTCTGCCGTCCGAACAGCACAAGACACAGCAGCGTCGAGAGCAGTCCCGTGAGTGCGGGGACATGATCTTTGGTCGTCAGCCACTGCTCCGTGAACGAAGCGATGAACAGCGCGGTCATGGAAAACTCGATCCCCGTTGTGGGAAATGGCAGCACAGCGCCGAGAAGACTCCCTAAAATGCTGCCCGTCACCCAGTAGCTGTGGTTAAACAAAGACACGAGAAACCTGTAGAGGTTTGGATCCGTCCCCTCCGGGACCTGCCCGTCACAGAGAAGAGAATAGGTCTCATCCGTGAGTGCGAAGATCATATAAGGCTTGTACTTTCCGGCATTTTTGTAGGGCTCGACCATGGAAATGCTGTAAAACAAATGCCTCGCATTTACCATGATGGTCGTGATGATCGTCGTCAGCACAGAGGCGCCGCCCGTCAAAAGACCGACTCCGACGTACTGCATGGAGCCGGCGTAAATGAACGCGCTCATGGCGGCCGTCCACAAGACGCCGTATCCGGCATTGCTCATCAGGATTCCGAAGCCGGTGCCCAATACGATGTAGCCCGCCATAACGGGGATGGATTTATAGAATGCATGTCGGATCGTACTGATTCTGTTTTCCATGATTTACCACCTGTTTTTCCAAAACGTTTTTTTAACAAAAATTATTCAATACGGGGTGCCGCAATAATGCAGCACCCCGTAAATCTCAATCGCCATAGGCTTCCATCATGTATTCTGCGGTTGCAGATCCTGGCTCTGTCCGCCCTGTTCGGGAGTGGTCTCCTGTCCGGGTGTGGCTTCCTGTGCGGGTGCCGCCTCCTGTGCAGGTGCAGCCTCCTGTGCGGGTGTTGCCTCCTGTGCGGGTGCCGCCTCCTGACTGGGAGCAGCTTCCTGGCCGGGAGCGGCTTCCTGTGCGGGCGCTGCCTCCTGTGCGGGTGCCGCCTCCTGCCCTTCCTGCTCCTGCAGACCGCTCTGCTCTTCGATAATCTGCTGGATCTCGTCGGCATGCCTGTCAAGCCACATGCTTCCCATAATACCGGCTGCGAGGACGGCCACCATGATAACTGTCAGAACGACCGCTTCCCAGATATGGCTCTTGCCGGCGTCGCGTTTTTCCAGTGCCTCCCAGTGATCTGCCCTCTCACCGCGCTTGGTCACAAGTGCGTAGATCAGGATCATTACAATGACAGCCCCGATCATCACGTTCGCGCCAAGGCTTCCTTCCACGCCGAAGCCCGTGTTGTAGAAGATGCCGTCGCGCGCGGAGGCCGCTTCCAGCTTAAAGACGGAATACTTGGACACGATGCCGCTGTTGGGAAGGCCGAACACGATACTCTGGGAAAAGTTCCAGGCCGCATGGGCCCAGATCGCCGTCCAGAGGCTGTCCCAGTAATACACGATCAGCGAGAACAGGACGCCGATCAGGAAAACCTGAAGAAGACCCAGCTTCGTGACGCCGGGATTGCCCATATGCAGAGACATGAAGATCAGCGAATTCACGAGCACCGCAATGATCGGCCAGCGGTAGCGCCTGCGAAGCTTCTGGTACAGATAGCACCGATCTATGATTTCTTCCGCGCCGGACTGAATCAAAACACTGATCAGGAAGGCGAAAAAGGGAACCGGAGCAAATCCGCTGTAGGAAAGCTTGATATCTCCCATGATGACGGACAAAAGGATGCAGGTTCCGTTCAGGCCAAAACCGAGCAGGATACCTGCCAGGATCGCTTTCAGGTTGTTCCCGTGGCGGTTGTACAAAAAGGCTTTCCACATCGGCCAGTTATCCTTAAAGAGAAGGATGACGATCACGAATGCGATCCAGATTCCGTAGAATTCAAAATATTGCAGCAGAAACTCCACACTGTCCGCATCGCCAAGCAGCCTCATTCCGATCTCTGTGGCCGGGACAACCGATCCATCCAGGATAAAGCTCAGGAGCGATCCGAACAATGTGAGAATGACCGATAGCATCGCTGCGATCGGAATAATATCTGTCCAGCTTCCGCACGAGCGCAGGAAAGTTTTCTTTTCCTTTACGCTCACGGGCGGCTCTTCCTGGGCGGGCGGCTCCGCGCTTATCGCTGCTGCCTGTCCTCCCACTGAGGCCGGTTCCTCAGAAGGTACTGCCTGCTCTCCTACTGCGACCGGTTCCTCAGCAGATGTCACCGGCTGTCCTTCACCCGCTGTCTGCCCGCCCTCCGGGGACAAGTCCCCTGCAGGCAATGCCGGTGCCTCCTGTTCCGGAGTCAGCTCTTCCGGATGGAACGTATTCTCCTTCGATTCTTCCATTCCTTCCCTGATAACTTTTTCATTATCCATTTTTTCCTCCTTGCGGCAAAACATCATCAACCATATTCTATTTTCTGCAGGACAATTTATCAACCATCTTTGCGGTTACCGGGATCTGAAGGTCACGGACGCGCTCCCACTTCCGCCCGTTTGTCACAGGCAGGCCCACGCCGTGTGTGATATCATAATAAGCACTGAGTTCGTGCTCCATGGGATGCAGCACTCTCTCGCCGCTTTCCGAGAGCTCGCTCAGATGGCTGATCATCCCTTGACCGAAATGAATCTTCGTAGGCACATAATTAGTAAAATTCTTCATTAAACACCTTTCCTTTCAATAAACGGTATGTTGTAATTTAAGTAGGATATTAATGTTAACTCATATTGTACAAAAAGGAGGTTCCCGTGACTATATCCAATTCCAACTCTTATGCCGCTAAAACCGCGCGCTGCGCCATAATCGGGATCGGCGCCATGGGTATCTCGAGAGCACAGGCTCCTTCCGCACACAGTTTTACCACCACTCCAGTGACTGGCGCAGCAGCTGGACCGGCGAAGGCGCCCACCTCTCCGCCTGGCAGGGAAGAAAAGTGACGCTTCCGCTCGACGGCGCGCAGTACGCCGAGGCCCTCAAAGAGAAGATGGAGGCCGAGACAGCCGGAAACTAATACATTTAAGGCCCGCAGAGCGGGCCGCATATTCGGTAATCGTTCTACTTATCAGCGCCGGCCCGGCCTGCAGGGCAGAAAGGATAAAATGGCAAAGATTCCTTTTCTTTTCCGATGGACAAAGACAGCTCGAAATCTCAAGGCCTACATGAATTTTGCATTCAGTGAAGTCCTGCATACAACTTTGAATCCCGACGGTCCGGGTGCCATCCGCATCCATCTGATCCCCCCAAAGCCTGAGGCGGACACTCTCAATCCCAGTGTCGCCATCATCAACGGGACCGACATACTGCCGGTCAACTTCATCTGGGCCGTCATGCTGGCGGAGCTCATCCGGGAGACGAATCGCTTCGACGGAAGAGCGATCGGCGAGATGGACATCCAGAGTATTCTGGAGCGCACGGCCGGCAATGTGAAGCAGATCCTTCCGCTCTACTCCCTCGACCGGATCACGAACGATCTGCAGACTATTTACACGACGATCAGCCAGATCGCTTACCGCGAAGAAGTGACCACGGATGTATATTTCATGAGCATCGGCGAGTACGCGCCCCTCATGCAGGCGCCCCATCGCATGGACCTGATGGTCAGTGCCATGACCAAGGGCGGACGCTGGCACTGCAACCAGAAATGTGTGCACTGCTACGCCGCCGGGCAGACTCTTTCCGGCGAAGAGGAGCTCTCCACCGCCGACTGGAAAAAGATTCTGGATGTCTGCCGCAGCGCCGGCATACCGCAGGTGACCTTCACGGGAGGCGAGCCCACGATGCGGGAAGATCTTATTGACCTCATTCAGTACGCCCGCTGGTTCATCTCCCGTCTCAACACGAACGGGATCCGTCTCACCCCCGCGTATTGTAAGAAACTGCGCGAGGCAGAATTGGACAGCGTGCAGGTCACATTCTACTCGGCGGACGCCGAGATCCACAACCGACTGGTCGGCGCTAACCGCTATGACGATACTTTGGCTGGAATCAAAAATGCCCTGGACGCCGGACTTTCCGTGAGCATCAATACGCCGCTGTGCACGCTCAACCGGGATTATGAGAAGACCCTGAAGCTCCTGCACGAACTCGGCGTCATCTACGTGACCTGCTCGGGTCTGATCACCACGGGCGGGGCCGCGCAGCCCGAGTCGGAGGCCCTGCAGCTGAGCAGTGAAGAGCTGGAAAAGATTCTGCGCGGCGCAGTCTCCTACTGCCATGAGCACGGCATGGAGATTGCCTTCACTTCCCCCGGCTGGCTGGATGATAAGATATTTGAAGAGCTGGGTATCCCTTCTCCGTCCTGCGGAGCCTGCCTCTCCAATATGGCCGTCACTCCCGGCGGCAATGTGGTGCCCTGCCAGAGCTGGCTCGACGATAAGCCGCTGGGCAATATGCTCTCTGACAACTGGAATGTTATCTGGGACAGCGCGACTTGCAAGACCCGGCGCGATTACTCTGCCGAAATGACGGGCGAATGCCCTCTGAGGAGGTATTGCTGATGAGAACGAATGAATCAAGACTGCACTATTTTGCCAAAATATCGCTCCTCGCAGCGATCGTGCTCGCACTGGTCCTGGGGCTTTCCGCTCCTTTTGCCATGACTGTAAAGGCGGCCGGGCCCACGGATGAGATCGAGCACTTCATTATCACCGTTGACGTGCAGGAGGATGCTTCCCTGCTCATGACCTACCACATAGACTGGAAGGTCCTGGACGACAAGACCTATGGTCCCCTGGAGTGGGTGGACATCGGAGTTCCCAACAAGAACCACTCCGACGTGACGGCTCTGAGCAGCAACATCGACCGCATCGAGGACAAAGGATCGACGCTGGCCATCTACTTGGACCGCAAATATTATGCGGATGAGGTGGCAAGCTTCGAGTACTCCTTTGTTCAGGATCACATGTACCAGATCGATCGCTTCGCGGAAGGGGAGACAGCCTTCATCTACACGCCGGCCTGGTTCGACGGGATTGAAGTCAAGGACCTGACCATCCGCTGGAACGCGGATAAGGCAGGCGCCTGGCAGCCCGACTGCATACAGGAAGGCGGCTATCTGGTCTTCCAGGCTCCCCTCTCTGCAGGCGAGCGCTACACGATTACAGTGGCTTATCCCAATGACGCCTTTGCCTTTTCTCCGGACAGGCAGGCCGAAGGCGGCGGATCGTCCGGAAGCGGGGGCTACGAAGAAGAGGATGACGACCTGTTTGCTGTCCTCGGCGGACTGGCCGTGCTGATTATTTTCGTCGGCATACCCATCTATGCGATCGTGAGGTTCGTGCGCTGGGTCGCCGAAGGTCTCGGCTTTGGCACCGCTTCCGCAGGCGCCACCGAAAAGAAGATCGTCCGCACCAAGATCGAGTACTACGAGACCTGCCCCAGCTGCGGCGCAGGGCGCGTGGAAGGCAAGGACGAGTGCCCCTACTGCGGCCGCAGTATGATCAAGAGCAAGGAGATCGTCGAAGAAAAAGATCTGGAAAAGCCCAAAAACTACAGCCGTGCGGGCACTTACCGCTATGGCAGCAGTCCCAACACCTACATTCACGTAAACGTGATCAACGTTCCTGTCCGTCGCTCGGGAGGCTCTCGCCGGTCCGGCGGCGGATCGCGCCGGTCGGGCGGAAGCTCAAGGCCTCGCTCTTCCTGCGCTTCTTCCTGTGCTTCCAGCTGCGCATGCGCGTCCAGCTGTGCGTGCGCCTGCGCATGTGCGTCCTCCGGCCGCGCCGGGTGTTCCGTCAAGGAATTCTTCTCGGAGAGGCTCCATGAGGGGAGGGTTCGCGTGGAAAAGAAAGGATAATGTGTCAAGGGGACGTATCTACTGACACATTTTGGGATGTGACAAAGGGGCCGGGTCAAGCGACACAAAATGTGTCGCTCGATCCGGCCCCCTGTCACTCCGTTCAAAATGTGTCAGCTGATACGTCCCCCTGTCACATCCCGCCGGTCATCCCTCAGATTCCCCGGACTTTTTTCTGTTGATCGCAAGATTCCTCAGCCTTGTAAGATATCCGTTTTTCACGGTTTTCCTGTGCTCATCCCGGTCTCTGAAAAAGTAGATCCTGCGGATCGTGCTCTTCATGAGCCCGTTCATGTTATTGACCTGGTCGTTTACGAAGCGTCCCTTTTCAACAATACTGTCCCTGACCCGGGTGGATCTCTCCACAGTACTGTCCACGATACTTTCCATGCTCTGGTTAAAGCTGTTTTCCATGTGTATTACCATTTTGTCAAAATGATACAGAGCCGTCACCGTAAGGGTGAGATCGACCGCGAACACAAAGACAAAGCAGAACGAAAGCAGTTCGATTGCGATCGGAATGATGTGTCCGACGGCATTTTCCGTAAACGGCGCTATGGCATACACGACCAGAAGCCCCGCCAGCCCAAATCCCAGGCTGGTAAGCAGACTGATTCTGCCGTGGAGATTCAGAGGCAGTCCGCTGTAATCCCACCAGGCCGCGTGGAACAGCTTCTCCAGCCCCCACGAAGTAACATATTCCAGTCCCGCGCTTCCGATCACGGCGATCAGAAAGATCTGCCATGGGGTCAGTATTACTCCATATCCGCCGGCCGCTTTCATGATCGTGGAAATCGCCACCGCCCCGGTCCCGTAAATGGGGCAGGCGGAACCGTACAGGAAGCCTCTGTTTTCCCATTTTCCGCTCTTTATCGTGCAAAAAAGTGTCTCATAGATCCAGCCCATAAGGCTGTAAATAAAAAACAGACAAATATAACTGCTCAGCACCATTGTCAGGCGTGCCTCCTGAACAGGGATTCCTTGAGAGAAACATATTTATCGGCGAGGCAGACGATCCAGGCCTCCCTCGACTGAGGAATCCTCTCCGGATTCAGAGGCCACATATGAGAATAGATGACATGGCTGGTTTCATCGTCGATCGCAAAACAATCTTTTGCATTGTCACACGCCCTCTTCGCGTGCGTAAAGCCGTGAAGGCGATGCGATCCGTCACCATCCTCGTGCCAGTCGTAAAGATAAAAATCATGAAGCATGGCGCCTGTCAGCAGGACCTTCAGGTCTGAGTGGAGCGACAGGCGTTTGTCTATGCTGTAGCTCAGCTTCGCCACGCTTTCGCAGTGTTCATAAGTAGAGACATTCCCGTGCTGAATATACTGTTTCATTTTCTGGACGTTTTCGTCCGCCTGTATTTCCGTGAGTATCTCATCTATTTCCCGGTTGCCGCTCATTAAATTTCCTCACTTCTTAATTGTTATAAGTTACGCAGGGCCTATTGTACCATGTTTTATCGACAGGAGACCCGCTGATTTATTTTGGATCTATTACTATCCCAGCGCCACATCTAAAATCATCATAAGCACAAATCCGATACCGATCAAAAAGCCTGCGGCGGCGGGAATAAAAGACAGCTTTCCCATGCCTTCACTGCTCTCCAGCGCGGGCTGCAGAAGGCTCCAGAAAGACGCCGCCACCATAACGCCGGCTGCAAACCCTGTCAGAATCTTCTGAAGATTCTCCGAGATCTGCTTTTTCAGGAAGAAAACCATCGCGGCTCCAAGGCTGGTGCCGATAAACGGAATCATGATTCCCATAAAGACTTCACTTGTCATACTGTGCCACACTTCCCCTGCAAACTGTCATCTCCACCGAATAATCGTCTCTTAAGACCACAAGGTCGGCATCCTTCCCTGCCTGAACAGACCCCTTCTCCCTCTCCAGGCCGATCAGGCGGGCCGGATTAATAGTACACGAATTGATCGCCGTCTGCCAGGGGACGCCTGCCTTCTCGACCAGGTTTCTGAGACCCTCATTGATCCGCAGCGTAGAGCCGGCCAGTGTTTCCGAACCCGCCAGATGCGCGCTTCCGTCTCCACAAAGTTCTACAAGATTTCCGCCGAACAGCATTTGCGTCCCGACCGGCAGTCCCTTGAACCTGAGCGCGTCCGAGATCATCACGCCGTAGTCCGGGCCTTTGCAGGTGAAAAAAGTGTACAGCGAAGCCCAGTCAGAATGAAGGCCGTCGCAGATGATCTCCCCGAACACATCGTTGAAACGAAAAGCGGCCCCGGGAATCCCGGGATTTCTGTGGTGGAAGGGCGCCATGCCGTTGTAGACGTGGGTCACACTTCTCGCCCCGTTCGCAAACGCCATCGCAGCCTGTTCAAAGGTGGCTGACGAGTGCCCCAGAGACGCCACGATCCCGTTCTCACTCAGGAACTTCGTCATCTGATATCCTTCATCCTGCTCACAGGCGAGCGTGACGATTCGGATCAGTCCTTCCGAAGCCGCCAGATACCTCCTGAACTGCGCAAGGTCCGGCGCGACGCAGAATTCCTCCGGCTGCGCCCCCTTAAATTTGCGGCTCAGATACGGGCCCTCAAAATGAATGCCCAGAATCTCGGCCCCCGGGACTGCGGCGCGGTCTGCCTTCTGTTCCCGCGCCACTTTCGCCACATTTTTCAGCGCTTTTGTGAGCACCTCTTCTGACTGCGTAATTGTCGTGGGGAGAATCCCGGTAACGCCCTCGCCGGCTATATTTTGGAGCCAGTGTTTCAGCCCCTCCTCTTCGGCGTCATTGGTATCAAACCCATAGGCGCCGTGTGTATGCACATCAATAAATCCGGGCACTACGCGCAGATCGCCGACGTCAAGGTCCGCCGGTTTTGTCCCATACGGAAGAATCCCTGTGATCTTCCCTGTTTCGGCAGAGAATTCAACCTGTACTTCCATCCACTGATTCAGAATCCATACTCTTTTGCTCTGCAGTATCATTGCCGTTTCCTCTCAGAGAAACTTCCATTGCGCATTTTGACTAAATTGTATGCCTTTGTAACCGTTTTTTCCACATTAATATTCCATCAAATCCTCCATGGAACACTTGAGCGCTCTGGCCAGAAGCCAGAGTGTTTTTGTCTGCGCTTTGGAGAGGTCCTTCTGTCGCTGCTCGTAGTTCTGGATCATCCTGACCGAGACACCGCTCTCCTTTGCAAGTTCGGACTGACTGAGCCCCAGACGCTCCCGGTACTTCTTGAGCCGCGTCGTCGACTCCTTCCGGCGCCTGATCGTATCCGCTGCGTCCGCAAACTGCATCGGATCCATTTCGTGATAGGGATTATACATCTCCCGCGCCTGTTCCGGCGACAGAAATTCGCTGATCCTCCGAAAGCTCTGCCCCGAGTACCACTGATACCACGCCAATATCCAGCCGGTCCAGTACGTCGGACTCTTCTCAAGGCTGAACGAAGGCTGCTCTTTCGGCCACTCTCCCGTCACTCTCCACATGACTTCCCACGCCGTCTCCACCCCCGATTTCCCCACAAGGAATCGGTAGTCGCCCTTTCCGAAGAGGTCCGCGACACCGGAGATCAGAAATCTGTCCCAGAATTCATTCAGTTCAAGATGCATATCTTCCACCGCGTAGCGCAGCATCTGGGCAAGTGCCGTCTGCGCTTTTGCGACATATAGTTCGTCATAGGAATGAAGCATAGGTTGATCTCCTGATTCAACAATGTCCATCACTGAAGGCGAGGGTCATCCGGCCCGATCTCCTCGTCCAAAATAGTGACTACGTACAATTCCCCCCTGCGATAACTCATCCTGTCAGATTGTAAATAGTCCGCCCGCACTCGTCTGTCACGCTCGTTTTTCTTAATGAGCCATTCGCTTCGAAGCGCCTCCTCGCAGTCAAGATACGTGATTGCCGAGAAAGCTTTCGGGCTGACAAGCACGATCTGTTCGCCGAGTTCTCCCAGGAACATAGCTCTGCGCAGCTGCTGATAAGAGATCGCTCCGCCCAGAAAATCCTGCGCAAAAGAAAAATAACTATCGTCCGCCCGATAGCCGATGATCAGATCATAAGCCGTTGTATCAACACTGCAGTTTTCCTTAAGGTATCGGGCGGCTTCCGCAGCCAACGGCGTGTCCAGATTGAAGGTCCGATTCTGAATGAGAACAGTGAGCCATGTCAGGATGGAATAGTCGCGGCTCAGATTCAGGATGCGCAGCCCTTCCATATCCAACCGGTAGCAGTTCGCATAGCCGTCATGCTCCTCCGAGACAGCCCACTCCTTGGCCATCTCCGCACTATCCGTACAGTAGAAGCCATATCCGTAATCGTTGTGCGGCTTGCCGCCGTGATATTTCGGAGCCTTTATGATGTGATCTGAGCCGTGATATATTGTTTTGTTCATCAGTGACCTCCGGCTTCTCTTTGGTTCTCTTTCCATTATACACCTGTGGGTGTATTTTTCAATCCAGACTCACCGCTTCACCAGGCATCTCGGGCTGCGCGTAGACCAGGTCGGCACAGTTCATACTGCCGGCACTGATTCCCATCACGATTCCGTCCCAGCCCTGCAGGGCCTCCCGCAGTCCGATTTCGTCAAAGAACGCTTTTTCCGTCGGCACATGCCCGCCTCCGAGAATCACCATGTCATATTGCGACAGCTTTTCTATTATTGCTTTGCCGTTGCGCCGGTCGCAGAGGTCCATACACTTCACAGACAGTCCGGTCTCCCTGAATATCCACTCGAAATCTCCTCTCATCCGGTCATTGATCTCATATTCATCCGGAAAAGCCGAGATCAGAAGGCATTTGGAATCCTTCTTCCAGTACGCCTTCAATTCGTCCACCATCCCGTTCGCCGGATTGAGCCCCTTGAAGGTCGGTGCCTCATTACTTCTGTATGCGCCCATAGGGCTGCTGGTCATGAATAATCTCATCATTTCTTACCTCGCGTGATTTCTCTCTGATCGCCTTTGCATGATCCTGAATCGTCACCCGATCCTTTGCAAAAATATTGTGATCGAGGTTCTCAAAATGTCCTATTTCATGATACCATGTTTCTGAAATTTGGACCTCCGGGAGTTATGATGCACACGCGTGCGGAAAGGAAGGAGCTGTCCAAAGGACAGCCCGCACGCGGCGCAGCGGCTCGCTCTGCGAGCCTTGAATTTAAAAGAAAAGGAAATCTGATCAATGAAAGCTCTAATCGCCATGAGCGGCGGCGTCGACAGCAGCGTAGCGGCGCAGATCATGTCGTCGCGCGGATATGAGTGCATCGGCTGCACGATGCGCCTTTATGAAAATGATGTGATCGGAAAGGATCTTCTGGACACCTGCTGTTCCCTCGAGAACACGCAGGACGCGCGCAGCGTCTCCGAGAAGATCGGCATTCCCTACTATATCGTCCACTATGAGAATCTCTTCACGCAGGAAGTAATCGAGCCCTTTATCGATGAATATCTGCACGGGCGCACGCCCAATCCCTGCATCGAGTGCAACCGCCGGCTCAAGTTCTTCTATCTCTTTGAGAAGATGAAAGAACTGGGCTGCGATCTTTTGGTGACCGGGCACTATGCGCGGACCAAATATGATCCTCAGACGGGCCGTTACCTTCTTTTGAAGGCGCTGGACCCGGCCAAGGACCAGAGTTATGTGCTCTATGTTTTGACGCAGGAGCAGCTCGCCCATGTGCAGTTTCCGCTCGGCGATCAGGACAAGGCTGAGACCAGAAAGATTGCCCAGGAGAGCGGCTTTAAGAATGCGCAGAAGCACGACAGTCAGGATATCTGTTTCGTTCCGGACGGCGACTACGCGGGGTTTATTGAGCGCTACAGCGGCGTCGGGTGCCCGGCCGGGGATTTTGTCGATGCGCAGGGCAATGTTCTCGGGCGCCACAAGGGGATCATCCACTACACGCTCGGCCAGCGCCGGGGGCTCGGTATCCCGGCGGCGCACCGCTGCTATGTCACGAAGATCGACCCGGAGACCAATACCGTCACGCTGGGCACAACCGATGACCTGATGCAGCGGACGCTCTACGCCCGAAGGATCAACCTGATCACCGTGGATCGCATCGAAGGCTCGCTGCGCTGCAGCGCCAAGATCCGCTATCGCCACAAAGAGCAGCCCTGCACCGTTACGCAGCCCGAGGAGGACCTTCTCAAGGTCGTCTTTGACGAGCCGCAGCGCGCCATCACGCCCGGGCAGTCTGTCGTCCTCTACGACGGAGATGTTGTGGTCGGCGGAGGGGTCATAGTGTGACACGGGGACGTATCAAGTGACACATTTTGAGATGTGACAGGGGGCTGGCGCCCTAAGAATTATTCTTAGTGCGCCAGCCCCTTGTCACATCTCACTTATAGTCAAAATTAGGAATCTTCTGCCACCTGTCTTTTATATAATGCGCAGCCAGTTTAGGGCGCCGGTCTCTGGTAAAGAGGCCTTTTTTATTGCCCTGCACCCTGCTTGTTCCCTGCCCGGTCGCGAAGTCTGCAAAGCTCCATAAATGCTCGCCCACCACAAATGAAAACTCATCCAGCACCTGATTGTTCATCCGGTAATACTCCAGCTGGTATTCTTCCGTAAACATTACGGGGGTCGTGTCGTGCAGCCCGGCGACCGTATCTGCCCCATATTCCGTGATCATAAGAGGCTTCCCCAGTTTCTGCCACTGGGACAGTTCTTCCCGAAACCAATCTACCGCCTCATCCAGATGCGGACCGCCTTCATACCATCCGTAATACCGGTTCAGGCAGATGACATCCGACAGCCGCGCGGAAACATCCGTGTCAGGACCGCCCGAAACCTGCGCGCTCGCCATGCAGCAGGGACGCTTGACGGGGTCCTCCGCCCTGGCAAGGTCAAACAGCGGCTTAAAGTATTCATAAGCTCCTGCCCCGGCGCCATCCGGCTCATTTGCAATGTTCCACATGACCACACAGGCGTAGTTCTTGTCCCTGCGGATCAGGTCCCTTATCACGTCCTGATGGTGTCCGAAGGTCTGAACGCCTGTCTCTTTGTCATAAGTCACCTTCTTTTTGCCGTCGAAATTCGCGCCGCCGCCAAATGCCAGGTTGATCCCGACGCCCGGCGTCTCATCGATCACGACCAGCCCCTCCGCATCCGCAAGCCGCATGATCTCTTCGCTGTACGGATAATGGCTGCAGCGGAAGCTGTTGGCTCCCTGCCATTTCATCAGAGAGATATCCTTCACATACATGGGTATGTTCTCGCCTCTTCCGTTCGGGAACGTGTCCTCGTGTTTCCCATACCCTTTAAAATAAAAAGGCTTCTCATTGATCAAAAATCTGTTCCCGTCAACCCGTACGGTGCGGATCCCGTAAGGCAGCTCATAGGTGTCCTCCCCACAGGTCACTTTTACAGTGTACAGATAAGAATTCAGCGGCTGCCAGAGATGTGCATTCTTAATGAAAATCTGCCCGCTGAGTCCCGTCCCTGCACCGGCCGAAATTCCGTTCGCGTCAAATACCTCCACTCTGCAGGACTTCTCGTCGCAGATGTTCTCTCCGCCCATCCGGATCTGATAGCGAAGCGTGACGTCTCCGCTCCCTTCCCCGGTATGAACTACTTCCGGAACCAGAGTAATATCATCAATATAACTCTTCGGCATGATCAGGAGCCTCACAGGCCTTGTGATCCCGCAGTAATTAAAGAAGTCAAAGTTCGGATAATTTGCCTTTTTCTTCGACTTGTTCTTTCCCCTCGATCCCCACACGTCTTCCAAATTTCCGATGGGAAGCGTGTGATAATTGATCCGGTTATCCACTGCCACTGTCAAAAGATTGTCGTCGCGCAGTTTCTCCCCTATCTCGATCTCAAAAGGGAGGAATCCACCGAGATGATTTCCGATCTCTTCTCCGTTCAGAAACACCCTCGCAAAATGCGTGACGGCCTCAAAGCGCAGTACCACTCGCTGATCACGGTAAAGCGCCGCAGGGCAGGAAAACTTCCTCTGATAAAAAACATAACCGTAATGGTCGCGGAAGGACACATCCTCCTTCAGGTCATTGTAGGATGACGGAACCGGCATGTTAAGCGGCTCCTTAAGCGGATGCAGACATACGCCCTCAGACAGGCCATTGCCATCATCCAATTTGAATTTCCATATTCCCGACAGATCGATGACCGACCTGGAACTTGTCATAACCGGATATAGCATTTTTCTCCTCCTGTTTGTGTGACAGGGGAACGTATCAACTGACACATTTTGGGGATGTGACAGGGAACGGTTCCGGGGAGTGACAAGGGGACGTATCAGGTGACACATTTTGTTCCAAAATGTGTCACCTGATACGTCCCCTTGTCACATCTCGCGGAACCGCCCTCTGTCACTCCGCTCAAAATGTGTCAGTTGATACGTCCCCGTGACACAATTATGCCGCTTTTCTGAACTTCTCCCGAATCTGAGGTCCCGCTACCTGCACGAGGATGACCAGGATCAGAATGATTCCCTTGATAGCATTATTGATCAGGGAGTCCATCTTCAGGGCGACGATGATCTTGTCGACGATGGTGTAGGACATGGCGCCGAACAGGACGCCCAGCATCTTGCCGCGGCCGCCGCTCATGGCGATGCCGCCCAGAACGACCGATGCGATGGCGTACATCTCATAGCTGCTGCCGGTGGTCGCCGGGTCCGCACTGCCGTTCATGGCGATCCAGAGGAAAGCGCCGAGGCCGGTCAGAATGCCGCAGATCGTGAACGCAGAAATCTTCATCGCACTGACGTTGATGCCGCTCATCTTGGCCGCCTTGAAGTTGGAGCCGATGGCGTAGATCTTCTTGCCGTACTTGGTCCAACCGGACAGATAGACGAACAGAGCCGTCATGACCAGCATGACGATACCGACTGTAGGAATCGTGGCGATCTTGCCGTTTCCGAATCCGAAGAGGACCTGATAGGAAGCCTTTGCGGTGTCCATTTTGTAGACGCTGCTGCCGCCGCCGATCAGCGCGCGATCCACGTGCTGGCAGAAGTACTGGGCAAAAGAGCGATAGATCAGCATGGTCGCCAGCGTCACGATGAAGGCCGGCATCTGCACGCCGCCGACAAGGAGGCCGTTCACAAATCCGCACAGTGCGCCGAAGCCCAGCGCGAAGAGAAGGGTCAGCAGAATGCTTCCCGTGATATTAAATACGATTACGGAAAAACCAGCGGTGAGTGCCAGCATGGAGCCCACGGAAAGGTCGATCTCACCGGTCAGGCAGATCAGGCCCATGCCCAGCGCCACTGTTCCGATGACCGCGCTGTGACGGAAAATATTCATCACGCCGCTCCAGGTGAGCCCCGAGCTGGTGATCGCATAAACAATAAAAATAACGATTAATACAAAGATGAAACTGTATTCCGACCATATTTTGCCGAGTTTCTTCATGACTGTGCGCCCTCCTCTCCTGCGGCCTTCTGCGTGATGCCGACACTGTAAAGCATTACATCCTGTTCGTTGATCTCTTCATGCGCGAGCTCCTTGATCATGCGTCCGTCGTAGAAGACGATGCACCGGTCCGCGACCTTCATGATCTCGGGGATCTCCAGCGTATTGATGAGGATCGTCTTGCCCGCCTTCGCCAGTTCCAGGATCAGGCGGTAAATCTCCGCTTTCGCGCCGACGTCGATACCCTGCGTCGGATTGTCCAGGATCAGGATCTCCGCATCCGTGTTGAGCCATCTCGCGATAAAGATCTTCTGCTGATTGCCGCCGGACAGGGACGTGATCAGGTCTGTGCTGTTCTGGGCCTTGATATTCAGCATCTGTTTGTATTCGTCGTATCTCTTCTTATCTCTCTTCGTATCAACCGGGAGCTTAGCCGCCGACAGCGTCTGCTCGGAGATCGCCATATTTTCCATGAGGGACATATCGGGCAAAACACTGTTTTCCTTCCGGTTATTGGGGAGCATGGCGATCCCCGCCTTCATCGCACTGTGAATGGAGTTGTGGGGCACAGTCTTTCCAAAAGCCGCAACAGTTCCCGCCGTCGCCCTCGAAGAGCCGAAAATGGCCTGCAGCATCTCGCTGCTGCCGCTGCCCTGCAGTCCCGTCATGCCGACGATCTCGCCCTTCTTCACAGAGAGATTGATGTCGTGGAACCCGTCGCCCGTAAATCCTTCCAGTTTCAGGACTTCTTCGCCCAGCGCTCTCTTCTCATAGACCTCGGCGTTGGAGTAAGTCTCGCCGACCATCATGATCGTGACCTTCTCCGGCGTCGTCTCGCTGATCTTTCCCTCGCCGATATATTCGCCGTTTCTGAAGACCGTGTAGCGGTCCGCCAGCGCGAAGATCTCCGGCATCTTGTGGGAAATGAAAATAAAAGAGGTCCCTTCCGCTTTCAGCTTTCTGAGGATTCCGAATAAGTGGTCCACTTCCTCATTGTTCAGGGATGTGGTGGGCTCATCGAGAATGATCAATTTCGCTTTCAGGTGCAGCGCTTTGCAGATCTCCAGCAGCTGCTTCTGGCTGGTCTTGAGGTCCGCGACCACCGCGTCGGGGTCTATCTCCACGCCCAGTCTCTCGAAGAGCTCCCGCGCCTCCGCGCGCATGCGCTTCTTGTCGAGCCTGCCGAATTTGTTCGTATACTCCCGGTTCAGGAACATGTTCTCAAATACCTTCAGGTCATTAAACAGATTCAGCTCCTGATGCACGAAGGCGATTCCGAGCTTCTCGGACTGCGTGATCGTAATATGCTCAAGTTTTTGTCCGTCAAATTCGATGGTCCCGCCGTCCCTGGGCAGAACGCCGGTCAAAATATTCATCAGCGTAGACTTTCCCGCGCCGTTCTCGCCCAGAAGAGCATGAACTTCGCCGCTCTCCACCGTGAGCTGTACGCCTTTCAATACGGAGACGCCGCTGAACGACTTCCGTATGTCTCTCATTTCCAGCAGACTCATGTGCCTCTCCTTCCCCCGATTAACAAACATTCGGGCCGCGGCCGGGGTTCCCCGGCCGCGCCCCGTCAAATTCCGAAACGCCGGATTACTTGTCAGTCAGAATTGTCAGTCAGAATTGTCATTCCGACTGTATTTTGACAGATCAGTCCGCTCCGATCAGTTGAATGCCTCGTAGTTGTCAACGTTCTCGCTTGTGACGATCTCGCATGCGATCACGTGATCCTGCTCGACCTGCTTGCCTGCCAGATAGTCTTCCATATCCTGGATGGCTGTCTTGATCATGGAAGGGCTGTAGGTAACGCTCATGATGCCGCCCAGCTGTGCGGAGATGTCCGCATAATTTGTGCCCTTGAGGACATCGTAGAACTCGCCGAGTCCGCCGCAGCCTGTGATCACGGGCTTGTTAGCGAAGAAAGCGGTCTTTGTGGCGTCGTCGATTCCGCCGCCTGCAAGTGCTTCCAGGATGCCCATGCCCAGCTCGTCGTCTTCTGCGTAGAACCACTTGATGTCAGCGTTCGCGCTGTCGCCCATCAGGGACTCGAAGGAGGACTTGGTGTCGCTTCTGCTCCAGTTCATGGCTCCGGAATAGGTAACGGCTTTGAGGTCTTCGTCTGTCCACTTCGCATCGTCTGCGATCTTCTGTCCGGCGTATTCTGCGTCGCCCTTCAGATAATCAACAAAGCCCTGGTCTCTGAGAGCGGTAACGGAAGAGGTGTCGCCTTCATAGACATAAACCTTGTCGCCGGGCTTCATGCCGAGGCCTACAAAGTAAGCTGCCGCTGCCGCGCCGATTCCCGCGTTGTCGCCCTTGACGTTGGAAACCGCTGTGGACTCAAGACCTGCGATGATGCGGTCGAATGCCACATAAGGGATGCCTGCGTCGACGATCTGCTGGATCGCGGACTGCACTGTGTCGTCCAGAGGCTGAACAACGATTGCGATGTTCTTCTCGCCCTTGGAGATGATGTCTTCGATGGTCGTGATCTGCTCAGCCGCGCTTGCGGATGTGATCAGCTCTGCCGTGTAAACGCCCTCTGCGTTGACTTCCTCAACCTTTGCCTTTGCAAATGTTGCGACGGAACCTGTCCAGCCGTGGTCCTCGGATGCTGTCAGAACATAGATGTGTGTCTGCTCGCCGGTTGCTGCGGGAGCCTCTGCCTGTGCCTCGCCTTCAGCGGGAGCTTCTGCTTCCTGGCCTTCAGCGGGAGCCGCTTCCTCTGTCTTCTCCTCCGCAGGAGCTGCAGAGCTGCTTGATGATGATCCGCCGCAGGCTGCGAGGCTCAGTGCCATAACGCCTGCGAGAACTGCTGCCATAATTCTCTTTTTCATAACTACCTCCATATTATGTAAAAAGTGTTTCTGTTCTTTCGAACTGAAATAATTTTACCAACCCCTCCAGGGTTGTTCTTTTCAGCTGATTCATACAAAAGGCCGTCTGTTGCAATCTCTCATGGGACTTCCCCACAATTTGCAACAAACGGCCCTCTTTTATTGCAGCTCGCTCTGCGAGCCAATTTCGTTTACCTGTTCTCCGGAATCGTCACCATTCTGCCGATCTGTGAGGAAGCCATAGCCGCGAAGATTACCCGCATCGATTTGATCGCTTCCTCTCCCGTACACCTGCAGGGTCTGCCTGTCAGGATGCAGTCCACAAATTCATCGATGACGCCGGAGTTATAGTTCTTGCCCGTTCCGACCGTCTGGTCATTGTTGGTCAGCATTTCCTCCGTGGAGAGGAAGTTCTGTCTGCCGTCATCTCCCTCCAGGATCAGACTGTATTCCCTGTCATCGTAGCAGCGGATCGCGCCTTTGGTCCCGTGAACAATGATCGAATTATACTCGTGGCCATAGTCCGTCCAGCTTGCGTGCATAGTACCGGTCACACCGCTGTCTGTGCGGTAGATGCACCAGGCGTTATCCTCCACATCGATCAGATTCCCGTCCGGATAGCGCTTATCGAGCGTTGCTGTGTGTGCGTACACCTGCGTGATCGGCTCGCCGATCAGATAATGGGCGAGGTCCGTCTTGTGGATGCCCAGATCTGCCAGTGCGCCCATGCCGGCCGCATTCTTTCTGAAAAACCACGTGTCCTCCGTGCCTGTCCAGCGCTCCGGCCCTGCATGCCCGAATTTGGTCTCAAAAGAAAGGACCTTTCCGATCGCGCCTTTCGCGATCAGGTCATGTGCCTCTTTGTGGGCCGCCGAGAATCTCTGGTTCTGCGCGATCATAAGAAGTTTCCCGGATTTGCGCGCCTCTTCTACCATGGCCGTACACTTCTCGATCGTCACATCCATGGGCTTCTCGCAGAGCACATGCTTGCCGGCCCTAAGCGCCAAAATAGTGTCATGCGCATGCATGGCATTGGCCGTGCAGACACTGACCGCGTCCAGGTCCATGGCGACCATCTCTTCCACGCTGTCGCAGACGACGCCGCCATAGATCTTCTGCATCTCTTCCGCCTTGCTTCTCGTGCGGTTGTAGAGCGCGGCGATCTCGACATTTTCATTGGCCGCATACTCCGGAAGATGCCTCCTCACAGAGATGGCGCCGCATCCGATCACGCCGATCCTGAGTTTCCTGTTCTTGTCCATCTCGTTCCTCCCTATGTTCTAAATCTGAACGGTTATTTGTATTTTATATATGCAAGAGCCCTTGCGGCGCATCATTTGTACTGTTTTTTTATTTGTTTATTGCGTTTGTTCACCCCAATTACAAAGGGCAGCCGGATCGGCTGCCCTTCAGCAAAAAAGATTCCTTCTTTATGTCGCGGCAAGCCAGACGCCATGTATCTGGCTCGCCGTCGGGGGAAATAATGTAGATAGCCTTGGATGATTACTCGGGCTTGTACTCGTCAAAATCGTAGTGGATGGTTCCGAAAGGAGTCTCCTGATCGCGGATCGCGATGGACTTGGCCATCTTCTTGATCTCATCGACAGTTACGCTGCGGCCGAGCTCGTTGGAGAGAACGACACCCTCGGAAAGCAGTGCGGTCTGCATTGCGATGTAAGGGGAGTCGATTCTGGTCTCGTCGGTCAGGATGCCGCGAAGGTAGCTGTACCACTGCAGCTGGTTGTCGTTGTACAGATCCAGCTCGGGATGGATCAGGGATTCCTGCAGGCCATAGGTGTCTGTCAGAGCGCAGTCAAGCTGTGTCGTGAAGAGCTGGTTGTCTTCGTTTATGCCGTAGTAAGTCAGTCTGGGCTTCTGAAGGTCGCCGCCGCCCATGATCTGGCCGCCTTCCGGAACTGCCATAGGGCCGCCGGTCTGGTCAACGTCTGTGAACTTAAGTCCGCCCAGGGAACCTGCGATGAATGTGCAGCCGATGTCTTCCATGTGGATTGCCCAGTCTTCATAGATGTCCATGCAGATGTCGCCCTTGAAGCGAGCCATACCTACGCCGAGGTCCTCGACGGGAGCGGTGCGGTTTGTGATCTTGTCAATAGCGGGATGTGTCCAATATCTGGAGCTCTGGAAGCCGTAAACGCTCTCCAGCTCGGGCATGCCAAGGACATAGAGCATCTGAGCAATGTGATAGATGCCCAAGTCGAACAGAGGTCCGTGTACGCCTACGTTGGGATCGATGAAGTCACGGCTGAAGAAAGGCATATCGTAGCCGGGACGGCCCTGACGTCTGTGGCCGACGCTTCTTACGTGATAGATCTCACCGAGCTTGCCTTCCGCGATCATCTTCTTGGCGATACGGGTCTGAGGGTTGTAGATAGAGCTGATCTGGATCGCCAGCTTCTGCCCGTACTTCTTCTGTGCGTCATAGAGAATCTTGGCATCCGCATAGCTTGCTGCCATGGGCTTCTCGGAGTAGCAAGGGAAGCCTGCCGCCATAACTGCGGTCGCAACGGATGTGTGCAGGTTGTTGTGTACGCAGACCTCGACTTCGTCGATGTCGTCACGCTTGAGCATCTCACGGAAGTCCTGATACAGGTTCTCTTCTGCGATGCCGTACTGCTTGCCCCATGCAAGGAGCTTCTCTTTGTCGATCTCAGCAGCCGCGACAACCTTGAGGTTGTGTCCGCGCTTGTTGAGGTTCTGGATAACGGTCATGTGTCTGTGGGAGATCATTCCGCAGCCGATGATGGCGATTCTGAGTTCTTTCATGATGGTTCCTTTCCTGAAATCTATGTGTAGTTGTCAAAATATAGTTCGTTTTGAGTATTCGCCATGCCGACATATCGCTGCGCCGCTCCGCGGCTTGCGATTGTCGCGGCGTTCGCCGTATGCATCCAGTCTGTCATGCGGCCGATTGAGAGCAAGCTCTCATCGTCCACATGCCATCCTGTCTGCGCATGGCTCATTGCTTACGCGCATTTACCAGCCGAGGATCTTCAGATACTCGCGGCTTCTTCTCGCGCACTCCAGGGGCTCCAGCTCATAGTGCTCATCCTGCTCTACGATGACCCACTGTGCATTTGCATCAAGGCTTGCCTCGAGAACGGGCTCCCAGATCATCTGGCCAAATCCGACGGGACGGAAGCCGAAGTAGCCTGTATCGCCCTCGGACTCCTCTTCCTCGATACCGATCAGCTTGTACATGTTCTTGACTTCACCCTTCTTGATGTAGTCCTTGAGATGGACAACGGGGATACGGTCTGTGTACTTGCGGATAAAGCCGGGAGCGTCGCCTGTAGCGACATCGCACCAGCAAGTATCAAGCTCGGGCATCAGGTTGTCGTGAGGGATGGAGTCGAACATTACGTCATATCCCCACTGGCCGTCTGCCATCTTGACGAACTCGAAATCGTGGTTGTGATACAGGAAAGTCATGCCTGCGTCGTGGATCTTCTTGCCGACTTCGTTCAGCATGGGAAGGAACTTCTTAAAGCCTTCCGGATTGACCGGGCGATACTCTTCTGCCATATAAGGCATTACCAGGAACTTAACG
>DGWK01000040.1 GCA_002395235.1 Lachnospiraceae bacterium UBA4260 | reverse complement strand
ATTTCTCATTTTTCACACGCCCTTTCAATTTGAAGTAAGATAAGCCTTTATGGAGTTTATTAACTTGAGGATCATTAATTGTGAGAGAATCGGACCGATCACATTTCGAGCAGCCGGTCCAGAAGCTTCATGGCGACATTCTCTTTGCTCATGATCTCCAGCTGCTCCGTGTTGTCTTTTGTGATAAAGGTCACTACATTTGTGTCTGTTCCGAAACCGGCGCCGGCCACCTTGACGTTGTTGGCAACGATCATATCAAGGTTTTTCTTCTTGAGTTTGGCCCGCGCCTTGTTCTCCAGGTCTGAGGTTTCCATGGCGAATCCGCACAGGATCTGCCCCTCAGGTTTGTGCGCTCCGAGATACTGCAGGGTATCTTCCGTGCGAGCCAGGCTCAGGCTGAGGTCGTTATCCGCCTTCTTGATCTTCTCGTCGCTGACGGTGACAGGACGATAATCCGCAACGGCAGCAGCTTTAATGATGATGTCCTGCTCTGCGGAGACGGCTGTGACCGCGCAGAAAAGATCGTGGGCAGAGGAGATGGGAACAAGTTTTACCCCGAGAGGGGGCGTCAGGGACACAGGTCCCGACACCAGCGTCACATCGGCGCCGCGAAGGGCGGCGGCGTGCGCGATGGCGTAGCCCATTTTGCCGCTGGAATGGTTTGTGATGAAACGGACGGGATCGATCGCTTCCCGCGTCGGCCCGGCGGTGACCAGGATCTTCTTCCCGGCGAGGTCCTTGGGGCAGGCGATCTCCGCCAGAATATGGTCGACGAGCACGGCGGGTTCGGGGAGCTTCCCTTTTCCCTCGTCGCCGCAGGCGAGCAGCCCGCTGGAAGGCTCGATGATCTTCACGCCGCGCTGCCTTAAAACGGCGAGATTTGCCTGGGTGGCGGGGTGCTCATACATTTTCGTGTTCATGGCGGGCGAGACGAGTACCGGGCATGTGCAGGCGAGCAGAGTGGTCGAGAGCATGTCGTCCGCGATCCCGTAAGCCATCTTGGCAATGATATTGGCCGTTGCGGGCGCAACGATGACGAGGTCCGCTTTTTTGGCAAGTGCTATGTGCTCCACTTCGACGGGATGATCGGAAGGATAATCGCGGTCGAAAGTGTCGGTAATGCATTTGCGGTTCGTAAGTGTCTCAAAAGTGATCGGAGAGATAAATTTCGCTGCGTTCTCCGTCATGATCACATGGACCTGCGCGTGCTGCTTCATGAGGCGGCTCGCAAGGTCGGCGGCCTTGTAGGCCGCAATGCTGCCCGTGACTCCGAGCAGGACTGTCTTACCCTTTAGCATGTCTGTTCTCCTTTTGGCGAAATAGTCCCTGAGTTCAACTGTTTCTCTCGTAAATATAGCGGAGACCGCGCAGCAGGAGCAGGTCGTCCGTGATAATCTCGTGCCTGCACAGCGGTACGATCGTGCCGGCGAGGCCTCCTGTGGCCACTACGGTCGTCTTCACGCCGATCTCTTCTTCAATGCGGTCGATCATTCCGTCGAGCATGGAGGCGCTTCCGTAGAGAATGCCGCTCTTCATGCAGTCGTTGGTGTTGGTGCCGATGAGCCGCTTGGGCGGATCGAGGCTGATCCTGGGCAGCTGTGAAGTCCTGGTCGTAAGGGAATCCAGGGAGACGCGCAGGCCGGGAAGGATCATGCCGCCGCGATAGTTCTTATCCTTGTCGACAACGGTGATGGTCGTGGCGGTTCCCATATCAATGAGAATCAGGGGACAGCTGTAATCGCGGACGCCGGCTACGGCGGCGACGATCAGGTCAGCGCCGACCTGGGCCGGGTTGTCCATACAGATCTTGAGTCCGTTCTTAAGTCCGGGTCCCACTATCTTGACATGGCATTTCACTATTTTGCCCAGAGCCTCGGTCATGATCGCCGTGATCGGCGGGACTACGGAAGCGATGATCGCGCCGGTGATTTCGGAGCGGTCGATCTCGTGGAGATCAAGGACATTCTTGAAAGCGAGCGCGTATTCGAGCGCTGTCTTGCTGTGGTCGGTGGCGAGACGCTCGGAAAAGAGGATGTCTTCCCCGTCGATGCACCCGATCACCATGTTCGTGTTGCCGATATCTATAGCGAAAAGCATGCTGTACCTCCCTCTGATCAGCTAAGGATCCGTTCAAAATTTAAAGTCCGCAGAGCGCGCCGCGCCGCTGTATGTGCCATGTGGAGTATATCATTTATCGTTTATGAATGGCAAGGTCTCCTTGCCGAGGAAGCGGCTGTCGCACTCAAACGGAAGGGGAACGGCGATTCCCCTGTTATGCATGCTCCGAAGCTTGAAATTCATAAGTCCGGGCGTTGTGCCCAAGGCCATGCAGAGGCCTTCGAGATCTGTCCGGGGACTGTCCGCCGCCTCCGTCACTTTCTCATCCGGAAGAAGGAGGTCCGCGGCAAACAGGTTGGCCTCATACTCGGTACTGCTGCGCTTGTCGTAGACGGCGATGTCAAAGAGCGGGGCGGTCCTGAGCTCCTGCGCGTGCAGGACGATGTGCCCAAGCTCGTGAGCCGCTACGATCCGCTGCTCGTACGGAGAGAGATTTCCGTTGATCCCGACAAAATATTGCCGCAGCAGATAACGGGTAAAGCCCTTGGTGTTTGTCAGATCATAGTAGAAGCGGATCTGTACATGCATGGCGCTCAGGAGTTCGAAAGGGTCGCGGGTTCCGTGTCTGCGGATCAGCCCGGCCGCTTTGTGATAGACGTAAAGTCTGCTCATAGGGCTCCTCCTCAGTCATTTCCCTCGGCCAAAGAATAGCCGTCCCCCGGCTCCCTCCCAGCATTTCCGGAATCCGGACTGCCGCCGCCGGAGGCAGTCTCCGCGTTTTTATATTTGCCGGGCGTGAATTTCCGGGCGTTTTCCTTGGCTTCCCAGAACATTTCCATAAAATGCTTCCCGATCATGTCTATGTCCTCGGGAGAGAGGTCGCCTCCGGCGAACATGGCGCGGGTGCTGTCGAGAAAGGCCTGCGCCTGCTGCTGACCGCGCGTGCCGTATTTCTCTGCCGCCCTTGTTATGAACAGTTCCTGTTCGCCCCTGAGATATTCTTCATTGCATCCGAGGGCAGAAGCCAGCCGGGCGTAGAGAGCCTGGCTGCGCGGATACTTGCCTTCCGTCTCCCAGTTGCGCACGGTGCGCCTGGTCACGCCTGTCATCGCGGCCAGCTCTTCCTGGGAATAGCCGTTCTTCAGCCGAAGTTCTCTAACTTTTTCTCCGAAAGTCATGATCATTACTCCTTAACAGTTTGTGAGGGACCAAGAGTAAATTCCAAAGAGGAAATTTAATTTCCTTTATTGTAACTTTTGTTTCCGCCTGTGTCAACGAAAAAACCCTCTTGACACGAATATACGTTCGAAATATACTGTTTGCAAGAGGAAATTAAAATTCTTGACGGGAAATTCAAATACCATTTATATTTTGACATCGGACGGCGAACATGGACAGAGTGATCCTTCACTCGGACTGCAACTGCTTTTACGCCAGCGTCGAGATGCTGCACCATCCCGAACTGGACGGAAAGCCGCTGGCGGTCGGAGGGGATCCCGAGCAGAGGCACGGGATCATATTGACGGCAAATTATATAGCGAAGAGAGCGGGGGTGAAGACCGGGGAGGCGCTCTGGCAGGCCCGGCAGGCCTGTCCGGACCTGGTCATCGTTCCCCCGAGGATGGACCTGTATCTGCGCTTTTCCGAGCTGGCCAGAGAGATCTACAGGGATTACTCGGATCTGATGGAGCCGTACGGCCTCGATGAGTGCTGGATCGACTGCACGCAGAGCGGACAGTGCCTGGGGAGCGGCCCGGAGCTGGCGGCGGAGATCTCCTCCCGGATCAAGCGGGAGCTTGGGATCACGGTCAGCATCGGAGTCAGCTGGAACAAGATCTTTGCCAAGTTCGGGTCCGATTACAAAAAGCCGGACGCCATTACGGTGATCGACAGGGACAATTACAGGCAGATCGTGTGGGAGAGCAGCGTGTCGGACCTTCTGCTTGTGGGAAGGGCGACGCAGAGGAAGCTCTACCGGTACGGGATCCTCACGATCGGGGACCTGGCGCGGACAGATCCGTCTCTTTTGCAGGATATTTTCGGGAAGATCGGGCTGGTCCTGTCCGCGTTCGCGAGGGGAGAGGACCAGACGCCGGTGGCGCCCGACAGGAGCGAGATCCCCATTAAGAGCATCGGCAACAGTACGACCACGCCGCGGGACCTGACATCGGAGCAGGATGTGAGAATGGTGGTCTATATGCTGGCGGAGAGCGTCGCGTCGCGCCTGCGGCGCCACGGATTTGTGGGCGATGTGGTGGAGATCTATGTGAGGGATAAGGAGCTGTGCGGTTTTTCCCGCCAGCACAAGGTAGACATGCCGACAAATATCTCCGAGGAGATCGCCGCGGAGGCGATGCGGCTCTTCAGGGAGAATTATGACTGGAGGAGGCCGATCCGCAGCCTGGGAGTGAGGGTCTCTCATCTGAAACTGGAGGGATATCCGTACCAGCTCAGCCTTTTTAAGGAGCCGGAGTGGAGAGAGAAGCAGCTGAAAGCGGATCTCGCGGTGGATGAGATCCGAAGCCGATTCGGGTTTGAGGCGGTGCGCCGAGGGCTGATGCATATGGACACGAAACTGTCCTCGGATGATGCCGAGACGCATGTCGTGCACCCGCGCGGCTATTTTGAGAGAGGAAATAAGACGGGAGTATGATGGAAAGAGCGCAGATCAGGGAGGGACAAATAAGATGCCTCATACAGATACGAATATCAGCAGGGACGCCCTGCGGAGTTATGGCATGCAGCCGACAAGGAGAGCGGGCGAAGAGCGGCCGCAGCAGAGCCGGGACGGCAGGCCGATCAGGATTTACGCGGACGGGGAAGAGATCAACCCGGCCAAGGTCTATGTGGACGTGCTGGCGGAATTTACGCGCGAGGGATTTTTAAGGCCCTGCCGGATCACATGGGAGGACGGGAGAAAGTATATGATCGACAGAGTCAAGAGGTGCGAGCGCCGCGCCAGCCGCAAGGCGGGCGGGATGGGACTCATGTACACCTGCATGGTGGCGGGGCAGGAAGTAAATCTCTTCTATGAAGAAAATCAGAGGTGGTTTGTGACAAGAAAATAAATATTTCATTAAAATTACAAAATAATTCAATAATTGTTACAAATGTGTTATAATTTAGTCTGTGAATGAAACTACGTGCGAAAGATATGTCATTGAAGATATATTGCAGGAAAATGTATGAACCGCACGACAGCTTGGAGATCAATTTCTATGAAGACTAAATTTGCAGCAATTATTGGAATGATCCTGGTCATGGCCTCTGCCGCGCTGCCTGTACAGGCGGCTGCCGCAGTATCCGATGCGGGATTTTCCCGGAGCGGGATCCTGACGGAAGGCATCTCTTACGCTGACAGGACGAGTGAATTCCGCTATCTGAAGAACGGATGGCATCTCAGAGACGGAAACTGGTACTATGTCCGCAGCGGCAGGGCGGTCACCGGTTGGGTAAAATATAACGGCAAGTGGTATTTTCTCGACAAAACAGGAGAGATGAAGACCGGCTGGGTGAAGGTCAGCGGAAAATGGTATTATCTGGCGAAGAGCGGAGCGATGCAGACCGGCTGGGTCAAGGTCAAGGGGCTCTGGTATTATCTGGCGGCAAACGGACAGATGAAGACCGGCTGGGTGACAGACGGCGGGAAAAAGTACTACCTGACAGCGGGCGGAGCGATGAAGAAAGGCTGGCTGAAGGCAGGCGGCAAAATGTATTACCTGACGTCGAGCGGAGCGATGAAGACCGGCTGGCTGCAGGCCGGCGGCAAAAAATACTATTTTGACACAAACGGAGTGCTCAATGAAGAGAAAACGAAAGAGGCGAACGGAGAAGTGACGGACGCCTCGAAGAAGGCGGAGAGCGGCGCCGCGCAGAGCACGCAGCAGACTACGCAGCAGACTGCGGCGGCGAAGACCAAGGGTGAAATGGTAGCCGCCTACGCGCTTCAGTTTGTGGGCAACCCTTATGTGTACGGCGGATGCAGTCTCACAAAAGGGACGGACTGCTCCGGTTTTGTGATGCTGATCTACCGCCATTTCGGCGTAAATCTTCCCCACTATGACGCGGCGATCCGAACGAAAGGAAAGAGCGTCCCTTCTCTGCAGGAGGCGAAGGCCGGGGATATCATATGCTATTACGGGCATGTCGCGATCTATCTGGGAGACGGAAGGATCGTCCACGCGTCCAACAGCAGAGACGGAATAAAGATCAGTGAGAGAGCGGATTACAGGACCATCGCCGGAATCCGAAGGATCTTCGACTGAACGGGAGGGAGATTGCCATGAAAAAAAGAAGGAGTTTATGGCTGTGTCTGTTGCTGGCCGCGATTCTTTCGATCGGTCTGTTGACGGGATGCGGCAAGGGCAGCGGCAAGCCGCAGGAGAATTCTTCCGCGCAGCAGAGCGCGGTCGTGCAGACGCAGGAGCAGCAGGCGCGCATCGACGAGAACGGCAGTTATACGACGAAAGAGGACGTTGCGCTCTATATTCACACCTACGGAAAGCTTCCAAGTAATTTCATCACCAAGAAAGAAGCGGAGAAACTTGGCTGGACCGGAGGTTCGCTGGAGCCCTACGCGCCGGGCAAATGCATCGGCGGGAGCCATTTTGGCAATTACGAAGGGCTGCTCCCGGACGGAAACTACAAAGAATGCGACATCGATACTCTCGGGAAGAAGAAAAGAGGAGCAAAGCGGATCATATATTCCGACGATGGGAGAATCTACTATACACCGGACCATTACGAAACATTTGAGCAACTTTACTAAAGCAAGGAGCGCGGATCATGAACAACAGTTATATAATAGATCTGGCGGGAGTCGCGGACCGCACAGAGCTTCACGACCGTATTGAACAGGGAATGCAGGTTCCCGAGTGGTACGGGAGAAATCTGGATGCGCTGTATGATGTGCTGACGGAGCCCCGATTCGGAGGCGGGTGCCTGATCTGCTTCATCGGATGCTCGGAGATCGGGGAAGGCATGAAGAGATATCTGTCCGCGATGAAGCAGATGTGCAAGGCCGCCTGCGAGGAGAATCACGGGCTTACGATCGAATTTCTGGATTAGCGCACACGCGGCGCTGCGGCTCGCTTTGCGGGCCTTACTATATTTTGGAGAGGTGTTTCTGGTGAATGGCGAACGAGTAGTGGTCATTACGGATATCCACGGATGCCTGGACGATTGCAGGAGACTGTTGGACAAGATGGAATTTGACAAGTCCCGGGACAGGCTGATCAATCTCGGGGATACGATCGACCGCGGTCCACAGATTTATGAAACGTTTGTGTTCCTGCGAGAACTTAAGGAAGAAATGGGAGAGCGCTGTGTCCTAATCAGGGGAAATCATGAACAGATGATGCTGGACGCCACAAGAAAGTCATTGAACAGGAGAAACTATAAGGATCTGTGGTATCTGAACAGCGGAGAAAAAACGGTATACTCCTTTATCAGCCATAAGCACAAGATCAATGAGTTTCGGGACTGGTATGAAGAGATGCCTTACTTTTACGCGGAGGAGAGATTTCTGTGTGTGCACGCCTGCCTGAAAAATGAGAATCCGAAGAAGAACAGTGTGGAGACGCTCATCTGGGGACGGGACACAGATTATACAGGGAAACTGGTGCTGACCGGACATACGCCTTACAGAGTTCCGGTGTATTTCTGCGGAAAAAAATCCGCAGATCCGATCGCAGAGGGGATGTGGGCGAATCTTCCGGAAAAAGGGATGATCGCGCTCGACACAGGATGCGTTTT
This sequence comes from Lachnospiraceae bacterium UBA4260, assembly GCA_002395235.1. GTDB lineage: Bacteria > Bacillota > Clostridia > Lachnospirales > Lachnospiraceae > CAG-791. Next base: position 14,247 of record DGWK01000040.1, on the reverse strand, counting down.
TGGGAACAGGCTGTCGGGACTGGTGATCGAGGATGACCGGTTTAAGGTCTTATCGATCAGATCGAGTGTCGTTCAGGGGGGATGATCCCGGCCTCTGCGGACAGCGGCGCGCTGAGCGGGCCTTGAAAAGAGTGACAAATGATAGTGACAAAAAGGACGGTTCTTCTGACACATTTCGGAATGAGAATGTGTCGGAGGAACCGTCTTTTTTACGCAATTCAGCCGAGCGCCTGCTCGAGATCCGCGATGATGTCGTTTACGTTCTCCAGGCCGACGGAGAGACGGATCAGGTCCGGTCCGACGCCGCCCGCGATCAGCTCTTCGTCGGTGAGCTGGCGGTGCGTGGAGTTCGCGGGATGAAGGACGCAAGTGTGCGCGTCGGCTACGTGGGTGGCGATCATGGCGACTTTGAGGTGCTTCATGAACTCCTCGGCGGCGGCGCGTCCGCCCTTGATGCCGAAGGAGATGACGCCGCAGGTGCCGTTAGGCATATATTTCTGTGCGCGCTCATAGTACTTGTCGCCGGGAAGGCCGGGGTATGTGATCCAGGCGATCTTTTCGTGGTCCTTGAGGAACTGAGCGACTTTCAGGGCGTTCTCGCAGTGCCTGGGCATGCGGACAGCCAGGGACTCGAGGCCGAGATTGAGGAAGAAAGCGTTCATGGGAGCCTGGATCGAGCCGAAGTCTCTCATGAGCTGAGCCGTGCACTTGGTGATGAAAGCGCCGCCCATTCCGAATTTCTCGGCATAGGTGATCCCGTGATAGGAATCGTCGGGAGTGGTGAGGCCCGGGAACTTGTCCGCGTGAGCCATCCAGTCGAACTTTCCGCCGTCGATGATCGCGCCGCCTACGGCCGCGTCATGTCCGTCCATGTATTTGGTCGTGGAATGCGTGACGATATCAGCGCCCCACTCGAAGGGACGGCAGTTGATGGGCGTCGCAAAGGTGTTGTCGACAATGAGCGGAACGCCGTGGGCGTGCGCTGCCTTGGCAAATCTCTCGATATCGAAGACGACCAGGGCAGGGTTGGCGATCGTCTCGCCAAAAACGGCCTTGGTATTAGGCTTGAAAGCGTTCTCGAGTTCTTCGTCAGAGCAGTCGGGATCGATAAAGGTGAAGTCAATTCCCATCTTGCGCATAGTCACGTTGAAGAGGTTGAAGGTGCCTCCGTAGATGGTGGAAGCACAGACGACGTGATCTCCGCAGGTGGCGATATTGAACACGCTGAAAAAGTTGGCAGCCTGGCCGGAAGAGGTGAGCATTCCTGCAGTGCCTCCCTCAAGAGCCGTGATCTTGGCCGCGACCATGTCATTGGTGGGATTCTGAAGACGGGTGTAAAAGTATCCGGATGCCTCCAGGTCGAACAGCTTGCCCATGTCCTCGCTGGTATCATATTTAAAAGTTGTGCTCTGGATGATCGGGATCATCCTGGACTCACCGTTTTTCGGCGTATAGCCGGCCTGGATGCACATAGTTTCTCTTTCCATTTTTCTACCTCCGCTGCTTATTTTCAGGCCCTGCCTCCTTTTCGGCTGCTCCCGGGCGCTGATTATTTATCCCTTACATATTAAAAGAAGTTGAAGCGTATGGCAAACACAATTTGGACATGCTATCATAAGTTTGTAGAGCCTACTATGTGAACGCATGGCTCGATCGGGAAAACACTTGAACCAACAGGGAGGTCAGATATATGGCACAGGACAACAGAATCTATGTTACAGGACACAAGAATCCGCATACGGATTCGGTGGCTGCTGCGATCGCCTATGCGGAGTATAAGAAAGAACAGGGGTTTGACGCCATTCCCTGTGTTCTGGGCAAGATCAACAAGGAATCGCAGTATCTTCTGGACAGATTCGGATTCAAGAAGCCGCACCTTCTTGAGACGGCACAGGTTCGCCTCGACGAAGTGGATCTGGCAGCGCCTCTGGCGATCACGCCGGAGACGACGATCTTTGAGGCGGTCGAGCTCATGAAGAAAGAAGACCGCGAAGGATTTGCGGTCGTAGACGATGAAAACAGGGTGATCGGCTGGGTATCCAAATCGGATTTTGCCAATATCGCTCTCAATGATACCCGGTTCTCCCACGGTATGCTCAGGGAGACCCCTACGGAGTATATCGCCAAGACGATAAGCGGCACGATCATCTATGACGATGAGCAGCGCCATTTGAACGGCCAGGTCAGCATTCTGACCATGACGAACAAGGACAACCTGGAAGATTACGAGGTGACCGACCGCATCGTGATCACGGGCGGCAACAAGAAGGCGCAGAAGATCCTGATCGAGAAGGGCGCCGGCATGCTCATCATTATCTGGGAAAAGGGCGTGGATGAGAGTGTGCTCAAGCTTGCCAGGGAGCATCACTGCACGCTCATCCTGTCCGGGTTCGGGGCTATGAATACGTCCAGATATCTGTATTTTGCCCCGCCTGTGAGAATGATGATGACGCTCAAGCCCATGAAGTTCTACGGGCATGAACTGGCGGAGGACGCAAGCCGCAAGATGGCGCGCACGCAGTACAGGGCGTTTCCGGTCGTTGACGACGCGGAACATCTCGTCGGATATGTCATGCGGTATCATATCCTCAATTACAACGACAAACAGCTGATTCTGGTAGATCACAATGAGTTCTCCCAGTCGGTCAAGGGAATTGAAAAGGCGAGAGTGCTGGAGGTCATCGACCATCACAGAGTCACGGACTTCTCCACTTCCAGGCCTGTGAGCTTCAGAAATGAGATCGTAGGAAGTACCTGCACGATCATCGCGACGATCTTCAGAGAGAACCAAGTCCCGATTGAGGAGAACCTCGCCGGACTTATGCTGGGAGGACTGCTGTCCGACACGATGAACCTTCAGACGCCCACGACGACGGACAAGGACAGACAGACGGCCAATATCCTGGCGGCTCTGGCAGGACTGGATCTCGACCAGTTCTCGGAGGAACTCTTCTCCGTGACAGAGGACGAGGGAGGATCCCTTGAGGAGCTGATGAGCCGTGACATTATATTCGAGGATGTCATGGGCGTCCGCCTGATGCTGGCCAAGGTCAATGTGCCCCAGGTCGAGCCTTACAGAGACAGGGCGGAAGATATGCAGCAGGCGCTGGATGTACTGACCAAGAACAAGAATGCGGATATGGGCATACTCACCATCACATCCGCACTGGAGAACCAGTCGATCCTGTTTGCGTCGGGAGATAAGGCGAAGTGGCTCTTTGAGGCTTATCCGGACCACGACGGTGAGCAGCACAGCGTGCAGGAGGGACTTGTCTCGCGCAAGATGCAGATGCTGCCGAAGATCTCCAAGGTAATTACAAAATATGCATAAGAAATAGTAAAGAAAGCCCCGGCACATGGCCGGGGCTTTCTTCGTAAGGAGGATGATTTACGATAAATATGCGGATTCAAGGCTCGCGGAGCGAGCCGCTGCGCCGCGTGCGGGCTGCCCGAAGGGCAGCATCTACCTTCCCGCACGCGTGTGCATCAGATAACACAGTGGGGGACATCCCCCAGTGTTATCCCATGATCACTTCTACGTTGTATTCCTTCTGTCCTTTGACATAAGGGATCACATGTCCGTCCACTTCCTTGCCGTCTACGATCATTTTCTTCACGCCCTTCTCGACATGATCCGGGTTCTTGACGCTGATGTTGTAAACGCCTTCTCTGTAGGCGCGGATGAGCTCGAAGTCGCCGAAATCATCGGGGATGCAGGGATCGATGCTCAGGCCGTTCAGAGTGGGATAGACGCCCAGAATGTACTGGGAGATATCCGTGAAGGTCCATGCGGCGGTGCCTGTCAGCCAGCTGTTCTTGCCTTCGCCGAAGTTGGGGGCCTCAGGACCCGCTACCATCTGGGAGTAGACATAAGGCTCTGTCCTGTGGATCTCACTGAACTCCTCCACGCAGGAAGGGCATGTCTTCCAGTAGATCTCGAAGGCTCTGTTGCCGCGTCCCATGACGGTCTCCGCGATCGAGACCCAAGGGTTGTTGTGGCAGAAGATGCCGCCGTTTTCCTTGTATCCCGGAGGATAAGAGGAAACCTCACCGAGTTCCACATGATATCTGGTATAAGCGGGCTTCAAAAGAGCGATGCCGTACTTGGAATCGAGGATCTCTTTTACGCTGTCCAGAGCCTGGAGAGCCTGACCGCTCTCTTTGCCGACGCCGGCCAGTACGCAGAAGCCCTGGGGCTCAATGTAGATCTGGCCTTCCTCGCACTCGTGAGAACCGATCTTGTGGCTGTAGGCGTCATAGGCGCGGACAAACCACTTGCCGTCCCAGCCGTCCGTGAGCAGTGCCTTCTCCATGATGTCGCGCTCAACGCGCATGGCGGCCGCCTCATCGTGAAGGCCGATAAGATCGCACAGTGCGGCGTATTCCTCGGAATACTTGACGAACATGCCGCCGATGAATACGGACTCGGCCACGGGACCTTCGCTGGGACCGGAGGTCTGGAAGGACTCACCGGAGTGCTCGGAGAAGCAGTTGAGGTTGAGGCAGTCGTTCCAGTCGGCGCGGCCGATCAGAGGAAGTCCGTGAGGGCCCTTGTGGGTGATCGTGTAGTTCACGCTCCTGCGCAGGTGCTCCATGAGGGGCTGCGCCAGGGATACGTCGTTATCGAAAGGAACGGACTCGTCCAAAATAGTGACGTCGCCGGTCTCCCGGATATAAGCGCTGACTGCCGCGATGAGCCAGAGCGGATCGTCGTTGAAGCCGCTTCCGATGTCGGCGTTGCCCTTCTTGGTGAGGGGCTGGTACTGGTGATAAGCGCTGCCGTCGGGGAACTGGGTGGACGCGATGTCGATGATCCTCTCCCTCGCGCGCTCGGGCACCAGGTGTACGAAACCGAGCAGATCCTGGCAGGAATCCCTGAAGCCCATTCCTCTGCCGATGCCGGATTCATAATAGGAAGCGCTTCTGGACATATTGAAGGTGATCATGCACTGGTACTGGTTCCAGATGTTGACCATTCTGTCCACTTCGGGGCGGGAGCTCTTGACGTGGAACTTGGAGAGGAGCTCACCCCAGTAGCTGCGCAGTGTCTCGTAAGCGGCAATGACGCTCTCACGGTCATGATATTTGCGGATCATGGCGCGCGCGCGGGTCTTGTTGATGACGCCGTAGGACTCCCATTTTTCTTCCACAGGATTCTCTACATAGGTGAGCTGGAAGATCACGCTTGTGCTCTCACCGGGAGCGAGCGTGATGTCGAGCTCGTAGACGGCGCAGGGAGACCAGCCGCTGGCGACTGTGTTCTTGCACGATCCGTTCTCGACCACTTCGGGAAGAGCAGGGCTTCTGTAGTCGCCGATGAAGGAGCGTCTGTCTGTGTCGAAGCCGTCGATGGGGCGGTTTACGGAGAAGACAGCGTACATGTTGCGGCGCTCTCTGTACTCAGTGCGGTGATAAATGGCAGCGTAATCGAGTTCGCTGTAATTATCGATGGAAGTGGAGGCGGGTTTCTTAAGTCCGCTGATTTCGTAACCGAGATTGGACTCTATTTCGACCTCGCCTGTCGAAAGGTTTCGTTGGAAGTTCTTCTGGTCGTCGTCCGCGTCCCAGAGGCACCACTCTACATAAGGAAATACTTTGAGCTTTTTCTCGCTGTCCGACTCGTTCTTAATATCCAGGAGAATGACCTCGCAGGTATCGCCCATAGGGACGAAGTTGAGCTGGTTTACACGGACGCCGTTCTTGGAGGAACTGAATTTGGAGTATCCCATGCCGTGTCTGCACTCGTAGCTGTCCAGATCGGTCTTGGAAGGCTGCCAGGCGGGGTTCCAGACGGTATCTCCATCCTTTATATATATGTACTTTCCGTTTCCGTCGTAGGGAACATCGTTATATCTGTATCGCGTGATCCTCAGCAGCCTGGCATCTTTATAAAAGGAATAACCGCCGCAGGTATTGGAAATGAGTGTGAAGAAGTCCTGGTTTCCAAGGTAGTTGATCCAGGGAAGAGGAGTCTTGGGAGTTGTGATGACGTACTCCCTGTTAGAGTCATCGAAATAGCCGAATTTCATAATACCCTCCATTTTTTCGAAGTGTTAAGTAACGATAAACTTACATGTTTTTATTATAGTTTTAGTAAAAAGCAAGCACAATCGTAACAATGGCTAAAAAACGAAAACGTTTTAGAATAAATTAGACAAAAGGGACGAAATGGATGTGAATTTCGAACAAATTGAGACTGCAGGATTTGTATATTTATCACAATTTTGTGAATATGACCCAAAAAGAGTCAAAATTGTCTTGAAAAATGTGGAAAACAGATATACAGTATAACTACAAAAACGTTTAAGAAATTTAAACGAATTCGCTTCGAAAAACAGACGAGACTTTTTAAGATAGACAGGAGGCGGAAATGGTTTCGATGAAAGACCTGGCTGCTGCCTGCAATGTCTCAATAGCGACGGTGAGCAAAGCGCTGAATGACCAGCACGACGTCAGTGCCAAGACAAAGGAAATGGTCAGGAAGAAAGCCAAGGAGCTTGGATATTTTCCTAACTCGGCCGCGAAAGCTCTTAAGACGAACCGGTCACATAATATAGGAGTCCTTTTTGTGGACGAGGCCCAGAGCGGCCTGACCCATGACTTCTTCGCAAATGTGCTGGACAGTTTCAAGAGAACGATAGAGCTCAGGGACTATGATCTGACATTGGTCAACTGCAGCAAGACCCACAGCGGTTCAATGACCTATTTGGAAAGAGCCAGATACAGAGGACTGGACGGCGTGGCAATAGCCTGTATCGATTTCAGGGATCCGGAAGTGATCGAACTGGTCGACAGCAGCATCCCGGTCGTGACGATCGACTACATTTTCAACAACAGGATCGCGGTGATCTCGGACAACGTAAAGGGAATGAGAGACCTTGTCACTTACGTCTACGAGATGGGGCACAGAAAGATCGCTTATATCCACGGAAACGATACTTCCGTAACACAGGCGAGGATCTCTTCCTTCTATACGACCTGTACACAGCTCGGAATCGAAGTCCCGGAGGACTACATCAAGAGAGCGGATTACAGGGATACGGAAGGAACCTACCACAGAACGATGGAGCTGCTGGACTTGAGCGATCCGCCGACCTGCATTCTCTATCCGGACGACTTCGCCGGCTTCGGCGGAATCAACGCGATCCGGGAGAGAGGCCTCCGGGTACCGGAAGACATATCCGTCGCAGGGTATGACGGAATACGGATCGGAAGGCACATCGAGCCGAAGCTCACGACGATCCGCCAGGATACGGAATCGATCGGAAGGCAGGCGGCTGAGAATCTGATCAAGCTGATCGAACACCCCAGGTCCACGATCATTCGTCCGATCGTTGTGGAGGGAGAACTCTACAAGGGAAGTACGGTAAAAGACATCAACAGAATCGCCGAATGAAAATTCATCCGGCAGAGCAAAGTGCTAAGTAATCACGGCAAATACCATGAAAATGGTTTGCATATAACACCAATAATAACCGTACACAATAGTGTGTGCGGCAAATTAAAAGGGAGGTCACCTAATGAAAAAAAGAACACTTAGTCTGATTCTTGCGTCAGCAATGGTTGCCGGTTCTCTCATGGGATGCGGCGGCGGATCTGCTTCTTCAACTGCACCGGCAGAGCCTGCAGCAGAAGCTCCCGCAGAAGAGGCAGCTGAGCCCGCAGCAGAGGCTCCTGCAGAAGAAGCGGCCGCAGAGCCCGCAGCAGAGGCTCCCGCAGGCGCAGCGGTAGTCAACATCTACTGCTGGAACAACGAGTTCCCCAACAGAATGAAAGATCACTATCCGGGATTCGTTGCAAATGATCCCGCTGACTCCACCAAGGGCGGCAAGATCGGCGACACAGTCATCAACTTCGTTGTTACCGACAACAAGGACAACATGTATCAGAACAAGCTGGACGAGGCTCTTGCAGCTCAGGCAACAGCAGCTGATAACGACAAAGTAGACATCTTCCTGATTGAAGCTGACTACGCTATGAAGTACACAGATCCCGAAGTTAACGTAGCAATGCCTCTTGACGAGCTGGGAATCACAGACGCTGATCTTTCCAAGCAGTTCCAGTACACCAAGGATGTCGTTACAGACGCTGACGGCAAGATCCGCGGATCTTCCTGGCAGGCATGCTCCGGCGGTCTGATCTTCAACAGAGAGATCGCTAAGCAGGTTCTCGGTTCTGACGACCTCGAGACAGTTCAGGCTGCAGTTGCTGACTGGGATGCATTCAATGAAACCGCTCAGAAGATGAAAGACGCAGGCTACAAGATCGTTGCTACCGTTAACGATACTTTCCGCGTATACTCCAACAACGTATCCGGCAAGTGGGTACAGGACGGCAAGATCGTAGTTGATGACAATGTTAAGAAGTGGGCAGACGATTCCAAGGCTCTCGTAGATGCAGGCATGACCACAACCAACGATATGTGGAGTGATGACTGGAGCAAGGGCTTCCAGGCACCCGGCGATGTATTCTGCTACTTTGGCCCCGCATGGCTGATCAACTTCTCCATGGGCGCTGATCCTTCCAAGGAAGATGACGGTTCCATCGCACACGCAGGCGGATGGGGACTTGTAAACGGACCTCAGGGCTTCTACTGGGGCGGCACATGGATCTGCGCAGCACAGGGCACAGACAATCCTGACATCGTTAAGGATATCATCCTCAACATGACAACCAATGACGACATCATGAAGGACATCGCTGTTAAGGATTCCGATTGTGTCAACAACAAGGACGTCCTCAACGCACTTGCAACCGACGAGACATTCGGAAATGCTATCCTGGGCGGCCAGAACCCTTATCAGATGCTCTCCGAAGGCGCTGAGAAGATCGACCTGAGCAACCTTTCCGAGTATGATCAGGCTTGCGTAGAAGAGTATCAGAACGCTATGAAGAACTTCTTCGACGGCAACGCAACTTATGATGAGGCTCTTGCACAGTTCATGACAGCTGTAGGCGAGAAGCACCCTGAGCTTGCACAGTAATCGGATCTGAGAACGGACCGGCAGTACTGAAAAAGCAAAGTACTGATTAAGTTCAAGTAATTAAAAAAGGGCCTGTCCTGCTTGATGGGCAGGCCCTTGTTTTACAAAAAAATCCTGTTTTATGCGGGTTATATATGATTTTAAGATCCGGAGGACGCCCCGTACCGGATAAACGCCTGGCGCGGAGCGCGCTGCGGGTTTTAAAAAAACAGGCACTGCATAATCTCAGAGGGAGGTAAGGATGGAAAAAACGGTACAAAAGAGCAATAACGTTAATAAACACAACCGATGGGGATATGTATTCCTCATTCCCTTCGTCGTTGTGTTCGTTGTCTTTCAGCTGATTCCGCTGATCAGCACGATCTATAACAGCTTTTTTGAAAACTATAAGAGCGGACTGAAACAGGTCGGACCCAATTTCATCGGAATCCAGAACTATATAACACTGTTTAAGAGCGGTGATCTTCCGACTTATTTCAAGAATACGATGATCATGTGGATCCTGGGCTTTGTACCCCAGATCCTGGTATCGCTTCTTCTCGGTGCCTGGTTCACGGATCCTTCTCTCAGACTTAAATTCCAGAGATTTTTCAAGACAGTTATTTATCTTCCCAACCTGATCATGGCGTCCGCTTTCTCAATGCTGTTCTTCACATTGTTCAGCGACAGCGGCCCGATCAACTCGATTCTCGTATCGATCGGCTTTTTTGCAAAACCTTACAGCTTCATGTCCCACATCTGGAGCGTCAGAGGCCTGGTAGCGATGATGAACTTCCTGATGTGGTTCGGCAACACGACGATCCTTCTGATGGCAGGTATGATGGGTATCGATCAGTCGCTCTTTGAGGCGGCGGAAGTGGACGGCGCTACGGCGACCGATATTTTCTTCAAGATCACACTTCCCCTTCTTCGCCCGATCCTGATCTACGTTATGATCACTTCCCTGATCGGCGGTCTGCAGATGTTCGATGTTCCTCAGATCCTGACCAACGGCAAGGGCGATCCGATGAGAAGTTCCATGACTCTGATCATGTACTTGAACAAGCACCTGTTCAGTAAGAACTACGGCATGGCCGGTGCGCTTTCCGTTATCCTGCTGATTATCACGGGTATCCTGAGCATGATCGTGTTCAAGGTCTCCGCAACCAATGAAAAGTAAGGAGGAGGAATCATGAGCGAGAGCAAAGCAAATAAGCAAACAAATAGTGTCCACGCGAGAAGAGCGATCGCCTACATCGTGCTGATCATCCTCTCTTTCCTCTGCCTGGTATGGTTCTATGTGCTGTTTATCAACGCGACGCGTTCCAATAACCAGCTGAAATCCGGATTTACTCCGCTTCCCAGTAAATATCTGGTGCAGAACATGAGAAACCTGTTCAACGGCGCGACTCCCGTTGTACAAGGTATGATCAACTCCCTGATCATCGCGGCCTGCAGCGCAGTGTTGTGTGTATACTTTTCAACAATGACTGCCTATGGTATTCACGCTTACGAGTTCAAGGGCAAAAAAGCGATTTTCACTTTCATCCTTGCCATCATGATGATCCCTACGCAGGTCAGCGCACTCGGTTTCATCCGCTTGATGAACCAGATGAAGCTCACTGACACCTATATTCCGCTGATCATCCCTTCGATCGCGGCTCCGGTCACTTTCTTCTACATGAAGCAGTACATGGAGTCGAACCTCCCCGGATCTCTGATCGAGGCGGCGAGAATCGACGGCGCGAGCGAAGTCAAGATCTTCAACTCGATCATCCTTCCTCTTATGAAGCCGGCGATCGCGGTTCAGGCCATTTTCACATTCGTGGCAAGCTGGAATAACTACTTCACACCGAACCTGATCATCAGCAGCAAGATGAAGAAGACTCTTCCCATTTTGCTCGCAGAGCTGCGTAACTCCGACTGGAAGACCTTTGATATGGGCCAGGTCTACGCAATGATCGCGTTCGCGATCTTCCCCGTTATCGTCGTTTACCTTCTCCTTTCCAAGTACATTGTCGGCGGCGTAACAGCAGGCGGTGTAAAAGAATAACACAGGGAGACATTCCCCGCTGTGTTATTCGATGCACACGCGTGCGGGAAGGAAGATGCTGCCCTTCGGGCAGCCCGCACGCGGCGCAGCGGCTCGCTCTGCGAGCCTTGAGCGAATTTCACATCAAATACTTCTATACGGCGCATCCGAATTAGGATGCGCCGTTTTGCATGTCCGAAAACTGTGGTACAATACAAAAATACAGCGACCTTCAAGGACGCTGTGATGAAAGGAAAGCGATGAAAATAAGAAGAATGACAGCGGCAGTGCTCTCGGCACTGCTCGCCATCAGCTGTACCGGATGTGCCGCAGTGACAGACCTGATGGAAGAACACAATATAAAGATCCCGTTCCTGACGGGATCAGGGCAGGAAAACGCACAAGAAGGGAAGACGGGCGACGCCTCGGCCGCCTCGACAGCGGCGGAGACGGCCAGTGAGCAGGAACCGCAGGAAGAGCTCTCCCCGGAAGAGGTCCGCAGACAGAGCGAGGGAAAGGTGCTGAACATATTCTGCTGGGACGAGTCCCTGGAATCACTGTTCATCATGTATTACCCCGGCTACGAGGATCTGGAAGACAGGAAGGGACGCATCGGAAACGTCACCATAAACTGGGTGATCCCGGAAGAAGAAGATAAGTATATGGACCTGGTCGCGGAGAAACTCCTGACGGCGGAGTATTTAAAGCCCGACGAGAGAGTGGACCTGTATCTGGCGCCGGAAGAGGACCTGGCAATCTATGTGAACAGCGATTACTCTCTCGACGTCAGAGAGAAAGTCGGCCTTACGGACGAGGAACTGGAGGACCAGTTCGCTTTTACGCAGCAGCTCGCTTCCACGGACGAGGGGATCCTCAAGGCGGTGACATGGAAGGCTTCCCCGGGCGTATTCGTCTATCGGAGATCCATCGCGAAGGATGTACTCGGCACCGACGACCCCGGCGCGGTACAGAAGGAAGTGGAGAACTGGACGAAGTTCCAGGCGACGGCCGCCGCGATGGGTAAGAAGAAATATTTTATGGTCTCCGGCTATTACGACGCGTTTACGGCTTTCCGGTTCAGCGCGGAGAAACACTGGGAGAATGACGGCGCCCTCGTGATTCCCGACGCAATGATCGAGTGGCGGAATATGATGACCGCTTTCACCAAGAACAACTACCACAACAAGACGCAGATCGGAGAGGCGGAGTGGGTGGCCGACCAGGGACCTTCCGGAAAGGTCTTCGGCTTTTTCAGGGCGATCTCCGACATCGATTCCAGGATGGCGGCCTATTCCCTGGCGGACGCCGACCTGGCGCCCCAGGCAGGGAACGGCATTTACGGAGACTACGCGGTCTGCTGCGGTCCTCAGACTTTCAGTAGCGGCGGCGCGTGGATCCTGGCCTCCCCTAGCTCTGACAACCTGCTCCTGGACAAGGAGATCATGGAGAACCTGACCTGCAACAGCACGCTCCTGTACAAGATCGCGCAGAATGAAGAGATCTTCACGAATACGGTCTCCGGAATGCGAAGACTGGCGAGTGAAGGCAGGACAGACCCGTTCCTGGGAGGACAGAATCCGTTTGAAGTCTACTATCAGGCGGCGTCGAGGCTGGCCTGCCTGCCGGCGGGCAACTATGACAGATGGATGTCCGATACCTTCCGAAACAGCATGATCAAATCCTACACGGGAGAGATGACGCAGGACGAGGCCATGGAATTTTTTTACCAGCGCGTGGGAGCGCGCTATCCCGAACTGACGATAGATAATTGATGGACAGCGAAGGAGAACATTTATGAGGCAAAAGATCGCGGCGCTGCTCGCAGCTTCACTATTATTGGGCTTATGTGCCGGCTGCGGCGCATCGGAAGAGAAGGGAGAGTCCGCAGACACTTCGCGGAGCGTCTATGTCGCCTATGACGGCAGTACGACAGCGCAGGAAACGGCAGAGGAAGAAGAGAAAGAGGAGAAGGTTCTCGTCATTTACTGCATCGGGGAAGACTTCAAGAACCGCGTCCAGGACTTTTATCCCGGCTATGAAGTGTCCGGGGAGGACAGCGGCCGGATCGGAGATGTGCGGGTGCAGTGGAATGTCTATTCGGACGCGCAGGAATACCGAGAAGATCTGGACGAACGGCTCGACATGCAGGCGGATCGGGACACGGGAGCTCTGAAGGAAGATATCGACCCGAACGAGAAGGTCGACCTGTTCGTAGTGGATGAGGCTTATCTGAGAGATTATGTGGAATCGGCCTGGTCGCTGGATGTAAAAGCGGGAGCAGGGCTCACGGAGGAAGAACTGTCGGACCAGTTCCTCTACACGCAGCAGATGGCGACCGACGCCGGCGGAAAACTCAAGGCGGTGAGCTGGCAGGCCACGCCGGGCGTATTCGCTTATCGCAGGTCCATTGCCAAAGAAGTGCTGGGGACGGATGATCCTGAAAAAGTGCAGGAGTCGGTCTCTGACTGGGAGAGCTTCGCGCAGACAGCGAAGACCATGAAGGAAGCCGGTTATTATATGCTCTCCGCATACGGCGACGCCTACCGGGTCTACGCCGACAATGTGACAAGCGCCTGGGTGGAAGACGGAGCCCTGAATATCGATCCTCATCTGGAGGACTGGGCGGTCCAGACCCGCGAATTTGCTCAGAACGGCTATATTCACGGAACAGAGCAGTGGAGTGATGAGTGGAGAGCGGACCACACGGGAGACGGCGAAGTCTTCGGCTTTTTCTATTCGAGCTGGGGCATCCACTACACGCTGCAGAGCAAGGCCGAGGGGGATACAGACAGCGACGAAGAGAGCGAAGAGGTATCCAGCGCCTCCGGCGATTACGCCGTGTGCCGGGGACCGGAGCCGAGCCATTACGGCGGACAGTGGATCATCGCGGCGGCGGGAGGCGACGACACGGAGCTGGCCGGCTCGATCATGAGAGAGTTGACCTGCAACCCGGAGATCATGAAAAAGATCACCGGAGATATCCGCGAATTCACGAATACGGTCAGCGGAATGACGGAGCTTGGGCAGAGCGGCTACAAGGCGGAAGTTCTGGGCGGCCAGAACCCGATCACGATCTATGTGGAGTCGGCAAAGCTTCTGTCCAAGAGACACACAACTGCCTATGACGATGACCTGGATCTCGGATTTCAGGTCACCATGCAGGACTATTTTGACGGAAAGGTGTCCGAGACAGACGCGCTGGAGACCTTCCGAAAGGTCGCGCTGAGCAGGTACGAGGAGCTGGAGGATGTC
>DGWK01000036.1:45152-50832 GCA_002395235.1 Lachnospiraceae bacterium UBA4260 | reverse complement strand
AGAAAAAAGCTGACTTTCGTCGGTCTCCACTAACCGGAACACCCCTGCAAAATCCAAAGGCACTCCTCCACTCATCCCGCTTCAATCTCCCTCGTCAGCCTCTTATACAGAAATACACAGATCACCGACGACAGCAGCGACCCCATCGGCGCCGCAAGTCCCATCGGATAAAGAGTTTCCGGGAACATGACGGAAGCCAGCCAGGCGCCCGGTATTCTCACCGTCGCGATGGAAATGATGTTGTGGATGAAGGAATACTGCGATTTTCCGTACGCGCTGAAATACCCGCTGAAGCAGAACTGAATGCCCGCCGCCGCGCAATCGAGCGAGTAGGAACGAAGATACTGTCCGCCCAGCCTGACTACTTCCGGCTCGTTTACGACAAACAGTCCGACAAGGCCTTCCGAGGCGAACTGGCAGATCACAAAGACAACAAGTCCGACCGTAACACAGATACTGATCCCGTACCTGAGCGCAAGGCGCCCCCGGTCGTGCTTGCCCGCGCCCGCGTTCTGCGCCGTGACCGCCGAGACGGTGGACAGCATGGACGACGGGACAAGGAACAGGAAGCTGATGATCTTTTCCACGATTCCGACAGCGGCCGCCACATCGACGCCCCTGCTGTTCGCGATCGCCGTGATGACCAGAAAGGACACCTGGATCAGCCCCTCCTGGAAGGCAACCGGAACTCCGATCCCCAGGAGCTGTCCCATATAATCTCCGTTTGGAACAAAGTCCTTGCGGCTGACGCCGAGCGACTCTTTTCCCCTCAGAAGGAAGAGGAGCGCGATCACCACCGAGAAAGCCTGTGAGCCGACTGTCGCGATCGCCGCGCCTGCCGCGCCCATTCCCAGAGGTCCGATCAAAATATAGTCAAATCCCACGTTGATCAGGCCCGCGATGGCGACGAAGATCATGGGACTCTTTGTATCTCCCAGTCCGCGGAAAATGCTGCTCACCACATTGTAGGCAGTAATGAACGGTACGCCGATAAAGCAGATGACCAGATACTGCCTGGCCTGCTCCATTGCCTCTGCGGGGACCGCCAGTATGCGGAGGATCCCGCCGGTACAGATGAGCAGGAGAACCGTGAGAACAGCCGCAAAGCCCGCGAAAAGCACCGCGGAGTTGCCTATGAAGCCGGCTGCGTGCTTTTTTGACCCGGCTCCTACCGACCTGCTGATACAGACGGTCGTGCCCATGGCGAGCCCTACGATCACAACTGTGAGCATGTGCATGACCTGGCTGCCCACCGCCACGGCGGAGACGGCCGCCGCCTTGTTAAATTGTCCGGTGATGAACAGGTCCGCCATTCCGTAGAAAGTCTGCAGAAAGCAGGCGATCAGGTAGGGAACCGCAAACTGAATCATCTTTCCGAACAGGTTGCCTTGTGTTAAATCCTTTTGCATCTAAAACCTCTGCTGCGGACATCCGCCTCGGGCCGGCCCTTCCATGGCGCGGCGCCCGGGGCTGATTCATGTGCTATCAAGGCTCGCAGAGCGAGCCGCTGCGCCGCGTGCGGGCTGCCTTTTTGGCAGCATCTTCCTTTCCGCACGCGTGTGCATCATTTAAAAAAGTGAGGGCTGTGATATTTTCACAGCCCCCCTTGAATAATCCGACAAATCAATAGAAAACCACTACCGGCATACCTGTTCTGACATAGTTGTAGAAAGTCGGTGCAATAGAGGGCGGCAGATTGACGCATCCGTGGGATCCGTCATACTTGTAGATATTGCCGCCGAAGCTGGATCTCCAGCTTGCATCATGGAATCCGCAGCCGCCGTAGAAAGGCATCCAGTAATCCACATGGGAAATGTAAGAATACTGGCCGTTGGCGAGCTGCTGTCCTTTCAGATCCGTATCTGTGTCCTTATAGAGGATCTGATAGACGCCCGTAGGCGTTCCGTGTCCGTTGCTGGTATTTCCCGACACGCAAGGCGTGTCTAAGACCATATCGCCGTCGATATAGATATAGACATGCTGCTGAGACAGATTGGCCTCAATATAAGTTCCGCCGATTCCGCTTCCCTTGTTATACTGGGTCGTGTAAAAATACGGCTCTCTCTCCTCGGACTCGCCGTCCCACAGAAGATCCCATACCTCTTCTCTTTCGTCTACTTTATTGACCGAATAGCCGTAATCACCACCACTGACAGTGATGTTGCCCACGCCTGTTGCGTCAAAGCTCCAGTCCTTGCCGACTGTGTTGACATTTCTGGCAAGTTCGTCCACCCAGAACTCGATCTTTTCTTCCCACAGGTCCTCGTCCCTGTAATAGTTGCCGTCTTCATCCTGCGACAGCCAGTTTACAGTGGTCTCGGCGTCGACCGTCATCGTCTCTCCGTTGGGAAGATTCCATGTGATGCTGCCCGCCAGCATGTGGTTGTAGTTATCACATTTCTCGACGATGTCCTTGTCCGTCGCGCGGACAGAAGGCACCCTGTAGGACCCCTTGATGTCAGCCACGACGACACTGGGCTCTTCTTTCTGAACGGCCTCGTCTACAGCTTTCTGCACGAACTCGGCCTCGACGTAATTGCCCTCGACTTCCGGTATGATATTGAACTTGGTCCCCTGCAGCTCGATATAGGCGTCGACAGGAGTCACCATGTGGTCCTTCTGAAGTTCCGGCAGTGCGCTGACGGCCTCTCTGAGGCGGTTGGGGTCGTAGATCGTCTTCAGTTCCACTTCCCCGTCGGTGCGCCTGAAGAAGCACTTATACCATCTCAGATGGTCCTGGGACTGGAGAATCCGGTCCACGCTTCCGTCCGGTTTTACTTTGTAACCGATCTGCGATCCGGTGATAGTCTCTTCTTCCCCGTCTCTGAAGGTGATCTTCAGTTCATACTCATCCGCATTCTGGTACAGGATCTTTTCGACCTGCGGCGCGGTCATGCCGCTGACCTCCTGGCCGTTGATATACGTATTCTCGAGGAAGTGCGTCCTGGAGTAGGTCATGCCGTAATAATAACTTCCCCCGATGACGAGCAGAAGGAGGAAGATCCACAGAAGGGCATGCCCCTTTCTTCTGGGCTTTCTCTCCTCATAGTCGTCCTCTTCCGGTTCCGATACGGGCTGAGCCTCCGGCTGCGGCGCCGGTTCAGGCTGTTCGGGAGCCGAAGTCGCGGCCTCGACAGCGGCAGCGGTTTCCGCGGCAGGCATGACGATCGTATCTCCTGTCACATCGGAATCTGCGTTATTTGACTCTGCGTTATCCGGCTCCGCGGTTTCAGATTCCGCAGCATCTGCCGCTGCAATCTCTTTCACAGGCATGACGATCGTATCTCCTGTGGCGCCAGACTCTGCCTCTGTCACCTCAGCAGTATCTTCCATGGGAATATCCGCCGACTCTGCGATCGTCTCAGACTCCGCCTCCAGAATGGCGGCCGTCTCTTCCACGGGAAAGTCCTCTTCCGCTGCCGGTTTCTCTTCCGGAGCCTCTTCGGATGCGGAATCCGTTTCCGTTTCTGGTTCTTCCGTCACCGGTCCCTCTTCAGAGACCTCTTCTGATCCGGCAGCCGCCTCCTCAGCAGGCTCTGTCTCGGCAGGAACTGCCTCCTCGACAAGCTCTGCCTCCGCAGGAACTGCATCTTCAGCGGGCGCCGCCTCTTCGACAAGCTCTGCCTCCGCAGGCGCTGCCTCTTCGACGGGCTCTGCCTCCGCAACAGGCTCCTCGGCCGCAGCGACCTCTACAGGCTCCTCGGCTGCCGATTCCGACTCAGAATTTGCTTTTTTCTTTTTCCAAAAGAATATAGACATTCGATTCTCCCTTGATGGTCGTCAGATGATTCCCAAAATAAATACAAGGATGACGATGAGAGGCAGAACGTAGGTCATGTAAGGCCTCATCCATTTCTGAACTTTAAGGCCGTTTCCTTCGTTCGCTTCCTTCACGAAATTGTCCCAGCCCCAGCCGTATCTGGACGTGCAGAAAAGCACGAAGATGAACGCGCCGATGGGCAGGATATAGTTACTTACGATCAGGTCCTCGAAATCGAGGATCGAGGAGCCCTCTCCCAGCGGCTGGATAGAGGACAAAACATTGAAGCCCAGCGCGCAGGGAACAGACAAAATAAACATTGCGATTGTGTTGTAAAGACCGGACTGCTTTCTGGTCCATCCGAACTGGTCCATGCACATCGCCATAATGTTCTCAAATACGGCCAGTACCGTAGAAAAGGCCGCAAATGTCATAAATACGAAGAAGAGGCTGCCCCACAGTCTTCCCAGCGCCATGTGGTTGAAGATGTTGGGGAGCGTGATGAAGATCAGGCTCGGGCCGCTGTCAGGCTGCACACCGTATGCGAAGCAGGCCGGGAAGATGATAAGTCCCGAGCAGATCGCCACAAAGGTGTCCAGAATGATGACGTTGACGGACTCTCCCATCAGCGCCTGGTCGCGCCCGATGTAGCTTCCGAAAATGGCCATGGAGCCGATGCCGATACTGAGCGTGAAGAAAGCCTGGTTCATGGCGCTCACGATTACCTGGAAAATGCCGACTTCTTTAGCTCTTTCCAAACTGGGCTGCAGATAGAACTTCAGTCCTTCACCCGCTCCGGGAAGGAAAATGCTGTTGACCGCCAGGATCACCATGATCACGAGCAGTGCCAGCATCATGACTTTTGTGACCTTCTCGAGGCCGTTCTGAAGCCCCTGGGAGTTTACGAAGAATCCGAGGACCACGACGATGCCCATGCAGCCCACCTGGATCAGCGGATTGGAGAGGCCGCCCGTGAAAGCGCCTGCCACCTGCTCCGCGTCAAGATTCTCAAAGCTTCCCGCTGCCGTTCTGACAAAATATTGAAGCATCCACCCTGCTACCGTTGTGTAGTACATCATAAGCAGGTAGTTGCCGATCATGCATAAAAATCCGTGCAGATGCCATTTGGATCCCTTAGGCTCGAGCTCATGGTACATTCTCACCGGGCTCTTTCTCGAAGCGCGCCCCATCGCAAATTCCATTGTCATGGCCGGAAGTCCCAGCACGATCAGGAAGAACAGATAGATAAGTACAAAAAGCCCGCCTCCGCTCTGTCCGCACAGATACGGGAATTTCCAAACATTTCCGATACCGATTGCGCACCCCGCGCTGATCAGAATAAATCCTAAACGGCTTCCTAAATTCTCACGCTGCATGTTACTGACTACTCTCCTTATTTCTGGTTTTCTATTCCTGCTCGGCAGGCGCCTCGGCGGGTGCCTCTGCCGGTTCTTCCGCCGGCTTCTCCGCAGGTGCCTGCTCGGCCTGCGCCTCTGCGGGCGTCTGCTCCGCCGCGGGCTCTGTCGTCGCGGCAGTTTCCGCGGTCTCTCCGGTCACTGCGGTCGCAGCCGGATCCTGTCCGCCTCTGCGGGCGCCCCGCAGTTGAAATCCGTATACGACACAAAGAATCGCGATCAGGACGATAATCACAAGATAGACGATCGTCTTGTTGCTGATTCCGATTCGATCCTGATTATTATCCCCCGAACCGGCGGAGCCGCTTCTAAATAGCCTGCCTGCGTCACGGGCTTCTCGATCAATCATTTTCTTTTCCCTTCCTTTTTCTTTTTCTGAGGGAGAAAACGGACATCGCCGTTCCCTTAATCATGTATTGTAACATGAACCGGACAATTCTTACGACTTTTTTTCAGTTTTCTGCAGGACTGCCCTAAGTTCTTCCGGAGAAAAACTGTATTTTTT
>DGWK01000036.1:3401-45010 GCA_002395235.1 Lachnospiraceae bacterium UBA4260 | reverse complement strand
TCTTCCCGTCCCAGCAGCACCAGTGCCCTCTCGTACCTCTCCCTGCCGCAGTTGCAGCGGAAGGCCACAGGCGTCTTCTCCGTCACTTCCGGATTCATTCCTTCAAGGACCTTTTCCAGCATCTGCTCGGGCGTGAGGCCGTCCGACAGCATTTTGGTCACGGAATCGATTCCCTTAAGGTTCTTCTCCAGGGCCGCGATCGTCTCTTCCTCCGCAAAGGGCATCAGCTGAATGATAAAGCCGCCCGCCTGGAGGATCTTCTTCTCCGTCCGGTTGACCAGTACGCCCAGCCCGACTGAAGAAGGGATCTGCTCGGAGGCCGCATAGTAATACGTGATGTCCTCCGCGATCTCCCCCGTCTGTATGGCGGTCTGGCCCACGTAAGGGTCTTTCATGCCCATATCCCTGATCACTGTCAACGTTCCGCGCCCGACGGCGCCTCCCACGTTCAGGTGTCCGAAGGAATTATTGGGAAGCTCCACATCCGGGTTCTGTACGTATCCCTTGACGCCGCCGTGGTTATCCGCGGTGACAAGGATTCCTCCCAGAGGGCCGTCTCCGTCGATCTTGATGGTCAAGAGGTCCTGCGGTCCCTTGAGCATATCCGCCATCATCAGGGCGGCGCTCATCGTCCGGCCAAGCGCTGCGGCTGCTACCGGCGACAGGTCATGCGCGTCTCTCGCATAGGCTACCAGATCTCTGGAAGTTACCGCAAAGGCGCGCACCTGGGCGCCCGCGGCAGTTGCTCTTATCATGTAATCCATTTTAGTTCTCGTCCTTTTCTTTTCTGCGCGGCTCCCGGGTCTTCTCCCAGGTCCTCTCGCTTATAATATATCTGGGTCTCTGTTTGGTCTCCATATAAGTCTTGCCGACGTATTCTCCGATCACGCCAAGGCTCAGGAGCTGGATTCCGCCCAGGAAACAGATAATGCAGGTCATACTGGCCCATCCTGCCACCGTTCCGCCCAGCAGGTGGGTGACCAGCGACCAGATCACGCCCACAAAACTGATCAGGGCTACGATCATGCCGAGTCCGGTGATCAGGTGAATGGGCTTTATGCTCAGGCTCGTGATCCCGTCAAAAGCCAGAGCGATCATCTTTCGGAGCGGATAGTGGCTCTCGCCCGCCATTCTCTCTTTTCTGCTGTAGTAAACGCTCGTGCTCTTAAACCCTACCAGCGGGAACATTCCGCGCAGATACAGGTTCACTTCCTTAAAATTCGCGAATTCCCGAAGGACTCTGGAAGAGACGAGCCTGTAGTCCGCGTGGTTGTACACTACTTCGGCGCCGAGGCCTCCCAGGACTTTGTAGTATCCCTGGGCCGTGGTTCTCTTGAACCAGGTATCGGTATCCCTGTCCGACCGGACTCCGTAGACGATCTCGCAGCCGTCCAGGTACTGATCCACCATCTCGTCCATGGCGTTCAGGTCATCCTGCCCGTCGCAGTCGATCGTGATCGTGATATCGCACCGGTCCTTTGCCTCCATCATGCCGGCGACCAGCGCGTTCTGATGGCCCCTGTTGCGGCTCTGGCTGATTCCTATATAGCGGGGATCTTCCTCTGACAGCCGGCTGATGATCTCCCAGGTGCTGTCTTTTGACCCGTCATTGACAAAGAGGATCCTGCTTTGTTCGTCCACCCGCCCGCTCTGCACCAAGAACTCCAGTTTTTTCAGAAACATGGGCGCCGTGACCGGCAAGACCTCCTGCTCGTTGTAGCAGGGAATGATGATCCACAATACAGGCTTGTTTTCCAAAATAGTGACTTCCTCTCTGTATTTATTCTTTCAAAAGGATCACGGCGCATCCGAATCCCTCAATGCTCACGCACCCGTCCGCGACGGCCGCTTCCTTCCCGTTTCCGAGAAGGAGTGTTCCTTCTGTGAATGTCTCTCCGTCAGCCCTCTTCGGCAGCTGCAGAGTGGTCCCGTTCGGATTAAAGTTGCCCGCGACCAGGATCGTCTGCCCGGCGCTCTTTCTCAGGTAAGCGATCACGCCGCTCGCGCAGCCCTCGCAGGGCTCGAAATCGCCGTAGACGAAAGTCTCCTTGTATAAGGGATCTTTTCGCAGCGCGACCAGCTTCTTATAGAAAGAGAGCACGGAATCTTCGCGTCCCTGCTGCTCCTGCACGTTGATGCGCACGTAGTTGGGGTTTTCCTTCATCCAGGGGGCCGCCGTGCTGAAGCCGGCGTGCTCCTGATTGCTCCACTGCATGGGCGTGCGCGCGTTGTCCCTGCTGTGGAAGGACAGCGTCTCGAGGGCCTCTTCCTCGGTGAGTCCGGCGTTCCTGGCCACTTTGTAGGCGTCGATGGAGGAGATGTCGTCCAGCTCATCCACGGAGCGGATCTTCTTGTTCTCCATGCCGATCTCCTGCCCCTGGTAGATGAAGGGCAGTCCGCGCCTCAGGAAATAGACGGCCGCCAGCGCTTTTTTGGTATCGTCGTTTCTGATCTCATCCGACAGCAGGCGGCTCGCGCCTCTGGGCTCGTCGTGGTTCTCGATGATGTTGGAATAGAATCCGATGTCGCCGATCTTCTTCTGAGCGCCGAACATGCAGTCCCTGACCGCGTCAATGTCGATCCTCTTGACATCGAACCAGCCCTTTTCGCTTCTTCCGTAAAGTTCAAGGGAAAAATCGAACATGGTGGAGAAATAGCCGTTCTCGCCGATAAAGAGTGGGAGCTCGTTTTTCTTCTCGTTGAAGACTTCCCCGACCGTAAAAGCGTCATAGGGCGCAAACGCCTTGTCGCGCATCTCGCCCAGGAATTCTCCGATTCCTTCCGCTTCCAGCAGCATATTGTGGATCGTGCAGAGGCCGTCGTCGCGGTCGGCGGGATAATCGTGGAAAACAGCGGGCTTCTTGATGTTGATGATGGCGTCGATGCGGAATCCGCCGATCCCCTTTTCCATCCACCAGCGT
Organism: Lachnospiraceae bacterium UBA4260; assembly: GCA_002395235.1. Taxonomy (GTDB): domain Bacteria; phylum Bacillota; class Clostridia; order Lachnospirales; family Lachnospiraceae; genus CAG-791. The sequence continues at coordinate 42,089 of DGWK01000036.1, read as the reverse complement.
ATATTCTTATACACTTCCTCGCGCAGCTCCGGGTTCTCCCAGTTGAGATCGGGCTGCTTCTTATGAAAGACGTGCAGGTAGAGCTTGTCGGTTCCCGGCAGCTCCTCCCAGCAGGATCCGCCAAAATAGGACCTCCAGTTGGTCGGAAGCTTCCCGTCCGGGTCCTTGTCCCGAAGGTAGAAGAACTTCCCGTACTTGCCGTCCGGATCCTGGCAGGCCTTTTGGAACCACTCGTGCTCGTCGGAGCAGTGATTGACGACCAGATCCATCAAAACAGTCATCCCGCGCTTTTTTGCCTCCGCGATCAGCTCCTCCATGTCCTCCATGGTCCCGAAGCGGGGATCGATCGCATAGTAATCCGAGATGTCGTACCCCTCGTCGGCCAGCGGCGACTGGTAGATCGGGGAGAGCCAGACGATGTCCACGCCCAGGTCCTTCAGATAGTCAAGCTTACTGATGATTCCCTGCAGATCGCCGATTCCGTCCCCGTTGCTGTCCATAAAGCTCTTGGGATAGATCTGATAAGCTACTTTGTCATGCCACCATTTGCGCTGCATAATTCTGCAATCTCCTTTACGGGTCTTCTTCCGTGAAATAGCCGCCCTTGATCATGCCTTCCATTCCGTCGTAATCGACCAGATACCAGCCGTCGCCAAGGTCCGCGAGCACTGTGACATAAGAACCTGTCGGAACGATGCCGAACAGGATATCAGGATCCTCCGGATCTCTGAGGTTGACAGTCTCTGCCATCCGTCTTGTCACTTCGCCGTTGGCCATTGCCCTGGCCCGCTCTTCTTCCCTGGCTTTCCTTGCGGCTTCTTCCTCCGCTTTCTTCTTGGCTTCCTCTTCGGCCTTCTTCTTGGCCTCTTCGTCCGCCTTCTTCTTGGCTTCCTCTTCGGCCTTCTTCCTGGCCTCTTCCTCGGCTTTCTTCTTAGCCTCTTCTTCGGCCTTCTTCTTGGCTTCCTCTTCCGCCTTCTTCTTGGCCGCTTCCTCCGCCTTCTTCTTGGCCTCGGCTTCCGCTTTCTTCTTGGCTTCTTCCTCGGCTTTCTTTCTGGCTTCCTCTTCGGCTTTCTTCTTGGCCGCTTCCTCCGCCTTCTTCTTGGCCTCGGCTTCCTCTCTTGCGCGGCGCTCCGCCTGCTCTTCTTCCCAGTCCTCCACAAAGTAACCGGATTTCACATAGCCGACGGTCCCTCTGTAGCGGATCTTGTACCAGCCGTCTTTCTTCTTGGTGAGGACGTCCACCTTGCTCCCCTTGGGGACCACGATCAGAACTTTTCCTTCCTGAGGACTGCTGAACATGCTCACATCCTCCAGGATTGTTCTCCACTTTCTGCCTTCCTCCACTTCGGGAGCAGGTCCTGTCTCTCCATTGGCGGCGTACTCGGACTCATCGTACTGCGTCCTGCTTCCTTCCACCTCTTCGTCCTTCGCGTATTCCATGGTGGAATAGACGTCCGCAAAAGGCTCGTCCGTCACTCGCGACCTCTCAATGGTGCCGCCGTCCACCTCATATCCTTCCACAGCCTTGCCGCACCCGGTGACGCCCGTCGTCACGGCAAGCGCAATTGCAAGCCACGCAGCGCGCCTGCGGAGCCTGCGCTCAGTTATCTTCCTCATATATATAAATCCCTTATGTGAATGTTTTGCCAATATACTTTCCAATAATAACAATCTGCGGGAAACTGGTCAATAATGAACACTTCGACACGTAGAATTATATCATGTTTTTCCGCTCTCTTGCTTCAGATGTAAAAAAGCCATGCCCCATACAACAAAATCCCCCGGCTCATGCGAGCCGGGGGCAACTGTACAGTATTTACTTTCAGGCGGTCTGCTCCTGCATCTCGCTCAGGATCTTCTCCGCGCTGACGATCTTGATACTCAGAGCGAACAGCTTGGTCGCGATCCGCAGGTCCTCAACCGGCGGATAGGAAGGTGCGATGCGGATGTTGGTGTCGTAGGGATCCTTGCCATAGGGCCATGTCGCGCCCGCAGGGGTCATCTTGACGCCGCACTTCTTGCATCTCTTTACGATCGCCTTCGCGCAGCCCGGAAGGGAGTCGAAGCTGATAAAATAGCCGCCGATCGGCTTTGTCCACTCGCCGATGCCCAGTCCGCCAATCTCCTCGTCGAGGATCTTCTCGACCATCTCAAACTTGGGACGGAGAATGTCGGCATGCTTCTTCATGTGGACCATCAGTCCGTGAATGTCGCCAAAATAGCGCACATGGCGCAGCTGGTTCACCTTATCGTGGCCGATCGTCTGGATCTTAAGCTGCGAGGTGATATCCTCCAGGTTGTTGGGGGAAGTCGCCAGCGCCGCAATTCCGCTTCCGGGGAAAGTAATCTTGGAAGTGGAGGAGAACTTGTATACAAGGTCCGGATTGCCGGCTCTCTTGCACTCCATCAGGATCTCGATCAGGTGATCCTGCTTGTGCTCGTACAGGTGATGCACGCCGTAAGCGTTGTCCCAGAAGATCCTGAAGTCGGGAGCCGCGGGCTTGAGCCTTGCAAATCTCCTTACTGTCTGATCGGAGTAGGAGTAGCCGGTCGGATTGCTGTATTTTGGCACACACCAGATTCCCTTGATGGCCGCATCCTCATGGACCAGCTTCTCAACCATATCCATGTCGGGTCCTTCCGGTCCCAGCGGCACCGGGATCATCTCGATGCCAAAATATTCCGTAATAGCAAAATGCCTGTCATAACCGGGGACAGGGCACAGGAACTTCACCTTGTCCTGCTTGCACCAAGGGGTGTTCCCCATGATGCCGTGGGTCATGGCCCTGGCAACCGTGTCATACATGACGTTGAGCGAAGAATTGCCGAAAATAATGATATTGTCCGGGTTGTTCTCCATCATGTCGCCCAGGAGAACCTTGGCCTCCTGCACGCCCGTCAGTACGCCGTAGTTGCGGCAGTCGGTTCCGTCTTCACACGCGAGGTCGCACTCCGAAGAGAGGACGTCCATCATTCCCATGGAAAGATCGAGCTGCTCAACGCTGGGCTTTCCTCTGCTCATATCGAGATTCAGGTCCATCTTCTGATAGCTCTTATAGTTCTGCTTGAGCGTCTCGAGCTCGGCAGTGAGTTCTTCTCTGGTCATTTCCGCATATGGTTTCATATCGCTTTCCTCCTTTTTCCCGGTTTTCTGTGCCAATGTCTTTATTTAAAGGAAAATTGGTATTCATTACTCAAGGATAAGTACGATTATATATGTTTTACAAAACCATTGCAATGAATATTTGTACTCCGGTATACAATTTTTTCTCCGAATGCGAAGCATTTGGGACTTTGCGGTGCTGAAATGCTCACTCCTTAAAGATTTCCGGATCTATGACACCGCGAAACATCGGCCGCACCACAGGCCCCTTATAATCCTCTAAGCAAGCCTCCTCTTCTCTTTCCAGATTCTTTTTCTTGCCGCCCGTGGATTCCGCGATCTCATCCAGGAACTGCTGCCCGTACTCCTTGGAATTCTTTTCTCCCACGCCGAAAACCTCGAGAAGCTCCTCCATTGTGGCCGGCTGACTGCAGCACATCTCATAGAGCGTCCGATTAGTAAAGATCACATACGGGGGAACCTGCTTCGTTGCCGCGATCCTGGCGCGCAGACTCCGAAGCGTCTCGTAGAGCTTCTTTCCCTCCTCGTTCAGCTTTGCGCCGTAGTCCACCACGCCGCTTTCCTTCTTCTGGTCGGGGAGATGCTTTAACAGCTCCCTGCACGCGACGTCCCACCCCTCTTTCTGATATAAGTTAAAGAGCGGCTTTACAGGGAAGGAATAGAAAGCATAAAACATGCCCTCCTCCTTTTCCAGCACTATGTAATCGTATTCCATCTCCATTGCCGCATCAAAGTCTGCAGCTTCCCCCGTGACCGGATTGACCGGCGGTGTTCCCCAGTCGTGGATCACGTCCCAATCCTTCTCAAATCCTCCCGTAAGGGTGCATACAGCAGTTCTGAATTCTTCGTAATTCATTCTCTCTCCTTTCCCGGCAGTATGCATGGGAGCCGGAAGTTCACTGCCCGGACGCTATCCATAGAGATCAAGACTTTCGAACAGACGAAAAGTCGGAGAATTTGAGCGCCGCAGCACAACAGAAGACACTTCAGCCCTTAGCTACTGCCTGTCAACAAATATTAAAAATGATTTGGAAAACGGACCCGCAGAAGAACTCCGCGGTCCACCGGAAGAATTCCGGTAAATCTATAATACGAAGAAAGAAGTTGAATGTCAATGGCGTGACACAGGGACGTATCGTCTGACACATTTTGTTCCAAAATGTGTCAGACGATACGTCCCCGTGTCACACCTTTTATTTATTCTGCTTACAGATCGCCTCAGCCAGCTTGGCCGCCAGCTCCGCGTTATTGATCAGAAATGCTTTCTGGGACTCCACGCTCTCCGGCCCCAGATACTCCTTGATCCTGCCCATCATATAGCCGGTGATCGCCTTTCCCATGACATTGTTCTTTTTAACGTCATCCATGGCCGCGTCCACCGCCTTCCTGGTGAGGACCGGGTCGAGTTCATATTCCTTGGGAACAGGGTTCACGACCAGGACGCCTCCCGGAATATTCATGATCTTCTTGATGTGCATGACTTCCGCCAGCTCCTCCGGCTTGTCCATGCGATAAGTCAGGCGGAAGCCGCTGCCGCGCACCATGTACTCGGGCATCCTGTCGGTTCTGTAGCCGACGACCGGAACGCCGGCCGTCTCCAGATACTCCATGGTCAGGTTCAGATCCAGAATCGGCTTTGTACCTGAACATACGACCATGACGCTGTTTTTGGCAAGCGACTCGAGGTCTGTGGAGATGTCCATCGTCCTCTCCGCGCCGATCTGCGCGCCGCCGATTCCGCTGCCGCAGGCCACCGGCAGTCCTACCATGGCCGCGGTCTGCACCGCCGCTGCGATCGTCATGACACCGTCCTGTTTTTTGGCCAGCAGGATCGGGATGTCTCTCGCGGAAGCCTTGAAGATCGACCCGCGCTTCTCCTCCAGATACAGAACTTCCTCATCTGTGAGACCCACATGGATCTGCCCGTTCAAAATAGCGACAAAAGCAGGTACCGCCCCATTCTCCCTTACGGTATTTCTCATCCGGAAAGCAAATTCCGAGATCCCGGGATAGATCATGCCGCCGAAAGTCGCCGCGCTCTCGATCACAACGACCGGCCTGCCTTCCTGCATGGCTTTCTCCACCTCGTCCGAGAAGACGATATATCCTTCCTTATGAGATTGCGGCGCCGCTTTCTCCTCCGGAACATCGGAGACCGTATCCGACGCGACAGCCTCCTCATGGACCGCCGAGAACATGTCTACAAAGTCCATCCAAGCCTCAATATCGTATCGGATATCCGGTGAAGCAACGAGCTCGCCGTCAGAGTCGAGCAGATAGCTGGCCGCCGGCTCCGGCATGCCCGCCGAGGGCGCCGAGTCCTCCGACTCCGACCAGCTGTTGTCCTCCATGCGCTCCGTCTCGACGCCGACCCACCCGTTTGCAAATACGTACAGCGCCGTGACCCACTCATTGGTCCCGGAGAGAACACTCTCGATACTGAACGTCATATCCTCGGAACCCAGGAAAAACTCCGTGACATTGTGCTGCACATCCTCCCAGGTCAGTCCCATCCTGTCCTTGTGAGAAGATCTGCATGCCAAAGTAGCGCCGCTGAGCACGACATATTCACCGCTGTCTATGATCTCCGAAATCGAAGCAAAGAACGCGCGGTCCTCCAGCAGCGCCAGCAGGATTTCCGCCGGAACATAAGTGAGATCCCCATTCTCCGCCGTCCAATCCGCAAACCGCTCCTGAACATCCACGGAAGCCATTCCAATCAGTTCCCCTGCCGTAAACGGGGCCTCCACAATATCAATACTTCCGAACCTGCTGTAAAAATCAGATGTGATCATCCCCATAATCATACCCTCCCTGGTTTTCACTACAGCTTATTATACCATACTTCGGAGTGCCTATTTGGATTGAATTACAAAAAGAGCGCCGACAGGTACAATACCTGCCGGCGCCCTCCGAATCTCTTACTCAGCCTTCGGTGCCTCTTCCGCCTTGGGAGCTTCCTCTGCCTTAGGGGCCTCTTCTGCCTTAGGAGCTTCTTCTGCCTTCGTCTCAGCGGTTGTGATCACGGTGTCCGAAACGCCGTCCTTGTCTGTATCAATAAGGATCTTGTCAGCCTTTCCGTCATCGTCCGTGTCCACTGCCAGGGCGTCGATCTTGCCGTCGCCGTCCAGATCTACATAGACAGCATCTGCCTTGCCGTCGCCGTCCAGATCTACAGCTTTGGCGTTGTCATCCTTCATCTCGACCTTCTCTTCACCCTCGGCCGGAGCAGATTTTACGACCTCTTCTGCCGCGTCTTCTTCCTCGAAGTCCTCATCGAACTCGTCGATATCATAATTCTCTTCCTCTGCGCGATTCTTGAGATAGTAGACGACACCGGCTGCTGCTGCCAAACCAACTGCTGTTCCGATCAGTTTACCGAAAAAACCCATTATTCATTCCTCCGTTTTTTACAACTGTTTAAAAGTTCCCCTGTGCCGATGCGCATTGCATCCTGCATATGTAATTGTACACTCTATTTTGCTGAATATGCATTACCATTTTGTGAATTTTGTGTTAAATATCGCGGTCCCGCTCACCGACAGATCCTCGCCGGATCAGTTCTGAGTGCAGCGTTATATTATTTGCGTGTGCACCGGACAATTGTCCTGAAAGTGCCAAAAATGCAATCTTCCCAAGTCCCTTCCTGTCCTGGCGGATACTTGACAGCGGCGGGGATGTGCTTTCGCTCTGCGGGAGATCACCGATTCCTATGATGCTGATGTCCTCCGGTATATGCAGCCCCTGCTTTTTACACTGAGTCATAACGTCGTAAGCAAGAAAATCATCACTGCAGATCAGCGCAGTACAATTAAGGTCGACCAGACGCTGAAAGTGCAGCTCCAGAGACTCCGGTGACAAAATGTCTACCCCTGTATAATCTTTTGAACAGTCCAGCTCGTTTTCTCTCATGGCAAGTAAAAACGCACTGTGCCGCTCTCTATAAACCGAATTGTCCAAAGACCCGCTCAGATAACCGATTTTCTCATGTCCCAGATCCTGCAGCCATGAGACTGCAAGATTCATCCCTTCATACTCATCAAATCCGATCGCCGTGACCAAAGAATTCATGGGAGCAGAACTTTTATACAGTACAGCCGGTGTCCCGGAGAGCTCAAGACCGTCGGCCCATCGACCATCAAACCTGATGTCCGTAATAAAAGCTCCCGCATAATTATTTCTCATCATGAATTCATCATAGCTGTAAAGCCACTGCAGCGCCAATGACAGCGGAATCTCGCGGACCCGGAACCCGTCTGGCTCTGCAGCCTGTCGAAAGCCCAATACAAGATCCGACTCCTGCGCCTCATCAACCGACTCCCGTACCCCGGCATATGAATCTTTTGCCTCAGCTTCTGAACCCAGTGCCTTGACATATGAATCTTCTCTGTCCTTGGTAAATACACAAATCTGTTTGTTCTTTTCCTTCCTTGAAGCGCGACTATAGCCCATCTCAATTGCAGTTTCCATGATTGTCTTGCGCATAGCTTCGCTGATATCTTCCCTGCCGTTGAGGGCTTTTGAGACAGTTGCCTTAGAAATACCGAGACGTTTTGCAATATCATCTAATGTTGTCATTCATTCTCGCTTTCTGTCAAAATAGCACGAAACCTTCTATGAATAGAAATTACCCACTATGGATCATCCTTCAAGATTTATATATGTATTTTTTTTAAGCGCCACTTTTGTTTCGAAACGTTTCGAAACTTTTATAGTAGAAATTATCTCCCACTGTTCATCTGCCAGAATTTATATATGCATCTTTTTTTAAGCACCACCTTTGTTTCGAAATGTTTCGAAACTTTCTTGGTACTCTCAAAAAACATATATACCTTTTTCAGGTGACCGAATCTACCGCTTATTATTGTCCGGAATATCGTATATCTCAGTCATACAAGTATGCCTGAGCTCCGCTCGCCGGCCCCCATGCGAGAGTTATCTGCTTGATTACATCTCCGAATAAGCCCTCGCGACCCTCTCAAATTCCTTCGGATCGGAAATAGGCTCCACCGTGAAATCATCATCCTTGACATGACAGCGGTAAATATACTGTCCATCCACCTTAATCGTGTCGTCTTCCACCACCGAACTCACGACATAGTGCCTGTTCTCAATGTCAAATTCATCGACGACGGCCATCTCCACATCTTTTCCGTCTTTTGTAGTGACATGAAAAGTTACATATTCCCCGTTCTCAAAAGCGGGCGCATTGTTTTCCATTTTTTTACTCCTTTACTGCCGATTCTCCGCCGGCGCCGCCAGCTGCCTGGCCTTCTCCGCCGACACGATGATCTTGAGCTTCTTGTTGAGATTCGTGAGCTCCACTCTCTTGAAGGCTCCGGCGAACTCCCCGTCTCTCGTCCACCTGACCGGTTCGTCGGACTCCAGCACGAGATGCGATGTTTTGAAGCGGAATACAAGGTCCGATGTTTGCGCCATGCCGCCCAGATATTGAACGATATCATTGAGTTCCAGAATATTTTGCGGCATTTTGATGAGCGTCACCTCAAACAGTCCGTCGCTCATGTCCACTTCGCTCCCCGTAATATCCGGAAAGCCGCCGACCGTCTTGGAATTCGTGACCATTCCGAAGACGAAGTCTTCAGACGCGGAGAATTCCGCCGACTCCACGCGGAAATGATAGGTCCTGATGTTGCCCAGATCCATCACTCCCTGCAGGACATAAGCCATATGTCCCAGCGTGTTTTTGAGGTCCTGCGGCGTCTGGTAGGAGGTCTCCGTAAAAATACCGAAAGCCGCCACATAAGTGAAGTAGTCGTTCTTATTGAAGCGCCCCAGGTCGCACAGGAAGGTCCTGCCGTTCGCAATCACTTTCGCCGCCTCTTTAATGTCCGACGGGATCCCGAGGCTGTTCGCGAAATCATTGGTGGTCCCGGACGGAATGTATCCGATGGGCACAAAGGGCTTGTCCGGATTCTCCATCATACCGCTCACCACTTCGTCGAGCGTGCCGTCGCCGCCCGCGCAGATCACATAGACATAATCCTCTTTCCTGCTGCGGACCAGGTTCCTGGCGTCGCCGCGGCACTTGGTGGGATAGCAGGTGATCACATAATCTTTTGCGGACAGGATCTCCAAAATATCCACCAGGTCCGTGCGGATCTGAGATTTTCCCGAAACCGGATTGAATATGAACAGCACCTTTTTCCAGGTCTCCCGCATATTTTCCTTATCCTTCGTCCCGGGCACATCCGGCAGCTCACTCCTCGAAGGAATAGTCATCTTCTTGTCCTCCACGTCTGTACTTATCGGCCATCTCGTCTATTTTCTTCTCCAAAATATCGAACAGCATCTCAAGGTACCGCATAGCCGGCTCCGTCGCGATCGCGAACAGGACAAACAGCATGATGCACTCCCTGGAAATATGCTGGATCGAGAACAGCCAGCTGAAGAAATAGGCAAAAAAGCCGAGTCCCGCAATGCACCCCAGAATGACCGTCCAGTGGAACTTGTTCATCGGCGTGCTGATCCGGAACAGGATCATAAATCCTACGATGGCCAGAAGGAACGTCGCCGCGACCGAGATGTCCACCTCCGCGACTTTGAAAGTCTGGCCGAATACGACCAGCGCCGCGATCGCGAAGAAATCCGTCAGGGCAGCCGGCATGGCGTTGAAGACCACCTTCCGCAGGAAATTCCCCTTGATCCTCCTGTTGTTCGGCTCCATAGCCAGGAAGAAAGCGGGTATTCCGATGTTGAACATACTGATCAGCGAGATCTGCGAGGGCTGCAGCGGATAGACCATCACATTGATGATGGAGAAGATCGACAGCAGCAGGGAGAAAATATTCTTCACCAGAAACAGCGTCGCGGATCTCTCCACGTTGTTGATGATCCTGCGTCCCTCATTCACGATCTGCGGCATGTGGGCAAAATCGGAGTCCAGAAGGACCACCTGCGAGGCCTGCACCGCCGCGTCAGAGCCCGCTGCCATCGCGATACTGCAGTCCGCGCTCTTCATGGCCAGAATGTCGTTGACGCCGTCGCCGGTCATGGCGACGGTGTGGCCCTCCTTCTGGAGTGCTTTGACGATCTTTTGCTTCTGGTCCGGCGTAACTCTTCCAAACACTGTATATTTACGTACAGCTTCCTCAATATCCTCGTCGCTTTTGAGCCAGGTCGCGTCCACATAGCTCTCCGAATTCTCGATGCCCGCCTGCCTGGCCACTTCCGACACGGTCAGCGGGTTATCTCCCGAGATGACGCGCACGTTCACGCCCTGTCTTGCAAAATATCCAAAGATCTTCTGCGCATTCTCCCGCAGCGGGTTCTGCAGCAGGACGAAGAAGATCGGCTCTACCTTCAGTCCGTAGAGTCCCTTCTTGGGAACCGGGAGCGACCTTCTGACCGACGCGCCGGCGCCTGTGCCGTCTCCCATAAACCTTCCGAATACCAGCACGCGCAGCCCCTTCTGGGCGTACTCGTCCACCACGTCGCTGTACTTCTCAAAGTCATCGCAGAGCACAAATTCCGGCGCGCCCAGCACATACGTGGAATCCGTGAACTGTACGCTGCTGTACTTATGCTTGGAGCTGAAAGGGAAAACAGAGACCGGCTGGCGGTTCCCCCTTCCGCGGAAATACTCCCGCATCGCTCTCATCGTAATATTGTCGTCCGGCAGCGCCTCGAGATACTCGCCCACGAGCACCTTATAGCGGCGCACCTGGTCGTCCGTAAATGACTGCGCCGAAACAGCGTCCGCCACCAGCATGCTGTTGTCCGTGATGGTGCCCGTCTTATCGACGCACAGAGTGTCGACGCGCGCCAGCGTCTCCACACTCTTCATATCGTGCAGCATGACTTTGCGCCTTGCCAGCATGACGGAACTGGTCGCCAGCGCCACGCTCACCAGAAGGTAGAGGCCTTCCGGGATCATGCCGATGACGGCTGCGACCATTCCCACGACGCTGTCGCTGAAACTCTTCTGCTGCGTCACATAACTCTGAACAAAAAGCGTGACGCCGATCGGGATGATCATGATGCCCGCCGCGATGACGATCCTGTTAATCGAGCGCACCATCTCCGACTGCTCGCCCGTGGGCATCTTGCGCGCCTTGAGCATAAGTCCTGAGATGTAAGAGTCTTTTCCTACTTTGACCAGCTCTGCGGTGCACTCTCCCGACGCCACAAAGCTACCCGACATCAGCGCGTCGCCCTTGCCCTTGACGATCTCGTCCGCCTCACCGGTCAGAAGCGCCTCGTTTACGGCGGCTTCTCCGTCCAGGACCACCGCGTCCGCCGGGATCTGATTGCCGGCCCGCAGTACGATCACGTCTCCCAGGACCAGCTTGTCGATGGGCACCTTGGTGCGGCTCCCGTCTCGAATCGCTGTGGCGTTCGGCTCATTTAAGATGCTCAGTCCGTCCAGCACTTTTTTGGCATGCAGTTCCTGAAAAATACCGATCAGCGTGTTGGCGATGACAACCGGCAGGAAAGTCAGGCTGTTGAAAGCGCCCGCCATGATCAGCAGAAGGCTGATGATCAGAAAGATCAGGTTGAAGTATGTGAATACATTTTCTTTAATAATATCTTTGGTCGTCTTCGCGGTCCGGTCGATCTGCACATTGACTTTTCCCTGTGCCGTCAGTTCCCTGACCTGAGACATTGTCAATCCTGTATGTTCTATTTCTATCACCTCGGATTCCTTGTAAAGTTGTCGCGATGTCCGCTGCCCGCCCCAAAAGAGCAAGGAGCTGCACGCTAACAATAGATTATAGCATGCAGCTCCTCAAATTCGATTGCCAGATTGTTAATTTTGTCTGAAAATTATGTGTCCGCGTCGATCTCCTCTGTCTCGATGACAAACTTGACGCTCCCTTTCTGTCCGTCGCAGAGGCCGGAGAAATTCGTGTAACTGTGCTCCGCGTCCCGCGCCGCCCGGACGCCCTTGATCACATCCTGATATTGGGGACCGGCCAGCTCCACCAGGCTCTGAATGCCTTCCTTGTCGAACTCCGCGACGCCGTCCGCAAAGGCTTCCATGCCTTCCACGAGCAGACAATAGGCTCCGCCCAGCTCTCCGCCCGCCGCCGAGATCATCTCCACCGCGCTTCGAAGCTCCGAGGAGCCCTCGGCCGCCGCGGCAATGGCCTCCTCATAGGCGCCGATTCCCTTTGTCAGCGCTTCGCTCCCCTGTGACAGCTCTGAGACGCCGCTCTGCAGGGCCTGCAGGGAGGCTGCCAGCTGCCCGAGGGCCTGCGCATTGGAAGCCATCCCCTGCGCGTAGGCAGAGACCACCTCCAGCGAAGTATTCATCTCGGCCACCGCCGCGTCGATCTCCTTCATTCTCTCGCTGTCCAGCGCTTCCAGGTCCGGGATCTCCGGCTCCGTGATCGCGGCAGAGGCCTCGCTGACTGCCTTGTAGCGCTCGTCCGCGTCTTTTTGCAGTTCCTCCGTAATCTTTGCAAAAGTCTCGTCCAGCGCGATCTCCACATCTTCCGTGTCCACGGTCACCTCCGGCTTCTCGCCGGTATTCTCTCCGATGGAGTCAACGATTTCACTGATCAGCTGCTCCTTGACCGCTTCCTTCTGCTCGTCCGTCAGCCCCAGGTCGTCCAGCGCTCCGCTCTCTGCGATGTTCGTCGTGACGGCGTCCCTTGCATCCTGCGCCGTCGCCTGCGCGGCGTTCTCTGCGGCCGTATCCACCGCGTCGGAGGCCGCCTCCTGCGCCGCCTGCTCCGCGATCTGTCGCGCCTGCTCCGAAGCGTCCGCGTTAAGCAGAGCCGCCCGCTCCTCCTCTTTTTCGGACAGGTCGGGCGCCGGGTTGTCTGCGACTGCTTTCTGCAGCTCCTGCACCTGCCCGCGATAAGTTTCCACGTCTTCCTTGAAGGTCCTCACCTTCTCCAGATTGGACTCGATAGCGGAGAGCTTTTCGCTCAGGAAGGCACTGTTCTTTCCCAGCGATGTCAGCGCTTCCTGCACCGCTGCCGCCTCCTTGCCGCTCTCCTCAGAGCCGATCGAAGACAAGTCCAGCTGCGACAGTGAGCTGTCGATCTGCGAAAGCCCCGTCTGCAGGCCCTTCGCGCCCTCTGAGATCTTTGCGATATTTTGGCTCAGTGCGATGAGACCCTGCTCCAGCTGTCCCGTCCCCTCGCTCAGCTGCGAGAGCCCGCCAAAATATTGTGACAGGTAATCTCCGTACTCCCCTCCGGCGTCCGCCAGCTCCTGCGCCGCGTCTTTCATCTCCGAGGAGGCGTCCGTCAGCTCCTTCATGTCGTCCGAGACCTTTTCGAGATCGTCCAGATCCTTGTCTTCCACCTCTTCGAACAGCCCGGTGCTGATGACCGTCGCCGTAAAATCAAGCTCGAATTCTTCCGCCCGCGCCTCGATCTCCACATAGTCCGGAAGCTCGATCTCCTCCGTGGGCTCATAGTCGACGAGCTTCAGGGTGTCCATAAGTCCCGGGAAGGCAAACCCGATCACCGCCTTCTGCTCGCCCAGGTCCATGACGCGCCCGTTCGTGACCTCCAATTCGCTGAACACGTCCGAGGACAGGATCACCGACGAGAGCACCATGAAAGGCACATCCGTATGGTTGTCGTAATCAAATCGGATCCTGACCTTGCCCGTTTTGCCCGCGATCTGCTGCGCGCTGACCTCCTGCCCCTCCAGATAGTAGGTGACATGCACGTCCACCGGGAGCTGTTCGTCGGACAAGCCTTTGTAATGGATGTCCTCCCCGTGATTCTCCCACAGATAGCGGCCTTCGCCCGCTTCAGACACCTCCTCATTTCCCTCGGTATTCTTGATCTCCCGAAGGTTTGACCGGTCCTCGACGGGATCGCTCCCCTCGATCTTTTTCAGAACCACCTCCACGGTCTTCTCCGTGGGCGTTCCCGAGGCGTCCGCCTTGACGTAGACGGTCTCCTCTTTCTCCCCCGGCGTCACGAAAGGCGAGTCCGCGGGCGGGTAAAAGACAACTTCCTCGGAGCCCTTTTTCCCGGAGTTCCCGGAATTCTGATCTGAGTTCTTTCCTGCCTCTTCGCCCGCGCTCTCCTCCCCCGTGCTCCCGGCGGCGGCACCTGCTCCGGGGTTTTTCTGCGAGCAGGCCGCCAGGTTCAATACCATGGCGGGGCAGAGAACTGCTGTGATCAATATTTTGCGCCAGTTGTGCTTCTTTCTCATCTTTTCTCTGTCCTATTCTGTATTCTTGAGCGCCTCGTCCATAGGTACTTTATTGATCTTGCGGTACTCGAAGAAGGCGACCACCGCGTAAGACAAAACGCCCAGCGCCAGCATCTGCACATAGACTTTGTTTCCCACATACAGCTCGATCCAGCCCGTCATCTCCAGCCTGATCATCACTTTCATCAGGTACCTGATCAGCGCCGAGACCGCCGGGATCGTGGCCACAAAGCAGACCAGATAGACCACCGTCGTGGACCGGATGTAGAGCTTTCCGATCTCACCGCCCGTGTAGCCCAATATTTTGGCCATGGAGATGGACTGCGCGTTCTTCTCGATGATGATCTTGGACAAAATATAGATCAGCACCATAAAGATCGCCACCGCGAAGAAGTCCACCAGATACATCATGCTCCCCATAGAGATTTTGAGCTGCCTGCTCACCTTTGTCAGCGACTCCAGGTTGATCTGAGATCCTATGTATTTCACATCGATATCCGTGATGGGCGTATCGGAGAAGTAGCCGGAGAAGTAGTCCTTCCCCAGGTCAAAGCACTTATTAAGCGCCTTCTGCTCCATAAAGACGCAGATCGAAGCCTGATAGTCGTAGACGCCTTTCACCAGGAAGGTGTAGCGCTCCTCGCCGTATTTTTCCTGCAGCTCGATCCGATCGCCCGCAAAGACATCATATTTGTCCGAATATGCCTTCGAGATCAGCACTTCCGGATACGTTTCTGCGGCGGAGCCCTTCTGCATAAATCCTTCCGACGCGGGCACGCCGCTCACGTATCTGCTGCCCGCCTGCACGCCGTAGACCATCACGTCTTCCTTGTGGTAGGGGCTGTCCGTCGGCGTCCGCAGCACATACGCGCTGAACTTTTCCGCCGTCTCGTTTTCCGTCTCCGTCTCGCTGACAAACTCCATCATCCGGAAGGCACTCACCAGCTTGTGGTCCTCGTCCATGGCGTCGAGCGGAATCTGCATGATGTATTGATGTTTTGACAGAAGGTTATTCTCCACGACCTCCTGGTAGTGGTCCAGGGCCTGGGGCAGCGCCAGCCCGAAGATCAGCAAAATGTTCGCAAAGAATATGCCCACCAGCAGAATCAGATAATTCGGCAGGTTCTGTGCGATGACGCGCATCCTGAATCTGTCAAAAAAGGGAATCCTTACACTCAGCGGAAACGCCCTCTTCATCTGCCGTCTGCGCAGCTGTCTTCGCAAAAACTGCAGCGGCGTAAGCCCCAGCGACCAGCGAAGAACGCCCCAGGTCACAACCGCCATGATCACGATGGGAAAGACGGTCGTCCTCACGAAAGCATCCGCGTTCCAGACCGTGACATATTTAGTGAGACTGTAGCTGTTGTAGTACATGCCGGCGCACACGTTCTTGAGGACCGTATAGCCCAGGATATTGCCGACCAGCGCGCTCAGAAGCGTCACGATGAGAGGCATGGCCATATAGTGCCGGACCAGCTCACCCTTGGTAAAGCCCATGGCCCGCAGCGTCCCGATGACCGGCGCCTCCTGTGAGATCGTGTTGCTGATCGTGACGCCAAAAACAAAAGCAATGATCACCATCATGATATACAGAAGGAGTTCCATCATCGCCCGGTCGCTCCCCATATCTTCGCCCGCAAAGCGGATCGCCTGGTTGGCGTAGCGCGGTATATAATTCTCCAGCCGGATCTCTTTGCTCAGGTCCTTGACCAGGTCTTCGCCCCGGTCATTCTCCTCCGCTTCCGTCTTCGGCGGGTCCGCGTATTTCCATGCGTAGTTAAAATAAAGCGTATCTTCCGGGTACTGCGCAAACTCCTCCGGGGTCACGACCGCGACGCCGAACCCCAGCGCGTCAAACATCGTGTCATTGTTGTCGGAGAACATCGTGCTGTAGTCGGACAGCGCCACAAGGCCCGTGATCTGCCAGCTCTCGCCGGGTTTGGGCTCCTCGTCTCCGGCTGCCGCGGCCCTAATCGTGTCGCCCACCTTCAGGCCGTTGTTCTCCGCGTACATTCTGTCGATCGCGATCTCTCCCGGCTTTTTCGGAAACTCACCTTCCATAAGGCAGACGAGGTCTACCTGGTCTCTGTTTTGGTAGACGCGCAGCGTGCTCCCGTTGTCCAGCTCGAATTCCCTGTAAAAAAGTTCATACAAATAAAGGCCCAGTCCTTCTATGGATTTCCACTGCGCCTTGTTCATTCTTCTCTGGATCCGGAAATTTCCGTCTTCCACGTTATATTTGGTGAAACTCTCATTGTAGGCCCTGACCATGCTCCCGTCGGCTACCAGAAACCCCGATACAAATCCGATCGTGAAGATCATAAGCAGAGCGATCACCACATATTTGCCCAGGTCGTCCCGCAAGTCGCGGAGGAACCTGTTATTAAGCGGATTTCTCTTCATGCCGCAACTGCTCCCGTCTTACCACTCCAGTTCTTCCGCGCTCACTCTCCGCTCGTTGCGCACCGTGTCGCGGATCGCGCCGTCCCTCAGGCGCACGACCGTGTCCGCCATGAACTTGATCGCGTCGTTGTGCGTCACCATGATGATCGTGTTGCCGTACGTCTTGTTGACCTGCTCGATCAGCTTGAGGATCTCCTTGGAAGTCTTGTAATCCAGGGCGCCCGTCGGCTCGTCACACAAAAGAATATCCGGGTTCTTGACCACCGCGCGGCCGATCGCCGTCCTCTGCTGCTGTCCTCCCGACAGCTGGCTCGGCACCTTGCCCCGGTGCTCCCAGAGCCCCAGGAGTCTTAAGAGCTCGTCCACATCCAGCGCCTTATCGCTCAGATATGCGCCGACCTCAATATTTTCGCGGACAGTCAGATTCGGGATCAGGTTATACATCTGGAAAATATAGCCCAGATGCTTCCTGCGATACATTGTCAGCTGCTTTTCTTTCATATGGGACATGGGTTCGCCATCGATAACGATTTCACCCGAGTCCGCACTGTCAATGCCTCCGATTATATTGAGCAGGGTGGACTTGCCGGATCCGGAAGGCCCCAGAAGCACGCAAAACTCTCCTTTTTTAAGAGAGAGATTGATCCCTCTGAGCACCTCCACGCGGCTGTCGCCCTGTCCGAAGGCTTTCTTTATCTGTTTTATCTCGAGAAACATATCAATCCTTAACTGTCGATTTTTTGTCAATCCTTAAAAGTCAATTTCCTGCCTGTGCTGTCTGCGATAGTCGCTCGGAGACATGCCGTATTCTCCCCGGAACGCAGCCGCAAATTTGCTGCAGTTCTCATAGCCGAACATTCCGGCGATCTCCATCACCGAGAGCTGCCCTTCCGCCAGCAGCGCTGCCGCCTGCTCCATTTTCTTTGAGCGAATATACTTGTAGACGGAATTGCCGTAATAATTGCGAAAACTGTTCTTGAGCTGCGTCTGGGACACATGCATCCGATCCGCGATCTCCTTGATCGTGATTCGCTTATCCATGCGTTCAAGAACATAGCTGCTCGCCTGCTTCGCAAGTTCTGCCTGAGATTCTGTACAGTTTCTGGTCTTTTCTGCTTCCATGTGTGTCACCGCCGTCTAAAGTCTGTTCCGGTTAGCACTTTATAACTATGTTAGTTTAGCATTACTAACCAGATATGTCAAGACAAATGAACGGCATATAACCAGCTGAACAGAATAGCCAAAAGTGCACAAAAAAAGGGAGCGAGCCATCAAAGCCACTTCCTTTCAGGATGCCGGCGGTGGGACTCGAACCCACACGCCCTCACGGACAACAGATTTTGAGTCTGTCTCGTCTGCCAATTCCGACACGCCGGCAAATGTTTTATACTTAACGTATCAATTATAGTCGCAAGAGATGAATTTGTAAACATATTTTATGGTTGCCAGGTCCCCTTATTTTTTTCGGTAGCCGGGTCTCCTGTGCTAAAATAGAACAGACTCGCAATAGCCGATTGCTTCACCTGCCCCATCAACCACACAAAGAAGGAATGCCCCCATGAATTACTATTTTGCCCCACTCGAGGGGATCACCGGTTACGTATACAGAAACGCGCACCACAAATTCTTCCCCGGAACGGACCGCTACTACACGCCCTTCGTCGCGCCCAACTACACCAAACACTTCAAAGCGAAGGAAAAGCAGGACGTGGCGCCCGAGAACAACGCCGGCGTCCCCGTCGTGCCGCAGGTCCTTTCCAACAAGGCGGACGAGACGCTGTGGGCGGTGGAGGAACTGGCGCAGCGCGGCTACCGGGAAGTCAACCTGAACCTGGGCTGCCCCATGCCGACCGTGGCGCGCAAGAAAAAGGGCTCCGGCCTCCTGAAATTTACGGACGAACTGAGCGCCTATCTGGACGGCGTCTTTGACGGCCTGGCCCGGCGCCCGTCGGAGCTCCCTCCGGTCCGGATCTCCGTCAAGACGCGCCTTGGCACGGACAGCACCCAGGAAGCGGAAGCACTCGTGCACATCTACAACCGCTATCCCATCAGCGAACTGATCGTGCATCCGCGAAGCCGCGAGGACATGTACCGGGGTGTGCCGGACAGGGAGGCCTTCCTTCTGGTACTGCAAAACAGCGTAAATCCCATAGTCTATAACGGCAATCTCTGCTGCGTCGGAGATGTAAGTGAGATCGAGACTGCCTGCCGGGCAGTCGGCAAGCCGATCGACAGCGTGATGATGGGACGCGGACTTCTGGCGGACCCGTCGCTCGTTAGACAATGTCAGGGAGGAAGCCTGATCAGCCGGCAGGAACTGGGCGAATTTCACGAAGAACTCTACCGCCAGCTTACGGAAACTCTTCCCGGAAGCGCCGTGGTGCTCAGCCATATGAAAGAACTGTGGTTCTACATGGGCCAGCTCTTTCCGGAAGGTTCCAAATGCCTCAAAGAGATCCGGCGGGCAAACAGCCGCGTGCAGTACGAAGCCGCAGTGCGCGTGCTGCTGAGCAGCTGCCGCATCGAGCGGATCAGGTCGGGACTGCGGTGAGCGCGGTCTGCCCGGCGCGCCTCGAAATAAGGCCGGAACAGCCCTGCTGCGGTAAGGAAATCGGACATACTTGATAAAAAGCGGCTGCCGCGTTATTCTTTTGGTAACTGCGATTGATATGGAAGGTTGTCAAGTCATTATGAAGAAGAACAGTAAAGGAAATATCCTTATCATATTAGGAATTCTTATGCTTCTGGGCGCTGTCGGGCTGGCAGCATATAACCTCTGGGATGCCAACCGGGCCAAAGAAGCAGCGCAGCAGGTCTCACAGCAGCTCATCGAGAAAATTGATGAGAATGTGAAAAGTGAAGAGTCCGCCGCTCCCGCTCCCTACATGGATCCCAACACTCCCATGCCCGTCGAAGAGATCGACGGCTATGAATATATCGGCATTCTTGAGATTCCCTCCGAAGATCTCTCTCTGCCGGTCATGGCCGAGTGGGACTACGCCCGCCTGAAAATCTCTCCCTGCAGATTTGTCGGCTCCTACTACGCGGACGATCTCGTGATCTGCGCGCATAATTTTGACCGGCATCTCGGACGGCTTCTGAGTATTGACATCGGAGTGGACGTATACTTTACCAATGTGGAAGGGCTGACCATCCACTACATCGTGACAAACCGCGAGACAGTGGAGCCCACCGCGGTGGAGCAGATGATCGAGAACACAGGCAACAGCGAGACTTCTCTGCTGGACTGGGATTTGACTCTGTTCACCTGTAATCTGGGCGGCCAGACAAGATGCGCCGTGCGCTGCAGCCGAGTCGAAGATGCGCAGGGCACTGCAAAGTAGTTCATACAGACGCGCAAAAAAGAGACAAAAATACTCGAAAGAATCGCATTCAAGGCTCGCAGAGCGAGCCGCTGCGCCGCGTGCGGGCTGTCATTCGGACAGCTCCTTCCTTTCCGCACGCGTGTGCATCATTTAATTCAGTGGGGGATTGTCTCCCGCCACTGAATAAGGTTTGTTTCAAACTCACCGCCTGTAGAGGCGGGAGACTTCCCACCTGAGTTAAAAACTGCATAAAAAA
Organism: Lachnospiraceae bacterium UBA4260; assembly: GCA_002395235.1. Classification (GTDB taxonomy): domain Bacteria; phylum Bacillota; class Clostridia; order Lachnospirales; family Lachnospiraceae; genus CAG-791. Next base: position 21,835 of record DGWK01000036.1, on the reverse strand, counting down.
ATGAGGCGGGGTTTTTCCCCGCCTTTTTCACGCCCCGCCATACATTTTGTCGATCTCCGACACCATATCCTCATTCGGCGTCTCCCGCAGAAAACGCGCCACAAACGGAATACAAGTGATGGTCGTGAGAATATCCGCCACCATCTGGGCGCACTCGATACCGGTCAGCCCCAGAAACAGAGGCAGGATCATAAGCGCCGGAATGTAGTAGAGCCCGCTGCGCAAAAGCGCCATGAAGGAGGCTTCTTCACTGCGGCCTATACTTTGGAACATCATGTTGGACGTCACGCTGAAAGGCTGCATGACGACCGCGATGCACTGAAAGCGCAGCGCCCTGCTGCCGATCTCGACGACCTGCGGGTCATCCCGAAACAGCCGCACGATGGGCGCAGGAAACAGGAAGCCGACCACAGCCAGCACGCCGAGCACCAGCATTCCCGCCTTGACCGTGAAGAAAAAGGCTTTCCTGAGCCTCGCGTATTTGCGCGCGCCGTAATTGTAGGACGAGACCGGCTGGAAGCCCTGCCCCAGTCCGATCATAGCCGATCCGATGAACATCACGATCCTGCCGACGATGGCCATGGCCGCGATCGCCGCGTCGCCGTAAGGCATGGCACAGTGATTGAGCGTGATGGTCGCGATGCTGTTCAGCATCTGCCTGATCAGGCTCGGAAAACCCACCCGCACAATGCTGAGCGTCACATCCGGATCATTGGACCTGTACCGAAGGGACAGCCGGCTGATCGTCCTCTTGCTGAAGACCATGTACAACAGAATCCCGAAGCTGATGTACTGCGAGATAGCTGTGGACAGCCCTGCGCCGTCTATGCCAAGTCCCAGTCCGAACATCAGGATCGGATCGCCGATCATGTTGAGCACGCCGCCCGTCACGAGGCCTACCATGGCCAGAACCGCCCGTCCTTCGTAGCGCATGACGTTGTTCAGGACGCAGCTTCCCACCAGCGCCGGCCCCGAGATCAAAATATAGAAACCGTAATTCTTTGAAAAAGGCAGGATGGTGTCGGAGCTGCCCATGAGGCGCATCAGCGGCTCCAGCCCCAGAAGTCCCAGAGCGCCAACGATCACACTGATCACCAGCGCATGAAAAAATGCAGTGGAGAAAAGTCTGTCCGCCGCGTCCCGGTCTCCTTCCCCGAGCCGCAGGCTGATCTGGCTCCCCGCGCCGTGTCCCATCATAAATCCGAAGGCCTGGAAGATCGACTGCACGCCCAGCACAACGCCGATCGCGGCGCTGGCGCTGGTCCCCAGCCTTCCCACAAAGTAGGCGTCCACCAGGTTATAGATCATCGTGATCATCATGCTCAGGATCGTCGGTACCGCAAGCCGGGGAATTAAATGCTCCACCGGCGTCAGGACCAGTTTCCTGTACTGTTCTTGCTCTTTACTCATTTACTTTCTACCTGCTTCCGTTCAGTTCCGTCCAATTCCGATCAAATCCTTCACTACCTCCGACGCGATCAGAAGCCCCGCCGCCGAAGGCGTAAAAGCATTGCTCCCCGGCACATCCTTGCGCCCCGCCTCCGGATCCGCCTCGATCCGCCCGAGCGGCTTGAGAGGCTCTTCTTTGGAGTAGACCACCTTGAGCTTTCTGACGCCGCGCTTTTTCAGCTCCCGGCGCATCACTCTCGCGAGAGGGTCGACAGACGTCTTATAGATGTCTGCCACTTCAAACTTCGAGGGGTCGAGCTTGTTGCCCGCTCCCATGCTGCTGATCACGGGAACTGCGGCGCGCTGTGCCTGGAGGATGATCTCTATTTTGGCAGTGACTGTGTCCACCGCATCCACAACGTAATCGTACTGCGTAAAGTCGAAGTCGCCGGCCGTCTCGGGCAGGTAAAAGCACTTGTGCTGGACCACCCTGGCCTCCGGATTGATGTCCCGGATGCGCGCCGCCATGGCCTCCGTCTTGTCCATGCCGATCGTCCCGGTCGTCGCGATGATCTGCCGGTTCAGGTTCGTGATGCTGACCTGGTCGCGGTCGATCAGGTCAAATGCGCCGACGCCGCTCCTGGCCAGCGCCTCCGCCACGTAGCCTCCGACGCCGCCGACGCCGAAGATCGCCACCCGGCTGTTCCTCAGTTTTTCCATTGCTTCGTCGCCCAGAAGGATCCTGGTGCGTGTGAATCGATCTTCCACTCGAATGACCTCCATTGTCAAAATAGCAACCTTTGTAAGTGTATCACTTTTTCATGCTCCGTACCCACAAAAATGTGCTATACTTGGTCATGTAAACGGCATTTTAAATCAGACGTAGAACCGAAACACTTTATCTTTTTAACAACAAAGGAGGTTTTACTGTATTGAGAAAATCAGCCGTTATTTTTATGCTCATTTTTACACTTGTTATGGCCGCCGTCTGCTCAGGATGCGGCGCAGGCAGCTCGTCAGGCGCGCAGCCGGGCGGCGAATCGTCCCAGTCAGCCGGTAAGACCGGTGACGCAAAGGGCGATGGCACAGCATCATCGCAGACACAGGGCAAAGCCGGTGACGAAAAGGCCGGCGGCAGCGCATCACCGCAGACACAGGGAAAGACCGGCGGCGACGCGCAGATCCCCGACACCAATGAATCCGCTGTCACTGACTGGGGCACGGCGGACGCCGGCACCAAAGCCGACATCGGTACCAAAGACGGCTCTGCGCCTTCTAAAGGCTCCGCCTCCGACTTCAGCCAGGTGATCGTCGACAATGAGGAGCTCTATTTTGCCATAAAAAATGTGCGGGCGGACGCCGCACTCGGATACACCTGGAAAGCTTATGTCGAGAACCGAACAGACAAGAATCTCATGTTCTCGTTTGAAAAAGTCTCTGTAAACGGCGTAATGTGCGACCCCTTCTGGGCGGAAGTGATCAGTTCCGGCAAGAAAGGGAACTGCGAGATCACCTGGATGCGCGACGCGCTGCAAAAGCGCGGGATCGACGAGGTCACACAGGTCGATTTCACGCTCAACGTCTACAATGACGACGACTACACGGAGGCGCCTCTGATGCACGATCCGTTCACCGTCTGTCCGCTGGGCGAGGACAAGGCTTCCGAAACCGTCCGCGAATCGGCGGATACCGATCAGGTCCTTGTCGACAACGACAGCTGCAGCGTGATCGTGACAGGCTTTGAGCCGGACAACAGCTGGGGCTTCGCGATGCAGGTCTATCTGGTCAACAAGACCGACAAGGACCTGGTCTTCAGCGCCAATAATACTTCCATAAACGGCATCATGTGCGACCCCTTCTGGGCGGATATCGTGGCAGCCGGCAAAAGATCGTACGCCACCGTTCTCTGGGACAAAAACGCACTGGCCGAGAACGAGATCACAGAGGTCAAGGAAATCTCCCTGCCTATGATCGTCTATTCGGATGACGACATCGGCACTCTGCTCGTGGACGAGACCTTCGAGCTGACGCCGGGCAATTGACGGGCGCCGCCATTTCATGAGAGCGCGCACTGCTGTTTCATGAAGACAGATACCGCTATTTCATGAGGGCGCGCAGCAGTCCGAGCACATGATCGTCATTCGCGGACTCGAGAATGACGCCTATGATCGGTCCGTCCGGTTTGACGCTGCTCGCGGCGGTCATCGAGGCCCACAAGGCGCTGCCTTCGAGCGACAGGCCGAAGGGATACTCCCCCGACGCCAGCTCGCCGTTTTGCTGCGCGTCCTCAGCTACCGCTTCTGATTCATATGCGAAAGCGGCGATCTGCCCTGCATATTCAGATTGCATATCTTTGGGAAGGAATCGAGAGAGGTCTTTGAAATAACCGAATCCCGCAAGTTCGGCAAAGGCCTCTCTCCCTGCTATGACTGCGTCCACCTGTCCGTTTGACGACAGGAGGCTGAGCCTCGTGTACTCATTCGTATTTGAGGAGACATAGCTGGAATCGATCGCGATCACGGCGTCCTGCGGAAGGCCGGCCGCCTCTCGCACAGCTTCTTCCATTTCCTTCCGCGCATCTTCGGACAGATCTGTGTCAAAAATCGCCACTGTAAGATCCGCCTTTTCTTCAGGCGCCAGAAAGCGCGAGACCATGTAGATGATCAGAGCTGCGACAGCCAGTACTGCGAGCGTCCCGCCCAGATAGTAGTCCTTGAACTGCTGTATATTTTGACGGAGCGTCCGCTTTCCGCCCGAATTCTTATCAGTCATTTGTAATTTACTGCCTTTCCGCCCGTCGCTATATGTTATGATTGTCACAGAAAACCTGATCCCGCGGCTCACCTGCGGGCATCACCACAGCAGATGGAGGTAATTATGAAGAAAATACTGCTCGTGATCGATATGCAGAACGATTTTATCGACGGCGCCCTCGGAACGCCCGAGGCAGTCGCCATCGTCGAGAATGTTAAGGCCAAGATCCGCTCCTATCCCAAGGAAAATGTCTTCGCGACGCGCGATACCCACACGGACTTCTACATGGAGACGCAGGAAGGACGAAATCTTCCGGTCCCCCACTGCATCCGCGGGACGAAGGGCTGGGAGATCCGCCCCGATATCGCGGAGCTGATCTTCCCTGATCACATTGTCGATAAGCCCACTTTCGGCAGCACCAGGCTGGCAGAGCTCATGAAAATCCTGGAAAACCGGGAAGAAGAGGGAATTGAGATTGAGCTGATCGGACTGTGCACGGACATCTGCGTCGTCTCCAACGCACTGCTGATCAAGGCGACACTGCCCGAGACCCCTATCTCCTGCGACGCTTCCTGCTGCGCCGGCGTAACGCCCGCTAAGCACGAGGCCGCCCTCGAGACCATGCGTTCCTGCCAGATCCGGATCACAAACGGCTGAGGCCGCCCAAAGCCGTTTCTTCTTGCCCGCGCACGTGCACACTGAGGTCAGTCTTCCTCATGCTTCACGACCAGGTTCTCCTCGGAATCTTCCATGACATGCATGGTCTTCAGCGCGTTCACCGCCAGTTCCCTGGCAATTCCGTAGCCATAGACGCCGCTGATGGAGACATTCAACTCCAGGCCGCTATGAACGTCCTCGGCCGCCCACCGAAGCTTACCCTGAACATCAGAGAGCAGCTGATAGAAGTCCGCGTAGCTGACATAATCCATCATCAGCATCAGCTCATCCTCATCGTAGCGGAGCACTTCGGCATTGGTGGGCGCCTCTGAGGAGACCTGCTCCGCAAATGCTTTCAGCGATTTGCGGGCCGTCTCTTCGCCGTAAATCTCCCGGATCTCTTCCAGATTATCCAGTTTCAAAACAGCGACCGCCACCACGCTCAGCCCTGCAGCCTGTTCAGCGTAATACTCGCGGTTGCGAAGTCCCGTCAGTTCATCCCGATACTGCGTGCGGTTGGCCCGCGCCACTTTCTCCATAAACTCTTCGTTGCCGAAGATTCTCTCCATCATTCCTTCATCCATGGAGGCGCTGACATTTCTCACAAGCTCCAGAACAAAGGTCTTCCCGTCCACGATCACCGACTGCGAGATGATGAAGAACATGTCGTCCTCGATGAACTCAAATTTCACAAAGCTCCTCTTCTGCGTGCAGGACCTGGCAGACGTGCAGTTCTCACAGCGTCCGTCCCTGCGCCACACCTCATAGCAGTTATGCTTGGAGCTCTGCACATGCCCCTGCGCGTCAAAGAAGATCTCCCTCATCTCGGAAGGATTGACGAGGCGCACCACCTGGAAGAACTTCCTGAATTCCTGCATGCAGAGCTGCATCTCTTCGATACTGAAATTCCCGTTTCCTCTCGCCCGGTGGTGAGACAGCAGCATGAGCCGTTCCATATAGCTCATCTCTGAATAGGCCTTTACTGTGACTTTGACATCCGGCCTGCAGGGCACCCCTTCGATCTCATTGATCTTTCCGACCGCGGTGATCACCCTCTCCTCAAAATCCCGGAGCACTTTCCGGTCCTCAAACGGGCACAGCGACATGAGCAGGTCCTTGCCGACCATGCAGGATTTCTCCGGGTCCAGCCCTCCTTCTTCCATTCCCAGCGCAATTCGGTCTATCAAACTGAGACAGAACTGCGTTCCATAGGAATCGACATAGTTCTTGTAGTCACTGATAAGCACATCAAGCACCGCAAAATCTTTTCTCTCCAGATCATAGTCATCTTTCAGATCCAGCAGAGAGTGTCTCAGCTTTCTGAACGTCGTAAAATTGCCGGCGCGCCTGTCCAAATACTTCATTGCGTTCACCCCCCAGGTATTTTTACACATACATTATTTATTTTACCATAAATGTAACTATTCAGCACCCCACGTCCCAAATGCTTCGCATTCGGGACTGTGGCGTCCAGAGGCGCTCCGCGCCTTGTCCGCCCCGGAAAAAAGATCAAAAACGTTCCGGTGAGCAAGCTCCCCGGACCTTATTTTGATCTTTTTTCCGGGGTGCTGAATAATTACTATAAATGAAGAAAACCGGCTGCCAGTGTCAGCCGGTTTTCTCCATAGGGGATGTTTAATATTTAGGGGGGTAATTTATGAATGAAGCTTTGTATTGCTTACATGATGTATACTACCACCCTCCCCCGATTCTCAATAGATAATTATTTGACAAAGTTTCGGTCATTTTTGACATTTTGCCGATTTTTTATCAAAGTCCCCGTCTTCTTACTCTTCTCTGCAGACAAGCAGGAAGCTGCCGCATGATTTGCGGCAGCTTCCTGTTTGAATCATCCTTCCGTCAGGCCTTTTCAGACCCGGCGTCTGTTATTACTCTTTTGACCTGTTTCTTCTCCTGCGGTCTTCAAGAAGCACCGCAAGTCCGATCGCTCCGAATCCGAGACCACCGAACAGTACTCCCAGAGGAGCCTCGTCTCCGGTCTTGTCTCTCGTCGTGTTAACGAACTTGATATCCTCTCTGGACTTGTCAGCCGTAGCGGTCATTGTTCCGTCTCCGTTATTGGTAACGGTCACAACTACCGTGTAGACCTTCTCGTCGTAAATGATACCTCTGTCGCTGCCCTTGACCTCAGAGATGCCGTACGTGAAGACTTTCTTCTTCTCACCGCCCAGGTCACTCAGCTTGTAAGTGATCGTGCCGAATGTGAAGTTTCCGTCTGCATCGTTCTCTGCCGAATCGACCCACTTGCCGTTCTCATCCACCATGACGAACTTGAACTGGCCGGCCTTCAGGTCTTTGCCCTTGAGTACCTTCACACCGCTGATCGTGATCGATGTCTCGACGTTCATCTGCTCGTTGACGAACTTCAGCGCGCCGCCGTTGTCGATCTTCTTGGTCACCTTAAGTGTTCCGTCTCCGTTGTCTGCCAGCTCGACTGTTACTGTGTAGACAGTCTCGTCAAACTTGACATCCGTACGGCTTCCGGGTACTTCACTTACTGTGTAGGTGAAAGGTGCGTTCGCGACATCCGCCAGCTGATAAGTGATCAGGTCAAACGATACGTTTCCGGCCGCGTCATTCGTCTTGCTCTGCATGACGTTTCCGTCCGCATCCTTAAGTTCGAATGTGAACTCGCCGCCCTTAAGCGTTCCGTTCTTGAACTGCTTCTCAGCATCCAGCTTCAGGGTTCCTGCCGCTGCGTAGGCATTCGTGAATACATATCTGCTCTCAGTCTCTGCTGCTTTCTCTGCTCCTGCTTCGCCTGTACCTGCTTCGCCTGCCTCTTCTGCTTCGTCGGCTTTCGCCTTCTCCGCATCTGCCGCATCGACTGCGCTGATTGTTCCGTCTCCGTTGTCTGTGAGGACTACGGCTACTGTGTAGATCGTTCCATCGTAGGTGTATCCCTGGTAATCATAGGTTCCGTCTCCGTTGTCCTTTGCTCCCTCAGGAATCACTTCGTTAATGGTGTAGGTGAACGTCTTCGTGCCTGCGCCCTTGTATTCGCCGGTTTGCTTATCTTTATAGATGTCATCCTGCGTGTACTTGATCGCGTCGAAGGTCACGCTTCCGTCCGCCGCATTGGTCTTGGAATCAATCACGGTTCCTTCCGCATCCTTGAGTTCGAATGTGAACATGCCTTCCTTGAGCTCATTCGCACTGATGAACTTCTTCTGTGCATTCAGTACGATCTCACCCTCAGCCTTGTATCCGTTTGTAAGGACAAGGTCTTCAAGTTCAGGTGCTGCCACTGCCACGATAGTCCCGTCTCCGTTGTCTGTCAGTGTGACAGTGATCTCCAGTTCGGTCTCATCGAATGTATATCCTGCTTTCGTCTCAATGGTCTCCTTAACCGTGTACTTCTTGGTTCCGTTTCCGGTGCCGGCCTGAGCATCCCAGCTGGTAATGTCCGCATTCGTGTAACCGATCGGAGCAAACTCTACGATTCCGTTCACATCATTCGTTGCTGTCTGCAGAGGCTGACCGTTCTCATCATACAGCTCGAATGTAAACTGCTTATCCTCGAGAGGCCTGCCGTTAAGCGCTTTCTTCACTTTGAGGACAACGCTTCCCTCGGATGCATACTTGTTTGTGATCTCCAGCTTGTCCTTACCGTCATAGGTAACAACTGCTGTGAGCTTATTCGTTGCGTCTTCAGCCTTGGATACTGTGACAGTCACACTATGAGGCTCGGTATCGTAGGTGATTCCCTTGATTCCGCCGTCCTTCTCAGTGATCGTGTACTCGTAGGTTCCGGCTTTTACAAATTCCATGTCTCCGAAGATGGCCGTCTGGGCATCCTTCGTCGCCTTTGCGGTCTTCTCCGCAGGCATCGGAGCGCCTTCGGTCACTGCCGCGATCTCGAACTCGAACTCGTCGGCGTCAAACCAGTCGCGGCCCTCAAGTACCTTGGTCGCTTCCGCATGAGCTTGCACTGCCGTGAAGGTGTTCGTGATGATCAGGCTCTTCTCTCCGTCATATGTCACCTCAGCGCTGAGCTCGTTCGTCTCTGCGTCCTTGGTAACAACTACCGTCGCATTGTGAGGAGTGATGTCATAGCTTACGCCGTCTGCTCCGCCATTCTGCTCGGTGATCGTGTACTCATAGGTTCCGGCCTTGTCAAACTCCATGTCTCCGAAGACTGCCGCTTTGCCCTTGGTCGCTGTCGCCGATGTCTCTGCAGGCATCGGTGCGCCCTCGGTCACTGCCGCCAGATCGAATGTGAAGCTCTCTGCCTTGCCCCAGTCGTTGAATTCCTTGGTCGTCTCGAAGTGAGCCTTCGCTGCTGTGAAGGTGTTCGTGATGATCAGGTTGTCTTTGCCGTCATAAGTGGCCTTTGCGGTCATCTTGTTGTCGGCATCCTTGGTCACATTGACAACTACCTTGTGTGCCTTCGTGTCATATGTCACGCCGTCCACGCCGTCGTTGCGCTCTGTGATCGTGTACTCATACTTACCGGTCTTCTCGTACTCAATGCTTCCGAATACAGCGGTCTTCGCGCTCTCGGTTGCGGTTGCCACCTTGTTCGCCGGCATCGGTGCACCTTCGGTCACGGCTGCCAGGTCAAAAGTGAAACTTGCAGCCTTGCCCCAGTCGCTGAACTCCTTAGTTGCCTGCAGAGTAACGCTGGTGCTCGCATAGGTGTTAGTTACGATCAGAGTATCAGCTCCGTCATAGGTAACCTTCGCGGTCAATGCATTAGTTGCATCGTCTTCCTTGGTCACTTCGACCTTCACCTTGTGTGCGGTCGTATCGTAGGTCACGCCGTCCACTCCGTCATTGCGCTCGGTGATGGTGTACTCGTAGGTTCCGGCCTTGTCATAAACTACTTTTCCGAATACTGCATTTACATTTTCCTTCGTAGCAACCGCTTCCGTATCCTCCGGCATCGGTGCGCCTTCGGTCACTGCTGCCAGGTCAAAGGTGAAGCTCTCTGCTTTGCCCCAGTCGTTGAAGCTCTTGGTTGCTTCCAGTGTAGCTTCCGCTGCTGTAAATGTATTCGTGATGATCAGGCTGTCCTTACCGTCATACTTCACACTTGCGCTCAGTTTGTTGGTTCCCTGTGCTTTGCTGACTGTCACAACTGCCCTGTGAGCTGTCGTGTCATAGCTTACACCGTCAACGCCGTCATTTACTTCAGTGATCGTGTACTCGTAGGTTCCTGCCTTCTCAAATGTGATCTCGCCGAAGCTTGCCAGCGGGGTCTGCTCTGTAGCTGTCGCCGATGTCTTAGCAGGCATCGGTGCGCCCGTGGTCACTGCCGCAAGGTCAAATGTGAACTCTGTCGCCTTGCCCCAGTCTGCGAAGTCCTTCGTGGCTTCCAGAGTCGCCTTTGTTGCTTCGTACGTGTTTGTGATGGTCAGGCTGTCTGCGCCGTCATAAGTCACAGCTGCTGTGAGTTTGTTGGTGGCGTCATTTGCCTTCGTTACTACTACTTTTACTTTGTGTGCAGTCGTGTCATAGGTGACACCGTCTGCTCCGCCGTTCTGCTCTGTGATCGTGTACTCGTAGGTTCCGGCCTTCTCATACTCGATCTCGCCGAAGCTTGCCAGCGGGTTCTCCTCTGTAGCGCTTGCTGTCGTCTTGGACGGCATCGGTGCGCCCTCGGTCACTGCCGCAAGGTCAAACTTGAATTCCGTCGCCTTGCCCCAGTCCTCAAATTCCTTGGTCGCCTCGATCGTCGCCTTGGTCGCCGCATAGGTATTGGTGATGGTCAGGCTGTCCTTATCGTCGTACTTGACTTCTGCGCTCAGCTTGTTGCCTTCGCCCTTGGTCACTGTCACGACGACATTGTGAGGGGTCGTGTCATAAGTCACGCCGTCTGCTCCGCCGTTCTGCTCCGTGATCGTGTAATTGTACTCTCCGGCTTTCTCAAATGTGATCTCGCCGAAGTTCACAACAGGAGCATTCATTGTCGCGATGCCGGACTTCTTGCCGCCTGCCGGCATGGGAGCGTCTCCGACTGCTTCCAGATCGAAGGTAAAGCTGTCTGCCTTGCCCCAGTCTGCGAAGCTCTTCGTCGCTTCCAGAGATGCCTTGGCTGCTTCATAGGTATTGGTGATGATCAGGCTGTCCTTATCATCGTATTTGGCCACTGCGACCAGCTTGTTGTCGGCGTCCTTTGTGACTGTCACGACAACCTTATGAGGGGTCGTGTCGTAAGTCACGCCGTCCTTGCCGTCATCAGTTTCCGTGATCGTGTACTCGTAGACGCCTGCCTTCTTGTATTCGATCTTTCCGAACCTGGCAGTAGTCACTGCCTGGGTAGCGGTTGCTGTCTTTTCGCCTGCTTCATTTGTTCCTTCAGGCATAGGAGCATCCTTGCTGACAGGTTTCAGTGTGAATGTGAAGCTGTCCGCCTTGCCCCAGTCTGCGAAGTTCTTCGTCGCCTGAAGCTCGACATTGGAAGATGCATACGTGTTGGTGATGATCAGGGTATCCTCGCCGTCATACTTCACCGTTGCACTCAGTGCGTTGGTTTCTGGATCCTTTGCAACCGTGACAACTGCTGCATGCGCAGTCGTGTCATAGGTCACACCGTCCGCGTCGCCCTTCTCCTCTGTGATCGTGTACTCGTAGACACCTGCCTTCTCGTACGTGATCTCGCCGAATTTGGCCAGAGGAACATCCTCTGTTACATCCACAGATTTCTTGCCGTCTTCTGCATCTGCAGGCATAGGCGCATCTCCCTGTGCCTCAAGCGTAAAGGTAAAGCTGTCTGCAGTTTCCCAGTCATCGAGCTTCTTGGTAGCTTCAAGCTCTGCCTTGGTGGATGTATATGTGTTGGTAATGGTCAGGCTGTCCGCATCGTCGTACTTGACAACTGCGGTGAGTTTGTTCGTTGCGTCATTTGCTTTCGATACTGTAACTACGACCTTATGAGGTGTCGTGTCATAGGTCACGCCGTCTGCTCCGCCGTTCTGCTCTGTGATCGTATACTCGTAGACGCCTGCCTTCTCGTATTCGATCTCGCCGAAGCTTGCCAGCCGTGCAGACTCTGTTGCTATAGCCTCTGTAACAACATTGCCTTCTTCATCCTTAGGCATCGGTGCTCCCTCAGAGACTGCTGCCAGCTTAAAGGTAAACTCTGTAGCCTTACCCCAGCTGTCGAAGTTCTTGGTTGCCTCGATCGTTGCCTTGGCGGATTCATAAGTATTCGTGATGATCAGGCTTTCTTCTCCATCGTCATACTCAACGGATGCTGTGAGAGCGTTCGTCTCGGGATCTTTTGACACAGTTACCACAGCAGTATGAGGTGTTGTGTCATAGGAAACGCCGTCTACGCCGCCGTTCTGCTCTGTGATCTTGTACGTGTAGGTTCCGGCCTTCTCATAGTTGATCTTTCCGAAGGAAGCTATAGGTTCATCTACCGTTGCAGTTGCTGTCATGCCATTCGGGACAGGCACAGGTGAGATGCTGCGTCCATCAGGAGTCGATGCACTCAATGCTGTAAGTTCAAATGTGAAGCTCGTCGCCTTGCCCCAGTCATTGAATTCCTTGGTCGCCTCAAGCTCCTCTTGTACAGCCGTGAAGGTGTTGGTGATCGTCAGACTGTCACTTTCGCCATACTTAACTTCAGCGGTAAGGGCGTTCGTATCATCTTCTGCTTTATTGACGGTCACCGTAACACTGTGGGCAGTGGTGTCATAGGTCACACCGTCCACACCGCCGTTCTGCTCAGTGATCGTATATTCGTAGGTTCCGGCTTTCTCAAATGTGATATCACCGAAGCTTACCGGGTTATCACTTTGTGTAGCTGTCGCTGTCTTCACGCCGTCTACAGTGCCTTCCGGCATAGGCGCGTCTTCAGTCACTGCCTCCAGATCGAACTTGAACTCTGTCGCTTTGCCCCAGTCTTCAAAGTCCTTGGTCACTTCGATAGATTTCTTTACGGAAGTGTACGTGTTGGTGATCGTCAGGCTTTCCTTATTATCATATTTGACGTCGACCACAAGGTTGTCGCCTTCTTTTGCCACTGTGACCACAACATTATGATCAGTTGTGTCATAGCTGACTCCGTCCACGCCGTCATTTACTTCTGTGATCGTATACTCATACGTACCGGCTGCCTTATATTCAATTTCGCCGAAAACTGCAGTCTTATTCGTCGAAGTAGCTGTTGCCGTCTTCACACCTTCTTCGGTACCTGCCGGCATCGGTGCTCCGTCTTTAGCCCTCAGCTCGAATGTAAAGCTCTCTGCCTTGCCCCAGTCATTGAAAGATTTCTCCGCCTGAAGCGTAGCCTTTGCGGATGCGTATTTATTTATGATCGTCAGAGAGGAGGCGCCGTCGTACTTCACATCTGCGGTCAGCTTTTCGGAAGTTCCGACTTTACTCACAGTGACTACAACCCTATGTTCTGATGTATCATAGGTGATGCCCGGAATACCGTCATTGACTTCCTTGATAGTATATACGTACGTTCCGGCTGCCTCATATGTGATCTCACCGAAACTTGCCGATACCTGCTCGCTGGTTGCCGTTGCCGTCTTCACACCTTCTTCGGTACCTTCCGGCATCGGTGCATTATTTACCGGTCTCAGTTCAAATGTAAAGCTCTCAGCCTTACCCCAGTCGTTAAAGCTTTTTGTTGCCTCGAGAGTTTTCTTTACGTTCTCTTTCCGGTTTGTGATAGTGATCGTTCTCTCTTCTGTGAGATCGCCGACAGTACTTGTATAGCCGGCTATTTTCACTTCCTCCACGCTGTAATTGATCTGCGTGGTTCCGTTTTCATGATACTTAGGCAGATTTTCGAACTTATAGCTTGTATGATCCGCATCAAGTACCGCAGTCTTTCCAGCCACTTCAGTGCCGTCTGCTGTCAGCTTAACGGTAACTGACACACCTTCAGGCCAGTCGGCAGCTGTTCCGTCGGGATTGAGCCACTGCTTGTCGACTTCTACGAATGTGTCTTCGAATTGGTTGACAAACTTGGTCGTGCCGGGATTGTACTGCGCACCTGCGAAGTTGCCGTATACCAGCCATGCCCAGGTCGAAGAGCCGCCAAATTCAACATCCAGCTTCTTAGTAGTTTCACTAAATGACACATCGATTGTTCCTGCCGGTGTATCAATATGTCCGACGCCGCTGTAATAGAGCTTCTTTTTGTGAATAAAGTCGCCAAATTCGTTGGCCCCTTCGCTGTTGATCTGATTGAGTTCACTGCTTGTCGGCACTCTGTGTGTCCAAATCACGAAGCCTTCGTTGCCGGTCAATTTAATGATCGAATAGCCCAGATCCGTGTGTGCGTTCAGAGTGATGTGGATGTCGGAGCAAGGCTTAACGCTCTCACTATCCGGTGTCCCCTGTACATAGGACGTCTCCTCAGAAGTTGTCTCCTCTGTCACCTGTGAATAGGATCCGGTAAGTGTTTCTACGGCAGTATACTTGATCGCATTTCCATCGGCATCAAAAACAGGAAGGTTCTTGAACTCATAGGTCCAGACATTGGTTTCCTTATTTGTCCATTCCGGTGTGTGTGATGTCTTTCTGCCATTCGCATATAATTCGACTGTTAAGCTATCCGGTTTCGATGCTCCTTTCCATGTCTTTGTGCCAATATAAGAAGTTGTCAGGCTGAATTCCTGGTAGGTGTTTGTGAGAGTAGTGAGTTTGCCGTTCGTGATATCACTATCTACTGCGTTTGTGAGGAAGAATCCGCTCGGTACAGAACCTTCAACCCAGTGATAGCCGATTGCCACAGGGTTCCCCTGCTCATCCAATACCAGGGCTCCGTCTGCCGTTGTTTTATACTTCGGGAGTCCGGAGATGACCTCAGAAGTCCAATCATTGTTTGCCGTCAATGTTACTGCATGATCCGTAGCGTCATCGTCTGCATACAGCGTTACAGAGAGGCTCGGCGGCAGGTTATTGCTGCCTTCCCACACTTTTTTGACCTGTGCAGAGACAGTCTCGTAATTATTCGTGAACTCTGCTACGGGAGCAGCGTCACCGACCTTGTCTGCTTCAACCGTAATCTTGACCTTATTAGTGACAGGTCTGGAACCGTTTGCCGGATCTGTCTCCTTGATCCAGTAGTCACCTACAGGCAGATTGGTCACTTCAGCGGTGACATCTGCGCAATCCGCACTGATCGTGATTTCGACAGTCTGGTCCTGACCGTCTACCTTATAAGGCGTTGTGCAATCCTCATCCGTATAAATTGTGAATTCATACGTCGTTGCAAGAGCCTGCTTTGCAACATCCGATGTCGGTGCTGCTCCATTTTCAGTTACAGCCTTCTTGATCTTCAGCGAGCCCTTCTGATCCTCGTAAGTGTTGTCAAAATTACCTATTTCATAAATTTTTTTCTCTTCGCTCGTTTTAGGTTCAATCGGTACCGACCATTCAGCCTCCTTACTGGCCCTAGTACTGATTGCGAGATTTAATACTGTACCATCTGCAGTTGCAACAACTTTAACATAAACCGGTTTGGCATCATATGTTACACCGTCCTGTGATGCTTCAACCTTTTCCTTAATCACATAATAGTGTGTCTCAGTTGCCTTATCTGGCACCTCTAACTTGAATTTACTAAACTCAAACACACCTGTTGTCTTATCAGCTGTTACTGTTTCAATAGCCTTAGTGCCTTGAGCTATATCACCATTCTCATTGCACTCATAAACTTCAAAGGTGAATGTCAGATTGCTAAATTCTGACAAATCTTTTACAGTTTCACCCTGCTTGATTCTCTTAGTGCCAGAAAGAGTAAAGTCACCTTCTGCTTTATATTTACGCTGTGTACGGAAGAAATGCCACTCAGCGCCCGTCTGAGTAAATTTCTTTCCTGTTGCTACCCAGCCGGTACCTGATCCATTTACTTCTTCAAAGTCTGCATTCGGTGCAAGGAACAGACCTGCAGGTCCATTCGTAAACTTAACGGATGTGGCTTCGTATGCGTTGATAACAATGTGGTTCAAAATATAGTTTTCAACATCAGCGTTATGCTGCGCGTCTCCACCATTACCGCCTGTATTGGAGTCCATACGCTCAATAACAGGCACCAGGCTCCCGTCTTCACTTTTCTTATATACAGAAACATATTCCTTTGAAATATCAACTGCAGCGCCGGGTTTATTGATTACAATGCTCTGTCCCTCAAGTTTTTTGATTTCCCAACCCGTTTGGCCAATATCCAAATCTGTCGCATCCACATAGATTGTCACATTATCAGGAAAGGCTGTCGTATCAAGGACGGTTCCCGCCGGAGCTTTGAAAGTGGTCTTTCCTGCATATGTGCTCGATGAACTTGACAGCTTCTGGATCAATCCGTTCACATAGGTGTTCACATCACTTTTAGATGTAGGAATTACAGTAACATCATATCCCGTTCCATCCTGATGAATATGATCCTCAGCTTCATCAGAATTATCCTTACTGTGGACATACGAGGAGGATCTGTTGCTCGGGGTATAGATATCAGGATTAACTTTTGTATTTCCGGTGAATTTTATATGGTTGTATTCACCGATATAATACGGCATTGCCTCTGACTCACCGCCGTTTGCAGCCAAATCTATGCCTGCACCTGTATTCTCGAAATATTTGTTTACGGCAAAGTTGGTCTCTGTATGATCTTTTCTTTCATACTCATCGGCGATGATTCCATACTCCGCACCTTCGCCCAATACGTCGTAAGGGTCGATCGCATCGTCATATTCAGCCTCTGTCAGATTGATGAAATGTGTGATCGTAGTTATATCAGTTGTATCATCAATGAATCTGTTTCTGCCATCGACTATGCCTGTATCATAACTGACACTGTAATACTTATTCCCGATCGTAACCGGATAGCCATTAGTGATATCCTTGCCATTCTGCTTCAGGAGCAATGTAAAGGTTTCATTGCCGGTAATAGTATTATTATTAGGATGAGTAGTCCAGTTGAATGTAGCCGGATTCGTTGTCTGATCCTCAATCAGATACGTTATGATTTTCTTCCCATCTTCAGTCGTTTCTGTGCGATAGGGAACACTCGCAGTGATATCACTGAGTGCTAATTTGTCAACATTTGTCGTCTGATGTGCTGCTTCAACGGACAACTGAATACCATCAGCCCTTGTCGGTGCAGCCGACGGATCAATCACGATCTGAACCTGATACTTTTTCTTATAAGCGCCATACAGCCCAAGATCAGTCTGTGTCTTTGTGATCGTATCGCCGTCTTTGTTCTCACTATAGTTGTTATACCAGAAATCAAGTCCATTCAGTGTATCCGTTCCTTTTGCTGATACTTCCTGCAGATTTGCCGGAATCTGACCGGGAGTATTCGCCTGATAGAGACGGACATCACTTGTATAAACAGTCGGGTCATAGTGAAGTTTTCCGTTTGTAATATCTATGCCCTTATCATCTACTAACTGAAATTCCTCGTTAGCTGCAATTGTATGCGTAAATTTGCCGGTGCTGTTTGCCATGCCGGCTTCAGCAGTTGTCACAGGAACGATCTTATAAGCAACAAGCTTGCCCTCATTGTAGAGACGAACACGGAAGAAATATGCATTCTCCGCTGTATTCAAGTTGTTGCCTGTTTTCGGCTCTGCATCGCTGACGTTAGGCTTATGCTCTTTGTAGAAATTAACGTTAATTTCATGATCCACACCGTCATCCTTCTGTTTTTCGAAGGTAGTGGTCATGAGATTGGCATCGCCTGTTTTATTAATTTCAGAAGAAGTAGAGAAAAGATCCTTGGTCAGGTCACTGCCCTGTGTGCCGCCAATAGTATTTTCATTGTAAAATACTGCTCCGGGAACTCTGTGCAGAATCAAGTCTGCAGTCAAGCTGTCCGCACCAGTTACAACCTGTGTAGAAATCGTTTCAGATCCATTGCCGGAGTAATAATATGGATCTGTACCAATTTTGCCCTGTCCCCACTGTTCCGTATATTTATAGAATTTCAAAGGCTCAGAAGGGTCCGAAGGGTTCTTGCTTGCATCTACCGGCTGAAGGGCATAGTAAGTATTCCCATCTCTGACCATTTTGATAAGAAGCTTGTAATCGCTCGGAAGACTGCCGCTGATTACTTCCCCGCTTGAATCCTTGAAGACCGTCTGAAGCTTAAGATCAGGCAAAGTCCCTAGCTTTATACTGCCAACTCCTTCACTATCCGTCGATGTGATCTCATATTTACAGAGAACGCTCTCATTGCCGAATGCTTCGCGATTATTATTATCGCCATTAACAATTTTATAGTAATTATCGGCAGCATTAGAGACATGAATCAGTTCACTGGTTACAGAATCTCCTGATTGATATGTATGCGAAGTAACGCCCGCCCAACTCGGAGCGGCAGATTCATTTCCAATCTGTACATGGGTTATATTATTAATGTCTGCCGTATTATAAAACGAATTAATCGAGCCGTTTATTGATGTAGAGCCATTCAATGAAACCGGAGTAACATAATAGTACTTTGCGCCATCAGCTGTTGTGAGTGTAGATAATAAGTACCAATTACTTTCATACTCTGAGCCCAATTCAATCGCGTTACCGGCGGATTCCTCTATTTTATATTCATACACTCCATCCTGCGCATCCGTCACATCCACGACAAACTGATCCCCGTTCACCATATCAATGGTAAGGGTCTCTTTCGTCGAGAATGCCTTCAGGCT
>DGWK01000036.1:0-3290 GCA_002395235.1 Lachnospiraceae bacterium UBA4260 | reverse complement strand
TGAACGTTACATTGCTGACGTCCTGTACGGAAAACTCCCTGGTCTCACTCTCTGAATAGAAACCGAGCCTGCTCGCGACCTCGCTCAGAAGAATGCTGCTTTCCCCGGGCATGGAGAATGCATAGTCCTTGAACTTAAAATCGACCGTATACAAAACCGCATAAACGGAGAAGGACTCCGCTTCAAATGCGACCTCATCGACCTTGGTCTCATCATTGGTCTCGACCTCTACGGGAACCGGCTCTTCTTTCTTCTCATCGAAGTGAACGGCCTCGACCTGTGCCTTCTCTTCAACCTCGATTGCTTCCTTGTATGAGATGCTGACCTTGACGGGGCTCTTCGGATGAATTTCCCCACCGTTCGCAAGAATCTTGATATCGAAGAAACGCGCATCCGTCACGCTGTTGGCGACTGCGGAATTTGCGTCTGCAAGGTAAGCTGCATACTCTTCCGTACCTTTCTCGATCTCTCTGACAGAGAGCTCGGCGCCCTCGGGAATCTCCGCGGAGGCATCATAAGTAAGAGTGACGCTATAGTCACAGTCATGCTCATCGCCATTAAAGATCAGGGTTCCCTCTGTGAAAACCTGTTCCTCTGCCGCCGCCTCATCCGCGGGCTCAGTCTCATCTGTACCGGAAGCTTCTGTGTCGTCAGTGACAGCCTCAGCTGCTTCTCCCTCCTCTTCGGTCCCGGCCGGTTCTTCAGCCTCAGCCGATTCTTCAGCGAAATCCGCATCTGTTTCGCTCTCTTCTGATTTCACTGTCTCCTGTACAGAAGAATCTTCGACAGTTGTCTCATCAGGAGCAGTCTCCTCCGTTGTTTCAGACTCTTGCTCTTCTAAAGCCACTGTCTCCTGTACAGCCTCCTCTGTGCCTTCTGATGCAGCTTCCGCCGCATAAGAGAAGCCATTAGAGCCGAACAGCAAAGTCGTGACTAATAAGGCCGCCAGGAGTCTCCTCATTTTTTTCATGTCTCTCTCCCTCTAGTCAGGACGCGCCGCTGCTATGGTAAAGTGTCTTACCATTTCGCATTACTGCCCGTCGCGTCCGTCCAAACAGCAATAAGAGAATTTGTATCTCTTGCAGGTTAACCGTTACATTATTAATATATAAAAAAGGTTATCTGAACCTTGAATGCTCGTACCAAAATATTACGATATGCTTTATTAATTCAGGCATCTTTCCCATTTGTACACCACATCAAATAGACGAAAAAAAACAGCCGCTTATTTCAAGCAGCTGCCTTAACATTTCATACAAATCGATTAAACTCTCGTACGATTCGCAGCCTGCAGTATTAATTATTGAGTTGAATCATATTCTGTAAATACTAAAGCTGTCAATAGTACGATTTATACAATATAGCTCCCTTGACAAAAAATCAACATCTTTTGTCATAAAATCGCCGCATTGTCCCGTTTTGGGAACAATTCAAAAACATCGTTCCCTCATTTTGTATTATTTTGTAACAAATAAGAAATATTTAGTATATATTATACATTTTTTACGGCATAAATCAACCATCACTACCCAAAAAACTTGTACAAATAGCCTGCACTTCGCCCTCGTCCGCCACTTCGATCGCTTTATTATAGGAAATATTTACTCTGACTGCGCTCTGGGGCTGAACCTCTTTCCCGTCCGCCCAGATCGTGATGTCAAAAAAGCGAGCTTCTGCGACGCTCTTGTCCGAGGCCGCTTCTGCGCCGGCAAGGTAAGCCTCATATTCTGAGGATCCCTTGCTGATCTCTCTGACCTTCAGTGTCGCTCCGGCAGGAATCTTGGCATTTTCGTCATATGCCATTGTCACAGTGTAGCTTGCCCCTTCATAGCGGAGCTCACCTGCCGTGAACTTTTCCTCCTCGACCACAGCAGCCTGCTCTCCGGAACCGGAGCTGCTGCTCTGATCTTCCACCACCGCTTCGGTGGCGCTTGCGCCTGCCGCTTCTGTTGCATATGCAATGCCCGTATTGCCCAGAAGCATTGACGCGGTAAGAATGATTGCGAGAACTCTCCTCATCCTTTTCATCATGTACCTTCTCAAATAGTTGCATTAGAAGTATCAGGTTGACAGTTACATAGCCATATACGTTTAAGCTAAATTTCCCCTTATATGGCGTATAGTAAAAAGATACATCCAATTCTATGGAAAATCAATAATTTGTTTACAATTAGGAGCGGTTTGTAACATTTTTTGTTCCGCACCGCTTCAGGACCTGCAATAATAATTCTTGCACCCTCCACACCAAAATGATAAACTCCTTTAGATAAAGGTAAAGAAAGGATTAATAAATGCCTGACAATCTGTATATGCAAAACTACGACATCCCCGAAGAAGGGATCCTTGTCGAGTATAAAACGACCGGGGAATATCTGCCTGCGCACTGGCACAACTCCCTGGAACTTGTCTATATTTTGAACGGAAATGCTTCCTTCTTTCTTGAAGGCACGGAGCATAAACTGGTGCCCGGCGAGTTCATCGTCATCGATACCAATCAGATTCACGAGGCGCGCTGCACACACACCTACATGATGATCGTGCTGCGCATCGATGATGACCTGATTCAGCGGCTGATGGGAAATAATCGCGGCTTCCAGATCATCTGCAGCCGGGCGGAGCTGACCGACGAACTCGTTCCGGCTTATCTTGCGATCTGTGACTGCCTCAAAAACCTGGTCACACTGCACGTCAAACAGCCCAAAGGCCATATGATTGCGACACAGTCGATCGCTCTGGATATTCTGTACAGGCTGATCAAGGACTTTTCCATTCCGCTCTACAAGGAAGATCTGCCCGAGCCCAGCCGCAGCCAGCTCAGGATCAAGGAGATCGTCTCCTATATCGACAAGCACTACATGGAATCGCTGTCCCTCGATCAGATTGCCGGAGAATTCGGTCTCAACAGCGACTATTTCAGCCGCATGTTCCGCCAAAATATCGGCATTCCCTTTACGCAGCACCTTAACCGGGTCCGCCTGACCCACATCTATCACGACATCTGTTCCACAGATGAGCCGGTCCTCGCGATTCTCGACAAGCACGGCTTTACCAACTATAAGCTTTTCAGCCGCCTTTTCAAGGAAGTGTACGGCGACACGCCCCGTGAGATCCGGAGGCGGGCGAGGGAAAAATTGCTGTAATCGAAAATTTTATCGTATTTTCCGAAACTGTTTGGCGCTTTGGAATTTTGTAATAATTGTTACGAAATTTTCGTTTTGTTACTTAATATTTTTCAAAATTCATGCCTATTTTTAGTCGTTAGCGAAAAAAAAGGGGGTGTTGCATCTCGC
>DGWK01000025.1:63098-86017 GCA_002395235.1 Lachnospiraceae bacterium UBA4260 | reverse complement strand
CAGGTAGTGAACTTGACACTACCAACTACAGTGAAGGAGTTTAGAAATGAGAAAAA
This sequence comes from Lachnospiraceae bacterium UBA4260, assembly GCA_002395235.1. GTDB lineage: Bacteria > Bacillota > Clostridia > Lachnospirales > Lachnospiraceae > CAG-791. The sequence continues at coordinate 85,961 of DGWK01000025.1, read as the reverse complement.
TGAATTACAAATTACTCGCGGCCGCGCTGGTCGCGATTCAGATATCAGTTACTGCAATGCCCATGTGTGCAATGGCTTGCGAGACCGAGCAGGCCGAGACCGCACAGGAGCAGACGGAGATGGTCGAAGAGATCGCGGAAATGCTTGAGGTGTCTGGGGAGAAAACGGAGGAGCCCGCCGCGGCCGAAGCGAAGGAAGAAAAGGCCGACGAAGCGGCAGAAGAGAAGGTCGTCGAGGAGACGAAGGAAGTCGCTGACGAAGAAGCCGAGCCGGCAGAAGAGAAGGATGCACCGGCAGCAGAGCAGCAGGCAGAAGAAAAGGAAGAGCCTGTCGCGGAGGAGCCTGTGGAAGAGGAAGAGAAGTCCGAAAAACCCGAGCAGGGGAAAGCCTTTGAGCAGACGGTGACCGTTGATCGTGTCAAGATTAAAGTGACCGCCGAAGAAGGCGCCTTTGAAGAAGGAGCGAAGTTAACTGTTGTCAGAGTTCCTTCCACACAGCTCAAGCAGGTGGAAAACGCCGTATGCGACGCCCGCGCAAAGGACGAGCTCGTCAAATCGGCGTACGCCTTTGATATCAAGGTCGTGGGGCAGGACGGAAAGGTCCTCAAGCCGGCAGACAGAAAGAAGGTCAAGGTATCTTTCGAAACAGAAGAAGCTGCTGACGCAGGCCTCAGCGCCGTTGTCTATCACATCCTCAGTGCCAACAACACGATCACGGCAAAGAAGCTTGTCACCACAATGAACAGGACGGCCAAAGCGGCAGAGGCACAGACAGAAGGATTTTCTTATTACGTAGTGGAGTTCGTCGCGAAGAGCGCGGAAAACAATGAGAGCGCGAAAACGGAGGAAGACCCCGCCGCGAAGACAGATACAAACGGTGACGCCGACAAGGCAAAGACGGAGACAAACGACGACGCCGACAAGACAAAAACAGACGTCACTCCCGAAGAAACCAAAAACAAGAACGAAGAGACAGTGACACCTGCCGCGAAGGTCGCGACCAAGACCGCTGCAGAGAAGCAGGAGGTCAAAAAAGAGACCAAAACAGAGACAAAAACAGAGTCTGAAGTAAAGAAAGAGAAGCAGGACGAAAAAAAGACTGTGGCCAAGAAGACAGAAAACAAGAAGACTGAAAAGGCAAAGACAAACGCCAAAAAGAGCCCCAAGACAGGCGACACAAGCGACGCGATCGTCTGGATCGCGATGAGCGCTCTTGCGGCCGGCGGGATCATGGGCCTGCTCTTCTTTCGCAAAAAACAAATCTGAAAAACAATAGTCTTATAATTTAATAATAGTATTCACATTGACACGCTGCCATCGGAGTTATCTTCGGTGGCAGTAATTTTAGGTTTCCGTTATTATAGGTTTCCGTTATTAAAAAAGGACTTCGGAGGCAAAGAAAAGCATAAAAAAAGAGGTATCCGACTTTCTCGTCATCGGATACCTCTATTCGGAAAAAGTTTGCAATTTCATTTACGTGACCTCCTTTTTTAAGATTCAGTTGACTTCAGTTCTGTAAATCGTATAGGCTGATCAACCGTTTTCTTTTCTTTTGATAAGTCTATTATACTAAAGTTCAGACAATAGTCAATATAAAAATTAAATTATCAGAAAACACAGACTAATACAAACAATTATCTGCTTAATGGGCGATGCGTTATTGAAAGAGGGAGGCCGCGCAGCAAGAGAAGGTATCAGTAGATAATCGTCAATTATTGCGTGTATAATCAAAGGTGATACAGGGAAAGTTCCATGCTGCCGACTGGCAGCCCGCCCGCGGCGCGGCAGTCCGCTCCGCGAGCCTCAACACCGGCATATGAATATTAAGGGGGGTATTATGAGAATAAAAGACGCGATTGCAGCCATGCAGCTCGGAAAGAAAAAGCAGGTGACGGTGCGCGAACTCAGCACCATCTGGAGTGAGCAGGCCGATGACGGCCCGCAGGCTGTTCCGCTGCCTGAATACCCCAGGCCGCAGCTGAAGCGGGAGGAGTGGACCTGCCTCAACGGCTGGTGGGAGTACGGGATCTGTCGGAGCGCAGACGCGGGGAAGGCGTCGCGGGGAGAAGCCGACGGCACAATACTGGTCCCGTTTTCTCCGGAGACAAAGCGATCCGGCGTGGGCAGAACGCTCCTGCCGGGAGAGACGCTCTGGTACAGGAAGAAGTTTGAGGATCTGCATCTTCCGGAGGGCAGACGGCTCCTCCTTCACTTCGGCGCGGTGGATGAGCGCTGCGCGGTGTACTGGAACGGTCATAAAGTCGGGAGCCACAGAAACGGTTATCTCTCGTTTTCGTTTGACGTCACGCAGTTTGTGCAGCCCGGCGTCAATGAACTGAAGGTTTTTGTCCGGGATGACACGGATGAGGGAAAAGAGTGCCGCGGCAAGCAGACTCTGGAGCCGGGCGGCATGTTCTATCACGCGCAGAGCGGCATCTGGCAGACGGCGTGGCTGGAGACGGTCCCGGATATTTATCTCGGAGAGCTGAAGATCACGCCGTATCCGGAAGAGGAGGCGGTGGAGCTGAAGATGGCTTTCTGCGGGGAGCCGAAGGACGGTGCTCAGGTGCGGATCTGTGTCGATGAGAGCGAGGATGGAATCTCGACCCCTCTCGAGCGCGAAGTCACGGTTCGCATTCCTGTCCCGCAGCCCCGCCTGTGGAGCCCCGAGCATCCGGAGTTGTATTCCCTGCGGATCGAGGCGGGAGAAGATGTGGTCGAGAGCTATTTTGCCATGCGCTCTTTTGGCGTCGGAAAAGACGCGGAAGGGACAACGCGCCTTCTGCTCAACGGAGAGCCGTATTTCTTTAACGGCGTTCTGGACCAGGGCTACTGGCCGGAGAGCCTGATGACGCCGCCCGCGGACGAAGCGCTCGTCTATGATATCGAGCAGATGAAGGCGCTGGGCTTCAATATGCTGCGTAAGCATGTCAAAATAGAGTGCGCGAGATGGTACTATCACTGCGACCGGATCGGAATGGTGGTCTGGCAGGACATGATCAACGGCGGAGGTCCGGCGCAGACGCTCCTGGAGACTTATCTGCCCACGATTTTCCCGGCCATCGGGAATCATCTGCGGGATGACCACTATAAGCTCCTGGCGAGGGAAGATGAGAAGGCGCGAAAGCGCTATGAGAGAGACCTTCTGCGGATGATCCGGCAGCTCGGAAATCACCCCTGCATCGGGCAGTGGGTCCCCTTCAATGAGGGATGGGGGCAGTTTGACGCGCTCCGGATCACGGACAGGATCAAAAAAGAGGATCCCACAAGGCCTGTAGACCACGCCAGCGGCTGGTTCGACCAGGGAGGCGGCGACGTGCGCAGCGTCCACAATTACTTTCGGCCGCTCACGGTCCAAAAAGAGAGCCGCGCGTTTGTGATCTCCGAATACGGCGGGATCAACTGCCAGATCGAGGGGCACACCATGAATGAAGAAGTGTACGGCTACCAGACTGCCGGGGCCGCAGAGTTCCCGCAGCAGTTTGCCGATAAGATGGCGGAGATCCGGGCACTCGAAAAGGAAGGACTCTGCGGAGCCGTGTACACACAGGTGTCCGATGTCGAAGAAGAGACAAACGGGCTTCTGACTTACGACCGGAAGGTGTGTAAAGTCATTTAAGAAACGGGGATCTTCCCCTTTAGATAAACACTGTCAGAAAGGAACATGCGATGGAGATCATTGGTGACAGATATGAACTGAGAAGCGAGATCCGCCGGGGCGGATTCGGCGTCACCTGGTATGGATGGGACAAAAGCCTTGATATGCCCGTGGCGATCAAAGAGTTCTCGGACCCGGACCCGGAACACCGCGGCAAATTCCTGAGAGAAGCGAGGACACTGGCCCAGTTCTCGGGTTTCCGCGGCATTGTCAATGTCAGGGATTTCCTTCAGACACAGGACAAGGTGTACATGGTCATGGAGTACCTTGACGGGGAAGACCTCAGTACATATGTCGATAAGAAAGGCCGGCTGAGCTTTGAGGAGACCATGCGGCTGCTGAATCCTGTCATGGATGTGCTGGCAAGGCTCCACGCGGCCGATATGCTGCACCGGGACGTCAGCCCTGACAATATAAGGCTGACCGGGGACGGAGATGTCAAATTGCTCGACTTCGGATCGGCCTCCAATATGACCAGTGAGAACCTGACCCGGACGATCACGGTCAAGCCCGGTTACGCGCCGATCGAGCAGTATTCGGGCGCGGTGCAGCAGGGACCCTGGACAGATGTTTATTCCCTGTGCGCGACGATCTATAAGTGTATTACGGGGAGAAAGCCGGCTGATTCTCTGGTCAGATCCTTCCATGACGATGTGGAGCTCCCTTCGGCGCTGGGGGCTGCGATCAGCCCTGCGGAAGAAGCAGTCCTTATGAAAGGGTTCAGCGTCCAGCCCGCGGAGCGCTACGCTTCGGTCGACGCATTCAGAGAGGCGATGGCGGGTGCGGAAAATACCGCCGAATCGGAAGAAGAAAAACGGAAGACAGAGGAGCTGGCCGCGCTGGCCTTCTCCGATGAGGTTGGTCCGGCGCCTGCGGCCGGCGGTGCAGCAAAGCCCGAGACGGCTGCAGAACAGAAACACACAGAGGCCGCAGCGGGTACGGCGCCTGCCGGGGCGTCCGGAGACTGGAATCCTGCGGCCGGCACCGGCAGCGGAGCTTCTGCGGAGGGATCCGCAGGCCGCAAGCCGGCAGAGGCCTCCGGCAGTTCCGTTTCCGGCGCGGGGCACTCGGCGCGTAAAAACGCCGCCGCGGCAGATAAAAAGAAAAAGTCGGGAAAGGTGCTGATTCCCATTGTTTTGGGGCTGGCGCTGGTCGCCGGAATCGCGTTCTTTCTTCTGCGAGGAAGTACCGGCGAAGGAGGCGGGGTATTGCCGGATCTGCCGACTGTTGTCACGGGTGTACCGGATAACGTCGATTATAAGAGCGGGGACAGGTACATCTCTTTTCAGGATACGGAGATCACCGACGAGGACATCGCTTTTATTAACAGCCAGGAGGTCATTAATACCGTCAGCTTCTACAGATGCCAGTTATCCGATGAGATCGTCGGCAAAATGCCGGAACTGTCGAAGATTAAGAGCGTGAGTTTCAGCAATTGCGGGGGATTTACGTCCTTGAATCCTTTGGCGGAGATGCCTGCGCTGGACACTGTTTCCGTGTATGTGAATCGGGACGAGACGTTTTCGGGAGATGAGCTGTTTACTACAGATTTCCCGAAGCAGCTGACCGGATTTAATCTCAACTGCGGCGAGATCACGGGATCAACGGATTTTCTCCGGCATTTTCCCGGACTCACCAGCCTGACATTCGGCGTCGAAAGCGATGGAAAAGACATGTCTTTCCTTGAAGCGATGCCCGAGCTGGAGTATCTGTACATCATCCATCAGACCATGGACGAAAAGGCCTGCAGCCACCTGTTCGGACATCCGAAGCTGCAGAGCGTAATGTTTGAAGACTCTCCGCTTGCCACATTGGAGTGGGCCAGAGAGTGCGCGGACCTCTATAAGATTGACGCGGATGACAGCAATATTACAGACCTCGGTCCGCTGGCGGGCCATGAGAAGCTGGCGATCGTAGATCTGTCCGGCGCGCCGGTCAGCGACCTTTCGCCCCTGGCAGACTGCATGCAGTTATACAGTCTTACGATCGATCATTCCGAGGTGGAAAGCCTCGCGCCGCTGGCGGGCCATGAGAGGCTCGGATCGCTGAATGTCAGTTTCTGTCATGTGTCGGACCTGAGTCCTCTCTCCGGGACGGGACTCGAGTCGTTAGCTGCCGCGCATAACGAGATCACGACCCTCAAGCCGCTCGCAAGCTGCACCAAAATGCTGAGTCTTAACGTGAACGGCAATGCGCTCAGTAACCTGGAAGGATGCGAGGAGATGATCAAACTGGCCGCCCTGAGGGCGGCAGATAACCGGATCAGCGATATCAGCGCGATTCGAAACTGTGCCCTTCTGGAGGAACTTCAGCTCTCGAACAATGAGATCTCTGATCTCTCCGCTCTCGGCAATGATTTCGAAGAGCTCACGCTTCTCGACATCACGGATAACAATGTATCAGATATCAGTGTGCTGTCTTCCTGCACAAAGCTTGCGGCATTTGCGGCAGCTGATAACAATATTACCTCTTTAAGAGGGCTGGAGGATAAGCCGGAACTGATGGCGGTCCTCATTTCCGGCAACAGCGTATCGGACCTCAGTCCCCTCAGCGGGTCGCTTAATAAGCTCTCCTATCTGGATTTTGGCAGTAATCAGGTATCCGATCTCTCCGTCCTGAAAGGTTTGGCGGTCAAGAATGTCTGGCTGCTCATGGAGAAAAACAAGATCTCCGATCTGAGTCCGCTGCCGAGTCTATTGTCTTACAGGAAGATGGCCTTTTACGGGAATCCGATCAAGGACATCTCCTTTGTGACGGCCATGACGAATGTAAACAGCGCGACCGAGCTGTACCTGAGCTACCAGGCGGATTCGGACTACGCGGTTCTCGGAGAGAGTGCTTTTCGGTACAGCGCGTACCTGGTAGATGTCCCGACCGACAAAAAAGCCGCTGTGCTCAAGGACTTCAAGGAGGGAAGCGGCTTTACGGAGCCGAACTTTATGACGACAGAAGAGGCGGACCGGGAGATGGCGGAGTCCCGGAAGGAGATTCGAAAAGCCGTTGTGGGAGACTCGGCTGAGGAAGAAGAGGCGTCCGAGTAAGTGGCTCGCGTCAGAGATAAAAGCAGAGACAAAAGAGGCAAATTCGGGGCCGAAGCAGGCGGGGATCAGAATGGATAAGACGGAAAGTTTTAAAGCGAATCATACAGGCAGACCGTACCTGGCGGCGTTCCACTACTACGGTCATATAGGCGATTTTGAACTTGCCGGCCGGATGCGGTTTGGCCGGACGGGCGGCCGCGGGCAGGCGCAGATCGAGGTGCCTGTTCCCAGCGTCTCCGGCCTTCACGGGGAGTTCGGATCCGCCCAGGGACACTGGTTCTACAGAGATCTGGGCAGCAGCAACGGATCGAGGATCAACGGCAAGGCGCTCACGTCGGTCCACGAGATGCTGGACGGCGATATCCTGACAGTCGTTCCCAGGGACGACGAGCAGCAGGAGCCGGCGTTTGCGGGCATCTTTGTCAGGCTCCGGGACGGGGAAGATCTGATCTGGAGAAAGATCCGGCTTGTGCCTGGGATGCAGCCGATCCACATAGGGCGGCAGGAGAGCGGATTGTCTCCGGAAGATCCCACGCTCTCCGCGAGCCACGCCCTTTTCAGGTACGGAAGCGACGGGCTGAGCGTTCTGGATGAAGGGAGCCTTAACGGCGTGATCGTGAACGGAGAGCGGTGCGACGCGAGACAGCTGAAGCCGCTGGATGTCGTCCGGCTGGGCCGCTCATTATGGATCCTCACGGAAGACGTCCTCTGGGCGGGAGAGATCCGGGAGGCGGTGACCGGCGTCAAAAAAAAGAGCGCGGCAGTTTCCGAAGGAGCGGTTCCCGCATCCGGGCGGGCGCCGGCAGTCTCGAGAGAGGCGCAGGCCGAACAGCACCAGATTTACGCTTCGGCGGCATCTGCGGGGAAACCGGTTCCGGCTGTCCGCCCCGCGAAAAAATTCGACGGCAGCAGGCTTGTGATCGACATAGACGAGCGGAGCGTTTGGAAAAACTTCAAAAAGCGCGTTCTGCTAAGAGATATCCACCTGGCGGTGGAGCCGGGCGACATGGTCCTGATCCTGGGAGGGTCGGGCGCCGGCAAGTCGACGCTCATAAAGTCCGTCATGGGCTACGATAAGGCCGAAGGAACCATTCGGTACGGCGATAAGGACGTCTATAAAGACTACGAGGACATGAAGCATGAGATCGGCTATGTCCCGCAGCAGGATCTCGTGCGTCCCAGTGACAATGTGAGAGATACGCTCATGGCGGCGGCGCGCATCCGCATGCCCGGGGACTCCACGTTACAGGAGCAGTCGGCGCGGGTGGACTGGCTGATGGAGGTCCTTGGCCTTACGGCGGAGAAAAACAATCTGATCGGCTCGATCAGCGGCGGCCAGAAGAAGCGGGTCAGCATCGGGATCGAGCTGGCGGCGGATCCGGCGCTGTTCTTCCTCGATGAGCCGGACTCGGGGCTGGACGGCCCCACGGCGAGCGGACTTATGGAGCAGCTGCGGTCGATCGCGGATCTGGGAAAGATCGTGATGGTGATCACGCACTCGCCCGACAGGGCGTTTCATCTCTTTACAAAGGTGATCGTTCTGGGAAAGACGGAGGACCAGGTGGGGCATCTGCTCTTTTTTGGCACGCCGACTCAGGCGCTCTCCTTCTTCGGGACGGACAGATTGGAGACGATCGTCCGCCGGATCAACAGCACTTCGGAAGGCGGCGAAGGCCTGGCCGATCACTATTATTCACAGTACGCGCAGTGGGAGGCGGAACATGGCGGCAGACAATAGGGAAGCTAAGGAATCGTCATTTGCGAGGCAGGTCGGCGTGTGCCTGAGCCGGTGCAGAAGGGCGTTTATCAATGAAAACGGCTGGAAGTACATCATTTCGGTGGGCCTGATCATGCTGCTGATCTCTACCGTCACGGGGGAGGACCTCTTTGTGACGGACAAGGCGACGCGCAACGGAAGCTTTGCGCTGATCTGCGCCTGCATCTGGACCGGTATCTTCAACTCGATCCGGTCGGTCTGCAAAGAGCGGGATATTATCAAGAGAGAGCATCGAACAGGGCTGCGCATGTCCTCCTATGTAGTCGCGCATGTGATCCACGAAGGAATGCTGTCTATGGTCGAGGCATTTGTGGCGGCAATTGTAATATGGCTGGTCAACAGCCGTCACTTTATTGAGAGCGGCGTGATTCTGCCCTCGGGCCTGGAACTGTGGATTTCCTTTTTCCTGGTCATTTTCGCGTCGGATATTTTCGCGATGATGATCTCTTCTGTTGTGACAAATGAGAACACGGCCATGACGGTCATGCCCTTTGCGCTGATCGTCCAGATGATCTTCGCCGGGGTTGTTTTCGAGCTGGAAGGGATCACGGAGAAGATCTCTCATATCACGATCAGCCGATGGGGAATGAACGGCCTCTGCGCCATAGCCGGCTACAACGACCTGACCTTCTTTTCGTACGTCAAGGAATGGGAGTCGACGCCGGAAAACGTCGCCAAAATATGGCTGGTCCTTCTGGGATTTGTGGTGCTGAACGGCGTGCTGTCCTGGATCGCGCTGCTGAACGTGGATCGATATTGAAAATATTTCCAAAAATTGATTTTAATGACTCAAAAAAAACAAAAACACATATCCGAAATGGTAAAGTATAAAGCGATGAAGCGCACTGCAGAGCAGGCAAAGCGCATTAAACCGTAAGTATAATGACAGAGAATTGATAAGATGTTATATTTTCGGTGGTAGAAAAATCGGATCAATGATCCGGAAAGGAGAGGCAAATGAAGCAGACAAGAAGTATGAACAATTTAATTTTCAATCACAGCCGGGAGTATTTCCTGGGGATCAATCTGCCCGCAATGGATATAGCTGAGCGGTTTTATTTAATATGCCTCAAACGGACCGGATCAGGCGGAGATCAGGAACCACTGTGCCGATTAAAATGCGTACAGGGATGATCAGACCGCTTGCAGTTATAAATGACTGATAAAAGCCGCTTGTCCGTGAGGCAGGCGGCTTTTTTTGCGGGTCTGATCAAAGGTCAACAAAGAGCCGGAAGAAGGAGGTGCAGGATGAATACATTACATTTCATCAACACAGTCGCAACCGGACAGAACATTGACAAGTTGAGAATCTCTGCAGGCATGTCTGTCAGGGACATGCAGACGGAGTTCGGTTTCTCCACTCCGCAGGCAATCTACAAGTGGATCCACGGGACCACAATGCCTACAGTCGATAATCTTGTTATCTTGGCTGCGATGTTTGAAGTCACAATCGATGACATTGTTGTCGTCGACGTTGTCACAAAGACACGTACATGGTGACGGATCGGCGCGGGGAGCTTCTCCCCGGCTGATCCCGCGCTAAGGCGTGCGAAAAGAAAAACTGAATACGGAGTCTGTTCCTTCCCGACTTCTGATATACTTAATGCAGCTATATTTTGCATTAACGGCTGCACTAAAGAGGGTGTATTGGAGGTAACGGAGAAGATGAAACAGACAGAGAACACAGAACTGTTTGGGAATGCAAAGGCTTTTACGGAGCTTAAAGAGATCAGCATCCTGGATATAGGTCCGCTGCGGATCGGTCAGACAGAGGACAGCGAAGCGGCAACGGGAATGACCGTCCTGATCGCGGAAGAAGGCATGCGGGCCGGACTGGATGTCAGAGGCGGAGGCCCGGCTTCCAGAGACAGCCAGATCCTGAGTCCGCTCATGGCGGCCCAGCAGATCCACGCGGTTGTCCTCTCGGGCGGAAGCGCTTTCGGACTGGGCGCAGCGAACGGTGTCATGAAATACCTCGAAGAGAAGGATATAGGTTTTGACACGGGCGTCGCCAAGGTCCCGCTCGTGGTCCAGTCGGATATCTTCGATCTCTCGGTCGGGGCGGCAGATGTTCGCCCGGACGTCGAAATGGGATATGCGGCAGCCAAGGCTGCTTTCGAATCCCCGAATTACAGGGACGGCAATTACGGCGCGGGCTGCGGCGCATCGGTCGGCAAAGCCGGCGGTATGGAGACAGCAATGAAGACCGGCGTCGGAAGCTATGCCGTGCAGATCGGAGAGCTGAAGCTGGGGGCGATCGTAGTGCTCAATGCTCTGGGAGATATCTATGACTGGAAGAGCGGCAGACAGATCGCGGGACTTCTCAGCGAGGACAAGAGTGAGCTCAGCAGCACTATGAAGGTCATGTGCCGCTCCATAGAAGTGATCGACAACAAGTTCACGGGCAATACGACGATCGCAGTGATCATCACTAACGCGCACTTCGAGAAGGCGCAGCTGTGCAAGATCGCAGGGATGGGACATGACGGATACGCCAGGTCCATTAATCCGGTGCACACTTCCGCAGACGGAGACAGCATTTACGCCGTGTCTGTGGGAGAAGTGGCGGCCGACCAGGATCTGGTGGGAGCGCTCGGCGCGCAGGTACTGAGCGAAGCGATTGTCCGCGCTGTCACTTCTGCCGAAAGTGCTTACGGACTGACTTGCGCCAAAGATCTCGGATTTGTCTGAGCAGGCGGCACCTCGTGGAAGAGGCCGATCGGCCTTGCATTCCCCCTGAGTTCAGAAAGGGGGTACCTTATGACGGAAAGATTATTAGTTACACAGGCTCTCGATGAGAGAGACCTTCTTGTCAAGAGAATTGCCGACAAGATCGCGAAGGCGACTTTTGTCGACAGCATGAAGAATAACGAGGATAAGGTCGCTGGCGCGCGTGTCGACAAGGAGACATTCGCCCGGGATGCAGCTGCTGCTTACCAGCAGATTAACGACCTTATGGCGAGATTCCAGAAGATCGACGCGGCGATCGTGGCCTCTAACGCCGCGACAAAGATCCGCACTTCTTACGGTGAGTTCACAGTCGCAGGTGCGATCTCCCTCAGGAACAGAATTCGCGGCCAGGGTATCTACAGAGACCGCGCTGACTTCGAGGGCGCGTTGCTTCACAGGATGCAGAATACGTACGCGGAGCAGATCGCGGCGATCGATACCAAGAACCGCCAGTTGCAGACAACTGCCGAAGGCATGAGACTTTCCATCCTCGGCAAGGATACAAAGGTGAAGGACGACAAGCCGCTTGAGGTCGTTGAGGCGTACGTTCGCGAGAACACGATGGTACTCGTTGATCCTCTTGAGATTTTGAAGTTGATCGAGGCTTTGAAGGAGAAGAGGGAAACATTGCTTCGTGAACTTGACACACAGATCAAGGTTTCCAACGCGACAACTTACATCGAGATCTGATTCTGATTGAGATATCCGGCAGTGTGCAGGCAGGGCCCGCGAAGCGGGCCGCCGCGCCGCTGACAGGCTGCCTGTAATGCGAAAACTCCGAACTTGCCTTCCCTGTAACAGGGTTACGTTACAATTTCAAGGATTCGGATGAAAACCGAATTTAACTATAGAAATTGCTCAGTGGAAGAGCAGATGCCTCAAACGCATTAAGCCGGGTTCGATCCCCGCTTTCTATACCAAAAGGCGTTTTATTTCTTAGTTTTTTCGTTTTCATTTAACTTTGAGAGGTCAACTTTATTTCCTTGAACTACGAACTGCTTTTGGCGAACTTTCATTTAGACATAGAAATATGTTGAAATCCATGAGGACGGTTCGGCGCTAAGGCAATTGACCGGGAGTTTACCGCGTGGCTGCATTGCAGGCATATTTTGTAAATTGGGGACGGCTCAGGTGACACATTCTGGAACAGGATGTGTCACCTGAGCCGTCCCTGTTTCATAAAGCACTTTTTTCTTTTACTTGTCTTTTATGGCACGCGCCACGAGCAGCGCCGACGCCCGAAAACGTGCCGGCGCCGTGAACACCGAGAAAATACTGTGATTCTCAGGCGTCAGATGGTATGATTCAATATGGGAGAATCTGATCGAGGGAGACTTTAACGTTTTGAAAAAAGGTAAAGAAGACAGGCAGGGGCCTGGAGAACTGGCAGAAAGTATATATTTTATCGTATTGCCTTTGCTGTGCATCGCTTCGCTCATGAGAGGATGCGGAGCGAGGAGCGCGGAGATCACGCAGTCGAAGCAGCAGACGGTCTCGGAGACTGTCACGGAGCAGCAGTACGGGGCTGGAGAGACGGGTGAGACGCCGCAGGAAACAGCTGAGCAGCAGAAGGAAGCCGGGGAGACGACAGGGCAGGAAGCGCAGGCCGCCGGTTCCGCAGGGCAGGCGGCGCAGTCGGAAAGTGTGCCGCAGACCCCTGTCAGGAGCGAGGGGGAGCGCAAAAATCCCTATGACCCCACTAAATTTTCCTATGTAGATGAGACTTCGGACAATATAACCTACCAGGATGAGAACTATGAGTCTCTGCAGGGAATTGACGTTTCGGACCACCAGGGTGAGATCGACTGGAAAGCCGTCGCAGACGCGGGCTATGAGTTCGTCTTCGTGCGCGCGGGCTTTCGCGGCTACGGCGATGAGGGCACCCTCAACGAGGACACCATGGCGATCGAGTATATGAGGGACGCGGAGAAAGCGGGCCTCGAAGTCGGCGCTTACTTTTTCTCACAGGCGATCGACGAGGAAGAGGCGGCAGAGGAAGCGCGTTTTGCGGCGGATATCATAAAGCGGTCGGGAGTAAAGATGACACTGCCGCTGGTTTATGACCCTGAACTCGCGGGCGGCAGCGCGGGGCGCGCCAACAATCTCTCCCGCGAGCAGGTGTGCAGCAACGCGCTCGCTTTCAAAAGAGCAGCGGAAGAAGAACTTCACTGCAAGGTCGCCCTGTACACCAATCTCTTCTGGGAGAACACCTATTTTGACGTCGAGACACTGGATCAGTTTGAGATCTGGTACGCGGATTATGAGCCGGTACCGCAGACGAATTACACCTTTACGTGGTGGCAGTATACGGAGACGGGTTACGTCCCCGGGATCAAGGGAGAGATGGATATTAATCTTTGGATCAGAAGGATCGACTGACCGGGCAGTAGAAAGATCAGGAAGGAAATCAGATGATCAGCAAAAATCAAATCTGGAAAATTTACGGAACGGCGTTTAAGGATATGACCAAGGAACTGCTCGCCAAGACGGAACTGGCGGACCTCATCGGAGACAGAAAGGCCAGAGTCGCCATCAAGCCGAACCTGGTTGTCGCCTCTCCGGCCGAGTTCGGCGGCACGACGCACCCCGAGGTGGTGGCGGGCATCGTCGAATATCTGCAGGAGAATCAGTTCGAGAACATAACGATCGTTGAGGGCTCCTGGGTGGGCGACCGGACATCGGACGCCTATAAATACTGCGGTTACAAAGAGCTGTGTGAGAAGTATGACGTTCCCTTCGTGGACGGACAGAAGCAGAGGTGGCACGAAGTGAACTGCGCCGGCATGAAGCTGAATGTCATCGACTACGTGGACAAGATCGACTTCCTGATCAACGTGCCGGTGATCAAAGGCCACTGCCAGACCAAAATGACCTGCGCGCTCAAGAATCTCAAGGGACTTCTCCCCAACACGGAGAAATCCCGCTTCCACCGCATGGGGCTGCACAAGCCGATCGCGCATCTGCAGGCCGGCATTCACCAGGACTTTATCGTGATCGACCACATCTGCGGCGACTACGACTTTGAAGAGGGCGGAAATCCCGTCGTGCGCAACTGCGTGATGGCGGCACTGGATCCGGTCCTTGTGGACAGTTATGCCTGCAGCCTGCTGCAGTACACGCCGGATGAGGTCCCCTACGTGCGCATGGCGGAGAAACTCGGGATCGGAACCGCCGACCTCGACTCCGCGCAGATCATTGACCTGGGCGGCTTCCGCGGATACGCCGGAAAAGAGATGCAGGAAGATTATCCGAGAAAACACAAGCTTCTGGAAGTCTCTTACGCCGTTGACGAAGTGGATTCCTGCAGCGCCTGCTACGCGAGCCTTGTCGGCGCCCTCTGGAGACTTAAAGAGGAGGGGCTTCTCGAGATGCTCGATACGCCGATCGGCATAGGCCAGGGCATGCAGGGAAAGACCGGAAAGCTGGGCGTGGGCAAGTGCACGAAGGACTTCGACGTGTGCATCATGGGATGTCCGCCGGACGAAGAGAAGATTTATCAGGAACTGAGGGCGTATATCGGACGGGACAAAACAGCCGCATCCGATAAATAAGGGGAACTCCCCGGCAGACCTGTCTGTGATCACGGAGGCGACAGAAGATGGCGAAGATCAATAATCACAAGCTGGCGCTCCTGTATATGATGCGGGAACTGCTGCAAAAGACAGATGAGGAGCATGTGCTCAACGCGACGGACCTGATCAAGGCGCTGGAGGGCTATAACTGCGAGGCGGACCGAAGGACGATCTACAGCAACGTGGAGATCCTGCAGGAGTTCGGCCTGGATGTGATCAAAAAAGAGAACGGCCAGGGATACTACATCGGCTCGAGAGATTTCGAGCTGCCGGAGCTTAAGCTCCTGGTGGACGCCGTGCAGTCCTCCAAATTCATCACGGAGAAGAAATCGAGGGAGCTGATCGGAAAGCTGATGCAGTTGACTAATGAGCAGAAGGCGAAGCAGCTCAACCGCTCGGTCTTCATCCGAAACCGCATGAAGACGGGCAACGAAAAGGTCTACTACAACGTGGACGCGCTGCACGAGGCCATGAACCGGAACCGCCAGATCAGGTTCCGATACGGCGAGTGGAGCACAGGGAAACAGCTGGTCATGAAAAAGGGCGGCAGGGAATATTTTGTCAGCCCCTGGGCACTCACCTGGGACGACGAGAACTATTACCTGATCGCTTTCGACGAGCCCGCGGGCATCATCAAGCACTACCGGGTGGACAAGATGCTCGACATCGGACTGACCGACCGGGAGAGGGTCGGACAGGAGGCCTTTCAGGATTTTGACCTGGCAGCGTTCTCCAAGAAGACATTCGGTATGTTCGGCGGGCCGGACGCGGAAGTTGTACTGCGGTGCGAGGAGAGCCTTGTCGGCGTGATCATCGACCGGTTCGGCAGGGAGACCGCCATCGTGCCGGAGGACGGAGGGTATTTTCATGTGCGCGTCACGATCGCGGTGAGCCCGCAGTTCTACGGCTGGGTGACGGGCATCGGCGCGGGGATCGAGATTGTTTCACCCGCTAACGTGCGTGACGGCTACAGAGAGTATCTGCAGGCGATACTGGCAAAATATTGAAAGCGGAGGGAACCCTGTTGGCAATGCGGAAAAGTACGGAAAATACAGGGACATTCCGGAGTTTTTACCAAGTTGTCCATTTTATGGTCGAACTTGTCTATGTACAAAGAGGCCCGTAAAGGATAAAATAGTAGTAGTTTTAGGCACATCAGCTGCAAATAAAAAGGAGATGTATAGCAAAATGAAAGATTTTAAGGCGGAATTCAGAAAAATTGGTATTGTTCCCGTAGTAGTATTGGATGACGCGAAGGATGCAGCGCCTCTTGCAAAGGCACTCACAGAGGGCGGCCTTCCCTGTGCAGAGGTTACATTCCGTACTGCGGCGGCGGCAGATGTGATCAAGATCATGACAGAAGAATATCCCGATATGCTGGTTGGCGCAGGCACAGTCCTGACAACAGAGCAGGTTGACCGCGCGATCGCATGCGGCGCCAAGTTCATCGTAAGCCCCGGCCTCAATCCCGAAGTCGTTAAATACTGCCTGGACAAGGGAATCCCGGTAACTCCCGGCACACAGACTCCCAGCGAGATGGAGCAGGCTCTTGCTCTGGGTCTTGACTTTGTCAAGTTCTTCCCCGCTGAGCCCGCAGGCGGCCTCAAGATGATCAAGGCTGTTGCAGCTCCTTATGTAAACCTGAGCTTTATGCCCACCGGCGGCATCAACGCCAACAACGTAAGAGATTATCTTGCTTATGACAGAATCGTAGCTTGCGGCGGCAGCTGGATGGTTCCGAAGAAGCTTGTCAACGAGGGCAAGTTCGACGAGATCAAGGCTCTGGTAGCAGAGGCAGCAGCAATCGTTAAGGAAGTCCGCGGCTGATCATTTGCCGTCAACAAGACATTTAGGAGGGAATAAATTATGAAATTTGATCTTAAACCTGAGGGAACTTATAAGTATGACGCAGTCAGCCTCGGAGAAGTAATGCTTCGCCTTGATCCCGGCGAAGGCCGTATCCGCACAGCTCGTTCTTTCCGCGCATGGGAAGGCGGCGGCGAGTACAACGTTATCCGCGGCCTGCACAAGTGCTTCGGCATGAACACCGCTGTTATCACTGCTTTTGCTGACAACGAAGTCGGTAAGCTGATGAAGGATTTCATCGAGCAGGGCGGCGTAGGTACAGACCTGATCTACTGGAAGAAGACTGACGGTATCGGCAGAATCTGCAGAAACGGCCTGAACTTCACAGAGAGAGGCTTCGGCATCCGCGGCGCTATGGGCTGCTCCGACAGAGCAAACACTGCAATCTCTCAGGCTACTCCCGAAGATTTCGATTTCGAGTACATCTTCGGCACACTCGGCGTTCGCTGGCTGCACACCGGCGGTATCTATGCAGCTCTTTCCGAGCAGGCATGCGAGACTGTTATCGCGGCTTGCAAGACCGCTAAGAAGTACGGCACATTTGTATCCTATGACCTCAACTATCGTCCTTCCATGTGGAGCGCGATTGGCGGCCTTGCAAAGGCTCAGGAAGTCAACAAGGAAGTTGCCAAGTATGTCGACGTCATGATCGGCAACGAGGAAGACTTCACGGCATGCCTCGGCTTCGCGATCGAAGGCAATGACGAGAACCTCAAGGAACTCAACATCGACGGCTACAAGAAGATGATCGGCGAAGCAGCTAAGACCTATCCTAACTTCAAGGCTGTTGCTACCACTCTTCGTACCGTTAAGACCGCTACAGTTAATGACTGGAAGGCTCTCTGCTGGGCAGGCGGCGAGATCTACATGTCCAAGGAATACAACGGACTTGAGATCATGGACCGCGTAGGCGGCGGCGACTCCTTCGCATCCGGCCTTGTCTATGGCCTGATGACAACCGGCGATCCCGAGAAGGCTGTCAACTACGGTGCAGCTCACGGCGCACTGGCTATGACAACTCCCGGTGACACCTCCATGGCTACCGTTGACGAAGTCGAAGGCATCATGGGCGGCGCAGGCGCAAGAGTTAAGAGATAACCTGTCTGCACGGCGGACATCCGGAGGGTTTCAGATTCGTTTGATGAAATTCTGCCGGAGGGTGTATAATAACAGAAGCGGCATCAGCCGCGCGCGATCGCTGTTCCCTTCGCGGGAGCAGACAAGATTACGGTTATGTGGAACACCACAGAGAGGGGGATTCTCTGCAAGGTGGGCCTATACATAATATGTGACTCCTTGATAGCGGAAAAGGGGGCGTTTTCACTTTGCACTGCGGTGCGGCGTGGGAGCGCCTCTTTTTCTGCGCGTCGGCATGGATCATTGCGTGGACGGAAAGAAAATTTGTATTCGTCACGTCAATGTGGTAAAGTGTATCTGTCTATGCATTTGAATACTTTACTTAAAAGACAACATAAATGAGGTACTGTTATGCACAAAGAATTTCTAATGGGCAACGAGGCGATCGCGCTGGGAGCGCTCGCCGCCGGCGTGAACCTGGTCTCCGGTTATCCCGGGACGCCGTCGACGGAAGTGCTCGAGACGATCGCGAAGAGAAATCCGGGAAATGTATATGTGGAGTGGTCGATCAATGAAAAGGCAGGCATGGAAGTGGCTGCAGGCGCGGCCTACACGGGCGCCCGCGCGCTGGTGACCATGAAGCAGGTTGGCCTGAATGTGGCGTCCGATCCCCTGATGAGCCTGGAGTATATCGGCGTCAAGGGCGGCATGGTAGTGCTTGTGGCGGACGACCCGGGTCCGATTTCCTCCCAGACAGAGCAGGACACGAGGACTTTCGGCATGTTCTCCAAGGTGCCGGTTTTTGACCCGGCGTCTGTGGCGGAAGCCTATGAGATGATTCAGGAAGCTTTTGACTTCTCAGAAAAGTACGGAACGCCCGTTTTCTTCCGCGCGACCACGAGAGTGGATCACGGCTATGAGGCGGTCGAGGTCAAGGATCCCGCAGAGTATTATGTCAATAAGCCGGAAGGATTTGTGAAGGACCCGTCCAGATGGGTCATCTTCCCCAGACTGTCCGTAAAGAACCACGCGCTGATCGAGAAGAGAAACGCGGAGCTGAAGGATGTCCTCTCGGATTATCCCCGGAATCAGATTCTGAAGGAAGTCGAACCTGCCGGATGTCGCAAGGGGATCGCGACCCACGGCGTCAACTTCATGTATACGCTGGACTCCCTGCACGGGAGAAATGCCCGCGTCATGAGAGTGGCGACGCCCTTCCCCTTCCCGGAAAAGCTGGCACTGGAATTCCTCGAAGGTCTTGACGAAGTGTTGTGCGTAGAGGAACTGGATCCCGTGATCGAGCGCGCGCTCACCTTTATCTGCGGCAAGTACGGGCTCAAGGTGAAGATCCGCGGCAAGCTCACCGGTGATATTCCGCCTTCAGGGGAGAACTCCATGGAGATCGTCGGGAATGCGCTGACGCAGTTCCTTGGAGAGACCGCCGGGAACGGCGCACAGTCCGATGGCGGCAATGTTTTGCCTCAGCCGCCGGCCCTGCCCGTCAGGCCTCCGGTCCTGTGCGCGGGATGTCCTCACAGGGCGTCCTTCTACGCGGTCAAGGCCGCCATGCGCGGGAAGAAGACCATCTACTGCGGCGATATCGGCTGCTACACGCTGGGAAACGCCGCGCCTCTGGATATGTGCGACACCTGCCTCTGCATGGGCGCAGGCATCGGCATCGCGCAGGGCGTGGGACATATTGAACCGGATACCAAGTGCTTTGCATTTGTAGGAGACTCCACTTTCTTCGCGTCGGGAATCACGGAGACGATCAACGCCTTTTACAATCAGGCGGATATGACTCTGGTCGTCTTGGACAACTCGACCACCGCCATGACCGGCCACCAGCCGCATCCGGGCACCGGACGCACGGTGATGGGCCAGATCGTGGAGAAGGTCAGCATCGAGAAGGTCCTCAGAGCGATCGGCCTCAAAGTGGTGGAGACAGTGGATCCGCTGGATTACACACTCTCCGTGGAAACGGTAAAGCGCGTCGCGGACGAGCCCGGCGTCAAGGCCATCATCTTCCGGTCGCCCTGCATTGCGATCTCCAAGCCCAAGGGACACTCCCACGTGGATCCCGACAAGTGCATCGCCTGCGGCAAATGCATCCGGGAACTGGGATGCCCGGCGCTCATTCTGGGTGAGGACGGCAAAAAAGCGAAGATCGACACTTCCATGTGCACCGGCTGCACGCTCTGCGAGCAGCTCTGCCCGGTGAAGGCGATCTCGGGCGGCAATAAAAACGATACGGCGATTCCCGGCGAAGACCTGCAGAAAGGAGGCCGTCATGAGTAAGAACATCATTTTGTGCGGCGTCGGCGGGCAGGGCACTATTTTGGCGTCGAGGCTGATCGCGACGGCGGCCATGGACAGGAATATTCCCATCAAGACCGCGGAGACCATCGGAATGGCGCAGCGCGGCGGCAGTGTTTTCAGCCACCTGCGGCTGGGCGAAGGGACCAATTCCCCGCTGATCGGCAAGGGAGAAGTGGACCTGATCATCGGCTTTGAGCCGGGCGAGACGGTCCGGCAGCTTCCGTTCCTGAAGAAAGGCGGCGCAGTGGTCGTCAGCAGCAGGCCGGTGATGCCGGTGAGCGCCATGATCGGCCAGTCAAGTTACGACGCGGACGCCATGATCGAGTATCTGAAAGCGCACGTGGAGCGCCTGACGATCGTGGACGCGGACAAGGCCGCGGAGGAACTGGGCAGCGCCAAAGTATTGAATGTCGTACTTCTGGGAGCGGCCCTCAGGAGCGGAGAACTGGGGCTTTCTGAGGAAGATCTGGAGAACGCGGTGCGCGAGAAAGTGCCGGAGAAATTCCTCGAATTAAATAAAAAAGCACTGTCCTGGAGCAAGTGAGCATGGAGGTAAAAAATGCAAATCAATGAGAAGCAGCTGGCACAGGTAAACAATCAGATTAAGCGTCTGATCACCGCAGACAATTTCTACGGAAAGCGCCTCAAAGAGGCGGGCATCGACCATGTCGAGAGCGTGGAGGATTTCTTAAATCTTCCTTTTTCCGAGAAACAGGACCTGCGCGAAGCGTATCCGCTGGGACTGATGACCTGCAAGGAAGACGAAGTGGTCAGGATCCACTCTTCTTCGGGCACGACGGGAATGCCTGTCATCATTCCCTATACCGCCAAAGACGTGGACGACTGGGGCGAGATGTTCAAGCGCTGCTATGAGTTCGCGGGCATCACGAAAGAGGACCGCATCCATATCACGCCCGGCTACGGCCTGTGGACAGCGGGAATCGGTTTCCAGAACGGCTGCGAGAAGCTCGGCGCCATGGCCATCCCCATGGGACCCGGCAACACCGAAAAGCAGCTGCAGATGATGATGGACCTGAAATCGACCGTCCTGTGCGCGACATCCTCTTACGCGCTGCTTCTGGCCGAGGAGATCGAGAAGAGGGGCATCGCCGACAAGATCCACCTCAAAAAGGGCGTCATCGGCTCGGAGCGCTGGGGCGAGAAGATGCGCAAGCGCATCTCCACGGAGCTCGGCATAGAGCTTTACGATATTTACGGCCTGACGGAGATCTACGGCCCCGGCATTGGTATCAACTGCAAATATGACACCGGCATGCACTACTGGGACGACTATCTGTATCTGGAGATCATCGATCCGCAGACCGGCAAGAACGTTCCCGACGGCGAGTGGGGCGAGATCGTCATCACGACGCTCGTCAAGGAGGGCGCGCCGCTCATCCGCTTCCGCACGCATGATCTCTCCAGGATCATTCCGGGCGAGTGCCCTTGCGGCAGCAAGTTCCCTCGCATCGACGTGATCACCGGCCGAAGCGACGACATGATGAAGATCAAGGGCGTCAACGTGTTCCCCAAGCAGATCGAGGAGATCCTGGGAACCTTCCCCGAGCTGTCCAGCGAGTACCAGATCCGCATCTCCCACCTCGACGGCAAGGACAGTATGCGTATCTATGTCGAGACCAGCGGCAGCAACGACTTCAAGGCCCTGCAGCAGAAGGTCGCGGCAGCGGTTAAGAGCAAGATCGGCTTCACGCCCATCGTCTATGTGGTGGAGCTCGGTTTCCTGCCCCGAAGCGAGAAGAAGTCAAAGAGGGTCATCGACGAGAGATTCCAGTGACAAAAGTGAACATGATGAAAAAAGACAGGCGCGTGCGCCTGTCTTTTTGATATACTGTAATTATTCAGCACCCCGGGTGCTGAATAATTACAGTACTCGCTATCTAGATTCGCAGCAGGAGGTTAATATGAAAGTCTGTCTTTTAAACGAGTCCTTTCCGCCTGTGATTGACGGAGTAGTCAACGTACTCATGAATTACGCCAATTATATGATGAGCGATTTCGGCGCCCAGATCGAGGTCGGAACGCCCAGATATCCGGATGGCAAATATGACGAATATCCTTACAAGGTGGTTGCTTATCCCAGTTTCGACACGTCCGCGCAGACCAACGGATACCGCACCGGGAACCCTCTGGTCGGAGAGGCGGTCTCGGAGCTGGCAGATTTCGGCCCCGATATCATTCACACCCACGGTCCCGCGTCGGCGACGGTCGTGGCGCGCCTTGTGCGCGAGATGACGGGAGCGCCGATCATCTTCACCTACCACACGAAATATGACATCGATATCCGAAGAGCCGCCAAAATAGACCTGATCGCCGACGAGACGATCAAGGCCATGGTCGGCAATATCGAGGCCTGCGACGACATCTGGGTCGTCAGCGACGGAGCCGGAAAATCGCTGAAGGCGCTCGGTTTTCAGGGCGACTACCGCGTAATGAACAACGGCGTCGATTTTGCCAAGGGCAGAGTGGACAAGGAAGCCGTCGACAAAGCGACGGCGGGCTATGATCTGCCGGAAGACGTCCCCATGTTTTTGTACGTCGGCAGGCTCATCAATTACAAGAATCTGCCGCTGATCCTGGATGCTCTGAAAATTCTGGCGGACAGCGGGCAGGACTTCCGCATGGTATTCATCGGAAAAGGCCCGGACAAAGAGGTGCTCGAGCAGAAAGCCGAGGAACTGGGACTGATGGGCGGGGAGAACCCCAAGGTCTTCTTCACCGGCCCGATCTACGACCGAGACGTGCTGCGCGCGTGGAACACAAGAGGCGATCTCTTCCTGTTCCCGTCCACCTTCGACACCAACGG
>DGWK01000025.1:0-62975 GCA_002395235.1 Lachnospiraceae bacterium UBA4260 | reverse complement strand
GCGGCGGAAGGCATCACCGATGACCGCAACGGCTTTATTATCGAGGAGTCCGCGGAGGCGATGGCACAGCTCCTGATGAGAGTCTGCAAAGACCTCGACCACGTGCACGACGTGGGGCAGCACGCGATGGACGAGATCTATCTCTCCTGGCAGGAATGTGTGGCGAAGGCCTATGAGCGCTACCAGTATATCCTCGCCAGAAAGAAGATCGGCGCGATGCCCTCCCGCAAGAAACAGTTCACCGACAACATGGTCAGGATGGTCGCGAAGGCAATGGAAGAGACACACAAGGCGCGTATGAATGTTAAGGAAGCAGTGGGCGATATGCGCGCCAAAGCGCTGGATATGGTGGAGTATACCCAGGCGGAGATGCGCTCTCTGGACAGCCAGAAGCTTCGCTGGAATGACGTTGTGGAAGACTTGTGGACAGAAGCGGAGGAGCTTTTCAGGAAGTGAAAAAGCAATATGATTTTCGGAAGATGTCGTTCTATCAGATCTGGATCCGGAGCTTTTGCGACGGAAACGGCGACGGGATCGGCGACCTTTACGGCGTCTACGACAAGCTGGAATATATCAAAAAACTTGGCGTGGACGGCATCTGGTTCAGCCCGATCTACCCTTCGCCCAACGCGGATTACGGCTATGACATCTCCGATTACAAGAACATTCATCCCGACTACGGGACGCTGGAGCAGTTCAAAAAAGTGCTGGACCGCGCGCATGAGCTGGGGCTCAAAGTGCTGCTGGATCTGGTGATCAATCACACCTCGGACGAGCATCCCTGGTTCATAGAGAGCTGCAAGGGAGGCAAGGACAACCCCTACAGCGATTATTACATCTGGCGCGAGCCCCGCTTTAAAGGAGAGGAGAAGCTTCCGCCCAACAACTGGTACAGCCAGTTTGAGGGGATCGCCTGGGAGTACAACGAGCAGAGAGAACAGTACTATCTTCACGTTTTTGCCAAAAAACAGCCGGACCTGAACATGGACAACCCAAAAGTCCGCGAAGAGGTCAAGAGCATCATGCGCTTCTGGCTGGATATGGGCGTGGACGGATTCAGGGAGGACGTCATCAACTTCATCTCCAAGAACTCGGATATGCCGGACGGCTGGTCCTTTGTGCCCGCGATCAACGGACTGCCCTTTTACAAGGACGGCCCCAACCTGCACAAGTATCTGGAGGAGTTCCGGCAGGTGGCGCGCGAATACGGCGCCGTGCAGATCGGAGAGGCGCCCTTTACATCCGTGAAGACAGCCCTTACCTATATCGGCGGCCGCAAGAGAGTCCTGGACATGCTGATCCAGTTTGACACCATGTTCGCGGACTGCTTCATGACCGAGTACATCTATCACGGCTTCCGGCTGCGCAAGCTCAAGAGCGCTTTTCGCCGCTGGCAGTACGGCCTGCAGGGAAAGGCCTGGTTCGCGCTGTATCTGGAGAACCACGACCACCCGCGCGTCGTGAGCAGATACGGAAATCTGCGCTGGTGGAAAGAGTCGGGATCGATGCTCGCGGCCTGCTATATTTTGCAGCGGGGGACGCCCTTCCTGTATCAGGGGCAGGAGCTGGGCATGACCAATATCGCGCTCAATTCCATCGATAAGTACATCGATGTGGCCGCGAAAAATGCGTATAATACCTTCTTTTTGAAGGATTCGGTGGAGCGCAGGCTCGAGCGCATTCATGTGTCGACCCGCGACTCGGCCAGGACGCCGGTGCAGTGGACGGACGGCAAAAACGCGGGATTTACGACCGGGAAACCGTGGTTTTATGTCAATCCCAACTACTCGTTCATCAACGCCGAGGCGGAGGATAGAGATCCGCACAGCATCCTGAATTTCTACAGGCGGTGCCTTGCGCTCAGAAAGCACAGCCGAACGCTGCTCTTTGGAACCTACCGGGAATACTTCCCTCAGAGCAGCAAAATATTCATGTACGAGAGAAAGTATACGGATAAAGCGAACGGGCTGGAGGAGAGGATCCTTGTGGTCTGCTCCTTCGACGCGCATGACCGTTCCTACCGCATGCCGAGAGGGTATAATTACAAGAAGGGAAGACTGATCCTGGACAATTATATCTCCGAAGAAGAGATGAAGGCCGGAAAGACGGCGCAGCCCTGCGCGCTGAAGCCTTATGAAGTGCAGGTGTGGAAATTCCGCAAAAAGCTGTGATGTTTTTTGACAATCAGAACATAAGGGAACTAAAGATATGAGTGGAACAGAAATTTTTGGATTGATCACAGGAATGCTGGGCGGGCTTGCGCTGTTCATGTTCGGCATGAACGTGATGAGCGATACACTGACGCAGCTTGCAGGCGGAAAACTCAGCGGCCTCATCGATAAGATCACCGCAAACCGCTTTGCCGGCTGGGCATTCGGCACGATTCTGTCGGTATTTGTGCAGTCTTCGGTTACGACGGTTATGGTCGTCGGCCTTGTCAACTCGGGCATTATGACGGTGGCGCAGTCCGCGAGCGTTACGATCGGAGCCAACCTCGGAACGACGGCAACGGCCTGGCTCCTGAGCTTGAACTCGCTGGGCGGCTCCTTCTGGCTGCAGCTCCTCAAGCCGTCCTCCTTTACGCCCTTCCTGGCCATCGGAGGCGTCGTGTTCCTGATGTTTGCCAAGGGCGACAAACAGAGATCGATCGGTACGATCGTCGTTGGCTTTTCCGTCATGATGATCGGTATGGATATGATGAGCGATTCTGTGGCGCCGCTGCAGAATGTCCCGGCTTTCAACCAGATGATGCTGCGCGCTACGAACCCTTTCATCGGCGTGCTTGTGGGAATCGCGTGTACGCTTATGATCCAGAGTTCGGCGGCCGCCATCGGTATTCTGCAGGCGCTCGCAATGTCCGTAGGAGTTACCTACGGGATGGCGATTCCGATCGTCTGCGGCGCACAGCTGGGGACCTGCCTCACAGCGATCCTTGCGTCGCTCAGCGGCGGCAACAAGGGCAAAAGAGCAGCGCTGTTCCACCTCAGCTACAACCTGATTCGAAATACGATATTCCTGATAGCTTTCAGCATCCTGTCCGGCATGTTTAACTTTGCTTTTCTCAGTCAGAAGAGCGGAGCGGTCGGAATCGCTGCTTTCCACACGCTGATCAACCTGGTGGGGAGCGCGGTATTCCTGCCTCTGACAAGACCTCTTGTCAAGCTGGTGCACGTTATCCTTCCCTTCAACGCGGCGGAGAAAGAGGAAGAAGCAGACACACTTACCATCCTCAACCCTCTGTTTCTGCAGAACCCCGCATTCGCGATCGATCAGGTCAGGACCGCCTCTTTCATGCTGGCAGATGTGGTACAGGAATACTATGACGCTTATCTGGATATGATTGACAAGAATCTGGATGAGAAGTCCGAGGAAATGAAGCATCTGGATACCAAGGCGGATCACTATGTGAGCCAGATCAGAAAATACTGCATACGCCTCTCCGAGCACAGGATGCATGACGCGGACGCCAGAAATCTTGCCTTTTTGAGCAGCGTAGTGAATAACTGCGCGGAAACGGCGGATAAGATCGGCTTTATGGAGGAGTCCTTTACGGGGCTCAAGAAGAAGGGTGACAGCTTCTCCGAGGAAGCGAGGAAAGACCTGAGCACATTCGGAAGCGCTGTCCAGGAAATTCTGGAAGCAACCGTGCACGACTACGCGACGCAGAATACAAGGCTTGCCGGTACCGTGCAGGTTTACAGGGAGATCATCACGGACCTCCTGGGCCGGATCAACAGAAGAAATGTGAGAAGACTCCACAACGGCGAGTGCAGCCCGGACGGCAGCAGGGCCTTCTCGGAGATCTGTACCGGATATGAGAGGATCATCGACCGCTGTGACAGCATTGCCAGACATATCCTGCTGAATGCCGGAGAGAAGGCTCCGGAACCTACGCAGGAGCAGTATGAGAGGATTAAGGCTCTCTTCAATGACAAGTTTTCGGAGTTGGAGTGAGGCGGAAAATAGAGTTTGATAAAACCAAAAAGAGAAGGATCCGCGGTGCGGGTCCTTTTCTTATAGAATGATCGTTTTAGTGAGCAAGAAGAAGGCGGTATAAGCAGTGATCTGATATTAATAATATAGTAATGAGTGGCAATACAATTATGACCAGACTTCTGTATACTATTGGGTTAACAGACATCAACCGTACGAATTAATATAGGATAGGTGGACTCCACCAGATTTGACTGGAAAAAGGAATGGAGATGAAATGGCAGACCTTAACGAAATAAGAAAACAGAGTGAAAAGGCGGCGGAAGCTGTCTGCGAAGCGGCACACTTAAAAGCGGGAGATCTTTTTGTGGTCGGGTGTTCTTCGAGCGAAGTGATCGGTGAAAGGATTGGAACCGGCTCAAGTCTTGAGGCCGCAGAAGCAGTATTTGAAGGAATATATGCTGCTCTTCAGAAAAGAAAGGTCTTTCTGGCAGCGCAGTGCTGCGAACACCTTAACAGGGCGTTGATCGTTGAGAGAGAAGCCTGCGAGAAATACGGCCTGGAGGAAGTTAATGTGATCCCGCAGCCCAAGGCAGGAGGATCGTTTGGAACTACTGCTTATCACAGGTTTGCAGACCCGGTAGCCGTGGAATCCATTTGCCGGAAGGCATCAGCAGGAATGGATATAGGAGGAACTCTGATCGGGATGCATATTAAGCCTGTTGTTGTGCCAATCCGAATTCCGGTAAACCGGATTGGGGAAGCAGTTCTGATATGTGCGCGAAGACGTCCCCGGTTTGTGGGCGGCCAGCGGGCAGTGTATAATGATGATCTGCTGTGATCCGGAATAACAATTTAACAGGAAAGTAATGCTGGGATGCCGCGCATCGAAGGTTCGGTCACTTAGTTTTGACGCATTTGACAGCATCAATTGCGAAAATGTAGCAGAGATCAGTTCCATTGGCATGAAAATCAATGAGAGAATGCTGCCCTTGAAAAAGGGGGTTTTCAAGCTGCAGGACCAGTACTGTTCGGACGTTGCGGTTATCAAGTTTTTTCCCGGCATTCACAGAGAAGTGCTGCGAATGTATGCGGAAAGGGGGTATAAAGCATTCTACATTGAGGCATTCGGATTGGGCGGAATGCCTTTCCTTAAGCATGATTTCATCAGTGAGGTTCAAAATCTCACCGAGCAGGGAGCAACAGTTCTTGATGGGACACAGTGCCGGTTTGAGGGAAGCAATCTGGAGGTCTATGAGACCGGACGCCGTGCCTTGGAGGCGGGGGTGATTCAGGCGTATGATATGACAACGGAAGCGGCAGTCACTAAACTGATGTGGGTGCTGGGGCAGACGGAAGACGCTCAGGAGATCAAAGAATACTTTCATCTGAGCCTGTGTGGTGAGGTGTCAATTCCGGGATAGGGGAATATCTCAGAGTGGGCGCTGAGCCCACCAAATGTGACTTTGTACCGGGTAAAATCCCGTTTTTGACAGTTCAGAAGGGTAAAAATGCCGAAAAAGCTGATGTTTAAGCCAAAAATTCGACTTTCAGTTTTTTACCCCGATTTCCTAAACTTTCCTAAACCAGGGGATGTGCCAAAGGCTGCAGGATGACACAGAACAGGTCATAGAAGACTGCAGTGGATCGAGTTTATGACAAACAGGATGATACCGGAAAGGGTATGCATCCTGTTTTTCTGTTTAAGTAATAAAAGTAAAGACGTTTACCCACAGGGCTGCTGGGACCGTACGCCGCCCTTGCGTGAACCTCAGGCGGATGCTGCCTGGTCATTGACCGACGGCGATGAACTCAGGAACAAGCTTTCCTTCACTGAGCCGTCGGGGAGCGTATTGTAGCATCCGCCTGAGAACCCCGCAAGGGTTCCCTGCGGCGGCTGGCAGCGACCTCGGGCTCTGAATCTTGGAACAAGCTGGGCGAAATCGTAAGATTCTTCTTTTTGTCAGGAAATGTCTTTCTTTCTCTTTGATGTTCCTTTTGTAATGCGGCAGTTGCCTCTCATCCTCCAGTCTGTCATCCGCTCATAATCCGTATTGAAGCCCAGGTACTGGTGGATATCATCGGTAAGGTCAGTGCGCTCATAAGCCGGATGATAGGAGTCTTCTGTGGGATACTTGGCGATGTACATGCCTCTGAGGCAGTCCATGATCTGCTGGTCCGTGTAAGGATGCGCAAGCTTCCTCTCAAGGATCCTGTAGAAGAGCAGTGCGATGAATACGACCAGCAGATGGGCGCAGATCCGGTCTTTCCTTGCCAGGTAGATAGGCCTTGCCCGCATCTGCGTCTTTGTGATCCGGAAGGATTCTTCTATTTCCCATCTCCCTTTTGTGATCCTGAGCACATCAGAGGTCTGGGTTTCTTCAAGGTTATGCATTACCGCATAGAATCCGTCAAACCTGGCATCTTCTTCGATCGCTTTCTCGTCGATAAGGTACTTCCTGTTTGTTGCAGCTTCCCCGCTCTTTGTTGTATTCATTGTCTTTACAAACCGGCGGAAGTCGTTCTGGTTTTTCTTTTCCAGCTTCCCGCCGCCCTGTTCGATGGCGCGTATCGCACGCTCAACCTGGGAGCGGCGTATGCCGGCCGTGTAGTCCCTGTATTTGAGGGAGAATGTTACCAGAAGCGTCTGGTTAAACTCCGTGCCCCGCTCTTCATCATAGGACTCGATGTACTTTTCTTTATAGAAGATCTTTTCATAGTATTTTTCCCGTGATTCTTCGTCTTCTTCAAGTTTAGTGATGTCATACAGCTTATTGAGCCTCACATCCTCCCCTTCCATGCGCCATCCTTCCGGAGAGAGGCACCATTCCATGTTTTCACCGGACATTTTCTTTACAGAGACAGCGGTGATGAATGCCCTTCCGCCGAAGTTGTTGAACTTCCGATTGTCTTCGCTTGAAAGACCCGAATCGGTGCAGACGATGAAGTCGTGGATCCCGTAATCCTTAAGGACCTTTTTTTCAACAGGCACCAGGGTCATCTGTTCGTTTCGGCTTCCGCTCGTGACGATGATGGAGATCGGAAGTCCGGTAAGGTCCATAAGCAGACCTACCTGTACAATGGGTGCCGGTTTATGCTCCTTGCTCCTGCCATATTTCCTGAGCCCCCTGTTTTTTTCCATCTCTTCAAATGTACCGGCATTAGCCGGGGACAGGTCCTCATCTTCCTTTTCAATCTCGAAATAGTAGTTGGTGCAGTCATAAAAGACGACGCCGGCTTTCCTGTCTATTACTTTCAGGCTGTTTTTATAGAGGGAACTCTGTATCTCGTCAAAGTGTTCACTGATCACGGAAAGGGCACGGAGAACCTGGTGGTACTCGAAGTCCGGGTGTTCGAAGAGCCTTCTGGACAGGTCGGTGACCCGGAGTTTCGATCCGGGGAACAGGATCTGGCTGTAGATCAGCCTGGAGAAGATAGTATCCAGATCGAAATCGAAGCTGTGCCTCTTAGAGATGGCCTTACATATGGAAGGCAGCCTGAGGTCATAGTAGATCTTCTGGAGAGGGAGGTAGCCGACATTGAATGAATTCAGTGCCCCCTTTGGGATCCGTACGTTATCCCTTGCAAGGATGTAATGGCGTCCTTCCGGGTCGCTGGCCTCACGGTCCTTCATATCGAGTTCAAGCGCACGCTGCCTCGCCCATTCCATTGCGTCATCGCAGCTGTGGGCCGCCATGATCTCTTCAGCTGTTCCCAGCTTTTCGACTGTAGTGGTGGAATGCTTTCCGTTTTTTGTGATGTCTTTCAGGATATAGAATCTGCCCTTGACTTTAACCGCATGTAAACTCATAACAATAACTCCTGCATGTAGTACTCTGTTTAGATCAGTATACTATATTTAGTAGTTTAGGAAAAGTAGGAAATTTAGATTTGACTAAAAAAATAAGGCGGTAAGCGCCTTTCCGGAATTCGAGGTGTCAAAGACCCGGGAAGACGCTCAGGAGATCAAAGAATACTTTCATCTGAGCCTGTGTGGTGAGGTGTCAATTCCGGGATAGGGGAATATCTCAGAGTGGGCGCTGAGCCCACCAAATGTGACTTTGTACCGGGTAAAATTATTAGCATGATACCCACTTTATGTATATAAGCAAATGTAAAGAATACTGTGGGAAAGCAGAATAATTACCAGTATATTGTTCGGGGAAAGGAGATATAATTCAATGGCACTGATTAAATGTCCTGAGTGTGGGAAAATGGTTTCTGATGCAGCAAGTAATTGCCCTCAATGCGGTTATCCGATTAAAGAGTCCTCTAATGACGTTATAAGAATTGCAGTAGATAGAGGCATAGATTACACATCAACCGGTGCTTGGGTTAAGGCAGTGGATATGAAGGGTAAGACATTAGGACAGGCAGTAGCTGGCGGCGTGATAGAAATTCATTCAAAAGAAGATATTTTGGCGACCATTAAGACCACAGGATCTCTTAATTATTGCACCGTTCTGCTTTCTCCCAAAAACGGTGGAAGATATAGGGCAAGCTGGGGGGCAGGGCTGTTTGGGGCGGTCATACAGAGCTGTGTTCCCGTAGACTCGATTAATAGTTTTTAAGAGCCGAAGATCTCTGATCAATCCTTGTATTGCTATTTTTTGTGACCATATGCTATTACTTTATTGAGCTTGGCGCACCCACACCCCTTATTGGTGAGGGCCGACGCAGCTCATTTTTTTATCTGCAAATATCCTTCATTTTTCCTGACCTTATAATCACAACATCGCAACGAAACCCTGCGCTTCTTCTCTTTTACGAGGGGGAAGAAATAGAGTATACTGGTATGATTATAGCAAAGCCTTTTGTTTAACAACCTGTTTCGTTTTCCGTCGTACGTACGCTCCGAGCCGAGGATTACCATGACCAATCAGTTTATAAGAAGCGCCATGATTGACTGGCGCAAAATATCGCCCGACAGCTACCTTCGCTCCATCCCTTCTATCAGCAGCGCTGAGCAGATTGATTTCGAGCAGCCGGTCACCTTCTTTGTCGGTGAAAACGGCAGCGGAAAATCTACACTGCTGGAAGCGATCGCGGTCGCCTATGGCTTCAACCCCGAGGGCGGCACAAGAAATTACAATTTCTCGACCTACGATTCCCATTCGGAACTGCACAGTGCCATCCGCCTTTCCCGCAGCGTTCGCAGACCGGTCTACGGATACTTTCTCCGCGCGGAGAGCTTCTACAATGTTGCCACCATGGAGAACGAGTACAGCAGAGGGCCCGGCGGCATTCCGCAGCACTACCACGAGAAATCTCACGGGGAGAGCTTTCTTGCATTGGTTCAGAATTCCTTCCGTGAGAACGGGATCTATCTTCTCGATGAACCCGAAGCAGCACTGTCTCCCCAGCGGCAGCTCACGCTGCTCGTGGAAATTCACCGCTGTGCGCAGGGCGGCGCTCAATTCATCATTGCCTCTCACTCGCCAATCCTGCTCGGACTGCCCGGCGCTCAAATCCTCTCTTTCGACGGCGGTGTGATCCATCCTTGTTCCTATGAAGAGACCGAGAGTTATCAGGTGACAGAGGTTTTCATCAATCACAGGGAGCACCTGCTCCATAATTTGTTGGAAAAGTGATTCTGTCAGAGAAGTCTTCCTTCCTGGCAGTTTGTCACCGCGCTTTAAATTGTTTCAATAAAAATCCGGCCGGAAGGCCGGATTTTAAACTCTTTTTTGGGACGTCAAAGTTCATAAATGCGACAGCCTGTTCATTTCGCACGTGCGTGTATCTTATCAGGCGATCGCCTGCATTCCCATGCTCAGCATCGCAGCGATTCCAATCACCCAGTAAATAATCTTATATATTCTTGCTACTGCCATCGCTCACTCCTCCTCTGCCATGTACTCTTCATACTCGGCCTCACTGGTAAACAAAATGTAGCGGCCGTTAACCAAACCCATGTAACCGTTTCCATTAAGATATCCCTTCATGCAGACCTCCTCATTAAGCTTTGAAACTGTTGCTCTCTTCTTGATTTCTTCTATGATTTGATTCTAATCGAACAGGTGTACATTTGTTTGTACAGGCCGAACGCTTGTTTTGAATTCCTTCGAAATCCGGTGCTGAATAATTACCAAATAACCATGGAATTCCATACGCGCAAAAGTATATAATGATATAAAGAACACGCACCTTTTAGAAAGGAGAATTAGAATGAGCGAAATGATGGATAAAATGAATGCAGAAGAGCTTAACGAAGTTACAGGCGGCGTTGGCAGACAGGAGATTATCGTAAAAGCTATCACACCTATCTGGGTAAAGGTTACAGCATCCAGCCTTAACTGCAGATATACCCCCAACGGACCGATTGCCAAGACCTACGAGTATGGCCACAAGCTGAAAGTTGACGGAATCACTGATGACGGCAAGTGGTACAGACTGCTGATCAATGATCCTCGCGGTGGCACTTGCTATGCTTTCATCTACAAAGAGTACACCAAGAAGATCTGATCATGATTTCGGACTCGCTTATGAGTCCTTCGACAGAAGCGCATGATCGGCGCGCCAATAATGGGCATTAAAAGTGGGGCTGTCACATTTGTAAGAGTGCAACGACCCTGAATAAGCAGTGAAAATCCGGCCTAATGGCCGGATTTTTTTGCGTTTTCATTTGGTTGGATCATATGGGGAAGATTTGGTCAGCTTGCCTCCATGGAAAACAGGCAAAATGCAAAAAAATCTGTAAATATCGGAGTCTTTCACGGCAAGTTGGACCATAAGGCTCATTACAGTGGCGCTGGCCTCCATACAGTGCGTTTGATATGCTGCCTGTATGGGGGCCATGGAGGAAGAATTCTTGTTATTAATCCAACGCAGGTAATAAACTGCCTTGATTTCTTAATTATGTGCCGGCTGCCAGAAAAGCCGATGGGGGCCATGGAAGAAAAAATATTCAAATAATCCAACGCAGTTGGCAGCCGGATGAGAATGCTGAACAAATGCCGCCGGAGACATCTCCGGCGGCACCTGAACGTCATATAAATGTGTTTCGTCTTTCTCTAAGTGCGACAGCCCTCTCGTGACTCACGCGAGATAATCACGCAGGTTTCTGTGTTTGTGCATCTGGCGCATCAGGAGTTTTCTGAGCGCCTTGGCCTCGATCTGGCGAATTCTCTCGCGGGTGAGGCCGTAA
The DNA here is from genome assembly GCA_002395235.1 of Lachnospiraceae bacterium UBA4260. Classification (GTDB taxonomy): domain Bacteria; phylum Bacillota; class Clostridia; order Lachnospirales; family Lachnospiraceae; genus CAG-791. Next base: position 51,895 of record DGWK01000025.1, on the reverse strand, counting down.
ATTCCTCCTACTTCATCCAGGGTCTTCTCCCTGCCGTCGTCAAGGCCGAACCGCAGGCGCAGGATCGCTTCTTCACGGACGGTCAGGCAGTCGAAGAGCCCGACAACGGATTCTCTCATTGAGGCGGCGACAGCCACTGCCTCAGGTTCAAGGGAGCCCTCGTCGCGAATGTAATCGCTCAGCTGGCTGTCCTGTTCTTCTCCGACAGGGGTATCAAGGGAGACGGCATCCATAGAGTAACGGAGTAAAGTGTCAACCTCCTCGACGGACATATCGAGCTTCTCGGCGATATCTTCCGGGGTGACTTCCCGGCCGAGCTCCTGAGAGAGTTCCCGGAACGCGCGCCTGATCTTGTTGATCCGCTCGCACTGATGGACAGGAATCCGGATTATGTGGGACTTGTCATTGATGGCGCGGGAAATTGCCTGCCTGATCCACCAGGTGGCGTAGGTGGAAAACTTGAAGCCTTTCCTGTAATCAAATTTGTCGACCGCTTTCATAAGGCCGATGTTGCCTTCCTGGATCAGATCCAGGAAGGGGAGGTTAGTGTTTTTGTATCTCTTGGCAATGTTTACAACAAGCCGGAGATTTGCCTGCGCAAGCTGCTGGCGGGCGTAGGCGTCGCCTGCCTCGATGCGCTTGGCGAGCGCAATCTCTTCTTCGGCAGTAAGAAGAGGGTAGTTGCTGATCTCCTTGAGGTAGATCCGTACTGAGTCGGAGACGATGAGGTCTTCCGCGGTATAAAGAGCTTCACTGTCCGTGTCGCAGTCAATACCATCAGTAATCTCGTCATTGTCGTCGTCGATTAACAGGGGGGATGCGGTTTTGATCTCTTCTGCAGACATATAACTCCTTTCGAAAACAGTTGATGTGACATAAGACCGTATTAGAAATGCGGATTGGAAACTGTCGGAGACAGCTTCTAAAAAAACAGACGGGGAAAAAACAATAAAATTACAAAAAAACATTGGGACGAGGGAAACAAAAAACCCGGATTCATTGAATGCTCAATGATTCCGGGCTTTATGATGCGGAAGATGGGACTTGAACCCACACGGTGTATCCACCACAAGATCCTTAGTCTTGCTCGTCTGCCAGTTCCGACACTTCCGCTTATTCCTGCAATGTGTGACAGAAGATGCAGGAGATGGGACTTGAACCCACACTATGTTGCCATAACAGGCACCTGAAGCCTGCGCGTCTGCCATTCCGCCACTCCTGCGAACAGATGATATTGTACCCAAAACGAAAGAAAATGTCAAATAAATTTTTGGGGTGGATTTTATGCCGGGCAGCAGTATATATATGTGTAAGGCAAAAAACAATGTTTTAACGGTCAGACAGACCCGCACAAAAAGGAGATAAAAAAATGAGCGACATGATGGAAAACAAGATGAATGCAGAGGAACTGGATCAGGTTACCGGCGGCGTAGGAAGACAGGAGATCTCAGTCAAAGCGATCACCCCGATCTGGGTAAAGGTCACGGCTTCGAGCCTGAACTGCAGATATACTCCCGACGGACCGATCGCCAAGACCTATGAGTACGGCCACAAGCTGAAAGTCGACGGCATCACCAGCGACGGCAAGTGGTACAGACTGCTGATCAACGATCCCCGCGGCGGCACCTGCTACGCATTCATTTATAAAGAATATACCAAGAAGATCTGATCAGAATAGCGTAAGCGCACAGCGCTTCGGGACACAGATAAATAAGACAGGCCTCCGGCTCCATTGTGAGTACGGAGGTTGTTTTTGTGCTATAGTAAAAAGAACAAATGGCAGTAAGGTTTCTTGGAGGTGGACTATGTATGCACTTGTCACCGGCGCCAGTGCCGGAATCGGTCTGGAGATCGCCAAATATCTTGCAGTTAAAGGGTACGACCTGATCATGACAGCGAGGCGGGAGGACCGTCTGCAGAAACTGCGCGGACAGATCATAAACAAATATCCGGACAGGAAGGTCCTGGTCATTCCCGCGGACCTGTCGAAGCGGGAGGAATGCCTGCGCCTCTTCGAGGAGTGCTGCGCGCAGGCCGGAAGCCAAAATATTGATTTTGTTGTCAATAATGCCGGAATGGGCGTGTACGGACTTTTTCTCGATACGGATCTGGAGAAGGAACTGACGCTCATTGATCTCAACGTGACGTCGGTCCATATTTTGTCCAAGCTGTTTCTGAGAGAAATGGTGAAGAACGGACACGGCGTGCTGCTCAACGTCGGCTCCTGCGCGGGATTTACGTCGGGCCCAACCTTTTCGAGTTATTACGCGTCCAAGAATTATGTGGTGAGGCTGACAGAGGCGATCCACGAGGAGCTGCGGCAGGCCGGCAGCCCTGTGAAAGTCTGCTGTCTGTGTCCGGGACCGGTGGACACGGCCTTCAATAAAAACTCGGGCGTCCTTGTATCGGGCAGGCAGATCACGGCGAAGCAGGCCGCGAGAGAAGGCGTGGACGGCGCCCTGGCAGGCAAAATGCTGGTCATACCGGGCACAAAGATGAAGCTCGTGACGGTAGGATCGCATCTCCTCGGCGAGCACCTGTCGACGGTGATCAATTACCATATTCAGAAGAAAAAGGCCGGGAAATAAGCCGCACGGCGCGGACGGCAAAGGGCGATTTTCAGGATTGTCGCCTGCGGGGCGACAAATTTCCGATCAGAAACAAGTACAATAGGTGCATGAAGGTCATGTAAGCAAAGAGAGTTCGGATTCGGAAAGGAGAACGATATGAAAAAAGAAGTCGATTGGAATAGCCGCAGTAAGGAAGAGAGAGACTATTATGACTATTATCGCAGCCTCGGATATGATGAGCGCACGGCGACGGTTCTGGCGCTGTTTACTTATGGAGTCAGCCGGACCTCAAATACGACTATAGGTACACGATATGAGAGGATCCTTGCGCAGCTGGCGGAAGGAGACGGCGAGGAGGAGTTGGAGACGGTCCGCGGCGGCAGAATCAGCAGGCTGCTGCGTAGTGTCGCCGCGCCCGCGTCCTCGCAGAAGAGCAGCAATATGTCATCGGGGGCGCCCGGGGCGAGTACCCCGTCATTTTTGCGATCGGCAAGGCCTGCGCCGAGTCCCGCGCGGAGAGCCTCTGCCGGCAGGAGACGCGTGCTGAGAGAGGCGAGCCTTGATGCGGAAGAGAGCAGCATGTCGGCTCCCGTGGAGGCATCCGCGTCCGGTATTCTGGAAGAGGAAGCTCCGATGGCCGACTCTATGAGTTTTATGGCCGGTTCCACGGCAGGCAGCACGGCGTCTTTCACAGGAGCGAATCCGCGCAGCAGGCGGTTCGCCGAGAGGCTGATGGAGACGGATGAATACGATCCCATCGAGGAGAAGGAATTTCGCAGCGCCGCTGTCAATATGACTTCCACGTTCCGGATGACGACCAACACGGCGTCCGCCGGCGTAATCCTCAACCAGCTCCGCAGCGACCGCCGCATTGACAAGAGTATGGTAAGGATCGAGGAGATGCTCAACTATTTCCGCTATCAGAGCGAGAAGCCAGAGGCGGAGAAATTTAAGATTTCCCATGAGCTGTGCGCCTCCACGGGCGGCAAGAAACTCCTGTATATCAATGTCCAGGGGAAGGAAGAGGTAAAGGAGCGTCAAAATATTGTGATCCTGCTGGACGTCTCCGGGAGCATGTGCGGCAACGCGAAAAAGACGCAGGCTATGGTCGCGACGATCATCAGCAAGCTCAAGGCCGGCGACAAGCTGAGCCTTGTCACATACAGTTCAAGGGACGAAGTTGTTCTCAAGGGAATGAGGATCTGGGAAGAGGCGGACAAGATCAAGGCGCTGGAGGCTTTGCTGGGCCTTGAGATCTTCGGCGGCACTTACGGATCCGCCGGTATCGAGACAGCTTATGAGATCGGCAAAGAGGAGTATGTGGAAGACGGCAACAACCAGGTGATCCTGATCACGGACGGGGATCTGAATTTTGGCATCACGGACCGGGGCGGCCTTGAAGAACTGATCGAGGAGAAGAAAAAGAGCAATCTGTTCCTGAGCGTGATCGGCACAGGGCTGTACAATTACAAGGATGACAAGCTGGAGACACTTGCCAAGCACGGGAACGGCGTCTATCGCACGGTCAATAATCTCGCGGACGTGAAAAAGTGTATCGACGAAGAGTACGCGTCGCTGGTAAATGTCATCGCCAAGGACGTGAAGGCGCAGGTCGAGTTCAACCCCGAGGTGGTGGAGAGCTACCGGCTGCTGGGCTTCGAGAACAGGGAGATCAGCCACGAAGATTTTGTGAACGACAAAGTGATCTCCGAACCTTTCGGCTCGGGCGGCTACGGCGTCGCGCTCTATGAGCTGGTCCTTAGGGAGAGCGGCAAACCGGTGGAGAGCGGATTCAAGTACACGAAGATGGTGACGACGGGATCTTCCGAGCTTGGAACCGTGAAGGTCCGATACAAAGAGCCGCTGGAGGACACGAGCAAGGAGATCGAGTACGCGATTCCCTCCGCGGAGGAGAGCTATACAGATAATCTCAGGCTCGCCTATGTGGTCTATGTATGCGCGGAGAAGCTCCGGGGGTCCGACAAGATCACGGAGGAGGATGTAAAGAAGGCACAGAAGTTCTGCGATGAGCTGGGAGAGGAGATCAGAGAGATGAACAAGGCAGATCTCTACAAGCTGCCTGAGATCCTCAGGCGGACAGCGAAAGAACTGCACGTGGGAATCGATTCCGATACGGATTTCGACTGGTAAGATGATGCACACGCGTGCGGAAAACGGTTGGACCTTGCCGCTGTCGGCAACCCGCATGCGGCGCAGCGGCTCGCTTCGCGAGCCTTGAATATAGGGGGGGATGTCCCGGCATGATAGAGGCGGAACTGGCAAGAAGATTTATAGAGCAGGTCACGCAGTACACGGAATACAATATCAACATTATGGATGAGACAGGCGTGATCATAGCAAGCCGGGATCCGGAGCGAGTCGGAACCTATCACGAAGTGGCGGACCGCATCATTCACGGCTCCAAGGACGTGATCGTGGTCCATGATGACAGGACCTATCCGGGGGTGCTCCCGGGCATCAATATGGCGATCCTCCATGAAGGACGAAAGGAAGGGGTCGTCGGCGTGACCGGCGACCCCGATAAGATCCGGGACGTGGCGATGATCACGCGCATGGCGATGGAGGCTATGCTCCGGTATGAAAAGCAGCAGGAGCAGATCCGTCTGCGCAGAACAAGAAAAGAACATTTTCTGAGTCTTCTGACCCAGGGACAGTACGCGGATTCCACAGAAATAAGGGGAATCGCCAGGCAGCTCGAGTACGATGAGGAACTTGTGAGAGTGCCGGTGCTGTGCAGGCTCCGAAGGCCGAAGGAAGAAGAAGGCCGAAGCCGGAAGCTTCCGCCGGCGGAGGACGTCCTGGAGGTGCTGCGAAGAGGAAAGGGCCACTGGAGGCAGGACTTCAGCTACGTGATCGACGAGACCCACCTACTGGTCTTCAAGACAGTGAAGGTAGACGGCCGCAGGAATCTGACGGATTATCGGGAGGAGATCGAGGACTACCTGGAATACATCCGCAGGTGGCTGTCGGACAAGGGCGTCAAGGCGGTATTCTATGTGGGTTCGCTCCAGAAAAGGTTTTCCCAGTACTACTACGCGTACCGCCACTGCAAATGGCTGGAGTCCCATGTAAACGCCCCGGGGGAAGTCATTTTCCTTTCGGACTATATCAAGGAGTATTTCCGGACGCTGATCCCCAGGCAGGAACTGCAGCAGGTCTTCTATATTTACGGCACAGAGATCGGCGAGGATCAGCGCAGGCAGTTTGTAGAGCTGATCAGGGCCCTTGAGAGTACGAACTACAATCTCTCGGAGGCGGCCAGGGAGCTCTATGTTCACAAGAACACGCTGGTCTACCGCTACAACAAAATGAAGGACTACCTGGGGCTGGATCCGCTGGAGAGCGCGGACGACCGAAGATTTATGGAGCTTCTGTATCTCTATCTGGCAAAATAGCGGGTCGGAGAAGGGCTTCGAAAAAAGAAAATCAATATCAACAGAATGGGAACGCAAGTTTTGTGTGATTGACACAATAACTTGCGTTCTTTTTATTGGCAGAGGATTAATGACTACTGCACTTTTGGCGCTAAAATTAGGTCAGAAAGAGAGAAAAACAGAATTTACAGGAATATTTGAAACGAAGATTTCAAGAGTCTTCCCAAAGTTGCACGTCAAAAGAATGGTACAAAAACACAAAACGGAGGTAAATTATGAAACTTGTATTTGCGTCGGATTCTTTTAAGGGAACACTTTCCAGCGAGCAGACGGTGGAGCTTCTGACCAAAGCGGCACACGAGGTGTTCGGGCCCTGCGAAACTTTCGGAGTTCCGGTAGCGGATGGCGGAGAGGGCACAACGGATGCGGTGATCCTCGCCAGAAAAGGCCAGAAGATCTACGAAGAGGTCCACGGACCGCTGATGGAGACGGTTATGGCCTATTACGGAAGACTGAGCGACAAGGAGGCGGTCCTCGAGATGGCCCAGGCCTCCGGACTTCCCATGGTGCCCGAGGAGCTGAGAAATCCTCTCAATACAACAACCTACGGAACGGGAGAACTGGTCAAGGCGGCTCTGGACGCCGGTTACACGGACATCTCCATCGCGATCGGCGGCTCCGCGACCAATGACGGCGGCATGGGATTTGCCAGCGCTCTCGGCATTCGTTTCCTGGACGCGGACGGAAATGTGCTCGAGGGAAAGGGCAGCGAACTTGAGAAAGTAGCCCACATCGACGTCAGCGGCCTTGACGAGAAGGCAAAGAAGGCGCATTTCACCGTTATGTGCGATGTCACGAACCCGCTCTGCGGAAAAGACGGCGCCACTTTTACCTTCGGAAAGCAGAAGGGCGGCACACCGGAAATCCTGGAGAGACTGGAGAAGGGCATGTGCAACTACCGCGACGTGATCATTAAGGAGTTCGGGATCAATCCCGACGATACGCCCGGAACCGGAGCGGCGGGCGGCCTCGGCGCAGCGCTGAAGATCTTCCTGAATGCCGAGATGAAGTCCGGCATCGAGACGGTCCTGGACCTGATCGACTTTGATAAGATCCTGGAGGGCGTCGACCTGGTCGTGACCGGCGAGGGAAGAACGGACTGGCAGAGCTGTTTTGGCAAGGTGATGCAGGGCGTCGGCGACAGAGCAAAGAAGTACGATATTCCGGTGACAGCGCTCTGCGGCGGCCTGGGCAAAGGATATGACCAGATCTATGAGCACGGCATTGACTCGATCATGACGACCGTGGACGCTCCGATGCCGCTGGCAAAGGCGCTTGAGAAAGCGGAGGATCTGTATTATAAGGGCGCGATCCGCATGTTCCGCATGGTGCGCGCGGGAATGAGGCTGCAGGGCTGAAGTTTTTGACGAAAAGACATCTAAGCCATTTGAAGATTAAGCGGTATTACAGAAAGGATAAAAAATGGAAGCACAGTTCACAACATTAGGAGCAATCGTCGGACTTGTAATCGCAATTGTACTGATCATTAAGAAGGTGCAGCCCGCCTACAGCCTGATCCTGGGCGCGCTCATCGGCGGCCTGATCGGAGGCGGCGGACTCGCCAATACCGTAAACACGATGGTGAGCGGCGCGGGTTCCATGATGTCATCCGTCCTCCGTATTCTGACCAGCGGAATTCTGGCAGGCGCCCTGATCAAGACAGGCTCGGCGGAGAAGATCGCGGAGACCATCGTTGAAAAGCTCGGAGAAAAGAGAGCCGTGGCGGCCATTGCCATTGCGACCATGATCATCTGCGCCGTCGGCGTATTTATCGATATCTCCGTCATCACGGTGGCGCCCATCGCTCTGGCGATCGGCAAGAGAGCCGGCCTCTCCAAGAGCGGCATTCTGGTCGCCATGATCGGCGGCGGAAAGGCGGGAAACATCATTTCCCCCAACCCTAACACCATCGCGGTATCTGAGGCGTTCTCCCAGGATCTGACTGCTGTAATGATGAGAAATGCCATTCCCGCAGTCTTTGCGCTTGCCATGGCCATCTTTCTGGCCTCCATGCTGGTGAAGAAGAAGGGCGACGAGATCAGCTCTGCCGATATGGAGAGCTCCGGAGAGAAGAACCTGCCCGGTTTCGGGGCAGCCGTCCTTGGTCCCGTTGTTGTTATCGTCATGCTCGCCCTTCGCCCCATCGCAGGGATCGCCATCGATCCGCTGATCGCACTGCCCGTAGGCGGCTTCGTAAGTATGATCGCCACTGGAAAAGTGAAAAACTGTGTAGAATATATGGAATTCGGCCTGAGCAAGGTCATCGGTGTCTCAATCCTTCTGATCGGTACAGGCACGATCGCCGGTATCATCAAGGCCTCCGCACTTCAGTATGACGTCACCAATATCCTGGAAGCAATGAATATGCCCGCTTTTGTACTTGCACCGCTTGCAGGAATACTGATGGCAGCTGCTACGGCGTCGACCACTGCCGGAGCAACAGTGGCAGCGCAGACTTTTGCCCCCACACTGCTCTCCAACGGTGTGTCGGCGCTGGCGGCAGCAGCAATGGTCCACGCGGGAGCTACGGTTCTGGACTCCCTGCCCCACGGCTCCTTCTTCCACGCCACGGGCGGCGCGGTCAACCTGTCCATCGGTGACCGCATGAAGCTGATCCCCTATGAGGCGGCGATCGGTCTCACAAGCACAGTCGTATCCGTGATCATGTATCTGGTATTGCATTAATAGTTCACAGAGGGAGCGGCCTTCCGCCCGGGTATTGCCCGGCGGGAGGCCGTTTTTTTACGTCAGGATTTGCGGGGTGGAGAATAAAAAAACAGAAATAATTAGCGTTTCCGGAGTCATAAGGAAGAAATATATTGTAAAAGCTATGTAAATTTATCAAAATAACAGATATAATTTATTTAATTATTCAGCACCCAATTCACTAACTGGCGGCAGACAAAATGAACTTGGAGGTTCCCATGACAAATATACGCAACAAACAGAGACCCTTTCGAATGCTGAAATATTTGTTTGAAAACACGGACGAGGATCACCCCGTTTCAACCCCCGAGCTGGTGAAGATCTTCAGTGCGGAGGACGCCCATGCGTCCAGAAAGACAGTCAAGGATGATATCGACGTCCTGGTCGGAGAGGGATTCGATATCGTGACGGTCAAGAGCACGCAGCACTCCTTTTTCCTGGCGAGCCGCGGTTTTGAGATCCCGGAGATCAAGCTGCTGATCGATGCGGTCTGTTCTTCCCGGTTCATCTCCAAGGAGAAGAGCGATACTCTGGTGGCAAAGCTCGTCGGGTGCGTCAGCAAGCATCAGTCACAGAGAATCACCCGCCATCTCTATATGGCGGACCGCCTCAAGGCGGACAATTATCAGATCTACTATATCGTGGACGCGATCACGGACGCCATCAACAGTGGAAAGAAGATCTGCTTCCAGTATGTGGAGTACGACGCGGACAAGAACAGGCGGCTTCGCCATGACGGGGCAAAATATTATGTGAGCCCTTACGCGCTGGTCTGGGACGACAATCATTACTACATGTGCGGTTTTTCGGACGCCAGGCAGAAAGTCGTAAATTTCCGCGTAGACCGCATGCTGAACACCGGGATGCTGGAAGAGGACGCCGTTCCCATGCCCGAAGGACTCAATATAGAAGAGTACGTGCAGCATCAGTTCCGCATGTTCGCGGGCGACGAGGTGCAGGTGGTCCTGGAGTGTCAGAGCGATATGATGAAGTACATCGTCGACCAGTTCGGCGAGGAGGTGGAGACCTGGAGGACTTCGGAGGATACGTTCTGCGCAAGAGTGAATGTGGCGGACAGCCCGACATTCTACGGCTGGGTGTTCCCTTTCGAAGGAAAGGTGAAAATAGTGGCGCCCGAAGCGATCCGCGACAAGTACAGGGAAATGGTGACACAGGCGGCGGCGAATCTGTTTGAACAGACCTCGGAGCAGACTTCGGGGCAGGCCTCGGAGCAGACCCCAGTGCAGACATCTGCGGACATGTGAGCTGAGCAAATATCTCTTCCATCTGCTATAATGAGAAAGACGGGGCCGTTCTGCGAGCCTCGTGCTCAGGGGGGATTGAGAACATATGCTGCATATTGCGATTGTGGAAGATGAAGAGAGATATGCCGCGGAACTGGAAGAATTTGTTCGACGCTATGGCGAGGAGACAAAGCGCCAGATCAAGGTTACGCAGTATCAGGACGGAGAAGACCTGGTCGAGGACTACAAAGGCGGCTTTGATATCCTGCTCATGGATATCCAGATGCAGTTCATGGACGGGATGACGGCGGCGGAGAAGATCCGGGAGCGGGACCAGGAGGTCCAGATCATATTTATAACCAACCGAAATGATTACGCGATCCGCGGCTACGAGGTGGATGCGCTGGACTATGTGCTCAAGCCGGTGAGCTACTACATCTTTGCCAAAAAACTGGACAAGGCCGTCTCGAGGATGGAGAGCAGAGAGGAATCCGTTCTGACCATCAGCACAAAGACCGGACTGCGCAGGATCAGGACGACAGATCTGTACTACGTGGAGAGCGAGGGGCACAACCTGATCTACCACACGAAGAAGGGCGACTTTGTGACGCGGGAGCGGATGGGAGACGCGGAAAAGCTTCTCTCGGACAAAGGCTTTTTCAGGAGCAACAAGTGTTATCTGGTCAACCTGCAGCATGTCGAGGGAATTGTCGACGGGTGCTGCGAGATCGGGGGAGAAAAGCTCCTGATCAGCCGGGCCAGAAGAAACGAGTTCATGACCGCGCTTACCAGGCAGATCAGCGACTGAACGTGCGCACTTACCGGCAGTTCAGCGACTGACCGAGTGCGCTGTATGAGGCGGGGCGGCTTCGGGAGCGGCCCCGGACCTTGTGCGGCGTCTTTGAGGGAGAGAATGGATACGATTGCGACGACATTTCCGGATATTCCGAGGATCTATACAGCTATTGCGGAGTGGGCGACATGCCTGCTCTTTATTTTCTTCATGCCGCGCAAATACGACAAGGCCATGACGGCCGGAATCGCCGCGGCATTTCTTGTCCTGCAGAGTTTCTTTCTGGTTGTGACGGCCAATGTGCCGCTTCTGCTGTGGATTCCCTGTATGCTGGTCGCGTTTGGACTGATGTTCGCTTTTTTGGCAATGTGTATGGACTACCCGTATCATATCTGCCTTTACTACACGCTCCTGTCTATTGTGGCGGCTGAGCTTATGGCCAGTGTGGGCTGGCAGATCGTGCGGGGGTGCTATCAGGTTTACAGCGGGATGAACCGGTTTATCGCCGCAGTGGTCATGGCAGTCGTCTATGGGCTGGTCCTTGCGGTGATCGGGTGGATCGAGCTGAGGACGCTCGAGGCGCAACTGGAGGTAAGAGTGCAGTGGCAGGACCTGATCCCGCCGGCCATCGTCGTGCTGGCGACCTTCGCCATCAGTAACCTGGGATTTGCGCTCAACATTTTCGCAGAGGGCAAGGCTGTTGACGCCGACCTGTTCAACACGCGCTCGCTGGTGGACCTGGGAGGACTGGTGCTGCTCTACGCGGTGCGCCTGAGGCTGATCGGGATCCAGGCGCAGCGGGAGCTGGAGCGGATTCAGACGATCCTCAGCGCGCAGTACGAGAAGTACAGAAATGCAAGAGAAGCCATCGACATGGTGAATTTCAAGTACCATGACCTCAAGCATCAGATCGCGGGCCTCAAGGCGGAAATGGATCCCGAGAAGAGGATGCAGGCGATTGAGGAAATGGAGGAACAGCTTGAGGAGTACAGGCCTGAGCGGCAGACAGGAAATCCGGTTCTGGACGCTATTTTGTCAGGTAAAGAGGCGCAGATCCGGGCACTGGGCATCGCCTTCACGTGCGTCGCGGACGGAGCGCTGATCTCCCCCATGCACGTGGTGGACATCTGCACGATCTTCGGAAACGCCCTGGAGAACGCGATCGAGTGCGAGGCGACGGTGCAGGAGCGGGGCCGGCGCTGGATCCACATGCTGGTGACCGAGAAAAAGGGCTTTGTCTACACGGAGATCTCCAATTACTTCGAGGGCGAGATCGCGATGAAGGACGGCCTGCCGGTGACCACCAAGGAGGACCGGAAGATGCACGGCTACGGAGTGCGCAGCATCCGCTACGCGGCGGCCAAGTACGGCGGCTCCGTCACTTATGAGCAAGGAGATGAGCAGTTCGCGGTCAAAATATTGATTCCAAAGCCGATCACGCAGAGCGACAGACATAATCCGGTGCTGTGAGCGCTCGCAGATGGTGATCGCACAGAGCGCAGCGGGCCTTGAACAGAAACGGAAAAGACGGCAATTTGTGCCTGACTATGTACGGTTTATGCCAGAAACCGCACATGGTCGGGCTTTTTTGGTAATATATGATATATAAATTTGCTGATTTTGTAACAGACAACACGGACAGATGAGAAGGAGGATCAATGAAGCATCAGAATTTGATTGATCAGCTTACTTTGGAGGAAAAGGCGGCCCTCTTGGGCGGCAAGGGGGAATGGGACTCCAGAGATATCCCCAGACTTAATATTCCGTCTATGATCATGTCAGACGGCCCTCACGGACTTCGGAGGCAGGCGGGCGCGGGCGATCACCTGGGCCTCAACGCGTCTCTTCCGGCGACCTGCTTCCCGACGGCGGCCACCATGGCCGGCAGCTGGGACAGAGAGCTGGGCACCGAGGTAGGCGTCGCGCTGGGCGAAGAGGCCAAGGCGATGGGCGTCAATATTTTGCTCGGCCCCGGTATGAATATCAAGAGGAGCCCGCTCTGCGGACGAAATTTCGAATATTTCTCAGAGGATCCCTATCTGGCCGGCAAGATGGCGGCCTCTTATATAAAGGGCATTCAGAGCCAGGGCGTCTATTCCTGCATCAAGCATTTCGCCGTCAACTCCCAGGAGGAGCGCCGCATGGCGATGAACGCGGTCGTAGATGAGCGGACGCTGCGCGAGATCTATCTGACAGGGTTCGAGATGGCCATCGACGAGGCGAAGCCGGGCGCCCTTATGACGTCCTACAACCAGGTCAACGGCGAGTACGCCAACGAGAGCATGCATCTGCTCAAGGAGATCCTGCGCGGCGAGTGGGGCTACGACGGATTTGTGGTCTCCGACTGGGGCGGCGCAAACGATCACGTCACGGCAGTCAAGGCCGGCTCCGATCTGGAGATGCCCGCGCCCGGACTGGGCAGCGCGAGAGAGCTGGTAGAGGCAGTGAAGAACGGAAGCCTCTCCATGGAAGATCTGGACGCGCGCGTCGACGAGCTTCTGGACGCAGTGCTGACGACGACCGAGGCGGCCAAGGGCCACAGCGAGGAATTTGATGTGGAGGCGCACCACGCGCTGGCCAGAAAAGCGGCTTCCCAGTGCGCGATCCTGCTCAAGAACAGCGGCGATATCCTTCCTCTGAAGGCGGGCACCAAGGTTGCGGTGGTAGGCGACTTCGCATTCCAGCCCAGATATCAGGGAGCAGGTTCCTCCATGGTTAACTCCACCAAGGTAGAGACGATTGAGGAGCTGATCGGCGCGGAGCCGGATCTGCAGGTCACGGCCATGTGCCACGGCTACAAGAGAAGCGGCGAGGCGGACAGCGCGCTGCTCAGCGAGGCCGTAAAGGCGGCGGAAGGCGCGGATGTAGTCCTGTACTTCTTCGGCTTGGACGAGATGAGTGAGTCCGAAGGTCTCGACCGCAAGCATATGCACATTCCGCAGGTACAGATTGACGTCCTGCGCGCCATGGCGAAGGTCAATCCCAACGTGGTCGGCGTGATCAGCGCCGGTTCCTCCATCGAGATGGAGTGGGAGGACTCCCTGAAGGCTATCCTGCACGGCTATCTGACGGGCCAGGCGGGCGCGGGCGCTATGCTCGACATCCTGACCGGACGCGTAAATCCTTCCGGAAAGCTGGCGGAGACCTATCCCATGATCTATGAGGAGACGCCTTCCAGCCCTTACTATCCCGCAAAGCAGAGAAATTCCGATTACAGGGAGGCTCTGTTTGTCGGTTATCGCTATTTTGACACATTTGATAAGAAGGTCCGCTATCCCTTCGGATTCGGCCTCTCTTATACAACTTTCGAGTACTCCGACCTCAAGGTGGACGACAAGGGCGTGACCTTTACGGTCAAGAACACCGGCTCCCGCGACGGCGCGGAGGTGGCGCAGCTCTATGTGGGCCTTCCGGACGCCAAAATACCACGCGCCCGCAAGGAGCTCAAGGGCTTTGCCAAGGTCTTCCTGGCAGCAGGCGAGTCCAAGACGGTCACGATCCCGTTCGACCGCTTCACCTTCCGCTACTGGAACGTGAAGAAGAACGGCTGGGCGGTCGAGGGCGGCACCTACTCGATCAGCGTGGGCAGCAGCGTGGAAGATATCCGCCTGGAAGGAAGCCTTGAAGTGGCCGGCGATGCGGCTCCCGCTCCTTACGACGAGACGAAGCTGACCGCTTACAGAGAAGGCAGGATTCTGGAGATCCCGGACGAGGCCTTCGCGGAGCTTCTGGGCGGCCCGATCCCGGACGGCAGCTGGACGAGCGAGCTGGGCGAGAACGACGCGATCTGCCAGCTGGTCAACGCAAAGAGCGGACTGGCGCGCTTCGTCTACAAGCAGCTGGAGAAGAAGAAACAGGAAGCGGACGCGGCCGGAAAGCCCGACCTGAACGTCCTGTTCATCTACAACATGCCTTTCAGGGCAATCGGAAAAATGACCGGCGGCCAGGTCGACAAGAAGATGGTCGAAGGTATGGTGGACGCCGTGAACGGACATCTCTTCCGTGGACTCGGCAAGGTGATCGGCGGCTACTTCTCCAATATGAGCGCCAACAAGAAATATGAGAAGAAACTGAAGGGAGATAAGTAATTTATGAAGGAATTTATGGACAACTTCGCGCAGAAGCACCCCAAAGCGGCGCAGTGGATCCGCGAAGGCGGTCTCTTTATCATCTTCAGCTATGTGGTTACTTTCATCAAATATCTGCTGCTGACGTTCCTGCCCGGATTCTACAGAGGAATTGTGGGAGACGTAGAGTGGGTTTGGCCCGGCATTAAGACGCAGCTGTTCGGCGTTCCCTTTACGCTGGCCATCATCGGAAACAGCCTCGCGGACGGCGGACTTGCCTTTACACTGGCAAACTACACCTCCATCATCCTGGGCGAGTGCATCAACTTCCCGCTGCAGAGAAATGTCACATTCCGCAGCAAAGGACCTCTGGGACCGCAGATCTTCTTCCATGCGCTGGGTACGATCGGCGTCATGCTGATCATGAACCTGTTCACCTGCATATGGAATCCCGTCACGGCGGCCTTCGGCATTCCGGACGCGGTCCGCAACATCGTGACTACGGTCGCGACCGGCGGTGTGGCCATGGTCATCATATTTGCGATTGATAAGACGATCTTCGCTCCCGGGTTTGGTGAGAAGAAGAAATAAGAAGTGGTTGAATAGAGCCGGCGTCAGGGGTGGTCCTGGCGCCGGTTTTGTGTCACGGGGACGTATCCGCTGACACATTTTTCGGGTGTGTCAGCGGATACGTCCCCGTGACACACCCCCGCTTGGGTTAAACAGCGGGTTTAATGCATACGGCTATTGCTGCTGTTATCATAAGATCATCGATAGGGACCGGAGAATCCCTGTGGAAGAAGTCAGGCAGAGAACCGACTTCCGGTGAACAAAGGTTTTTCGGCCGGATATAGGCGCATACAGCAGCGCTGTCAGAGGAAAAACCACTGTGCAAGAGAAGGAATTGCAAGTGGATCGTGCAGGTCGTGCGACACCCGCAAACCGACACCCAACTGTTCCGAGAGGAGGTGCAGTCACCGTTGGGCATCTGACAGATCCTAATTTCAGAATCACGGCATAATGATCAATCGCGTCTGCATATATCCGGAGCTTTACCCTGATTCATCGGCGGCGTCCGACACGACCGACGTGCAGAACGCTGCCAGGAGCAAAGACGTATACCGAATGTGGATTGACCCTGAGGATTATGGAACAGTAACAAGGGGCAGTTACACCAAACACATCAGGTGAACGGTACAGCGTCCGGGCGCGCGATGCATTCTCTGCCAAAATATTCCCGCAACGGGGGAGGATACCGGATGAGCTATTTCGCACGCTGGTGCGCCACGCGGCACAGCCCTTTCGAGCGGAGCCGCAACCGGCGGGATGAGGTTCAGTTACAACGGAAACATTACGCCGATGGAGCACATGCTCTGCGTGCTCGAAAGCGAACGATACAAAATGATCCGGGCGTGAGACGGACGAAGGTCCGAACTCACAGTCCCGGATCTTAATGATTTAAAGGGTAATTCTCATGATCGAAACGGTGCGTAATACACCGGCCGGCGGCAGCCGGCCATGGAGGTATCACCGTTTGTAATCCGCAGAAACTTCCATATAGGAACGCTTTCCGGTGATATAGTCGTCATAGGCGCGTTCTGCGGTGGCGCCCCGGAATACTTTGCACAGACCGCACATATCGCAGTCAGCTATGCAGGGAAATTTGGCTTTGATAAATGCCCTGCGCTCCTCGGCGGTCGAGTCTGCAATTTCAGGTGCTTTTAGCATTGTCATTTCTCCTTACTCATCCGCGGACAAACGGGGCGCGAAACTCCTCGTTGATCTCCCGGATCTCTTTAATGCCGTCGATATACGGCTGGTAAATACTCTCTGTTCTTCCGCCGCCGCGGTTGTCGCAACCCGAACAGAATTCACAGTCGATCCCGCATGCGCCCCAAAGGGCCTGATGTACTATGCGGATCCGTTCTTCACGTGTGGTGTCTTTGATCAATATTGAGGCCATACCTTATTCCTTCTTTTCTGATAATACATATGATAGTTCGTTTATTATAACATGTTTTAGCACTTTTTGACGTTGGGCAATATTTGTGAACATAGTCTTAACTGAAAACAATTTATCATACCATTTGAAATATCATAAAGTATAATAGATGAAGATGGAAAGCTGGCGGAAGTTTTTTCATTGTGTCTCAACGTTTAGTATTTAGAAATGGAGAGGAATATGATCAAAGTCGATAAAAAAAGAGTTTTACAAGCGATCAGACGTGATAACCCTTTGATGAAAGCAGAGGTTATGGAAAAAGTTGCAGACACTATCTTGGAACACACGGATCCGCGGTTAGAACAAAATGTGATCGAATGGTGCGACGGGGCGGTGATCACTGATATATGGATCGGAAAGTATTGTATAAATGCCATTATGTCTATTCGCGGAGACAACGATTTTATCGGTGCTCTGGAAGCGATGAATTTATACCTGCAGGATGAAGATGCCGGAATTAGGAGAATTTGGAGGGCACGGTCATGACCGGAAATCAGGGATACGGAGTCCATCCCACAAGCTATCAATCTTTAAGCAACGACCAATTATTCTCCATGTACAGCGGACAGCACTGGTCAGGGATGCGTGAAGCCGACCGGCTGGAGCTCCTTCAGGAAACAGTGAACAGAGCTGCCGCCGCCAAGGGGGAACTGGGATCATGTGAGGTACGATTTGCGCCCCTGGATTCAAGAACACTCGGGCAGAAGTCCGGTAGTGTCATAGAGCTGAATCAGTCAATGTTTGTAAACGATAAACTCACACATGTGTACAACGGGAGATTGATCGAAGAGCCGCTTAAAGCTTCTAATTTCCTGGCGCTTGAGACTGTTCTGCATGAAGATATTCATGCCTGGCAGGACCAGTGTACGGATGGTACGATCCAATGTGCGAACAGCGGACTTTTAGCCGAGTACAGAGCCAATCAGTTCACTGTATCCGCAGTGCCCGACAACATGGGAGGAATACAGCCGGGGTCTCATTATCTTAGCGGAGAAAACGGCACATTTGGGTATTATCTGTATTACTTTCAGTCCAGCGAGCGAGACGCGCATCTTTTCTCACAAAAAATGACTGCCGAAATCGGTGAGCGTCTGCAGCAGAGAACAGGCTATGATCAGTCTTTTGCCGATTATATGACCTATTTGAATGGTGATGGTTACAACGCCGTTTTTCAGAAAGGAGTCCAACTGTTCGGAAATCCGAATTTTGATAAAGAGATCAATCAGGTGCTCATGAACCAGTACTACGGTGTGAACAAGCCGGTAGATCCGGTTATTGAGAGTATTGTGAAGCAGGAGATGGCGGAAAGCTATAAAGCACAGATCGCAAATGTTAACCCGTTGCAGGCTCCGGTCAGCAACAGCGCCGGTGACCACCTCGGAAAAGAGGCCGGAATCGCATCAAATGCGGCCGGGCAGTCGCCAAATAACAGTGAGTCTGTCGGCTCACAGCACAGTGCAGAGCAGGGAACAGGCGCCGCGGCGGCTCAGGCAGCCGGATCGGCAGAAATTGACGGAGGGGTCGAGGACGATAATGGAATCGAATGAATTCCATGTTCATTGTTCCGTTCATAGTTCAAATAAAAGAAGGGGTAGAGATGGGGGATATATTTGACAGTTATTTAAGTGGCGGCGATAGTACGGACAACAGCGGGTCTCAGGCACAGGCAGGTCAGACTCCGTCAGGGAAACAATCTGCGGGAAATGATTATGATATGCAGGGCCAGGTGCAGTTATTGGGAAGAAGCGTCATATATGGTCCGGATCTTCGTACGACCAGAGTCCCGCAAGTCACTGCACGGGCTGAAAAGCGCCCGGTCGTGACGCTGCCGAATCCGCAAGGCATATCGTTTGGCCTGAACGACGAGCTGCTCTCCAAGCATCTTCTGATGCTCGGAGGGACCGGAATGGGAAAGTCGAATACATTTTATCAAATAGTGAGGCAGGAAATGAGAAGCATGCCCCGGGATTCGGTCATGCTGATCTTTGACACCAAAGGTGATTTCCGGCGCAAGTTCTACCAACCTCAAAACAGCAGCCACATCTTAATCGGAAATGAAGACATATACATGAACCATTCTTATGCGTGGAATCTGTTCGGAGAGGTCCTTAACTATGGAGGAACTTCACTGAAGACACTGGAGATCCGCTTAAAGGAGATGACTGCGCATTTATTCCGCGGAAGAGAATCGGAAACACAGCCTTTCTTCAATCTCGCGGCCGCCGATCTGTTCGTAATATTTGTCTATGATTACATTCGGCATAAAAGAGGACCATTAACGAACCAGAGCTTGATCAGCACTTTGAAAAGAACAGATGCAAAGGGAATGCTGAGTATAATTGAAGATAATCCCGAGTTTGCCTCCGCGAAGAGCTATCTTGGAAATCCGGACAAACCTACAGCGCAGGCACTGGGAATCCTTGCCTATCTCAATTCAATGGTCAGCGATCTGTTCAAAGGCATTTTTGCAGAGGATCGCCAGAAAGGTCCTTTTTCGATCAGCAAAATCATTCGTGATGGCGGGAGAAAGGTTATATTTCTGGAATATGATCTCAGCGTAGGCGAAGTCCTGGGACCGATGTACAGTCTTTTGATAGATCAGGCGCTTAAAACAGCGCTGTCTATGCAGGAAGACGGGGAGCCGCACCTGTATTTGATCATAGATGAGTTCAAACTGCTTCCGGATCTCGAGCATATCGAGCACGCTTTAAATTACGGAAGGAGCAAGGGAATACGCGTCTGTGCGGGGATCCAAAGTGTCAGCCAGGTTTACGAAGTGTACGGAGAAGACAAGGGGAAATCGATCTTATCGGGATTCATGAACTGCTTCGCGTTTAAGACGATCGACAGAGAGTCGCGGGAATACACTTCCGAGAGATTCGGAAAGAATTACAGCAGTATTAATTACAGATCCGGATCCAACTATTATTCGATCCAAAGAGAGGGATATGCAGTGGAGGACTGGGACATTCTCAGTCTCGGTATAGGAGATGCATATGTGGATCTTCTCGAATATCCTTCTTTTAAGTTCCATTTCAGCAGATATCAATGACGAATTTGATGCACACGCGTGCGGAAGGAAGATGCTGCCTTACAGGCAACCCGCACGCGGCGCAGCGGCTCGCTCGGCGAGCCTTGAAGATCTATCAGTTTGCACTCAGGCGGGCTACTCAGACAGGAGAAAAAAAGATGGCAATGAGATTTGTTGTTCAGGCGGAATGCGATCGTATGAACAGACGCAACAGAAATGTGTCATATCGTTCTTCGTTTCCGGAAGACAGATTCTGGAGAGATATAAGAACGGGAGATTTTCTTATAACCGGTGGAGAGCAGATGGAGCGTTCCCAAGCTGTCCTGAGTTATGTGCGGACAATTCTGAGCAGCAGCAAACGAACGATAATCATCCTGGACGGAACCGGCGGCCTCGAGTCTTCTCTGATCAGTATGTACAGCGGAACCCCTAAAACCGGCAGGGGGACTTTGTACGTATATTCACCGACTCACAAAGGATATGATGTGTTCGGAGGGATGGACCCGTACACCGTGCTTCAGTTTTTGACGGAAGTAACAGCAAGGCAGCCCAGAGGGAGCGAGATCAGTCCGGCTTATATGGAAGCCGTCCTTGCGGTGGTAAAAACGGTTACTTCGCTCACTATGGAGAATATCCGAAAACTTTTGACGAAGAAAGACGATGAAATACTGCAAATTGCTCGCCGGGCAGGAATAGCGCAGCACTATATTGATGTACTCGCCAACCCCGGAAGCAACGGGCAGAATTTCCGGGCTTTTTTCCCGAATCTGGAACTGGTCTTTTCAAATATATGGAGCAGAAATACAGCTGAAGGGCATAATATAGTAAGGGATATATCCGCCGGCGGCGTGATCTATATCAATGCGCAGAGTAAGCGCCCCGAACTGTTTTACAAATATTTTGGTATCGTTTTAGATTATATAGGAGCCTCTCAGTATTCCAGGTTCGATACGATCTTTTACGAGATATCACTTCGCAGCAGCTACGGCCTTTTGGAGCATATAGAAGGCGCGATGCAGAGAACAAACGAGACGATAGGCATCTGTTCCGGTAATATCGCGCCCGTTGTACAGCAGTGCCCTTTTGTCGTTGATATCCCCATACATATTCTCTATACCAGGGGTGGAAC
This sequence comes from Lachnospiraceae bacterium UBA4260, assembly GCA_002395235.1. GTDB lineage: Bacteria > Bacillota > Clostridia > Lachnospirales > Lachnospiraceae > CAG-791. The sequence continues at coordinate 30,898 of DGWK01000025.1, read as the reverse complement.
CATGCTTCCTACCGCTATTGTACAGAAGTATGGAACGTATGACTTTTGTTTTCCTAAAAGGGTATTCAGAGACGGGATGCTTCCATCTCTGTTTAACTGGGAAATAGGTATGGCAAAAAGAGACAGGATCATGCCTCAGGACATGAACGAGCAGGGCGTCAGTAAATTAATGAAGGGTCATAACGGAGAGGAGATCGTACTTGTGCGGGGGTGACGGGAGGACCTGTGACAATGAGGACGGGTATTCTGACATAAAGAAAAGATCCACTAACCGTGATTGATCCGGCAGTTCAGGAGACTTAAATATGGGAATCGATAACCTCAGGAAAAAAAATAATATTACGGCACCTGTCAGCCAGCCTGATAAGAATAAAACGGGAGGGACGACCACTACAGCAGCGCCAGTCAAGAAGAATGAGTCAGGACAAAGCAGGTCAGGGGATCCCGGAGCGGGTTCTGCAACGAGTTTCCGGCCTATGGACCGCAATAATTCGGATTCCGGCAGCGGGGATGCCGGCGGGACAGTGGGTCCCGGTATCTATACAGGATTGCCCATGGGAAGCTCCACCGGCAGCGGATCCGGCAGTGGATCCGGAAGTGGATTCGGCAGCGGGCACGGCGGCAGCAGCATCATCCCTCGAGAGCTGCCCGATTTATGGCAGGTCGACGCGATCTTTATTCTGCTGACTATTGCAGGCATCATTGCGATTGTTATGAATCTGAATGCTGTTCTGTTTTTTATTTTCAAGATATTATATGCGATCATCAATGTGATCTTTATTGCTATCTTTTACATCTGTCTGTTTGTGGGAGGCTTTTTCCTCCTTTTCAGAAGAAGGAGGAGATGAGGCATGGGCGACAAAATACGAAGATACTTGCTGATATGGCTGCTGATCCTGCTGATCCTGATCGTGGTCACGATCATCGTTTACAGAGAATCATTTATACAGATTTTCTCGAACGGCTTCGCCGGAGTCCTCAGCGGTCTTATGACGTGCCTGATCATGGTCGGGGCTATTATATATTTGCTGCGCAGCTTTTTCTGATACGGGCGGCTGCAGCCTTGAGCGGCAGTTAAGAAGAGAAACTAAGATAATAAAAGGGGGTAATTGTGAAAACTTTATACGATTTTTGCAGACTGATGAATGCTACCAAAAATGCGGACATAAGGGCGGCGAGACCCGACAAATATATGGACATTCTGCTGAGCCTGATCAATATGATCGAAGAAGGTACCGTTAAGACAGTCATCTCGCCTTTTTCGATCATAGTTGATGAAGGGACCAATGATATCCAGTTGAAAAAGTCTGAAAAGGGCGATCTTCATTATTGTCCGCCGGAGGTCATCTACGGCGGAGGCGCTTATGATGCGGCGGCGCAGCTGTTTTCCCTCGGAATGACCATATTCTATATGATTTATTTAACAGACTGCTATGTGGCCACAAAAACGAGAGTGCTTGAGATTGAAGAAGCAAAGAGAAAGCTGCCGGATTCCCTATGCAGTCTTCAGGGAGCAAATAACGGTGTTTTCCCCGATTCGTACTTTCAGCAGCTCCAGCAGATCATGAAGGAGCTGACTTCATGGAATCCTTCGAATCGGGAAAAAGGCAAAATAAAGCTGATCGAAATGTATGGTGAGATTGAATCTGACAACCGCATCTACTTCATTGAGGGGAATACAGCAGTCGCAAGCGCTGCTTTCAAAACAAAAACAGACACTACGGGATTCCCTAAGGGCCCCGGCTTCTTCAGAAAAGGCGGCGTTGAATACAGGATACTGAAGAAAATTGATATCCCTTACCGCCCCGGAACACATATTTACCGCATCGAAGTGGCGAGCAGATGAACGGATCCGTTCAGAATAAAGCAATTTGATCAGAGGAGGTCATAACCGAAAAAATGGATAGAACGGATTTGCTTGTGTACTCGGCGAGGCTTCCGGATTGTAAGGTCCTCGGTCCTTATACCAGAGCAGTGATCTGGGTCTCCGGATGCTGCTTTGACTGTGAGGGATGCATCGCGCAGAACTTCAGGCACAGCGAAGGAATTACGATCTCAACGGTCGAAATGAAGGACTGGATCTTGAGCCTCAAGAATATTGAGGGAATCACGATCAGCGGAGGGGAGCCTTTTCTCCAGGCAGGTCCTATCGCGGAGATGATCTCACTTGTGAAAGAAAAAAAAGACCTTGGGATCATCGTTTACAGCGGATTCACATATGAGCAGCTCTTGGAAAAGGCAGAAACGGAACAGGATATTCGGGATCTTCTCGGACAAGCGGACATTTTGATCGACGGCCCTTATCGCAGGGAATTGGACGATAACCGTCCCTATGTAGGATCGTCCAATCAGATTATCCGGATTTTGACGGATCGGTATAAGGATTGCTGGAAAGATTATTACCTCTCGAAAAAAGGGAGAGAAATAGAGGTCATCATCAGTGACGGAAGGACCGTTATGGCAGGTGTTCCCGGAAGAGAACAGCAGCAATTCTGGGAAGAGTTGAACAGGAAGTTTTCAGAGGAATAAGAGAGGAAAATGCGATGGAAAACTATAAACTGGCTACAAACGTACAGGGAAGACAGGTGGTTTTCAGGCCGGAGATAAATGGACAGATCAAACTTGTTTCCGGGAGCCGCAAACATATTTTTGCTAATTGCAATGGTCCTCATGAAGTGGTCAGGGTTGGATCATGGCTCGCGGAAATGTGCAGAGGTACGATCGGTCTGAGATATCTGCCGGGAAGTTCCGGAAATGGTGACCTGAAAATTGTTTTTGAACCGGCGGGCGGCACAGCCGCGGCTGATCTGAGAATGGTTTTCATTGAAAGCGGCGATAATGAGAAAGAACTGGAAAGAAAAAAAGTGAAACAGATCCTTCTCACCCGGGATTCATTGACATTGATGACCGATGAAGAAGAATCGGAGACTGTGGTCGAATATCCCGGAGAAACCCCTTCTACAACTACAAATCCCTCTGCGACCGATACCACTCCTGTCAACAGAACACCTGTTACCACCGTGAATCCCGATGCGGACCGGGCATTTGCCGAAAAAGAGAAGAAGCTTAAAGGCAGGATCGTAGAACTGGAACGGGAACTGCAGCAACTGCGGACTGAAAACAATGCACTCAGAGCGAGCAGCACACTTGCAGAGCAGATAGGTACAGAGCAGCAGGGACTGGCGACCTTAACTGATCAGGTGCAGAAGTTAAATGAGCGCCTGCAGGAAATTCGGCGGGAAACCGCGCAAAAGAGCACAGAGCTTACGGAACTCCAGGGAGAAGTAGAAAGCGCCCAAAGAGAAGCCGCTGATCTTGAAAAGCGCAGTTCAGACGCGCAGGCTGAACTGCAGAAACTGACAGAGGAGCGCGAGAGGCTCCGCAGCCGAAGTGAGGTCCTGGAGATTGATGTCGAGAAGACAAATGAAGAAATCAGCGGGTTGAGAGAAAGATTGAAGGACGACAGACTTACGGTAAGTGCAATGGAGGAAGATTCCGCGATCGGAACAGGATCTGTCAAAGACAGCCTTGATAAAGCGGAGTCGAACCTTAAGAAGGCAGAAAAAAAGATCGAGATAATAATTAAGTTAAGGGAAACGATCAACAGACAGGTACAGGATTCTACAATCGGCCGGGCTTCAGAATTTTTAACGGCCGGAGAAGAAACGGGAGGTCAGTAATTGGCAACAGTCAGTCAGCTCGAAACACAGATTCGTGAACTCAGGAATCAGCTGGAAACATCAAACAGACAGCTGAGGAATATGCGTGAACAGATCGATCGGATGAGTTCTGTCCAATATGATGCTCTGCGCCGTCAATACGACAGTCTGTTATCTCAAAAAGTGAGAGAAAACGAAAAGGAATACGAAAAACAACTGAGCCGGTTAAGAGATGAAATGGCAGAACTTGACCGGAGAAGGGTAAAGGAGATCCACAAGGCTCTCGAGGAGGCGCGAAAAGAGCAGGCCCGGCTTCTGAAGCAGCTGGAAGACAAGAACCGGGAATTACAGGCAATTATTGAAAGGATGCAGAAGAGACAGCAGCAACATGAACAGGTCTCTTCTGATTACGCCGTGTCCATGATCAGCAGAGCGCAGGGAGCGGTGAGCAGGGCTTCCGGATATCCGCATGAGTTTTTCTTTCCCAACCAGTTCGCCATTATTCGGGAGCACTTGGACAAGGCATCGGAACTGATTGAAAAGCAGATGTATGAGGCGGCCGCGGCAACGGCAGACGCCGCAAGAGTAGAGATGGAGCTCCTGCTCGTGAAAACACAGCAGCAGATGGATGAATGGGAAGAGTTGTTTTCCCTGTACCGTGAGTCCGTTCGCAGATTAAAACAGCATTTGGACAGACTGCTGCATATTCAATTAAATACCGAAGCCGGGACATTTACTATGAATGAGAGTGAGATCAATTTCTGGAGTCAGGGGATCTTCACTGAGCTGCAGGCACAGATTACGGCAGCATACCGGATGATCGAGGAAATTGAGGCTGTCGGAATCACGGAGTATTTAAAAAGGCAGAGCCCGATAACGATCTATAGACTGAACCGCACCCTGAATGAGACAGAACAAATGGAATTCAGGATGGAAGCGGTCGATCGCTGCGTCTGCAGCGAAAGGAGAATGTCAGATAGAAGATATGTGCTTGCGCAGATGATCATCGAGGTACTGGAGAGGTTTGGGTATACACCGGAGCCCGAGACCGGCTTCTTCAGAAAGCAGGGGGCGGAAGACCCGAAGGAACGATACGATATTTTGTACTGTTTGAGAGGACTGGACGAGCTGTGCATTTCCCTGGTCCCGGTGAGAACAAACGGCGTCTGCAGCGGAGTTCGATGTTTTGTCAAGTGGACGGTCAGGAGCGTTCCTGACCCCATGGTGGTCAGACAACTTTCCGGTACGATTCAGAGCAGGATAATGTCAGTGGTTCAGAACCTGCCGATACAGATTATTCTGGATATGTCTGACGGCAAATTCGAAGAGATGATCAGTCGGATCAGCCAGACACCGAATCCGGATATTCTCTTTGAGGCAATTCGGCATTAACAATTTATCCTGTGTGACAAGGTATACTTAGGAAAAAATAATCGTTCCAAAAATCAGAAAGACAGAATCGTCAATCAGTCAATGAAAAGGAGGAGTTTGCGAAATGAGTGGAGATGGCGGAGGAATCATAGTCGGAGGAATCATCATGATAGCCTTGCTTCCCGTTGTTGTCGGAGCTGCGGCAGTGGGAGCGGCCGCAGTCGGAGCTTTTCAACTGGCACGGCTTGGCTACAATGCTGCAAAAAGAGCCAGAGAAAGAAAACAGTTAAAAGTGGAAAAATGCAGCGAGAATCTGAGCCGGTTATATGAAGAGATCAACCAGCAGCTGCAGGAGCAAAGGAAAGCTGAAAACGCACTCCGTGAGAAAACAGCCGGACAGGTTGAAGCGGCCGCAAAGGAGCTGGAAGCTTTCAAAGCGACCAAGCCTTCAAATGAAATGATGATAAAGAAGACAGCTGCATTCAGAGAAGAAATTCAGCGCACGTTCTTCGAGGAAAGGCAGAGAGAACTGTCACTGATCAGGGAAAAAACCGCACGGGAAATGCAGAAACTGATCTCCGCTGCGCAAAAGGCAGCGGATAAAAACAGCGCCGCGATCCGGTGGGAACAGAAGACTGAGGCCGCAAAGAACATGCAGAGGGTGTACGCGGCGGGACTTCTGAGAGACGCTGAAGCTTCAGTCCGACTCGCACTCAGCATGAAGGGGCAGTATCCGGGCAGCTCTTACGACAGGGAAGCAGATGAACTGGAGATTAGTCTGAGCGCCGCCAGGCAGGCTTTTGAGAATGAAATGTTTCAGAGCTGCGCAGCGCAGTCACAGACCATTATTTCCGGCTGTGCCCGCACACTGACTGAACACGAGCAGGAAGCGGAAGAGATCATAGAGATACAGACGGACCTTCAGATGCTTGCAGGCGCTTTGGAAGCAGAAGTCAAAGAGCGCAGAACCGTCACTTTTGATCTGCCGGATCTCAAGAAAGAAAAAACAAGATCTGTCACAGAGGATTTAAATGATTTTTCCCAGGGCGAACTGGAAAAACTTCAGGAAGCGATCCGTACTCTGGCAGAAAAGCTTCAAAGCAATTCCCTTACTCGGGCGGAACTGATGAGACTGCGCAGGGAATATGAAGTCCTCAGAAAGAACGCGGATACAATTCTCAGCAGATCTTCGCAGGAGCTCGTCAAATATTACGATCGGATGTCTGCGCTTGAAGTGATCGCCGATGCGATGAAAGAGCAGAACTATACAGTTGACTGGGCGCTTCCGGAAGGAGACGACCCCACTCAGAAATTAGTAGTCCACTTCACAAATAAAGTTTCGGGAAACACGATCTCAATCACGTTAGATCAGGATATGGACAGCAGGGATGTCCGCAGATTAGCCATGGATATTCTGTTCTACTATGAGAGAGGTTCTTCTGTTTCCGAGGCAGAAAAAGAGAGGATCCGCAAGCTCCTTGACAAAAAACTGGCTGAGGCGGGCCTCATATCCGATGTAAATCATTGTAAAGGGGCAGTCAATCAGCCTTCCTCAAACACAACTTACAGGGATGAGGAAGAGGTCATGAGTCAGCAGCCGCGTCCTCTATTCAGAAAACAGACCTGACAAAGGTTCGGTTTAGAAAAATCTCTATATCAGGGGGATCAGAGTATGGCACTATTTTTTGACACAGGTATTGGTATGGGAAAAACATTTCTTCTGTACGGAAATGTAAACGAGAAGTTTTTCGGCCCGGATCTTGTAGAAAGAGACTTGGAACAGTACCTTGTAAAACTGCTTAAAAGCAGGGGTTATAAACATATTGTGTTTTATGGTCCGCCCGGAAACCGGGGAGAATACTGCCTGGATCCGGAAAGTGCAAGATTCTTCTTCACAGAAAATGTGGGCGCTGCACTCCCTGCTTCCAGAAACGTTGATGAAATTCAGAATGAGTCGGCCGATTCGAGTGAAAGACAGCAGGCTTCCGGCACCTCTGATCCCGCAGCCGGCCGTACCGTGGCTGATGGGGGCGGAACTTCGGCGGCGGATGACCTGAGGTCCATGATGGGACGATCGAGGAGAAGGCGCAGGGGCGGATACACACCGGGAAGCCTCTCGACGGATCCGCCAGTGCAGGAACAGAATGCCGGGAGTGATACTTCCGCGGAGCCTGCCGCAGCAAATATCAGATATGCGCTCAGAAACCGCGAACCGGCGGAATTCTTTCTTGATATCCACCAGAAGATGCTGGACCCCGCCAGTAAAATGGCAGTTGTCCTCTACGATCTGTTTGTTATGCCGGTCCTGGAGATCCCCAGCTTACGAGATGATATTCTGTCGATATGGGATGGACAGAATAATGATAATCTGTGCCTGATCCTGGCTCCGCAAACGGTATCAAACACTGCGGCGATGTCTCAGATGATCTGTGGAGTGGGTCTTAGTCCCAAATTCCTGATTCCTGATGACCATGGCAGATACAGAATGAATCCTTTCACATGTTTCAATATTCCGGATCCGGGCGTTGATGAGATCAGAAATATGCTCCGCAGACTGATGATCCTGGGAATACCCGGAACAGGTCCCGCTGTTTTTGACAAAAAGCTTAAGATCGATTACTCGCAGATGGGAAAGATAGCGGATGAGATCCTGTATTGCAGCAGTGTTTACGCCGGAGAACAGAGGGAGGGAGAAGCCGCTTCTTCGGGCAATACCATGAGAGGGTCGGGCGCCGAGATTTACACGAAACTCTGTACTTATCTCAGGAAAAAGGCGAAAAAAGAGAAGACGGTATCACTAAAGGTTGAAGAAATTGCTGCGATCTGGAATATGAAAAGAGTAGATCGAGAGAGCGCGCTGGAGCAGCTGAACAGACCGGGGTGGGAGCCTGCATATAAAAAGATCAAAGAAGCGGTTGAGATCATGGAGGCCAATTATCTTCGCGGGAAGGAAACGGAAGCGCCGGCACTTGAGGAGGAGAACCCGGAAGACAGATGGGCAGTAGACAGAATGACGATCCAGGAGAAGACTGATCCGAACAGGATGGGCATCCCGAATTTTATCCTTCTGGGTAACCCCGGCGTCGGAAAAACAACAATTGCCCGTTTGATCGGAAATCTTCTTCATGAAATGGGCTGCCTGAAAAAGGGACATACCGTAGAAGTCACAAGGGAACAGCTGACAAGCTCGTATGTGGCCGGAATCCCCAAAGCGACCCGGACGCAGGTCGATCTGGCGGAAGAAGGAGTCCTCTTTATCGATGAGGCACACGCGCTCGGAAATAATGACGGTGGAGGTGATCGCACTTCAACAGGGAAAGAAGTTATACAGACCCTGAACTCAGCGATGACGGATCCCCGCAGACACTTCTGCCTGATCATGGCCGGGTATGAAGAACCGATGAAGGAAGTGAAGAAACAGGATCCGGGATTTTACAGCAGATTCGGAGGGAACGTGATCGTGATCGATGATTATAAACCGGAGCTGCTCGAAAAAATACTCAGGGATCACATTAAGTCCCTGAACAGCGAACTGGACAGCGAGCTGACGGAAGAGGCAGATGGAAAGCCTTCTCCGCTGCAGAATATGCTGAGACGTATGTACAGAGAGAGGAACCGCAGAACTTTTGGAAATGCTCGTGAAATGATCAATCTCGGTGACCAGGTCTGCGGCAGAGCGAAGAACAGACCCGTCCGCCGGGAAGACTTCATAAATGAAACGATCCGCAGTGACTGGTTCGAGGAGGCGGATCTTGACTGCTCCTACGAGGCGATCATGCGCGATTTGGATGAGACATTTGTGGGAATGGGCAAGATCAAGGATTATTTCAAAGATCTCTATTTGAAGATCGATGAACAGATCCAAAAAGGCAGGAACCCGCAGGATATTGAGCTGAAACCGCTGCTGATCGTCGGAAATCCCGGTACGGGAAAGACGACTGTTGCCAAAAAACTCGCGAAGCTCTATTACGGTTTTCAGATGCTTGGAAGCCCCGACCCGGATTTTGTAAGTGCGTCCGGTTTAATTGGAAGCGTAGTGGGGGCTTCTCAGGAGAGAGTATTGTCTCATGTTCACGATGCCCAGGATATCAGAGGAATGCTCGTGATCGATGAGGCGCATGAATTCATCGGCTCATCCTATGGCTCGGGAGCGATCGGAGCGCTCATGGAACCCACAACAGACGCAGAACATCCTTTTATGCTTGTCATGAACGTCTATTCAAACAGAGAAGACGAGTTCAAGCTTGAAAATGGGGGTATCTTTAGCAGATTTACAGTGATTCATCTGGAAGACTATAAACCGGAAGAACTTTTTGAAATTTGCAGCAGGCTCTTTGCCAGAGGAGGATACACACTTGAAGAAAAGGCGGCTGACCGCCTGAGAGATCTTTGCAGACAGACATATTTCAACAGAAATTTTGATACAGGAAATGCGAGGTGGTGCAATAATATCTTTGATCAGGTCCTGAAATCCGCACGCAGAAGATGTTATGAACAGGGGATCGAGGTCAACAGCGAGAAGTATTCTGTCATTGTCCCTGAGGATATTCCTGTTCCGAGCACAGTAACGGACCGGAGCAAGATGATGCCCCTCTTTAAAGACTGTAAGACAAAAAAGGAGCGGCTGGATTATCTGGAAGATATTGAAAAGCGGATGGAAAATGAGAGGATCGGCGCGGCGCAGATCAAAGCAATCCTGAGAAGTATCATCGAAGATATGAAGTATAACGTGCTGTACCCTAAAAGGGCGAGGAAGATCTGCCCGGGGCATTATTTCTTCAAGGGCAATGCAGGGACCGGAAAGACCACCGGAGCAGAGTATTTCGCACGGTATCTTCACGCGCTTGGCCTGATCGAGAGCGCCGGACTCAGGACTCTTTCAGCTACGGACTTTATCGGGCAATACCTGGGTGAGACAGGTGTGAAGACCAGGGAACAGCTCATGGCGGCAAGGCACCATGTGACACTTGTTGACGAAGCATATGCGCTCGGAGACAGGGAGGGACATGCAGATTCTTATAAAAAAGATGCACTGGCAGAACTTGTCGCTTTTCTCGACGACCCCGTATACCGTATGGATACATCATTTATTTTTGCCGGATACAATGGGGATCTGGACGTTCTGTACAGTGAAAACCAAGGACTGAGGAGCAGGATCACGGAAATTGAGTTTCCGGACTTCACAGATGAGGAATGCATCCGGATCTTCCGTTTACTTGCGCAGGAACATGAATTTGAAATCGCGGAGGATGCAGAACCCGTTATTGAAGAAGCGGTCAGGAGTCTTCGTAATATCGAGGATTTTGCAAATGGCAGAACGATCAGGAAGTTTTTCGAAGCTGTTCTCGGCAAAGTCAGCAGACGATGCGTCAGGGAGCAGTATGAAGAAGATGACAGGAGAGTGACAACCATTCTGAAGGAGGATGTTGAAGCTGTTTTTACAAGTATATGAGGTGAAAGTATGAATCAGGATACGCGGGATGCCTTACACGCCAAAGACTGGTTGCAAGGCCTCGAAAATGCAATAAAAAAAGGACTGTTTAAGGACAGGTATAAGATACTGGTCCTGATCACTGCGGAAACATCCGAGAGCGCGACGAGAAAAAGCGGAACGCTGGCGCAATGTGCAGAGTTATTCCATAATTACGGAATGATCGTTGAGCCTCAGTGCGATTATTATTGGTTTTTACGATTTCTTTCTGCAGATGCAGGCGGGGATTTATTGAAAAGAGTGCTCTACGGCGTAAAATTGAGGAAAAGACTGCAGGTGATCACAGACCTGCACCAGTTCTTCTACAATGAGAAGCAATCATACTCTTTTCTCGACAGGATCATTTACGAAATGACAAGGATGAAAACAGAAGTCCCGCTCATTTTACTGGTAAGACCGCAGGCGTTTAAATGGATCAAACAGGTCATTGGCACCCAGTCAGTGCTATACCTTACAGACGGAAGCTATGGAGAAGCTGAAATAACTACACCGGATTATAATACCTTCGAGTCCGGAGGACATGCAGAGGCGGATATAATCGAACAGGAGCGGCGCAAAGGAAAGACCGGCCCTGAAGCGGAACCGGCGTATGACCGGCGAGAGGATCATGCCATAGAGTGGTACAAGAGGTATCCGGAATTATTGGATCATGAAGTGGACAGAATCGGGAAGAGCTGCGCCTCCTTTGCCAGCCCCAATGTATATTTCCTGACAGACCGACATGCCTATTGGATGTTCAAGTATGTTTACAAGGGTGAAAAATGTACAGTACTGATCGTCTATAACCATAACTTCCCGGACGCCGATCCCGACAATATTACGATCATTCCACTGAACCCTGCCGGTGAACAATTCAAAAGGCTTCACAGGAATGTCCTTGATTTCAGATACAGTCCGGAATTCGGGAAAGAGGTGGTCTCGATTCGTGTCAGAACAAATGAAATTCCGGAAGGAAAAGGATATGCAGAGACTGCCTGGAACAAATTTTACTCTCTGCTGGAGTATAATAACAGAGAAATAAAGAGAACGTATTGGCCGTTTTTTTAAAAAAGAGGGGGACAAACCATGAAAAAGAATGTGAAGGAACAGTTCGCAAATAATATCTTCTCTACATTGAACACTTCCAACATGACAAAAGTGAATACAGACCCGTTTGCCGGCACTGCAGCAGAAGAACTCGACGAACTTGCCGAAGCGGTGGCAAATGACGAAGAGCTGTGGGTTGATGACGAGGGAGTCCTTCATACAAGAAACGATGCAGAAGGCCTCAGCACACTGAACACTTCCAACATGACTAAAGTAAATACAGATCCGTTTGCCGGCACTACGGCAGAAGAACTCGACGGACTTGCCGAAGCGGTGGCAAATGACGAAGAGCTGTGGGTCGATGACGAGGGAGTCCTTCATACAAGAAACGATGCAGAAGGACTCAGCACACTGAACACTTCCAATATGACTAAAGTAAATACAGATCCGTTTGCCGGCACTAAAGCAAGACAGCTCGATGATATCGATGATATTTATGTGGAAGGCGGTGCGCCGAACCCGGGTACTGCTGATGAGATGCTCTATTTTGACGAGAACGGCATTCTTCACTCGGGGAACGCCGATGAGAGCCAGTCAGGGACAGGCTCTCTTGACCTTGACGACGGAAGTCTGGAAATGCAGCAGGATAATAATGAAGTCGTTCAGTATGAAAGCGACGATAGCACGGAGCGCACAGAAGAACAGGCAGGAGAGGATGACAGTGCGCAGAGAGCGGGAGTGGTCGGAGACAATATGTATCGGGTCAACAACGATCCTTTTGCAGCGGTTATAGCCAAACCTAAAAATCCGGATCAGTGGTATAACAAGAATCCCAGGCTTTTCCAAGGCGAGGTGGCTAATATGCGCAGCCATTATCGGAATGCAACTTTGGGGTTTTTAAAATCCACGGGAAACATGTACTGGATAATTGAGCTCAAAATAGTGAAAGGCCTGAAGCCTTGGAAGTTCCTTCTTGAATATGATAAGGATCACCCGAACAACCACGGATACGGAGGATCTATTCATGTCCAGCTACTGAAAAGTCCTTCTTTGGATGATCTGCGGGCAAGAGCGCTGGCAAGCGGGCGCAAGGGCATTCCGCACACGGTTAAAGGGAAAAGGGCGAACGGAGAGGATTTTGTCTTTCTGTGCACAAGGTTTCCCAAAGATATTGAGGACGGAAAGGTGAAAGTTTCATCGGCAGTGCAGGTAGCAGGCTGGGCGGCTGACTGGGCGCTCCATTTTGAGGCAGGACTGAAAAGTAAAGAAGTATGGAATAAGTGGTGTGATGATCCTCACTTCAGGTACCTTATGATCCCTTAAATTAGGATGGATAAAACCGACTTGAAGGAAAAGGAGAGTGCTGATGAGAAGACTTCAGTATTTGGACTACGGTCAGAATAAGGACCGGTGTTTACATGTGGTGCTTTCTGACAGGGCGTATGCTTCTATCCTGTCAGAAGTTATGAAAAACGGGGATAACGAAACCGGAGGAGTTCTTCTGGGAACTATATATAAGAATATATGGTATGTGGTGGAGTCAGTAGACCCCGGTCTGGTCACGACAAATACACAGGATTTTTTCAGGTGGGACGCAGAGTATGTCAACCACCTGTTGGATAAGCTGTGCCCGATTTATCGATTTATGATATCGATCGTCGGATTTTGGCACCGGCATCCCGGTTCTATGGATTTCTTTTCTTCTACTGATGAGAATACAATTCGGTCGAACCTGAAAAACTCCAAATACGGCCTGCTTTCTATGCTGGTCAATATAGACCCGAAACTGAGAATGACTTTTTACTATTGCTGGCAAGAGACGCTGACAAGAGTAAAATACGACGTAGGAGATGAGTATTTTCCGGTCGAACTGCTTGAATATGCTAAACCGGATGGGATCGCTGAAAAGAATGGAATACCGGAATCAAAGAGGTTTGAGATCCTGCCGAATAAAGTCTATTCTTCAGCGAGATTTCCCAAAACTGTTTTTCCCGGTAAGAAGCCGCAAGGCGCTAATCCGGATACCGAACAGCCGGCAGCACAGATGGAAAACTATAGGGAAACAATTGACCGGCTTCAAAAAGAAAACACGGAATTGAAAAATGCTGCGGCGGAGCGGAATGCGGAGAAGCAGGCTCTTGAGGAAGAAATCAAGAATTTAAAAGCGACAATTGATGAGCTGAGAGAAGAAGACAAAGTGTCACAGCGACCCGACGAAATACAGGTCCTTAGTACTGCGGAGGAGGCAGCGGACCACAACGATGATCCTCCAAAGGAGATGTGTCCGTCAGGTACAGAAATAGCAGGAGCAGCTCCGGAAACGGCTGAAAAAGAAACAGTAAGTGAAGAGACTGAGCCGGCGGACAATGAAACACTCAATGAGGAATCTGAGCCGGCGGACAATGGATCAGACAGTGAGGAGAATGCCAGTGAATAACGATAAATATGATGAGCAGAAAGCTGCCGGCCTGAGCGCATTAGACCAGGATGATCAGGAGGGCGTGGACCTGTCCTCGGACAATTTCGATCTTGACCATTTTTTCAACAAAGCTGCTGCAGAAGGGGAAACGGCTGCTGATCCGATGCCGGAAGACGAGGATTTTGAAAAAACACTTGGCGAGGCGATGAGAGGAAACAGTGAACTGATCGATTTATTGGATGAAATGGACGACGAATCATCGTTTTCTCTCAATAAGATCGTATTTCCTGAAGAACTCGATAAGGACAGTGATTACACAGGGCCTGTTTACGGGTTTTACAGAAAGGAAACGGGATACCACGTTATTTTTGGCTGGGAAGGTCATATGGTGCCCACAGAGATCGGAGCGGTCTGCATCGGCTTTATAAAGAACGAGGGCGGAAAGGATGAGTCCGAATGGATACAGGAAGTCGCAGACGGACACCTTTGTGTGATCGGTGAAAGGACTCAGGAAGGACTCGTTTTCTATAGCGCGGCTCACGATGCTGAAACCGGGAGTTTTCAGAAAATAAAGAAACTCGAATCCGAAGTATACACGATGACCAAGAAGCTGTTCTCCAGAAATGCCGGCCTTATCGAGACAAACTGGCTGAATGAAGTCTGCGCTGTAATTTCCGGATGCGGATCGGTAGGCAGTCTTGTCGCTCTCCAGCTGGCCAGATCCGGAGTGGGAAGATTTGTATTGATTGATGAAGACTGCGTAGAAATCCATAACATATGCAGACACCAGTGCGGTCTGAGAGATGTCGGACGACGGAAGGTCGATGCTGTGAAAGAGCGCATCCTGTGCATTAACCCTAATGCAGAAGTGATCTGCTTCAGGAGAAAGTTCCAGGAAGTGCCGTGGCCATACGGAAAAGAGGAGTGGCTGCTTCCTGAAAAGGCAATCTTTATCGGAACTTGTGACAATCGTGTGGGCAACGCGTTTGTCTGCGATGCGGCCTATGAAGCGGGCGTCCCGTTTGCGGCGCTTGGATTTAATGCCAGAGCCTGGGGCGGGGAGATTTTCACCTGTCTTCCCGAAAGACACGAGATCTGCTACAGGTGCGCATTTAAAAAGCAGATCGAGGAGAGTATTGAGCAGGAGCGCAGAAGCCACGACTATATAGACGCCGAAGACGCCGGAAAAGTAACATTCGAGCCCGGACTCGATGTAGATATCGAATTTGGAGTAGGTTTATTCGACAAGATTATCCTGGACATTATCAATCGGAATAACGAAGAGTACCTTCCCAGGATCTATCATAAGCTGACACAATACACGTTCTTTTCAGGAACGGACCAAAAGCCTGAAGCGTTCTGGAAAAGGCTGATGAAGGATCCCATTTCAATAAAGAAAGCCGGACTCCCCGATATCCTCAGAAGATGTGATCATTGCATTCGTAAACAGATGTGAAATAATCGAAAGGAGTGTATACTATGAGTGATGGACCCGATATGCACGTAACGTATGAACAGGCAAGAGATCAGATTCACGACACTGTAAATGCGATCTATGAACACAATTTGAATGATCCGACCATGACGCAGGAGGAAGCGATCCAGTCTACAGCTGAATCGGCGGAGAAGGGACTGACCTATCTTGAGGACCTTCAGGCAGAACTGGAGGCACAGGAGAACGCAGGGAACGAACTCCAGAGCGGGGTCGAAAACGGAACGGAGAATGCTGCAGAAAGTGGAGTAGATAACGGCGCAGAAAACGGCGCGGATGATGGCATAGACGACGGAATGGATGGCGGTATAGAATAGAGTTGTTTTGTCTGCTTTATCTTAGGGAAGGAACTCTCTGAGATAATGATGCACACGTGTGAAATGGTTGGTGTTGCCTTACAAGCAGCATCAACCATTTCGCGCGCGATGAAGCGGTCGGCTCACAAGGCCCGAATCTAAGATACGAAGTGACAAGGAGCGCAGCATGAAGAAAGGCAGAGGATTTCAGATTTTCGGTTCTTTGATAATCGCATACATTATTTGGAATGTGATAATGTCGTTGGGGGACTTTCCTGTTCTTTCCTATCGGCGTATTTATGTATGTATCGCATGCATCCTGATGATCGTCAACGCTCCTGTCAGCGGCGGTTCCGGTTCGGGTACCGCTAAAAAGGTCATTCGGGAAGAATGGGTCATTGATAATAATTCCAGAAGGGTGGAAAAGTTCATACCATCTAAGTATCCCGGGTACAAATTGACCGGCAGAACAGAAAACGGAAACATATACAGCTCAGATGAGGGAGAACTGCTCTTCACGGAAATTGTAATAAAAACCGTTGGAGGAGGGGAAGCAGATTCAGAGGATTGGGTAACAGGATGGGCTTATCTGATCTTGTTCGGGTGCATCGCGTCTTTCATAATTTCCGGTATCGTGGGATTTGTTTCCCGGGAATTTGCCGATGCGAAGAACGGCGCTGATGATTATTACGCATCGGAGTTTGAGGATCAAAGCGGCGGATCATCGGATAGCGGACAGGAACTTCAGCAGGACACGACAGATGAAGTTGAAGAACCTGATACTGCAAATGAGAACGATTATGAAAGTGAAGAGGTATCTCTGACCGACTATGGGATTTATACGGACGGACGGGGAATCTCCGATACGGATTATGTAATGCCCGACAGCGATTCAAGGAAACTGACGGAATCCGATATAGACCGGTTGACTCTCAGAGGGATCAATTACGCAAAAAACGAATTATTTGCAAGGCATGGAAGAAAATTCAAGTCGCAGGAACTTCAGCGGTTCTTTAACTCCCGAAGCTGGTACTATGGATATCTCGAAGCATCATCATCAACGGATAAAGAGATCCAGAGCAATTTCAACAGCTACGAGAAGTACAATTGCGATCTGTTATACAAGCGTGAGTCTTCCATGGGAATGTACAAATTGGACTGATCCAAAGACGAAACAGGAATAATGGACGGCAAAGATAAAAATGCGAAATAATGAGTTTAATCGAATCAGGAATGAGATCGTGGAGGGACTTCGTCAGCACAAGGGAGAAATCTCTGTGAGGTCTGACGGACTTGAGGAGGCCCGGTTCAGGACCATTATGCGGAGCCTGCCATTTGACTTTCCTGAGTTATTTTATTATTACAATTATCGTTATCGAAAAGGACTGAGGCCGGGTGAGTGGACGATATTCCCAATGTATTTTTATGACAGGATCACCACAGAGCGTAAGCAGGAAAAGCTGGCGTATCAGACGAAACGGATTCTTGATAAAGTAAGGAGTATTCCGGATCCTACTCCGTATAGGAAATGTCTGGCGCTCCACAATATTTTGGTGCGCAACTGTGAATATGATAAGAGGGCAAGTGGTCCGGATAAAACAAAGCTGCCGTTTTCCTCCAGAACATTAGAAGGAGTACTGATCTCAAATGAGAAAATAGCCGTGTGTGCGGGAATAACAAAGGCATTCAAATACCTGTGCGATCAGCTGGGGATTCCCTGTATGGCAGCTGCAGGATGGTCGGCTGATCCGGGGAATCTGAGTGAAGTGGAAATGTGGAGAACAAACCCCACATCCTGGACGCATGTATGGAACATAGTAAGGACAGAATACGGACTCGGTCATATTGATGTGACTTGGGATATGTGTTTAACGGACAAAGGCGGACCTATACGGTATGACTATTTTTTCCTCTCTGATCAGGAAATGAGGAGAGATCATCTTTATAAGGACTGTCCTGAATGCAAATCGACCGGAAAGAATTATTATGGGGTCCGCAACCTGTTCTTCCGATCTCTGCGGGAGTTGGATCTGTATATTTCGAGGCAGATGAGAGGCGGGAAAAGGCACTTCTGTTTCAAGGTCGCGAAGGGCAGCTGGGACAACACAGTGAAGAACTTCGTCTACAAGAGAGGATGTGAACTGCTGCCTTCCGGGTGGACGATGATTACTACGCAAAATGTCGCGCAAGGGATTTATGAGTTCAACTTTAAATATTAATGCATGGATAGGGGCATGCCGCACACGCTCAGGATGATCCCTGACGCCGGATGGACAGCTCCACTTCACATCTGGATAACGAAAAATCGGGCTCCGAAGAGTCCGATTTTTACTGTAAAACTCAGTTATGCCAATAACAAAAAACCTACAAGGAAAAGAAAAATGTATAGTTGTAGCTTTGCATAATTCAGAAACAATCAAACTGTTTGCATTTTCAGGATTTAGGAGTATGCTATAAAAAGCGAAATTTACGTGATTGAATGGAAAAAAGATTGATTTTTCATCAGTTTTAAAGACGGGATATGTTATGGCAATACTGCTGTTTCTTCTGTGGATCATATGGAACGGGAAGGTGAATGCGGAAATCCTCCTTTTCGGCGTCGCGCTGACTGTGCTTGTACTTTTATTTGCGATAAAGGTATTGGGATACAGTCTTGAGAGTGAGCGGCGGTTTTGGAGGAACTTTCCGCTTTTTTTGCGTTATGCCCTGGTGCTGGTGAAGGAGATCTTCAAGGCCGCGTGGGCAGTGGCCCGGCTCGCGTACAGTCCTGAGGGGAAGCCGGCGCCGGTCATTGTGGAGTTCCATTCCGGGCTTCCGACAGACTTTCAGAATGCGCTTTTGGCCAACTCGATCACGCTGACTCCGGGTACATTTACGCTCATTCAGGAAGGGGACCGCTTTGTGGTGCACTGCCTGCGCAGGGAGTATGCGGAAGGAATTGAGGATTCTGCTTTTGTGCAGCTGCTCGGAAAGGTGAAACTGTGATGACGGTAGAAAAGGCTTATCAGATTTTATACGGGGGAGCGCTGATCGTGCTCATCCTGCTCATAGGGGCCATGGTCATCCGCTCGATCATCGGGCCGCGCAGTACAGACCGGATCCTGTCCGTCAACATGCTGGGTACGATGACGATCTGCTCGATCGCTGTTTTGTCAGTATTGCTTGATGAAGGGTATCTGGCGGATGTGGCGCTGATCTACGCGATGATCAGCTTTGTGGCGGTTCTGATGATGGCGTCTATGTTTGTGCCTTCCAGGCCCAAGGCGCCGGAGCTGGATGAGGAGACCGCTGCAGGAAATGAGAAGGAAACAGAATAGGAAGATGCGTGCGATTGTGCATGGAGGTAACAATGACTCTGGAATGGATCAGATTTGCAATAGCGGCGATATTGATCGTGCTGGGGCTGTGCTCTTTTGGCGCGGCTGTACTGGGCGTGTATAGGTTCGGGTTTGTGATGAACCGGATGCATGCGGCCGGAATCGGCGACACGGCCGGGATTTTTCTGGTGATCGCGTCGCTGGCGGTGGCACGCGGGCCTCAAATGGATACACTCAAGCTGATCGTGCTTGTCTTCTTTTTGTGGTTTACGTCGCCGGTATCCACGCACTTCCTGGGACAAGTTGAATATTACACCAACCCGGTGCTGCGCAAATACGTAAAGAGAGCCGGAAAAACAGCGCCAAAAGCGCCGGAGCAGGCGAAAGCGCCAGGGCAGGCCAAAGCGCCGGAGCACCCCGGCAAAGGAGGCGACAATGCAGCTGACTGAAATCGCAAGAATCATTCTTCTGCTCCTGCTGATCGTCTGCGCGATCGGCGTAAACTTCGGAAAGAGTCTCCTGCAGGCCGTGATCATCTTCATGTCTTACAGCTCGATCATGTGCATTTTGTGGGTCCTTCTGGAGTCGCCGGACCTGGCGATCACGGAAGCGGCCGTCGGAGCCGGAGTCAGCAGTGTGCTGTTCATGCTGACGCTGCGCAGAATCCATACCGAGGACCTCAGGCTGGAGGCGCTTGAGCAGGAAGCAAGAAAAGTTGACGCCGCCAAGGCACAGGCCGCCAAAGCCCCAGAGCAGGCGGAGACTGAAAAAGGCAGCGGCAAATCATCAACAACCGGAAGTGCTGACAAAACGGGAGATGCAACGTGAAGTTTATAGAGATCAATGACGAACTGGATCTGGGCGGAGAGGACCACGACATCCTCGAGAGCGTGATGGATGCGGAAGAAGTCCACGACAGCCCGAGAGAGAAAGTCAAAACAGAGAAAGAATACTATAAGAACTACGTGCGCAGCTCGCAGTGGGGAAGAAATCTGATCCGGACGGAGAACACGGGCTTTACTGTGTTCTATACCGCAGTTGCGGTGGTAAGCTGCGTGGCACTGATCGGAATGCTGCTGTTCACGATCTCATTTCTGCCGCGGTACGGCGTGGAGAACCCGGAGAGCACAAAAGTGGTAAAGAGATATGTGGAGAGCGGCCTTCAGGAGACGGGCGCGGTCAATATCATCTCGGGCATTATTCTGGACTACAGGGCGTTCGATACTTTGGGGGAGTCGCATGTATTGTTCACCGCGCTTCTGTGCGTGACGGTTCTTCTCATGAGAGACAAGAAGAATATGCGCACGCAGTACGAGGATTTCTATACCATTCGCGATGAAAAATATCACGAGCTCTACAGGGAGTCCATCATGCGGATGGTGGCCGGCATTCTTCTGCCGTGCCTGCTTCTGTATGGAGCTTATGTGCTGCTGAACGGACAGATCTCGCCGGGCGGCGGTTTCTCCGGCGGAGCTGTGCTGGGATCCGGAATGATGATCTGCGCGGCGGCGTATGGTTTTAAGACTTCTGACAGGATCATCACGAGGAAAGTGTCAAATCTGATCGCTTTCTTCGCGCTGGGATTCTACAGTTTTGCGAAGGGATATGTTTTCTTTACCGGCGCGAACGGGATCGAGAATCATATTCCCAAGGGCACGCCCGGAGCCATCCTGAGCGGAGGGCTGATCCTGCCGCTGGATATCGCGGTGGGACTTGTGGTGGCCTGTACGATGTTCGGCTTTTACAGTCTGTTCCGAAGAGGAAGCATCGGAGGCGAGTGAGGAACTCTGCCGGGAAAATGAGCGTAAAGTGTAGGTTTGGAAAACAATTGAGGAGGCACTGCGGATGGAAAACCTGATCGCTAACAGCACGGAAGCCGTGGCTGTTATTTTGTTCGGCATCGGATTTACCATGCTTTTGTTTCACAGAAATCTGTTCAGGAAACTGATCGGGCTCAATATCATGGATACGGGCGTATTCCTGTTCCTTGCGTCGATGGGCTATATTGAAGGGCGCAAGGCGCCTATCATTGTGAACGGCGTGCAGAGCACGGAGGCCTATATCAACCCTGTGCCGGCGTCACTGGTGCTGACAGGCATTGTCGTTTCTGTGTCGGTGACGGCGATCATGCTGTCTCTGACGGTGCGCCTCTATATGCGCTACCACACTTTGAACCTGGATGAGATCTACAGCATTGCCGATCACCGGGAGGACGACCGCTGAGCGGCCGCCCGCCAAAGGGAACTGTAAACGGAGGACTTTGGGAGTGGACTTTATCAGAAACTTCCCCATGTTCAGCGTAGTGCTGAGTCTGTTTTCAGGCGTTCTGTGCACGATGCTGCGGGGGAAAACAGCCAAAATATATACCATCATCTACGAGTGCGCGCTCGTGGCCATGGTGTCGTCTGTCCTGTGGTACACGGCGGACGCGGGGAAGTCCTTCACGTATGTGCTGGGAGAATTTCCGGCGCCTTGGGGGAACGAGCTGCGGGCCGGCACGCTGGAGGCGTCGCTGGCGCTGGTCTTCATTGTCGTGATGCTGTGCGCTGTTTTGGCGGGGCAGCGCTACGTGCAGGAGGATATGGACGAGAGCAAGATCAACATTTACTATGCGATCGTCAATCTGATGACGGCGGCGCTGATGGCGATGACCTGGACCAATGATATTTTCTCCGGATATGTGTTCCTGGAGATCCTGACACTCACGAGCTGCGGCGTGCTGATCGTGCGCGAGATCGGAAGAACGAC
Organism: Lachnospiraceae bacterium UBA4260; assembly: GCA_002395235.1. Taxonomy (GTDB): domain Bacteria; phylum Bacillota; class Clostridia; order Lachnospirales; family Lachnospiraceae; genus CAG-791. Next base: position 9,079 of record DGWK01000025.1, on the reverse strand, counting down.
GCTGGCGGCGGTGCGCTACATGATCCTGAATCTGGTGGGATCGGGCCTGTTCCTGCTCGGGGTAGTGCTCTTGTACGACATCACGGGAAACCTTCTGATGGTGCCCATGCGCGCCGAGATCGCGATGCTGTACCAGGACCCTGGCGCCAAAACAGTGCTGATCATGGCGACGGGAATCCTGACGATCGGGCTTTCAATCAAGAGCGGCCTGTTCCCGTTCCACTACTGGATGCCGGATACTTACGGGTGGGCGACGCCCACGTCGGCGGCGCTGCTCTCGTCGCTGGTCTCCAAGAGCTACATCTTCTTATTGATCAAAATATACTGGCGAGTGATCGGAATTGACATCTTTACGGATATGCCGATCCGCAATATTGTGTTCGTGCTGGGGCTTTGCGGGATGATCTTCGGCTCGGTCTCGGCCATTCGGGCGGAAAATATCAACCGAATGGTGGCCTTTTCCTCGGCCGCGCAGATCGGCTACATCTATATGGGAATCGGACTGGGCGGAACGGCCGGCTATACGGCGGCAATCTTCCACATCATGGCCCACGCGGTGACCAAATCTCAGCTGTTCTTGACTACGCCGAGGCTCGCGGATGTCTCCGGGGACAGCCTCCGGTTCAAAAATCTGCAGGGCTGCGCGCTGGCAGACCCTAACGCGGGGCTGTTTTTCCTGCTTCCGAGTCTGTCGATGATCGGAATCCCGATCTTCGCCGGCTTTTCGTCCAAGCTCTTTTTTGCCATGGCGGCGGCGGACAGAGGCGGGATCAAACTGATCCTGGTCATGCTGGCTCTGGCGGCCAGTTCACTCTTAAATGCGATGTACTTTATCCGGACGCTGATCCGAATCTATACGCCCGCGCAGCGAGCGGCGGCGAAGGTCAGGCACGGACTGGATTACAATATTCCCATGATCGTCCTCACATTGGCGAATCTGGCAATGGGGCTCTTCAGCTGGGTGTTCGCGCAGGTGATCGGGCAGGGCCTTGGCATGTTCATGTGAGGAAGTCACAAGAGGGAGGATAACGATATGCTGATGATCGCGGCAATACTGATACCGATGATAGCGGGAACGGTGATCTCGGTGACCACTGCCACCGACCGCATGAAAAAAATACTATACGCCTGCACAGTGATCGTGACGGACATGGCGGCCATTGCCGCGGCCATAGACGGCGGCACACTGCGCCTTGGAGAGATGGCGGAAGGCGTCTCCTTAATTTTCCGGGCGGACACGATCAGCCGGTGCTTTCTGGCGGTCGCGCTGCTCCTGTATACGGTGGTCCTGTTCTATTCCTTCGAGTACATGAAGATGGAGGAGCGGATCCCGACTTTCTACGCCTTCTACCTGGTGTCCATGGGCGCGCTCATCGCGGAGTGCTTCGCGGGCAACCTGGTCACGCTTTATCTGAGCTTCGAGTTCCTGACGCTGACGTCCATGCCGCTTGTCCTGCACGAGCGGACCAAAGAAGCGGTCGCCGCAGGTCTCAAGTACCTGTTCTATTCGGTGGCTGGCGCCATGATGGGACTTCTGGCCATTTTCTTCGTCTATCACTATGCGAAAGATCCCAATCTGTTCGTCTATGGCGGCTTCCTCGATCCGTCAAAATATGCCGGCGCCGAGAACATTCTCTACGCCGCAGTGCTGGCCGGGATTGTGGGTTTTGGCGCCAAAGCCGGTATGTATCCCCTGCACGGCTGGCTTCCGACGGCCCATCCGATCGCGCCGGCTCCCGCGTCCGCGCTTCTGTCGGCCATGATCGCCAAGGGCGGCGTGCTGGCGGTGATCCGGCTGGTCTATTTTGCCGTGGGTGCGCAGACCCTCAGAGGAACCTGGGTGCAGCTGGCCTGGACCTGTCTGGCGCTTCTGACGATTCTCATGGGATCGACCATGGCTTTCAGCGAGGAGGTCCTCAAGAAGAGGCTTGCCTACTCGACGGTCAGCCAGATCTCCTATATTATGCTGGGCCTGTCGCTCCTGACGGAGGAGGGGCTCAGAGGCGGCCTGCTCCATGTCTTCAGCCATGCCTGCGCCAAGGGGTGTCTCTTCCTGGTGGCCGGCGTGTTCATCTACAAGTTAAAGATCCGCAGAGTCACAGAGCTGATGGGAATCGGGCGGCTGATGCCGCTGACGCTCCTGTGCTTTACGGCGGCTTCCATTTCCCTGGTGGGAATTCCGCCCATGGGCGGATTTACCAGTAAATGGGCCATCGCGACAGCCGCCATGGACAGCGGGACCGGCATCTTCGAGGTGCTGGGGCCCGTCGTGCTGTTGATCTCGGCGCTTCTGACAGCCGGATATCTGCTGCCGGTCATGGTGGACGGGTTCTTTCCGGGAGGCGTGACCGGGACAGAAAACGCCGAGAAGGCGGAGCCGAACGCGCTGATGCTGATCCCCATGTTTATTCTGTGCGCGGGGTCGCTCCTGGTCGGCGTATTCGGAAATTCGTTTATGAGTGGGTTGACGTTCTGACTGCGCGGGCTCGCGGCGTGAGCTCGGAGGCGCAGGGATGTGCGCCGTTTCAGCTGCACCGGCTCGCGGCGCGAGCCCGGAAGAAGATTATTACCCACATCGCGGGAGGAGATAGATTTTGAATCCTTTGTTTCTGCTGATCCCGATCGTGCTGCCCATATTCGGCGGGCTGGCACTGCTGATCAGACCTGTTGAAAACGATATAAAGAGAAGAATCCTGTGCGAAGCGGTGGCCTGTGTGACGTCGGCCTGTGTCTGGGCGGCGGCGCTTTGGATGCCGCATCGACCCGTCACGGTTTACAGTTTCACCCGCGGATTTGCGGTGAACTTCGGCGTGGACGGAATGGCAAATGTGTTCGCGGTCATGATCTCGATCATGTGGCCGCTGGTGCTGCTGTACGCCTTCGAGTATATGAAGGGAGATGAAGGGAGCAATCGCTTTTTTGCCTTCTATGTGATGACATACGGCGTGACGCTGGGCGTCTGCTATTCCGCGGATATGATCACGATGTACGTATTCATCGAGATGCTGACGCTGGTGACGATTCCGCTGGTGACGCACTACGGCGGGCACGAGAGCATGTTTGCGGGCCGAAAGTATGCGGCCTACACAATCGGAGGGGCGTCGCTGGGATTCATGGCCGTTGTGCTGACCACGATGTACGGGATGGACGGAATCTTCCGCTACGGCGGCAGTATCTTCGAGGTGCTTGACAGCGGTACCATGCAGCTGGCTTTTGTACTGGGATTTATCGGGTTCGGCGCCAAGGCGGCCGTATTCCCGCTTCACGACTGGCTCCCGACGGCCTCGGTCGCGCCCACGCCTGTGACGGCGCTGCTGCACGCCGTGGCGGTGGTCAACTCGGGTGTCTTCGCCGTCATGAGGATGACTTACTATGTGTTCGGGGCGGATTATCTGAGGGGGACGGCGGCCCAGGCCATATGCCTGTCGCTGGCGATCTTCTCGCTCCTGTTCGGAGCGGTGCAGGCGCTGCGGGAGCGCCACTTTAAGAGGCGGCTTGCCTATTCTACGATGAGCAACCTCTCTTACATGCTGCTGGCGGCTATGTGCATGACGCCGCAAGGGCTCAAGGCAGGGTTGGCGCATATGGTCTTCCACGGCGTGATCAAGATCTGTCTGTTCATGTGTGCGGGTGCTTTTATTCACCGGGCGCGTAAAGCTTATATTTATGAGATTAACGGAATCGGGCGCCGCATGCCGGATACATTTGCGGCGTATACGCTCTGCGCGCTGTCGCTGACGGGCATCCCGCCGCTGTGCGGATTTGTATCCAAGTGGCAGCTTCTGACGGCGGGGATGGACGCGGCGACGGAGGCGGCTGCGGGCGGAGCCGCAGGCGGTACGGTCTCTGCCATCTTGCCTTATATCCTGTTTGCCGGGGTCGCGGCGCTGATCATCGCGGCATTTTTGTGTGCCATGTACTCGATCAATATCAGTATCAGGGCTTTCTTTCCGGTGGAGGAGAAGGATCTTTACAAGGACAGCGATGTAAAAGAGGCGGGACCGCTTATGCTGATCCCGATTTATGTGTTTGCGGCCTGCAATATTTTGGCGGGGATGTTTCCGGGGCCGATTCTAGAGATTCTGACGGCAATCGGGGAAGGGCGGCTGTAGCGCGGGCGGGTATTTGCTTGCAGGGGAAGTTAGAGGTCATAGTCCTCTTTTAAAACCCTTCTTCGGTGGATATTCCACTCAAGAAGGGTTTCGGAAAAGGGTATATTGTTAACTCAGGTGGAAAAATGCTGATCGCAATGGTAGTCTTTGGCCCGTTTATCGGGGCCGCAGCGGCAGCTGCAATAGGAAAACGAAATGAAAAGGCCGGAGAGTATGCGGCTCTTTTTGTGACGGCTGTCGTTCTGGGACTGACCCTTGTGCTGGCGGGCGCCGCCGGCCTGTCCCTGATCATCCCAGGAATCCTTTCCGGCAGCGGCCTGACCTTCTGTGTCACAGGCTTCCGGGCGGTGTACGCCGTGATCACGGCGATCATGTGGGTGGGAACGACGTTGTTCTCGCCGGAATATTTTGCCCACGAGAAAGAAAATCTGGGCAGATACAAGTTCTTTGTGCTGTTTACGCTGGGAGCTGTCGAAGGCGTCATGCTGTCGGCGGACCTGATGACGGCGTTTGTTTTCTTCGAAGTGCTGTCATTGACATCCTTTACCTGGGTCATCCACGAGGAGACGTGGGCCGCGATCCGGGCGGGGTACACATATTTGTTTGTGGCCGTGATCGGCGGACTGCTTCTTTTTATGGGGCTGGTGTTGCTGGAGCATGCGGCGGGAACGCTGTCTTTCGCGGAGCTGTCGACGGCTCTGCAAGGCAAGGGCGCTTCGGCGGACAGTCTGGCGCAGCCACAGGTCCTGGCGGCGGGCATTCTGATCCTGCTGGGATTCGGCGCCAAGGCAGGAATGTTCCCCCTCCATATCTGGCTTCCCAAGGCGCATCCGGCGGCTCCCTCGCCGGCTTCCGCGCTTCTGTCGGGAATTCTGACTAAAGTCGGCGTCTACGGAATATTGATGACGGCGCTTTATGTGCTGGCGGGCGATTACCGCTTCGGACTGATCGTGCTGGCGGCCGGGCTGATCACAATGCTTCTGGGCGCGGTGCTGGCGCTGTTCTCGATTAACTTAAAGCGAACTCTGGCCTGCTCGTCCATGTCGCAGATCGGCTTCATTCTGACCGGCATCGCGGTGACGGTGCTCATGGGCGCGGTGGGCGAAGAAGAAGCCGTGATGACGGCGCTGTCCGGAACGGTGCAGCACATGATCAACCACTCGCTCCTCAAACTGACTCTTTTTATGTGCGCCGGCGTCGTCGTGATGAACCTGCACACTCTTACGCTGGATGAGATCCGCGGCTGGGGCAGAAATAAGACGGCGCTCAAAATAGCGTTTGCCCTCGGAGGACTCGGCATCAGCGGGGTGCCTCTCTTCAACGGCTATATCAGCAAGACGCTGCTCCACGAGGGAATCGTGGAGGCCATCCATGTCATGAGAGAGGCACAGGAGAGCAGTCTTGTGACGATCAGCGCTACGACGGCGGGCAATATTGCAAATCTTCTGCAGGTCGGGGAGTGGATCTTCCTCTTCTCCGGAGGCCTGACTTTCGCCTATATGTGTAAGCTCTTTTTCTGCATCTTCGTGGAGAAGAACCGCGATGCGGACGTGCAGGAGAAGTTTGACAGCTCCGGCAGGTGCATGAACGGCGTCAGCACGGCTGCCATTCTGGGATCGTCTCTGTTCATGGTGATTCTCGGCGCGCCGCCGGTGACGAAGAGGCTTCTGTATTTTGCCACGGGAAGCGGGCACATCTTGGAATTTGCGGCCTTCACGCCGGAGAATATGAAAGGCAGCGCCATCTCGCTGGCCATCGGCGCAGCGGTGTACCTGCTGGTGGTAAAGCGCGTGCTCTACAGAGAGGATTCCTATGTCAACCTCTGGCCGGAGCGGCTGGATCTGGAGGAGGGCCTCTACAGGCCGGCCCTGACAAAGTGGATCCCGGGAGTGCTCATTGCGGTCGCTTCCGTATTCGGGGAGAACAAAGTATTGGCGCCCGTGTGCCGCCGAGGCCTTGCGGCAGCGCAGAGTGCCGCCGCCGTGTTCGGCGAGGACAAGGTGCTGACGCCGGTGTGCGTCTATGGGCTTAAACTGTTTCAGAGCGTGTGCTATGCGGTGAGTATCAGTACGGACAGTCTGATCCTGACCCTTCGCCACTCCGTCTTCAGAGAGAAAAAGGTCAGAAGGGCCGGCGTCGGCCGGATGAGCCGCATGCGGATGCTGCGGGAGGGCACGGCGGAGGCGGTCAGGCCTATTTTGCGCAATTTTACGTTCGCATTGCTCATGACTTGCCTGGGAATCCTGGTTATTTTGGGTGTTTTGCTCATTGCAATTGTAAAGATCAATCCCTAGAATGTAAAAGGGTGTAAAAACATAGTTAGAAACAGGTAAAAATATGAGCATATTCGACTTTTTGACGCTTTTCGGCGGCCTGGCCATGTTCCTTTACGGAATGCGGCTGATGGGTGACGGCCTCAAAGAGAGTTCTTCGGGAACCCTCAAGAAGGCAATGGAATCCGTCACCAATAATCAGCTCAAAGCGTTCCTTCTGGGATTCGGCATCACGGCGATCATCCAGTCGTCCACGGCGACGATCGTGATCACTTCCGGTCTGGTAGGAGCAGGTCTTCTGACTCTCCATCAGTCCATCGGTATTATCGTCGGTGCAAACGTCGGTACTACCGTCACGGGCCAGATCATTCGACTTCTGGACCTCGACACAGGGGGCGCGACCTCCTGGCTGCAGCTGTTCAAGCCCTCTTCGCTGGCTCCGATCGCTCTGATTATCGGTATCATCCTGATCATGGGCGGCAAGTTCAAGAGCTCGAGGTCGCTTGGAAACATTGCCATCGGATTCGGTATCCTCTTTTCCGGTCTGATGAATATGACGGCGGCTGTCAATGTTTTGACGGAATCGGGCATTGTGGAAGGCCTGTTCAACGGGCTGGGAAACAACCCTGTTCTGGGGTATCTGACCGGCGCCGCAGTGGCCTTTGTATTGCAGAGCTCGTCCGCCACGATCGGTATCCTGCAGGCCTTCTCGGCTTCGGGCGTGCTGACCTTCAAGGCCGTCTATCCGGTCATCGTCGGCGTCTATCTCGGCGACAGTGTGACGACCGGTATCGTCTGCTTTATCGGAGCGGGCGCCGAGCAGAAGAGAGTGGGTATCGTCAATATTCTCTTCAATATCGGCAAGATGGCGCTGATCCTGATCGGCGTTGCGCTTCTGCACAGCCTGGGATTCCTGGACTGGATCTGGGATTCGGTGGTCAATTCCGGTATCATCGCGAACGCCAACACGATCTTCAACCTGGCGGCCAGTATCCTGCTCTTCCCCGTGGTCGGACTGTTTGAGAAGACCAGTATACGTCTTGTTCCGGACGACAAGGAAAAGCCCAACAAGTATCAGGACAAGCTGGACGCCCTCAATCCCATGTTCTTCGATACGCCGGCGCTGGCCCTGCGCAGCTGCTATGACATTCTGCTGACGCTTCTGCGCTCTTCCAAAGACAATATCGAGAAATCCTTCGGACTGCTGGAAAAGTATGACGAGGGGATCTACGAGGAGATCATGGAAGAGGAGAAAAATATCGACCTGATCACGGACCGTGTCAGCCGCTACATAGTGGAGTTCCTTCCGGATGTCGGCGACTCACAGAACGCGGCCATCCTGGACCAGTACTATAAAGTCGTCACGGAATTTGAGCGTCTGGGCGATCACGCGGTGAACATCGCGAACAACGCCAATAACATGCACTCCCACGACAAGAAGTTTACGGGAAAGGCGTTGGAGGAGATCGCTGTTTTGGAAGATCTTCTGAAGGATATCCTGGATAAAGCGGAGCAGGCTTTTGAAAAGCGCGACGTGGACGCGGCTTTCAGCATTGAACCGCTTCAGCAGGTGGCGAGCGAGATGGTGAACAAGCTCAAGAGACATCACCTCGACCGAATGAGCCGCGGTGAATGTGACATCTATGTCGACTCCAATTTCGAGAACCTGATGTCCGACATGCAGAGAATCGCCGATGTCAGTACCAATATCGGCGAGGCCATTATGATCCGTGTACATCCCGAACTTGCCGATAACGGGCATGTGTATTTCACAAGACTTCGCTCCGGCAAGGATGAGAGATTCAATACGGCTTACAATGAGGCTTATGAAAAATACAGCGACCGCTTCAGAAAAGTGGCGCAGAACGGTTGACAGAACCGTTACAATTTGGTAATAAAAGAGAGACAGAAATGAGTGTATCCGGTTACTGACGGGTTTTGTGGAGTACCACAGGGGAACCGGATGCAGAAACAAAGCCGACCGTCTGGGCAGTAATGAGTAGTAGAGCAGATATCGCAATATTACCGTTACTGCTCTTTTTTTACCCGCCTGGGAGAAAAGGGAAACAGCAGCGTAAGCAAAAGAAAGGAAAGAGAGAATGGGATACAAGAGTGATATCGAGATCGCACAGGAATGTCAGATGCTTCCGATCACGGAGATCGCGGCAAAGGCAGGAATTGACGACGAGTATTTGGAACAGTACGGAAAGTACAAGGCTAAGATCGACTACAAGCTTCTCAAGGATTCGGACAGAAAAGACGGCAAGCTGATCCTTGTGACCGCTATGAACCCCACGCCTGCGGGCGAAGGCAAGACCACAACGACCATCGGACTGGCTGACGGTCTCCAGAAGCTGGGCAAGAAGGTCATGGTAGCTCTCCGTGAGCCCTCTCTCGGACCGGTATTCGGCATCAAGGGCGGCGCGGCAGGCGGCGGCTACGCGCAGGTCGTTCCCATGGAGGACATCAACCTGCACTTTGCCGGAGACTTCCACGCTATCGGTGCCGCCAACAACCTGCTGGCCGCCATGCTCGACAACCATATTCAGCAGGGCAACCAGCTCGGCATCGATGTTAAGCGCATCACCTGGAAGCGCGTCGTCGACATGAACGACCGTCAACTGCGCCATGTTATCGATGGTATTGGCGGCAAGGCCCAGGGCGTGCCGCGCGAGGACGGCTTCGATATCCCCG
>DGWK01000016.1:14421-20681 GCA_002395235.1 Lachnospiraceae bacterium UBA4260 | reverse complement strand
TCCTTGAGCGTGAAGTGCCACCATTCACAGTCGATGGGATTAAAACCGTTCCTTATCATGGCGTTCTGAAGCGTCATCCTGTTCTCGTACTGTTCTTCGGTAATGCCTTTATGATCCGGATGTGATTTTTCGTCGAAAAGATCGAACGGACTGCCCATGTCGACCTCTTTGCCTGTCTTCATGTCAAACAGTGTCAGGTCAATGGTGCTGCCTCTGCTGTGGCTGGACTGGCTGGCAATGTAGCCTCTGCGGAAGAGCTCCTGCTTCTCGAGGTCCGGGTAGAAGAACGGCTTCATGCGCTGGTCCAGGTCGTCCACGCCCCAGAGCACAAAGTGCCTGACCGCGGCCGCCGGGCGGTACGCGTCGAAGACTTTGAGGCGATAGCCCATCACATTTGCCCGGTTGCTGATTGCCTTCAGGGCTCGTGCCGCTTCCTTGGTGATGATCGCGCAGGGCTGCTCATAGTCGTCGATCCTGTCTCCCACAAAATTGAAGGTGGAAAAATAGCGAATCTCCTGCACGATCGACGGAACAATATCCGAGAGCAGGACAAACCCAGATGCATTCATCGCCGCTTCTTTTTTATAATCTTTTTCCATTTCATTACTCCGGTGCGCACGGCACTTCTTGTGTTGCACAGCCAAAACTGCCTTTACAACCCTATCATAATTCTCTATGTTTTGCCATAAACGAATTGGATCTGAATGTGTACAATTTCGGATGTAAAATAGTCTGAAAAGTCCATAAATATAAAGGTTTGAGGTATTAATAAATGTCGGCGGACGTGCGATACTGATTACTAAGAGGTGTTTACAAAATACGAGGGAGGTAAGATATGCCTGTACATGTAATTACTGAAGCTAACCGCTGTCTGCAGTGTAAGAATCCCCGCTGCCGTATGCAGGGATGTCCCATTCAGACAAATATTCCGGAAGTCATCCGCCTGTTCAAAGAGAACAAGATGATGGAAGCCGCAGAGATACTTTTTGAGAACAATCCGCTTTCTGTGGTCTGCTCCCTGGTATGCAACCACGAGAACCAGTGCGAAGGGCACTGCGTGCGCGGGATCAAGGGCGAGCCGGTTCACTTTTCTTCTATTGAGAACTATATTTCGGACTCCTGCTTCGAGAGGCTGGATCTGAGCTGCGCGCCCGCGAACGGCATGAAGGTGGGCGTAATCGGCGCAGGCCCCGCAGGAATCACGATCGCCATCATTCTGGCCCGCCGCGGCTACAAGGTGACCGTATTCGAGACCCGCGAGAAGATCGGCGGCATTCTCCGCTACGGCATTCCGGAGTTCCGTCTGCCCAAGTCTATTTTGGACCGCTATTATCGCAGAATGCGCGATATGGGTATCATGTTCCGTCCCAACTTCGAGCTGGGCGGATCCACGAGTATACAGGATCTGTTCGACGACGGCTATCGCAGCGTCTTTGTCGGAACCGGCGCCTGGAAGCCGCGCAAGCTGGGCGTGCCCGGTGAGACTTTCGGCCATGTTTTCTATGCGATCAACTATCTGAACAACCCCGATGTCTACGAGCTCGGTGACAAAGTAGCGATCATAGGCGCGGGCAACGCAGCCATGGACGTGGCGCGCACCGCCATTCGCCACGGAGCCAGAGACGTCACCGTCTATGTGCGGGGCGACAAGGTGGCGGCGTCTGAGAACGAATACAATTATGCCGTGCTTGACGGCGTCCACTTTGAGTTTAATAAGAACATTGTCCGCATTGTGGACGAAGGCGCGGTCTTCTGCGACAGAGTGGAGGATCCGGAGACAGGGAAGGCTGTGGACGATCATTCCACGGACCAGCTTGTGGAAGCTGACAGTGTCATGATCGCCATCTCCCAGGTTCCCCGCGACAGACTTGTCAGCAGAGATCACGAGCTGCACCTGAACCAGCGCGGAAACCTGCAGATCGACGAGCAGGGCGAGACCACCATGGACGGCGTCTTCGCTTCCGGCGACGTCGTGACCGGCGCCAAGACCGTTGTGGCGGCTGTCGCGGCAGCCAAGCAGATCGCCGACAACATGGACGCTTATATGCAGGAGAAGTTCGGAAATAAGTGAGATTAATAAGTGAGATTTGACATTGTCAGTTTTTCCCGCCGCTGACAATTGACAGATAACCCGAATAAAGACAAAAGGGAAAGAGCCCTTCAGAATGAGCACCGGCCATGCGGTATCCATTCTGAAGGGCTCTTCTCTTAAAGGGGGGAAAATGATAAACAATACGTCTCGGCAGGGAAGAAACTGATTGAGGGGGAGTTCATTTCCTTGTGCCCCTGTCGATGATGTAATAATAAAAGGAAATTATGTTCAAATCGCGGATTTCCTGTGAACAAAATGTGAAATGAGCCACACTGAGTTCAACAATGCGCACGCGGCGCGGAAAGGAAGGCGCTGCGAAGGGCAGCCCGCATGCGGCGCGGCGGCTCGCCCCGCGAGACTTATCCCCGCCTGATCCGCCTGCTGTCACTTGTGATATTTTCTCCCGTTCAGGATCATGAAGGCGCGGTAGATCTGCTCCAGGACCAGCACGCGCGTCATGAGGTGAGTGAATGTCAGGTCGGAGAGCTTCCAGCGGACGTTGGCGCGCGCCGTAAGGGCCGGCGAAGGTCCCAGGGACCCTGCGATGACAAAAGTCAGATTGCTCGAAGCCATCTGCCAGCTGCCCAGCTTCTCGGCGAAGGTCTCGCTGTCCCAGTGAGAGCCGTGCAGGTCGAGCAGGATGACGAAATCGCCGTCCCTGATCTGGGCCAGGGCGCGCTCGCCCTCTTTTTCCTTGGCCAGAGCGGCCTCTTTTTCGCGCTCGATGCGGTCGTTGGGCTCGTCGCGAACTTCGAGGATTTCTATTTTGGCAAAAGCGCTCAGGCGCTTTGTGTATTCTTCTTCGAGCATGTGGAGGGCTTTGTCCTTCATTTTGCCGATGCAAAGGATTCGGATCATGGGATCTCCTTTCTGTGCGGAGGTGTCGTCCAGACCATTTTCTAATGAGGCGGCCGATTCGTCAACCGACCTTCTCGCTAAAAACAGGCAAAAAGAGGTAACGATCCGGCACCCCTAGTCCCAAATACTGCGCAGGCGGACTGCGCGGGAGACTTTTTCCGACATCTTTTTGTCCCGAAGGGGATGTAGTTTGATATAATGGTCATATGCAGACTCCTATTGATTTTGGTAAAAACTTTTTAAATAGCTTTTTCAGCAGCAGAGATCCGGAACTGTGCCTGGAAGACCTGGCCTACGACGTCGTCTGGATCACGCCGGGGCAGATGTACCATTTCCTCTCCGCCAAGGAGATCAGGGATTTCCTGCAGGAGGAGATGACAGCGAAGCCGGAGCGGTATTACGTGGACATTGTCTCGATCAAGAGTTCACCCAGTGCCGCTGATATTTCGACGGTAGCATACGAGATCAACCTCGTGCCCAAGGAGGAGGAGAAGGCCGTCTATCTTCGCTGCAGCATGGCGATCTGTAAGCGCGGGCAGCACTTTGAGATCACATTTCTTCATATGTCCGAGAAACAGGGCGTCGGAGGAATGGAGCAGATCAGGGAATTCACCGAGAACCTGCCGTGCGGCGTGCTGATCTTTGCATATATGAAGGACGAGGGTCCCAAGACGCTCTTTTACAATGAGTATTTCTGGAAGAAACTCCACTACAAGGAGGACCAGTTCCAGAAACAGATGGAGCGGGATCCTTTCTTCATGGTCTCCGAAGAAGAGCGGGACAAAATAGTGTCCAGGCTCAAGGAGATCCAGGGGACAAACGGTCACCTGGCTGTCAATCTGACTTTCTTCAGGCGGGACGGAAACCGGTTCCAGTATCGAATGATCGGCGCGCCGGCCTATCAGGAAGGCGACAACACCGTATACTACTGCGTATTCCAGGAAACCACGGGATTCAACCAGCTTCACGCCCAGATGCAGGAGCGCGTCGCGACAGCATCCGAGATTCTGGGGAGGATCCCGGGGGCGCTCTGTGTTTTGACAGGGGAGCCCGGGAATTGGAGCCCGGTCTACGTGACCAGGCAGTTCCCCGAGAAGTTCGGCATGAGCATGGCGGGATTCGCGGAAGAGGTGTCAAAAGATCCCTTCTATCGCCTGGAGATGACGAGCATCACGAGAAAGCGGCTGACGGAAGCGCATCTGGATATGATTTCGGCGGACCCTTACCTGGGAATGTTCGAGATGGAGCAGGCGGACGGCACAAAGCGGTGGACGGACGTCTACATGGTCAGCAGTCCCGGCCGCGGCGGGAGCAGCATGCGCATGCTCTTCTACGTAGACAGGGACGAAGTCCGCAGGGCGACGGACCTGCAGATCGCCAAAGCAGAGCAGGCCTCCAAGATGCAGCAGGAGCGCGCGCGGGTGGAGATCCGCGAGGCGCAGGAGAAGGCGCGGCTCCAGGTCGAGGAGGCGCAGACCACGGTCCGCAAGGAGATCGAGGAGGCGCAGGCCAAGACGCAGGAGCAGATCGAGGCCTTCCGCGTGAAAATGAATGAAGTGCTGAGCTCGCAGAAGGGCTCTGTTGAAGTGCGCGAAAAGCAGCTGCGCCTGGAGTATGAGGCCAGGGAGCAGGAACTGCAGCGCGGTTACGCGGAGAAGGAGGAGCTGCTCGAGAAGCAGATCGAGAACTACCGCAGGGCGCAGGAGGCGGAACTGGCCAAGATGCAGAAGACCATCGATCTTCTGACGGCGGACTGCGATAAAGAACTGGCCGGCAAGCAGAAAGAGATTCAGCGTCTGGAAGAGGAACTTCAGAAGACGATGGACGCGCTTCGCGAGTCCGAGAAGATTCGGGAGCAGGAGCGGCGCAGCAGCGAGCTGCGCGAGCGCGAGCAGCGCGGCACGGTTAAGAAGATGCAGGATATGATCGACGCCATGAAGAAGGCGTCGGAAGCGGCGGAGAGACCTGTGGCGGGCGGTGGCACCGCGGCGGGTCTTGCGAGCGCCGGTGCCATAGCGGGCACAGGTGCAACGGCAGGTGCAGGAGCAATGGCGGGTGCAGGTGTCTCGGCAGCGGCTTCAGCCGCGGGCGGACTCGTCGGCAGTTTAAATGCGGGCTCGCTCCGGGAGCCGGAAGACACCGAGGACGGCTGGATGGACGGCATGTCCGGCAGCATGGACGGCACGATCATTCGGAGAGGCGCGGTCAATCAGGCGTCCCGCAATCCTTTCAGCAGCGGACTGCGTCCCGAAACAGCCGTGCGCAGGGAGGAGCCTGCGAGGAGAGGCGCTGTTTTGCAGCGTGAGGAATCTGTGCGGAGAGGCACTGTTTTGCCACGGGAGGATTCCGCGCGACGAGACGCCGGTTATCAGGAGGAGACCGACCGCGAGGTGGCGGCGGTGAAGACCAGCACGGTCATGGATGATCTGGTCGAGATGGCCGCTTCGGACGACCGGGTTCTGAAGGAGGAACTTTTCTCCATCGATGAGTGCCTGGAGAATGTCATGGTTCTTCAGGAGCCTGTGTGCGCGAAGAAGAGGATCAAGCTGGAGCTGAAGAAGAGCGTGTCGATGCCCGACCAGGCGATCGGCGACAAGGCAAAGCTGCAGAGAGCGCTGGTGAGCCTTCTGGAGACCGCGGCCGAGCAGACTCCGCAGGGCGGCGTGATCAACCTGGGATGCAGGGCGGACAGGGCTTCGGGAAACAGAGCTTATATGTACTTTACGATCAGGGACAACGGCAGCAGCATTGCCAGCGACCTGATGCAGGGTATGTTTGAAATGAAAGATGAGAGGGACGATCCGCTCCGCGCAGGGCTTTATATTGCGAGGGAGATCGTCAGCATCATGGGCGGAAATGTCAGAGTGCGCAGCCGCAGAGGCGAGGGCACGGAGTTCATGGTCACAGTTTGTATGAAACTGCCGTGACGGGCAGGTGAAGGGAACTTAGATATGGGTAAGAAGGATAAGTCCATAATACCGGAAGAGATGAGGCAAAAGGCGGAGATATCTCTTCTGCGCAAAGTTTCGGGATTTTTAGCGGGTTCGAGTCTCTGGGGCGCAGTGGGATCGCTGGTCGGGATAGCGAACTATTTCTACGATTTTTCCATGAAGCCGGTCAAGCGCGACAAGAGCCACGACAAGGATGAGAGCGAGCGACCCTACATGCAGGGGCGCCGTTGGATGAACACGCACCCGGACAGAAAGGACTGGTACGAGAGGGCGGAAGACGGACTGCGGATTCACGCCAACTTTATTCCGTCGGCGGTCAAGGGCGGAGACCATCGCTTTGCGGTGTGTGTGCACGGCTA
>DGWK01000016.1:0-14307 GCA_002395235.1 Lachnospiraceae bacterium UBA4260 | reverse complement strand
TACGGCATGAATGTCGTCCTGCCTGACCTGCGCGGCCACGGCAAGAGCGAAGGAACCTATGTCGGCTACGGCTATCATGACAGGCTGGATGTGATCATCTGGATCGACAGGATTCTCCATTTGGACCCCGAGGCGGTCATCATTCTGCACGGCATGTCCATGGGCGCGGCCACGGTCATGATGGTCACGGGCGAGAAGCTTCCTTCCAACGTGAAGGCCTGTGTCGAGGACGCCGGTTTCACATGCGCTATGGACGAATTCGCGCACGTTTACAGTACTTTGAAGGAGAAGCCGCCGATCCCGTCGGATATTCTTCTCCCCATTATGCGCAGGATCGCTATGGTGAGGGCCGGATACGACCTGAATCTGGCGTCTCCGCTGGAGGCGGTGAAGCGCTCTGTGACGCCCACGTTGTTCATTCACGGAGATGCGGATACTTTTATCCCCTGCAGAATGATGCACAAGCTGTTTGAGGCGGCATCCTGCGAGAAGATGTGCATGGTGGTGCATGGGGCGAAGCATGTACACAGTGCTATTGTGGATCCGAAGGGGTACTGGGCTAAGATTGAGAGCTTCCTGAAGCTGGTGGATCCGGCGATTGTAGAAAGGAAGATGTGACACGGGGACGTATCCGGTGACACATTGGTTTGCCGGCCAGGACAGTTGTGCGTTGGCTTGCCGGAGGATGATTTTAGGCATGAACAGCAATATTTCCAGAAACAACTCCCAAAGGGCTTCTGAAAACGTCTCATATTGTCAATAATCAAAGACAATTTTCCATAGCATTAGGCATGGCGATGGTTTGCGGAAAAAATATAACCTAATTTCGGCAATTGGAGCGAGAGCCGATGGAATAATTAGGATATGAAATTGTGAAATAACGAGTTTATACCTAAAAACGCAGAGGATGTTTGACCTCTGCGTTTTTTGTGGGCTTAAAGTGTGTCAGTAGATACGTCCCCGTGACACAAAATGTGTCAGCAGATACGTCCCCGTGACACACCATCACTGCCGCTTAAGCGTCACATGCCGCCCATTGACCTCGACGGAGCCAATCATGCGGTGCAGGTAGACCGAGAAGCGGGTGACGCCGCTTCGGCGGATGCTGGCCTCCAGGTTGGGATTTAGCTCGAGAAGCTCTTTCTTGAGGGTGGCCAGATACATGTCGTCTGTGCCGTGTTTCTTGAAGATGCGGAGGATCTGCTGCTCGATTTCACTGTCGGTGGAGCTGTTGAGGGAGACCCACACGGCGTTGTCGCGGTTCTCGACCTTGAGGGACGGGAAATCCTTGAGGTACTCGGAGAGCTTGCTGTAATGGTAGTTTCTGACGTCGAAGTCAGGGAAGATCTTGACCAGGCGGGAGCCGATCTCGCCCAGGCCGGTCTCTTTGCCCTCTGCGCTGTTGTCAGTGATGATGCTGATGATCGCGGCTTCGATAGTCTCTTTATCAGTGAAGGAGCCTTCTGAATCGCTGTCGTAATCCTGGTCGAGATCAGGGTCTTCCTGCAGTCTGGCGGGGTAATATGTACTCTGCGAGCCCGCGGAGGAGCCGGAAGCCTGCGAGCTCTGGGCAGCTCCGGACGAGGCCTTGTAGGGCAGGGCAGGTTCGGAGACGGCCGTCTTTCTCCTGCGCGAAGCGGTACCTGCGCCGGAGGCAGATCGCCCGGACGAACTGTCCGCGGAGGAGTCAGATCCGTAGGCCTGCGAAGAGGACCCATAGGACTGGGAGGCAGAACCGTAGGACTGCGAGCCGGCTGACGCGTAGGGATCCGGCCTGCGCCGGGCGGTAGGGTCCTCACCCTCGATGACATCGAGGAATATGAAACGTTCACAGGACGCGCGGAAGGATTCCGGCGTCTTTTTTTCGCCCATCCCGATGACAAATTTGCCGGCCTCGCGCAGTCTGGTCGCCAGTTTGTTGAAATCGCCGTCGCTGGAGACAAGGCAGAAGCCCTGCACGTCTCCCGTGTAGAGAATGTCCATGGCGTCGATGATGAGGCCTATGTCGGAGGCATTTTTGCCCGGCGTGTTGTTGGGCTGCATGACGGGAGTGAGCGAGAATCTGGAAGAACACTTCATCCAGGAGTGGAGACGATCCTGGGACCAGTCGCCGTACATGCGGCGGATCGTGATTTTGCCGTATTTGGATAGTTCACTGAGGATCCCCGAGATATATCTGGGGCTTACGTTATCTGAGTCGATTAAGAGGGCGATATTGAGATCTTCCATAATTAATTCCTTAATTGATTCCTTTGTCTTGTATACTGAACATTACTTGCACTTTTCAAAAAGAACAGTTTCCATTAATATAGATGGTACGGGGTTTCGACAGCTCCTTCGTTTAATGTATTTCAGAGCAGGGAAGTTCCCTGTTTAATACTATAGCAGTTTTTGGGGCACGAGAAACAATTAATATTTGTAACTGTTCGGCGCGGAGATTCAGGAGCCGAATGGTTGAGGCAACTAAAGAATGGAGGAACAAAACATGAGTGCTCAGAATAATAACGGCGCACCTAAGCCGCCCACGCCGCCGGATTTTCATATCGAGGCCAATAAGGGAAGCCACGTCAACAAGGTGATCGCGGTCGTCAGCGGAAAAGGCGGAGTCGGCAAATCTTCCGTCACGGCGATGAGCGCGCTCTGGTCCAGAAGAAACGGCTATCAGACAGCAATCCTTGACGCGGATATCACGGGCCCCAGCGTGCCGAAGATGTTCGGCGTCGGCTACGCAGACCTGGTCGCCACGGAAGAATGTCTCTATCCGGCAACCACTGTGACGGGGATCAAAGTGATGTCCATGAATCTTTTGACAAAACAGGAAGATGCCCCGGTGATCTGGAGAAGCCCTGTGATCACGGGAGCCCTCAAGCAGTTCTGGACAGACGTGGCGTGGGGCTATGTGGACTACATGTTCATCGACATGCCTCCGGGAACCGGCGATGTGCCGCTTACCGTTTTCCAGTCGCTGCCGATCGACGGCATCATCGTCGTCACAACGCCTCAGGATCTGGTCAGCATGATCGTGAAGAAGGCGCTGGGCATGGCCAAGCTCATGAAGGTTCCGGTGCTGGGCATCGTCGAGAACATGAGCTACGTGAAGTGCCCGCACTGCGGCGAGGAGATCCGGATCTTCGGTGACAGCCATGTGGAGGAGATCGCGGCGAAGGAAAATATTCCTGTCGTTGCCAGGATTCCGATTGATCCCGAGATGACTTCCTTTATGGATACGGGAAGAGCAGAGTATTATGAGAGTACCTTTATGGAGGGACTCAAGGACATTCTGCCGCCGATTGAGTGAAAAGATTGAACACAAAGTGAGGATGCAGTGCCGCCGGAGGGAGCTCCGGCGGCACTTTTTCGTCCCATCTGCCATCCCTGCACCACCACCCCGGCTCACCATCCGCCTTCAACTCACAGTAGACCCCCTCTCGTTAACACTTGCGCAAAATTCCCACATCATTTAATATGAATCATAGTGCATTTTTGTCGGTGAATCCTTTTGGCGGTTCCCGGCAGTAGTTACATTCACAGAAAGAAAGAGTGATCATAGAATGTTTGGAAATCTGTTTGACAGTAATAACAGAAAGAAGAAAAGAGACAATCTTGAGCGCTACGACGACAAGCGGCGCGGGGACAACAATAGAGGCGGCGGTGGCGGCGGAAACGGTGAAGGCGACGACGACCGCGGGCGCGGCAGCAAGGGGCCCAATCGCCAGAATCTGATGATCATGCTGCTGGCGACGGTGATCGCGCTGGTCGTGATCAGCTATGTGATGAACATGGGCTCGGAGAGCGCCACGAGGATCAGCTACAATGAGTTTGTGCAGCTGGTCAACGACGGCAAGGTCGAGGAAGTCAATGTCCGCTCGGATCGATTGGAGATCAAGCTCAAGGATTCGGACGCCATCCGCTATACGTCCATTTCGGAGGAGGAGACGGACCTGACCAAGCGCCTGCTGGACGCCGGGGTGACCGTAAACGGCTATATTCCGGACAGTTCGGGGATGATCATCTCATTCCTGCTCTCGTATGTCCTTCCCATCGCCTTCTTGTGGGTGATCATGGGCTTCATATTCCGAAGGGCCGGCAGCGGCGGCCTCATGGGCAGCGTCGGCAAGAGCACGGCCAAGGAATATGTGCAGAAGGACACCGGCATCACATTTGCGGACGTCGCAGGTGAGGACGAAGCCAAGGAATCCCTGCAGGAAGTGGTAGATTTCCTGCACAATCCCGGCAAATACGTCAAGATCGGCGCCAAGCTTCCCAAGGGAGCCCTGCTCGTGGGCCCTCCCGGAACGGGCAAAACATTGCTCGCCAAGGCCGTCGCAGGAGAGGCACATGTTCCTTTCTTCTCGCTGACCGGTTCCGATTTTATTGAATTGTATGTAGGCGTAGGTGCATCCCGTGTCCGCGACCTGTTCAAGGAAGCCAACAAGAATGCGCCCTGCATCATCTTTATCGACGAGATTGACGCCATCGGCCGCAGCCGTGACTCCAAGTACGGCGGAGGCAATGAGGAGCGCGAACAGACGCTGAACCAGCTGCTCTCCGAGATGGACGGCTTTGAGCCCGCCAAGGGAATCCTTGTCCTGGGCGCGACCAACAGGCCCGAGATCCTGGACAAGGCACTTCTGCGCCCCGGCCGTTTTGACAGGCGGATCATCGTGGACAGGCCGGACCTGAAAGGGCGTGTCGCTATTTTGAAAGTGCATGCCAAGGACGTCAAGATGGACGAGTCCGTGGACCTGGAGGAGATCGCGCTGGCGACCAGCGGAGCCGTGGGCTCTGACCTGGCCAACATGATCAATGAGGCCGCCATCAACGCGGTCAAGCACAAGCGCAAATACGTCAATCAGCAGGATCTTTTCGAGGCAGTGGAGCAGGTCCTGGTCGGCAAGGAAAAGAAGGACCGCGTCATGAGCCAGAAAGAGCGGCGCATCGTGTCCTATCACGAGGTCGGCCACGCGCTGATCAGCGCGGTGCAGAAGAATTCCGAGCCGGTGCAGAAGATCACCATCGTCCCCAGGACCATGGGAGCGCTGGGCTATGTCATGCAGGTGCCTGAGGAGGAGAAATATCTCAATACGAAGGCGGAGCTGCACGACATGATCGTCGGCCTTCTGGGCGGCCGCGCGGCGGAGGAACTCAAATTTGAGACCGTCACGACGGGTGCTTCCAATGATATTGAGCGCGCGACGGCCATTGCCCGCAATATGGTCACGCAGTATGGTATGAGCAAGCGCTTCGGCCTCATGGGGCTCGCCACCGTGGAGAGCAGATACCTCGAAGGCAGAGCGGTGCTCAACTGCAGTGATGTCACGGCGGCAGCCGTGGACGAAGAAGTCCGCCAGATCATGGAGGACTGCTACAACGAAGCCAAGGCCATTCTCTCTGAGAACATGGACGCTATGGATATGATCGCCGAGCATCTGATCCGCGAGGAGACGATCACCGGCAAGGATTTCATGCGCCTGTACAGACAGGCCAAGGGCATTCCGGAGCCCGAGAAGGACAGCACGGAGGCAAAGATCGAGGCGGAGAGAAAAGCGATCGCGGAGATCGAGTCCACGCCCGCGCCGGAGCCGGCTCCCGTGGCATCCGCGCCCGAAGAGACGACAGCCTCTGCAGCACCCGCGTCTGAAGTGACGACAGCGCCTGAGCAGACGCCCGCGCCCGAGGAGGCATCGGCACCCGAAAAGGCCGCAGCTCCCGAGGCAAAAAAGAGCCCGGCAGCGGACGCACAGGATTCCGATGACGATGACGAAGAGTCCGGAGAAGACGGGACTGAAGAAGACGAAGCCGGAGAGCAGCCGGAGAAAAAAGGCCCCAGAGGGCAGTTCTCAGACGTACCCAAGGAAGATGTAGACCGGCTTTTCAAAAAGTAACAAAAACGGGGGCCCGCACTGCGGGTCCCCGATATGTGAATTATGTTCGATGTACAGGAAGAACTGAAGAAATTGCCGCCCAAACCGGGCGTCTATATCATGCACGATGAGCGGGATGCGATTATCTACGTGGGAAAGGCCGTGAACCTCCACAATCGCGTCCGCTCTTATTTTCGTAAGATTGTCGGGAGAGGTCCGCAGATCGACCAGATGGTCAGGCAGATCGCCCGATTCGAGTATATTGTGACGGACTCGGAGCTGGAGGCGCTGATCCTTGAGAACAATTTGATCAAGGAGCACCGACCCAAGTACAACACGATGCTCAAGGACGACAAGACCTACCCCTATATCAAGGTGACGGTGGGAGAACCCTATCCGAGGATTCTCTTTGCCAGGAGGCAGCTCAAGGATAAGGCGCGCTATTTTGGCCCTTATACGAGCGCGCAGGCGGTAAAGAGCACCATTGAACTGCTCAACCGGATGTACGGGCTCAGGGACTGCGCGAGAGTCCTGCCCAGGGACTTCGGCAAGGAGAGGCCCTGCCTGAACCTGCACATGGAGCGCTGCTGCGCGCCGTGCACGGGAAATGTGTCGGAGGAGGACTACAGAAAGCGCGTGGACATGGCGCTGGAGTTTCTCTCCGGGCACTACGATCCTATCATCAAGGACCTGACGGCGAAGATGGCGCAGGCGTCGGAGGCCATGGAATTTGAGAAGGCGATCCGATACAGGGACCTCTTAAAAGATGTGCAGCAGGTGGCCCAGAAGCAGAAGATGTCCGAGAGCCTGGGCGAGAACAGGGATATCCTGGGAATCGCCGTGGACAATTCAAGTCCCGACTCGGACGGCGTCGTGCAGACCTTCTTTCTGCGGGACGGCAAGCTGATCGGCCGCGAGCACTTCTACATGACCCATGTGGCCGGCAGGAAGAAGTCGGATATTCTGTCCGAATTCATCAAGCAGTTCTACGGGGGCACGCCCTCGATCCCCAAAGAGATCTTTCTCCCCTGCGAGCTGGAGGATCAGGAGCTCCTCGAGCAGTGGCTCTCCGCGATCAAGGGCAGCAAGGTCGTCCTGAAAGTGCCGCAAAAAGGCAGCAAGGAGAAGCTGGTCGAGCTGGCCAACACCAACGCGGGGCTTGTCCTGGACAAGGACCGCGAGCGGCTCAAGCGCGAAGAGGGCAGGACCATCGGCGCCGTACACGAGATTGAGCAGCTCCTGGGACTGAAAAGGGCCAGCCGCATGGAGGCCTATGATATCTCGAATATCAGCGGCTTTGCCAACGTGGGATCGATGGTAGTCTACGAGAAGGGCAAGCCCAAGCGCAGCGACTACCGCAAATTCCGGATCAAAACAGTGTCCGGCCCCAATGACTACGCCTGCATGAAGGAAGTGCTGACCAGGCGCTTCCGGCACGGAATGGACGAGCAGAAGGAACTGGACCGGGCGAAGATCGACAAGGAATTCGGCAGTTTTACCAAATTCCCCGACCTTTTGATGATGGACGGCGGCAGAGGGCAGGTAAATATCGCCCTGCAGGTGCTGGGAGAACTGGGCCTTACCATTCCGGTATGCGGAATGGTGAAGGATGATCACCACAGGACCAGAGGTTTGTATTACAATAATATTGAGATCCCGATCGACCGCTCCAGCGAGGCCTTCAAGCTGATCACCCGCATCCAGGACGAGGCGCACAGGTTCGCCATCGAGTATCACCGCTCGCTCAGGAGCAAGGCGCAGACCACCTCCTCCCTGGAGGAGATCCCGGGAATCGGTCCCGCGAGAAAGAAAGCGCTGATGCGTGAGTTCAGCTCCATCGAGGAGATCGCGGAGGCGGACGTCGAGAGACTGGCGCAGGTGCCCGAGATCACGATGGGGGCGGCAGAGGAGATCTATCGATATTTTCACAAAAAAGCGGGGGAGTCTGCGGACGCGCCGCAGACACAGAAACCCGACGGGACGGAGTAAAGTCTTCGGAGAATACTATAAAGACCTGGGACAGGGAGGTAAGCATGGGAACTGTTCGTTTAAATGAGGTGATCACGAAGATGAACCTCGAGAATCTGACGCCGCAGATCGATGTCACCAAGATCAAGATCCGGCAGCCGGACATCAACAGGCCGGCCGTGCAGATGACGGGGTATTTTGAGCATTTTGCGGCGGGAAGGATCCAGATCATCGGCCTGGTGGAGTATTCCTACATGCAGCAGATGACGCAGGAGCAGAAGGACAGGATCTACAAAAAATTCCTGTCGCTGGATATCCCGTGCGTCGTGTTCTGCAGAGAGCTGGAGCCCGACGAACTCTTCATGAAGTACGCCTTGGAGAACGGCGTGGCGCTTCTGATGACCAAGAACGCAACCTCCAATTTCATGGGCGAGATCATCCGCTGGCTGAATGTGCGGCTGGCGCCCTGCATCACGATCCACGGCGTCCTGATCGACGTCTACGGCGTAGGCGTCCTGATCACCGGCGAGAGCGGCATCGGCAAATCGGAGATGGCGCTGGAGCTGATCAAGAGAGGCCACAGACTGGTCTCCGACGACGTGGTGGAGATCCGCAAGGTGAGTGAGGACACGCTGATCGGAACGGCGCCCAAGATCACCAAGCACCTGATCGAACTGCGGGGAATCGGCATTATTGACGTAAAGACTCTGTTCGGCGTATCGAGCGTCCGCAACAGCCAGAATATTGACCTGGTCATTGAACTGGAGGAGTGGAGCAAGGAGAAGGACTTCGACCGCCTGGGACTCGAGGAGCACTACATCGAGTACCTCGGCAACCGCGTGGTCTGCCACAAGATCCCGATCCGCCCCGGCCGGAACCTGGCGATCATCTGCGAGGCGGCCGCAGTCAACCACAGGCAGAAGCTCATGGGCTACAACGCGGCCCAGGAGCTCTACAAGCGCGTCCAGGCCAATCTGATGGGCGGAAACAGAGATGATGAGGACGATTAAGTGATTACAGCAGAATTAGTTAAAGAGCTTGAGAATATCGTCTCTCAGGAGAGAGTGATGCAGGGCGAGCTTCTGGCGGGGCACTGTTCCTTCCGGACGGGAGGACCGGCGGACCTGTTCCTGCAGGTCTGCAGCGAAGACGAGCTGGCAGGGGTACTGGACCTGCTCAGGCAGTCCGGCACAGAGTATTTCCTCCTCGGCAGAGGGACCAATCTCCTGATCGGCGACGGGGGCTACAGAGGCGCAGTCGTGACCATGTGCGGCCCGGCCGCGGCGGAGTCCGAGGTGTGCGAGGTCAAGGCCTGTGGCTGCCGCGTGCGCGCGGGGGCGGGAGCTTCCCTTCTCAAAATAGCGATGGCCGCAAAGGACGCCGGCCTTGCCGGGTTTGAATTTGCCGCGGGAATCCCGGGGTCTCTGGGAGGTGCTGTGATGATGAACGCAGGCGCCTACGGCGGCGAGATGAAAAATGTAGTGAGATCCGTGCGCATCCTGGATCCGGCCAGCGGCATTAAGCGGTTTACCGATGCGGAGATGGCCTTCGGCTACCGAACCAGCCGCCTCAAGAAGGAGAGCGGGATCGTGCTGAGCGCGGATCTTGAGCTGGAGCCCGGAGACAGGCAGGTCATTGCGGACAGGATCACGGAGCTGGCGCGGAAGCGCAGCGAGAAACAGCCGCTGGAGTACGCCAGCGCGGGCAGTACGTTTAAGAGGCCGGAGGGATATTTTGCCGGAAAACTCATTGAGGACGCGGGACTTAAAGGGTATACCGTCGGAGAGGCGCAGGTCTCGGAAAAGCACGCGGGGTTTGTGATCAACCGCGGCGGCGCCAGCGCGGCGCAGATCCGGGAGCTGATCGAGAACGTCCAGAGGATGGTGTTGGAGAACAGCGGCGTGCAGTTGGAACGGGAAGTGATCTTCCTGGGAGAATTCTGAGGCGCATACAGGAGGTGCGAGTGAGATTTGTTGTAGTTACTGGCATGAGCGGCAGCGGAAAGCTGACGGCGATCCACTTTATGGAAGATCTGGGATATTACTGCGTGGACAATCTTCCCGTGCGTCTGATCGACCCGTTCATGCAGCTGGTGTCGGCACCTGGCAGCGATATCGACAAAGTCGTGCTGGGGCTGGATGTGAGGGCGGACAAGTCCTTCGACAATGTGGAACAGGTGCTGGCGGCACTCAAGAGAAAGGGATACAAGTACGAGATCCTGTTCATGGACGCCAGCGACGAGGTGCTGATCAAGAGATACAAGGAGACCCGTCGGGCCCATCCGGTATGTCCCACGGGCCGCGTGGAGGACGGCATCGCGCAGGAGAGGAAGATTCTGGAGCAGATCAAGGCGGACGCCGATTATGTGATCGACACGTCGGGCCTTCTGACCAGGACGCTCAAGGAAGAGCTGATCCGGATCTTTGTCAAAAATGAGGAATACAATTCCCTCATGATCTCGATCATGTCCTTCGGATTCAAGAACGGGATCCCGGCGGACGCGGATCTGGTCTTCGACGTCCGGTTTCTGCCAAATCCATTCTACGTGGACAGCCTTAAGAGGCTGACAGGAAACGATAAGCCTGTGAGGGATTACGTCATGTCCTTTCCCGAGGCGGGAACCTTTATGGAGAAGCTGGTGGATATGGTCTCTTTTTTGATCCCCGGCTATGTCAAAGAGGGCAAGAACCAGCTGGTCATCGGAATCGGATGCACCGGCGGACAGCACAGGAGCGTGACGATCGCCAACGCGCTGGCCGACAGGCTCAGAGGCGGCAATTACGGGATCAACCTGTACCACAGGGATGCAAAACATTGACAAGTATCGGCAATAGCGAGGGAGAGAAATCAGCATGTCTTTTTCTTCCGATGTGAAAAAGGAGATCGCCTCCGATATACCGGCCGCAAAGCACTGCCGGACCGCGTCACTGGCAGTTCTGCTTCGCTGCGCGGGGCATTTTGAGAGGGACCGGGACGGCGCGTACAGGCTTTACCTGAGCGAGGATAACAGGGAGGCCTTTAGAAAGTGCTTTACTTTAGTTCGTAAAACTATTAATATTAGTACCGTATCGTGTTCAACGGCTGAGAGGGAAGGCCGGGAACAGCGGGGATGGATACGGACGGATCTCTCTTCAGACAAAGTCAAAGAGATCGCGCAGAAGACCGGACTGTGTGACAGCGACGGAAATCTGTGTGAGGAGGACGGTTTGCTCGTGCCTGCGGAGCTTCTGAAAAGAAGCTGCTGCAGGAGAAACTATCTCAAAGATCTTTTTCTTTGCTGCGGATCTGTGAGCAACCCCCGCAGAGAGTATCATCTGGAGTGGAGCTGCACGGAGAGCGCGCAGGCTTCACAGCTGCAGGAAATACTTCTGAGTTTTGGCAAAGAAGCCAAGGTCACGCTTCGCAAGAAGTCCATCGTCGTGTATTTCAAAGATTCAACGGACATTGTGGATCTCCTCAACCTGATGGGGGCAACCGTCAGCATGATGGAAATGGAGAACCAGCGCATCCTCAAGGACCTGCGCAACAGTGTCAACCGGCGCGTCAACTGCGAGACAGCCAACATCGGCAAAACAGTGAGCGCCTCCAGGAAGCAGATTAACGATATTCTTTTCCTGGAGAAGGCGGGGATCTTAAAAACTCTGCCGGAGAGTCTGAGAAAGATGGCGGAACTTCGGATCCGGTATCCGGACACGCCGCTGAGGGAGCTGGGAGATCTGGCTGTTCCTCCGATCGGAAAGTCGGGTGTGAACCACCGTCTGAGGAGACTGTCTGAGATCGCACAGAAATACAGAGAGGACTCGGGAAACGCGGAAAATGGCTCCTGAGCTAAAGAGCAGAAGCGTTCGTACAGCGCTGTCAAGGAGAATATGCAATGACTAAGAAATCTATTAAGATCTCATGCCCGGGCGGGCTGGCGCCCAGACCGATCGCCGAACTGGTACAGGTGGCCAGTAAGTACGAGAGTAAGGTTTACCTTGAGACGGAGACCAAGAGAGTAAATGCCAAGAGCATTATGGGAATGATGTCTCTCAATCTTGTGAACGGTGATCTGCTCACCGTGTCGACGGAAGGTAATGACGAAGAAGCGGCCATGGAAGAGATCCTGAGCTTTCTGAAAGACAAGCTGGGCCTTATGGCCTGACGCACGGGTGAATTTCTGTGCTCTTCAGGCTCGGCGCCATTCGATGCGGCAACAGAATAAAGAACAGATTAAAGGCCGGGATCGCGCTTGCGATACCGGCCTTTTTCGTTCCTTCAGAGTGTTATAAGAAGCCTGAAAACCCCCATAAAAGGGAGGATGCCAGGTACCGTGGTACCTGGCATGTTATGAAAAAGTTATTTGAAAACCAAAAATGGAAAATGTCTTATGGATATTTAATTGAGAAATGTCTTTCTCTGTTGTCTATGGTTGTATTATAGATGTCAATCGTGTACAAAGATTTAGTAAAGATTGAACGTTGGATAAATAAAATATGAACAAAATATGAACGCGGCGGAAGGGGATTGTGCTTTGCATTCCTAATCCCTGCTTTGTATAATACAGGGGTATCCCCACTGTATTATAAGATGCGCACGCGTGCGGCATGGAAAGTGCTGCCCGAGGTGCAGCCCGCACGCGGCGCGGCGACTCGCGCTGCGAGTCTTATATGAATAAAATATGGTTGAGAGAGTAATCTTTTATTTAGAAGAAGAGTGGTATAAGCGGTGTCTGGCCGAAGCGGCGGAGGCGGTGCAGAGTTTCAAGCAGTACGGGTTTGACTCGGACCTGTGGGTGATCGAGGCAGGCGAGGAGATTCCGGAGCCGGATTACAACACCCTGTACCTCGCAGACTCCAAGCGCCTCCTGCAGATGCTGGCCGACCGCGGAGCGGTTTACTGCGCCTATTCTCACGAAGCAAACAGAGGGGAGGAGCTGAAGCCGGCGGACTATGTTTTGTCGGAGCCGCAGTGGGTGGACCGCGATTCGCTGGTCAAGATCTGGCAGCGGGGGCGCCATCTTCCCTGGACCATTCTGGAGACGGAGCGGTGCCTGGTGCGCGAATTCGTGCCCGGGGACCTGGAAGCCATCTGTCAGCTCTACGACGACGAGGCGCGCAAGTACCTGGAGGCTCCCTCGCAGGACTTCGAGAAGGAGCGGAAGATCCTGGCTACCTATATCGACAGGGTCTATCCCCTGTGCGGGTACGGCCACTGGGCAGTGCTTGACCGCGGCAGCGGGAAGCTGATCGGAAGGATGGGCTTCTCGTTCCCGAAGGCGTCGGCGCCCGGCCCGGCGGTGGATGCGACTTTCGGATACCTTCTCCACAGGGACTGGCGCAGCAGAGGAATCGCCCGGGAAGTGTGCGCGGCGCTTCTGGACTACGGCTTTACGCAGCTGGGATTCTCGATCATCGGCGCTGACGCGGAAGCTTCTAACGAAGCATCGGCCAAAATATTGAAATCTTTTGGCTTTACAGAGGTGGCGCGCGAGGGAGAACAGCGCTATTATACATTACATATGGAGCGCGCAGGAGCGGGCCTTGAATAAGGAGGAACAAAACATGATCAATGAACATTATCTGAACATGCTGTCGAATAAATCGGTGATCCGTACACTTTCGGAGTACGCCACCGCCAGAGGAAAAGAGATCGGATACGAGAACGTATTTGACTTCAGTCTCGGAAATCCTTCCGTGCCCGCGCCGCAGAGCTTCACGGACGTCGCAATCCGGCTCCTGCAGACCATGGAGCCCCTTGCGCTTCACGGCTACAGCCCCACGCTGGGCATCCCGGAGGTCAAGGAAAAGGTCGCCGCTTCCCTGAACCGCCGCTTTGACATGAAGTACACGGGAAACCACATTTTTGCCACCGCAGGCGCGGCGGGCGCCATCGCTCATGCGCTTCGCGCTGTGACAAAGCCCGGCGACGAGGTGCTGGTTTTCGCACCCTATTTCCCGGAATACAATCCTTATATCAATGACACCGGCGCCAGGATCAAAGTAGTGCCCGCCGACCTCGAGACCTTCCAGATCAACTTCGAGGCGGCAGAGGAATATCTGACCGAGAACGTGGCGGCCGTCCTGATCAACACGCCCAACAACCCGTCCGGCGTCCTCTACAGTGAGGAGACGCTGACAAGGCTGGCCGATCTTTTGACCAGAAAGTCCAGGGAATTCGGACACACGATCTTCCTTCTCTCCGACGAGCCTTACAGGGAGATCATCTTCGACGGCAAGAAGGCTCCGTATGTGGCAAAATATTACCCCCACACACTGACCTGCTACTCCTTCTCCAAGTCGCTGTCCGTACCGGGCGAGAGAATCGGCTACGTGGCCGTGAACCCGGACTGCGAGCACGCGGATGACCTCGTGCCCATGTTCGGCCAGATCTCCAGAGGCATCGGACACAACTGCCCGTCCTCGCTGATTATGCTGGCCATGGCGGAGACAGTGGATGACACATCGGATCTGTCCGTCTATGAGACCAACATGAA
>DGWK01000029.1:69321-84673 GCA_002395235.1 Lachnospiraceae bacterium UBA4260 | reverse complement strand
AGACGGATCCATGAAGATCGGCTGGCTGAGGGTAAACGGGAAAATGTACTACATGAACGCTGACGGTACAATGCGTACAACATGGCTGAAAAGTGGGAATAAACTGTTTTACTTTAATCCTGACGGCACTTTGATCGAAAAGCGCGGCTTTGTCAGAATCGGCAAGAGAATCTTTTACGTGTGCCCAGACGGATCCATGAAGACCGGTTGGCTGAGGGTAAACGGGAAGATGTACTACATGGGCGCCGACGGCGCAAGACGTACCGGATGGCAGAAGATAGGCGGAAGATCGTTTTATTTCGGAAAAGACGGAGCTCTCAGTTAAGGGCGATATACAAAAAGCCGGCGGGGTATCTGCTTCGCCGGCTTTTTGATTGAGTTGAAACACGCATCAGGGAGAACAACTGTCAGGATCTCTCCCTGATGCGTGTCTGTTTCAGTTCAGAATATGTATTTCTGCTGTACTTTATAGCTGATGAAGAAGAGAACCAAATCCACGACCGCCTTAACGGCTACTTCCGGCGCGGCGGGAA
Organism: Lachnospiraceae bacterium UBA4260; assembly: GCA_002395235.1. Classification (GTDB taxonomy): domain Bacteria; phylum Bacillota; class Clostridia; order Lachnospirales; family Lachnospiraceae; genus CAG-791. The sequence continues at coordinate 84,140 of DGWK01000029.1, read as the reverse complement.
GGAGCGAACAACCCATCGTGACGAGCAGGGCGCTCAGCGACATCTGGACAAGGGCCAGAAGCAGATACTTCATGCCCGAGGCAGCCACTTTCTGCCTGCTTCCGAAGACAACCTTGTAGTTTAAGGCGTAATTGCAGAGGCCGGAAATAATGCGCGCGAGGAGTGTCGAGACGGTTATGTAAGCAGGAGTTCTGTCCTTGAAAAAACGGCAGAACAGTGCAAACAATGCAAGATCGATCACACAGGAAAAGACAGAGGAAAAGACGTATTTCAGGTACTTGCGCGCCAGGATCCGGTAGATTTTGACGGAGTCTGAAAAGGTGTTGAAATGCGTCTGATGGTTGTCTTTCGAATCGTAGATCGTCTGAATCGGTACCTCGAGAACGGGATATTTGCCGGCACTTACAAGGAGCATCTGCATCTCGAATTCGAAGCGCTCGCCGGGCACATCCAGAAGCTCTTCCATAAACGGCCGCGGGATACCGCGAAGGCCCGTCTGCGTATCGGTCACATGTATGCCTGAGACGTAGGAGAAGACATGCTCCGTAATGGTATTGCCGGCCCTGCTCTTCCACGGAACATCTTCGCCGTCGAAACGCCTGACGCCCAGGATCAGCTTGTTCGGATTTTCTTCCAGCGCCTGTCTGACAAAGGTGATGCACTGTGCGGTGTGCTGGCCGTCGGAATCGGCTGTGACACAGCCGACTGCGTCCGGATAGACATCCAGGATGTGGGCAAAGGCTGTCTTTAAGGCGCGGCCCTTGCCGCGGTTGACTTCGTGGACCAGGACGCTTCCGCCGAGCTCGTCCACATATTCCCGGGCCTGAGCAAAAATGTCGGAATAGGAGGCGCCGCTTCCGTCATCAACGATGATGACCGGTCCGAGATTATTCTCTCTCATGGTCTTAAGAAGATCCAGCATTCTGGTATCCGGTTCATAGGCCGGTATGACGATCGGTGTCATAATAAACTATCTCCGTGTGTTCAATCATCGACAAAGGGTGAAAACGTGATACAATAGGTAATCATTCATCACCACGTATGTATACTACACAGATGGAGGAAAACTGTCAATGAACGACAAACTACCCAAAAGAGAAGAGGTGCCGGCGGAGCAGACCTGGCGCCTGGAAGATATTTACCCGGATGAAAGGCTCTGGGAAGAGGAACTGCAGCAGGCTAAGGACTTAGCCGCCAAAGTAAAGGAATATGAAGGGAAGCTGTCCGAGAGCGCGCAGAAATTGTACGAGGCGCTGAGGTTATACGATGACTGCTCCCTCAAGCTGGACCGCGTGGGCGGCTATTCCTTTATGCGCCACGACCAGGACGCCGGCAACTCCCACTACCAGGAACTGGAGCTGAAGGTGCAGAGCGCATCGGTCAGGATCGGCGAGGAGCTGGCTTTTATGGAGCCCGAAATACTGGAGATTCCGGACGACGTGATCGAGCGCTTCTATGAAGAAGAGCCCGGACTCCGTGACTATGAGGTCACGATCCGCGAGATCCGGCGCCTCAAGGAGCACACGCTCAGTAAAGAGATGGAGCAGCTGCTCGCGTCAGCCGGCGATATGGCGCAGACGCCTTCGAACGGCTTTGGCATGCTCTCCAACGCGGACCTCAAATTCCCGCCTGTCACGGACAGTGAGGGGAATGAGATCCAGCTCTCCAACGGCCGCTTTGTGCCCCTTCAGATGTCCCCGGACAGGGAACTGAGAAAAGCGGTGTTCGAGAAATATTACACGCGCTTTGGCGAATTCGCGAATACCTGGGCGGCCCTGTATGACGGGCAGGTGAAGCAGCAGATCTTCTACGCCCGCGCCAGGAAGTATCCCTCCACCTTTGTCGCCGCCGTAAACGGCAACAACGTGGACCCGGCAGTATGCGATCGCCTGATCGACAGCATCCATGCCAAAATATCGTATATGCACCGCTATGTCTCCCTGCGAAAGAAGATGCTGGGCGTCGATGAGCTGCACATGTACGACGTCTATGTGCCCATGGTGGCCGACTATGACCGGAAGTTCTCCTATGAGGAGGCGAAGGAGCTGTCCCTGAAGGCGCTGGCTCCCCTCGGCGAGGAGTACCTTTCCGTGGTCAGAAAAGCTTATGAGGAGCGCTGGATCGACGTGTATGAGAACGAAGGAAAGCGCTCCGGCGCCTATTCCTCCGGCGTCTACGGCGTGCACCCCTATATGCTGCTCAACTACACGGATACTTTGGACGATGTTTTTACGCTTGTGCACGAGATGGGTCATTCCATGCACACCTGGTATTCGGACCACGCGCAGTCTCACTTAAATGCCGGATACAAGATCTTCGTGGCGGAGGTCGCCTCCACGACCAATGAGATCCTTCTCCTGGAGTACATGCTGTCCAAGGCAAATGATCCCAGGGAGAAGGCGTATCTGATCAACCACTATCTGGAGAGCTTTAAGGGGACCGTTTACCGCCAGACCATGTTCGAGGAGTTTGAGCGAAAGACCAACGCCATGGCGGAGGCGGGAAGTCCTTTGACGGCAGGCGCACTGTGCGAGCTGTATCTGGAGCTCAATAAGCAATATTTTGGCGAGGATATGGTGTCGGATCCGCTGATCGCGTACGAGTGGTGCAGGATCCCGCACTTCTACTACAACTTCTATGTCTACCAGTACGCCACCAGCTTCTCGGCGGCGGTGGCCATTGCGCACAGGATCCTGGAACAGGGCGAGAAAGCCGTGAAACCCTATCTGGAATTCCTTAAGAGCGGCTGCACGCAGGACCCGGTGAGCCTGTTAAAGATCGCCGGCGTGGACCTCTCCACATCGGAGCCGGTGGACGAGGCGCTGGAAGTGTTCGCGGACGCGGTCAGGCAGATGGAGGAGCTGGAGAGAGAGCTGTCGGACGGAAAATAAAGAGCACCGCGCGACGGAAATAAAAAAGGTGAATTAGAATGATCAAGCAATATTGGGACAAGTACAAGGACGTGATCCTGTATCTTGTGTTCGGAGTATTTACAACGGTTGTCAACATCGTGTCTTATTGGGTGTGCGCACATGTCTTTGGCATGAGTGTCATGGCGTCCACGGTCATCGCCTGGGCGCTGGCAGTCTTCTTCGCGTACATCACTAACCGGACCATGGTCTTCCACAGCTCGGCCACGGAGAAGGGAGAGATCCTCAAAGAGATCGGGTCCTTCTTCGCCTGCAGGCTGGGAACCGGCGTGGTGGACTGGGTGATCATGTTTGTCTTTGTGAATGTGCTGCATTTTAACGACATGATCGTCAAAATAGCGGCCAATTTCATTGTAATTGTGCTGAACTATGTGCTCAGCAAATTTGTGATATTCAAACATTAAGGCCGGAGCAAATGCTTTCGGCCGGAAACCGGACCAAGGAAATAAAGTGTGACGCATAACGGAAAAAGCAGCATGATCTTTGTGGACACGATCCGCGAGATCCTGCATACGAAAAGGCGCTTTCTGTCGCTGTTTGTGATGAGCCTTCTGGCGGTGGGCTTTCTGGCCGGCCTTCGCATGACGGCGCCGGATATGCAAAATACAGTGGATCAATATTATGACCGGCAATGCTTCATGGATGTACGGCTTCTCTCTATGCTTGGCTTTACGGAAGAGGATCTTCAGGCGCTCTCTCAGGTGCCCGGCGTAAAGGCGGCGGAGGGAAGCCGTACTTTTGATGCCCTGGCGGGGGAGGACAGCGTCAATGTCCTGGAGATGCCCCGACAGATCAATCTGCTGGACCTCACCGAGGGGCGGCTCCCGCAGTCGCCGGACGAGTGCGTCACCGAGGTCAAAATATTGGAGGCCCTGCACAAGGAGATCGGCGATACGATCACGATTGATACCAGGGAATCTTTTGACAGCGTGCTCGAAGAGGACCCGCTCACCAAGAACTCCGCGGAAGGGTCGCAATCCACCAGACATACGTTTACGATCGTCGGCGTCGCGCGTAGCCCCCTTTACATCTCAAGGACCAGGGGCGGCTCCAGTGTGGGCAGCGGCAGCGTCACCGGCTTTGTCGTGCTGCCCTCGGAATGCTTCACACAGGAGATTTATTCCACCATTTATCTGACCCTGAAGGGGCTCGAACAGTACAACTGCTACACGGACGACGCCTATAAGGATCAGGTGGACGCCTTTATAGACAGTCTGAAACCTCTGGCGTCTGAGAGAGCTGCGATCAGGAAGAAGCAGGTCAGCGATGAGGTCACCTATACCGATCTGGTCAGCGCGCTGATCCTGGGGCTCTCGGAATCCGGCAGCGGGGGCAGCGCCATGTCGGGGCTGGAGACCCCGAGCGGAGAGTGGTACCTGCTGGGGCGCGACACGATCCGCAGCTACGTGGAGTTCTCCTCCGACGCGGAGAGAATGGGGAACCTGGCCGATGTGTTTCCGCTCATCTTTTTCCTTGTAGCGGCGCTGAGCTCCCTCACTTCCATGACCAGAATGGTGGAAGATCACCGCGCGGAGATCGGCACCATGAAGGCGCTGGGATTCTCCACGGCGGCGATCTCCGTCAAATACATCGGCTATGCGCTGGCGGCCTCTCTGGCCGGCGGCGGAGCGGGGCTTCTCGTCGGCTGCACGGCGCTCCCCGCGCTGATCTACTATGAGTGGGGAATTCTCTATCTTTTGCCGGCGCTTGAGATCGGGATTTCGCCTCTTGTGGCCCTCTATTCACTGGGAGCGGCAGTTCTCGCGACCGCGGGAGCAGCTTTTGCGGCCTGCTATGCGACGCTTCTGGCAAAGCCCGCAGAGCTTTTGCGGCCCCGCGCGCCAAAGCCCGGCAAGCGGATCTTCCTCGAGTATATAGAACCTCTGTGGAGCCGCCTGTCCTTTATCCAGAAGGTCAGCGCGCGCAACCTCTTCCGCTACAAAAAGCGCTTCTGGATGACCATCATCGGGATCGCGGGCTGCACCGCACTCCTGGCGACCGGCTACGGACTGCGCGATTCCATTTTCGACGTGCTCACCTGGCAGTTTGACGACCTGATGCCCTATAACGCCACGATCTCAATCGATACGGGCCTTACGCCTTCCGAGCGCACGGAACTCATGGAGGCGCTGGAGGCGGAACCCGGGATTGAATCGTTCATGAGCTGTTACAGCACAGGCGTCAGCGTGCGGACCGACGAGGGGACGGTCGATAACGTCTCAGTGCGCTCTTCGGCGGGCTGGGGAACCCCCTCCGAGGCGGACGGGCACCCGGTGGCGGAGGACTATTTCTGCCTCTATCCGCGCGCGGACGGTCTGCGCCGCTACGGCAAAGTGGGGGACCTCCCGCGGCTTGCTCCCACTGACGACGCCATCGTCATCGATGAGAAGCTGGCGGACAATCTGGAGATCAGCGAGGGTGATACCGTCAGGCTCCTCGACAATGACGAGAAGGAATATCCGGTGCAGGTGTGCGGCATCTGCGAGAACTATGTCGGGCACTACGTCTATATGACGACCGCCTGTTACACGAGAGTGTTCGGCGAGAAGCCCAGGGACAACCTCCTTCTGGTCAAAACAGTGACGGGCGCCGCGGAGAGCGCGAACACTCCAGGTGCCGGTCAGGACCTGAGTTCTTCCGCCGTGGCGCAGAGGGTCTCGAAGATGAAAGGCGTCATCACATACAGCAGCATCGACGAGACGAGGGACCACTTTAACGAGAGCATGAAGAGCCTGGACGTGGTGGTCTGGATCATCATCGGAGCCGCAGCGGCGCTCGCTTTTCTTGTCCTCTTTAACCTGACCAATATCAACGTGACGGAGCGCGTGCGCGAACTGGCGACCCTCAAAGTGTTAGGCTTTTACGACGGCGAGACGGCTTCTTACGTATATCGCGAGAACATCATTCTCACGCTGATGGGAGCGATGCTGGGCATGCTGGGCGGAAAATGGCTGCACCGCTGGCTCATCGGGACAATCGAGATGGAATACATGATCTTCGGACACGGGCTGCACGCCCGCAGCTATCTCTACGCGATCCTCCTGACGGTGGTCTTTTCCATGTCGGTGAACTTCTTCTCGTATTTCTATATCCGGAAGATTGATATGGTGGAGTCGCTGAAGTCGGTGGAGTGAAAATTTGGAGGCGCAACGTCTTCGGCATTTGACCGGCGCAGCGGCTCGCAATGAGAATCTTGAACCATGTTTAACCCCCAGGGGGGCTTGTGGAAGGCTTTCGGAACATTATAAACTTGGGACAGAAAAATGTTTCGGAGGTAACTCACTATGCACATGGCCGACGCTCTTTTGTCCCCTGCGGTGGCAGCGACGATGTACGTCGCATCCGGCACAGCGGCAGCAATATCAATCAAGAGACTCAAAGAGGACGATGATCCGCAGAAACTGCCTACCATGGCAGTGGCTTCCGCCCTGGTCTTTGCCGGGCAGATGATCAACTATACGATTCCCGGAACCGGCTCTTCGGGGCATATGTGCGGAGGAATGCTTCTGTCCGCGCTTTTGGGGCCTGAGGCGGGCTTTCTGTCCATGATCGTTGTGCTGACCATACAGTGTCTCTTTTTTGCCGACGGAGGGCTGATGGCTCTGGGGGCCAACATATGGAACATGGCCTTTTACGGGTGCTTTGTCGGATACTATCTGATCTGGCGCCCGATCATGAAGAGCAGGCTGTTTGCCGGCCGTGATCCTCACGCGGCGCAGAGAGCGAAGATCATCTTCGCATCGATTATAGGATGCATTGTCACTCTGCAGATGGGCGCTTTTTCGGTCGTTCTCGAGACGACACTCTCGGGCATCACAGAACTTCCTTTCGGGGCCTTCTGTGCGCTGATGCAGCCCATCCACCTGGCGATCGGCCTCGTGGAAGGCCTGATCACGGCGGCAGTCCTGACTTATGTCTATGAGACAAGGCCTGAGCTCGTCCGCGACGTGGACCTCTCTGAGGTGGCATCGGCAAGATCCTCCAAATCGCTGGGAACCATTATTGTCACCCTGGCCTTGGCGGCGCTTGTGGTCGGCGGCGTCTTCTCACACTTTGCGAGCTCCAATCCGGACGGCCTGGAGTGGGCGTTGTTCGGAAACGAGGAGGGCGGCTACAGCTCCAATATGGGCTTGGACGAGGAAAATTTCGGCGTTAGCAGCGCGGCTTCTCAGACGGCCTCGGATATTCAGGAGAAGACCTCCTTCCTGCCGGATTACAGTTTCGCGGGCAGTGAGAACCCGATGGGCACGACCGTTTCCGGCATTGCGGGAAGCGTTATGGTCGCAGCCGCGGCGCTGGGTATCTGCCTGGTCGGGCGGTTTTTCCGCAAGAAAAAAGCCTGACGGAAAGGTTTAACGAAAAGTGATCAGATAAGCCCCCATGTCCCGAGAGGGATGTGGGGGCTGTTTACAGAGTCTGAAGGAAATCATTTATGAGCCAGAATATAGAACGGTCCATCCGCGACCTGCGCGAGATGGACGCACTCTCGTCGGGAAATTCTGCCATTCATACTGTCAGCGCCGGGGCCAAGCTCCTTGTGACCGTGGTCTATATCCTGACGGTGGTATCTTTTGACAAATACAGAGTGAGCGGCCTGCTCTTCATGATCTTCTACCCGGCAGTGCTGTTCGCAGTCAGCGGGATCCCAGTGTCCACTTGCCTGTACAAGCTGCGCTTCGTGCTGCCGCTGGCGCTGGCCGTGGGCATATTCAACCCGATTCTGGACAGGCAGCCGGCCTTTTCAATCGGGTCCTTTACCGTGACAGCCGGGATGATCTCCATGCTGACGCTGATGATGAAAGGGGTCTTCAGTTTGATGGCTTCTTTCCTGCTAGTAGCCACCACAAGGATTGAGGCGCTGTGCGGCGCGCTTCGGAAAATCCATGTGCCTTCCATGTTCGTGACGCTCCTCCTTCTGACCTATCGCTACGCGGCGGTGCTCGCCGAAGAGGCAAATGTGATGACCCAGGCTTACAGCCTGCGCGCACCGGGGCAGAAGGGTATTCACTACTCAGCCTGGGGGTCCTTTCTGGGACAACTCCTTCTGCGCAGCATGGACAGGGCGGAAGAACTGTATTCCTCCATGCTCCTGCGGGGGTATCACGGGGAGTTTTACTACGCGCAGGGGCGGAAGAGTTCGGCATCGGATTTTCTGTACGCTGTGCTCTGGTGCGCGCTCTTTGTCGCGGCCAGGTGCCTGAACCTGACGCAGATCCTGGGATCGGCAGTTATGAGGTGATAGATGATTCAGTTTGAAAATGTCTCATTTGAATATGAAAAAGGAAAAACAGTCCTGTCGGGAATTTCCTTCTCGATTGGTGAAGGAGAGACGGTGGGTCTGATCGGGGCCAACGGCGCCGGAAAATCCACGGTCATGAAGCTCCTTCTGGGACTTGCGGGACCGGGGGCCGGAAATGCGGGAGGTTCACGTACAGAGGGCAGAATTCTGGTAGACGGCCTGGAGGTGATTCCCCGAAATCTGGCCGCGATCCGGCGCAAGCTGGGTTTTGTTCTGCAGAATTCGGACAACCAGATGTTCATGCCTACCGTGCTGGAGGACATGCTGTTCGGCCTTCTCAATTACGGCATGTCGCGGCAGGAGGCGCTGCAGCGGGCCGACAGCGTGCTGCGCGAGCTGGGGCAGGAAAATCTGCGCGACCTCTACAATCACAAGATTTCGGGAGGCGAGAAGCGCATGGCCGCGGTGGCGACCGTGCTGGCCATGGACCCCGAAGTGCTGCTGATGGATGAGCCGACCTCCGCGCTGGATCCCTATAACCGCCGGATCATCATCGACACGATCCGAAAGCTTCCGCGCACGAAGATCATCACTTCCCATGACCTGGATATGATCTATGACACCTGCAGCCGTGTGATCCTGTTGTCAGGGGGGAAAGTGGCGGCGGACGGCAGCGCCGAGGAAATCCTCAGGGATAAGGAGCTGCTGGAGAGCAACCGGATGGAGCTGCCACTGCGATTTCAAAGGTAAGGAGCCGGAAAGGTCTTGCATTTATTCATGTTTGAAAGGATACTGAAAGGAGAAAACCGGCCCGGCACAGGCAGCCTGGCATAATCAGGAGATCTTATGGATAAGTATTTTACATTTGACAGGATCAACAATGACAGGATCCTGTCCTTTTATTCCCGCAAACCCGTCGATTTCGGCGGAAAAGCTCTGGAAGCAGGCGGGAGAGAGAACCTGATCGAATCGATCGAGTCCGATTTCGGATACAAATTCCGCGCTGTCAAGCAGTGCACCAGGCAGGTTCACGGCGACAGAGTGGTCATTATAGACGAACAGAATCTGCAGGAGGAGACAGGAGAGGCGGACGGCCTTGTCACGGACCTGCGGGGCGTCGCCCTGGAGATCCACACGGCGGACTGTCAGAGCGTCTTTTTGTACGACCCGGTCAGGAAGGTGATCGGGAATGTGCACAGCGGCTGGAAGGGAACCGTGCAGAAGATCGCGCCGAAGGCCGCGCAGATCATGACGGATCACTACGGCTGCGACCCGCGGGACATCGAGATTTACATCAATCCGAGCATCCTGGGGTGCTGCTTTGAGATCGAGGAAGATGTCGTGGAGCAGTTCCGCTCCATCGTAGATGTGTCAAAATATTGCCGCAAGGACCGTGTGGTTAACGGAAGACAGAAATACTACATGGATACGGCGCAGATCAACCGCGACCTGCTCATGCAGATGGGGATACCAGAAGGGAATATCTTTCTCAGCGGTATCTGTACGATGTGCGGCAGAAAAGAGTATCATTCTTACAGGGGCGATCATCACGTGACCGGTAGAAACGGCTCGATGATCTGTCTTAAATAATCTGGTTTAATTGATCTGGTTTAAGTGATCTGCCTTAATCAAGCTGCCGTAACCGAGCGAATTTTACGGGCAGGGTCATTGTATTGAGGAAAACGGCAATGAGCAGTCAGGAAGAAGAAAAAAAGGATAAACCGTATAAGCTTGTGATCGACCATGTGAGGGGACAGGTGCTCAGCGGAAATCTCAAACCGGGGGAGAGACTTCCCGGTGAGAGGGAACTGGCCGAGCAGCTGGGGATCAGCCGCAATTCCGTCAGAGAAGGACTGCGGATCCTCGAGAATATGGGCGTGACGTCCTCTACGCAAGGGGCGGGACACTACATCTCTCTGAATTTTGACGAGCCGATGACGGAGACGCTGTCCCTGATCTACACCATGAAAGGAATGGGGCGGGACGATCTGACGCAGTTCCGCTGGTGTCTGGAGCGCGAAGCCATGCACCTGGCGGTGGATTACGCCTCGGAGCAGCAGAAGATCCTGATCGGAAGGCACCTGGAGGAGCTCCTCAAGGCCGAGACGGAGAAAGAGAGATATGAGCACGACATGGCGCTCCATATGACGCTGATCGAGGCCTCCCGGAACGACTATCTGATCACGACCTACCGGGCTCTGACCAATGTGATCGAGTCCTATATCCCCGTCTTTCGCGGCAAGATCATTGAAGGGATGAAGAGCAACGACAAGCTCGAGGACGCGCACCGGATGCTGGTCATGGGAGTTGTGAACAGCGATCTGCGGACCGGTCTTGAGGGGCTGAACAGGCATTTTGAATATATCAGACAATTCAGAGACCTTCAGTGAAATAGTTACAAAATATTTTGGGATAAATTGGTGAAAATATAGAAAGCGTCGTCTGTTCGGATTGTTTTATTGACAATTTGCACAGTCGACGCTATCATTTAACTATAAAGTGGTAGAACCAATACAGCAAAATTGGTTGACCAATTGGGGTAATATTTAGGACACAGTGAAAGCAGTACTGTTCGGCAAGCGGCAGTTATTCCGCCCGGGAGCAGTAAACGTTCAGGAGTGAACGGAGTCATGAAAGGAGCTTGATATGCAGTACAACAAAGTGACCCCTGAGTTCATCGCACAGCTCGAGAAGATCGTGCCTGGAAAGGTGCACACAGGAAGTGACATCAATGAAGATTTTTACCGCGACGAGATGCCCATCTACGGCTCAAATCCCCCCGAAGTAGTTGTAGACGGGACAACGACAGAGGATATCGCCGCTATCGCGAAACTCTGTTACGAGAACAACATTCCGATCATCCCTCGCGGCGCCGGTACAGGCCTGACGGGAGCGTCCGTCGCCATTCATGGCGGTGTCATGATCGACATGCAGAAGATGAACAAGATTCTGGAGTACGATGAGGATAATTTCGTTGTCCGCGTACAGCCCGGCGTCCTTCTGCACGATCTGGCCGAGGACGCTCTTGGCCGAGGCCTCCTTTATCCCCCGGATCCGGGCGAGAAGTTCGCGACCCTGGGCGGCAACGTATCTACAAACGCAGGCGGCATGCGCGCCGTAAAGTACGGCTGCACGAGAGACTATGTGCGCGCCATGACCGTAGTCCTTCCCACCGGCGAGATCATTAAGCTGGGCGCGACGGTCTCCAAGACGAGCACCGGTTATTCCCTGCTCAACCTGATGATCGGTTCCGAGGGCACACTCGGCATCATCACAGAGCTCACTCTCAAGGTAATCCCCGCTCCCAAGGAGACGATCTCACTGATCATCCCTTACGAGAACCTGGATGACTGCATCGCAACAGTTCCGCTGTTCATGAAGAACCGCCTGAATCCCCAGGCTGTAGAGTTCATGGAGAGAGAGATCGTTCTCGCTTCCGAGAGATTTATCGGCAGAGAGACCTTCCCCAAGCAGATCGGCGGCGTAGAAGTCGGTGCCTACCTGCTCGTCACTTTCGACGGTGACGATTTTGACCAGCTCAATGACCTGGTTGAGAAGGCAGCGGAAGTAGTCCTCGAAGAGGGCGCGATCGATGTTCTGGTCGCTGATTCTCCCGCCAAGAAGCGCGACGCGTGGGCGGCCCGTTCTTCCTTCCTCGAGGCGATCGAGGCCGAGACCAAGTGGCTGGATGAGTGCGACGTAGTCGTTCCCGTCACAAAGATCGCGGAGTATCTCAAGTATGTCAAATCCACAGAGGAGAGATACTGCTTCAAGATCAAGAGCTTCGGTCATGCTGGAGACGGTAACCTCCACATCTATGCATGCGGCGACGACACTGTCGATGAGGCGACCTTCAAGAAGGACGTCGAAGTGTTCATGAAGGATATCTACGCCAAGGCAGCTGAGATGGGCGGCCTGATCTCCGGTGAGCACGGAATCGGCCACGGCAAGATGGATTATCTGGCTGACTTCTCCGGAGCGACGCAGATGCGCCTCATGGAAGGCATCAAGCATGTCTTCGATCCCAAGATGATCCTGAATCCCGGTAAGATCTGCTACAAGGTTCAGTGATCGACAGGATACGAAACAAAAACAGAACAAGAGAGTTCCCGCTGTCACTGCGGAAATGATAAATTAATCCGTCACCGAAAGCATCTCATATGTATTACTCAATGAGAGAACTCTGAACAGAGAAAGCGGCATAACTGCGCTAGTGTCGCTTTCCCTATTCCAAAGAGACAGCGAAAAAAGACGAATTCTTCATCCGAATCAGTCAAACATATACCTCTAAACATCAGAGATCCGGCACTCCGTGCCGGATCTCTGATGTTTTTGAGCTTTACCGGGAATTACAGGGAGAGATGTGTCTGCCCGTTATACTTGCAGTAGATTGGACACAGGAATATCGCGAGGTAAAATCAAAGGTAAATCAATTGCTTAAAAGAGAAATGCAGGAAGCAGACCCTGCATGCAAGAACTGATGAAAGGAGGCAGGCGATGATCTATGTGACAGGCGATACCCACGGCCCGACCAGGCTCAGCGTTTACGGAGTGGACGGAGTCAGCAGCAGGCTGAACCAAAAGAGTTTTCCCGAACAGCGCGGGATGACGGAAAACGATTATGTGATCATCTGCGGAGATTTCGGCTGCGTATGGAATTACGACAGCCGCTATGACGCTTCCCGCAGTGCTTTTGGGGATGTGATTGCCGGGGACCACGGCGAGTCCAGGGAGGAGAAATACTGGCTGGACTGGCTGGCCGGCAAGCCCTTCACGGTGCTCTTTTGCGACGGCAATCACGAGAACTTTGACCGGCTGGACAGCGCCTACCCGGAAGTGGACTTCCACGGCGGAAGGGCCCATCGGATCAGGGAGAATGTATATCACCTCATGCGAGGATATGTTTTCGAGTTGGACGGCGTCTCCTTCTTTGTTTTCGGCGGAGCCGCAAGCCATGATATTCAGGACGGGATCCTGCATCCGGCACAGTTCGGCGATAAAGAAGCGTTCAGTCAGGAATATAAGAGGTGGAACAGGCTCGGCAGGCAGTTCCGCGTAGACCATATTTCCTGGTGGGAGAGAGAACTCCCTTCCCAGGAGGAGATGGAGCGGGGAGTCAGGAATCTGCAGGCACACGGAAATCAGGTGGATTTTGTGATCTCACACTGCGCGCCGCTGCAGGTGGCAGCCATGATGGGTTACGGGGAGCAGAACAGGCTGGCGGGCTATTTTGACACCATCGCAGAGACGGTGGAGTTCAGGAAGTGGTTCTTCGGCCACTACCACGACAACAGGCAGTTTATGGACAAATATATCATGCTGTATGAGCAGATCATAAGGATCCACTGAGATCTTCCGACATGAAGATCTTCCGATATTTGCCCCGCGGGATGGAGAAAACTTCATCTCGCGGGGCAGCGTCGTTCCGGCAAAGAAATCCGTGCAAAAGCGGCACAAGGAGATGTCCGTCCGAGGCCAAATAGTGATATACTATTTTGATAGGAAAGGCGGAACAGAAGCGATGGCAGAGATAATCAGAGACCCGGACAGCGGCAACAAAAAGGAACATACAAGGCAGTCGCTGCTTAAGAGCTTTGCAAACGCGTGGAATGGATTTGCGGTCTGTTTCAAAGAGGAACGGAATATCAAGATCCACTGCTTCGCGGCAGTCATGGTGCTCATTTTCGGCAACATACTGCATATCTCGGTGACGGAGTGGCTGATCTGTTTTCTGCTGTTCGGGCTGATCATGGGGATGGAGCTGATGAACACCGCGATCGAATCCGTGGTGGACCTTGTGACGGATGAGTGGGAGCCGCTGGCCAAGCGGGCCAAGGACTGCGCGGCCGGAGCCGTTCTGATCGCGTCGATCTGGGCGGCCGTGGCGGGCGGAACGATCTTTTTCCCCAAGCTGTATCGATTTATTGTCGCATTATTAATTAGAACGTAAATATATTCATTGCTCGCAAAGCGCAAAAGGAGGCAGATATGGAAAGCAGACTCGGTGACGGACTTAAGAAAATCATTCTGATGGGGATCGGCGCGGCGGCCATGACTGCGGAGAAATCCCAGCAGATGGTGGATGAGCTGGTCAGAAAGGGCGAGCTCACCGTCGAGCAGGGCAAGGAACTCAACCAGGAGCTCAAGAGAAATGTGAAGAAGAGCATCGACGAGGCTGCCGCGTCGGCCAAGGAGAAGGAAGCCGAGGCGGAAAAGAAGGTCGAGGGTCTTGAGAAACAGATCGAGGGTCTGAGCGCGGAAGAGCTGGGAAAGCTCAAAGAGGCGATCAGGAAGGCTGAGGAAAACGCGGGTACTGAGGATTAACGATCATTGAGTGCAGAGAAAGAAAAAGGCGCCGCTCCCGGCAGCGGTCTGAATGAGGCGGCAGATCCGGGACCGGATCGCCCTCAGACGGACGAACAGGGGAGCGCCGCACAGTCCGAGAAGGCCAAAATAGACAATCGGGCAAGGCTGGGGGAGATCACTGCGGTTCTCCGAAAGCACCAGGTCACGAGAGGCGTGACGCCGCAGAAACTCCGGGCCATCCTGGAAGAACTGGGGCCCACCTATGTCAAGCTGGGGCAGATCATGTCGCTTCATTCCGACGTGCTGCCGCAGCAGTATTGTGATGAGCTGATGAAGCTGACTTC
>DGWK01000029.1:34708-69120 GCA_002395235.1 Lachnospiraceae bacterium UBA4260 | reverse complement strand
CTCCTCGACGGCACGGACGTCATTGTCAAAGTAGAGCGCAAGGGCATCTACGACATCATGGCAAGGGATATAGGACTTCTCAAGCGCGCCGTTGGGATCCTGCCGCCCGTGGGCGGCCTCAAGAATGTCGTGGACCTGGAAATGGTCCTGGATGAGCTCTGGTCGACCGCGCAGGAGGAGATGGACTTCCTCAAGGAAGCCGCGAACATGGAGGAGTTTACCCGCAACAACCAGGGAATCCGCTATATTCGCTGCCCGAAACTGTATCACGAGTACACGACTTCCCGCGTGCTGGTCATGGAGTACATCGGCGGCTGTCCGGTGGACGACAAGGAGACGCTTCTGGCGGAAGGCTATGACCTGGGAGAAATCGGGCGCAAGCTCGTCAACAACTACATCAAGCAGGTCATGGAGGACGGCTTTTTCCACGCTGATCCCCATCCCGGCAATGTCAAGGTCATGGACGGCAAGATCGTCTGGATCGACATGGGTATGATGGGACGTCTGTCCTACCGCGACCGGAATCTGATGGCGCAGGCGGTCAGAGCTATTGCCGTGGGAGACATCGCTCTTTTGGAGGCGACGATCACGGACCTCGGCGAGATCCAGGGCAAGGTCGACTCCGGCAAGCTCTACGGGGAGCTGCGCGATCTCATGGACCGGTACGGAAACGCCTCCATGGGCAGTATCGACGCAGTGGAATTTTTCAAGGACACGATGGAGGTCATGAAGAACAATTCCATCAGGCTCCCCCACGGCATGACCATGCTGGTGCGCGGCCTCACGCAGATGCAGGGCGTCCTTTTGGGGATCAGCCCGGACATCAATATGGCCGAGATCGCGGCGGCAAGGCTCCGAGAGGAGATGATGCAGAATTTTGACTGGAGAAAGGAAGCCGGCAAGACCGGACGGCGCATCTACAAAGCCGTCGGACGCTCGCTGGATATACCGCCCCTGGTCAAAATAGCGCTGGAGGAATATCTCAAAGGACAGAGCCGGATCCATATGGAGCTGGACTCCACGAAGAAGTTCTCGGACCTGATGCGGCGGCTTGTGCGCAACCTGGTCATGGGCCTGTGGGTCATGGCGCTGCTGATCAGCTCCAGTATAATTTGTACGACAGACATGAAGCCGCGGATCCTGGGCATACCCGCACTGGGATTTTTCGGCTATGTGCTGGCCTTTATCATCTGCCTGTATGTTTTCATACGGCATTTCCTTACGAGGAACAAATAGCGCAGGCGGCTCGCTCTGCGAGCCTTGAAGAAAATGGAGGCAAATATGAAACTCGGAATCGTCGGAACGGGCATGATCGTGAAGGAATTTCTGCCCTCGCTCGTGAAAATGGAGGGGCTGGAAGTGCTGTCGATCATGGGAAGTCCCTCGGGCTTCGAAAAGGCGCAGGCCCTCAGAGAAAAGTATGGGATCCCGCATGCCGCGCATGATCTGGACGAACTGTGCGAGGCGGGGATTGATACCGTCTATGTGGCCATTCCCAACAACCTTCATTTTATGTATTGCAAAAAAGCGCTGGAAAAGGGAATGAACGTCATCGTCGAGAAACCGATGACGGACAACGCGGGAGAGGCGGAGAGCCTTGCCGCGCTGGCGAGAAAGAAAAAGCTGTTTCTCTTTGAGGCGATCACGACAGTCTATATGTCCGGCTATCAGAAGATCCGCGACTGGCTTCCCCTCATCGGGGAGATCAAACTGGTTCGCAGCAGCTTCTGCCAGTATTCCAGCCGATATGACAATTTCAAGAAGGGAGTGATCGCGCCGGCTTTCGATCCCAAAAAGTCCGGCGGCGCGCTCATGGACCTGAGCCTTTACAACATCCACTATGTCATGGGTCTTTTCGGAAGGCCGGAGAGTATTTCTTACTATCCCAATATCGAGCGGAACATCGATACCAGCGGCGTCCTGATCATGCTCTATCCGAAGTTCACCGCGATCTGCACGGCCGCGAAGGACTGCGACGGCGACATGGGCGGCATTATTATGGGCACGAAGGGATTCATCACGACCGACAAAAAGCCCAATGTCGTGGGGAACGCAAAGCTCGTGCTCAGGGACGGCAGGACGGAAGTCTTTGAGGAGAACTGCACGAATAAGCGGATGGTCCCGGAATTCAGGCAGTTCATCCGCGCGGTCGAAGAGAAGGACTATGATTTCTGTGAAGCCAGACTGGCAGCCAGCCTGGAAGTCAATGAAGTGCTCGGCCGGGCCAGGATCCAATCCGGAATCCGGTACAAATAAAAAGAGTTTGATGTGCATAAAAAGAAGGCCCGGCCGCGATCTTATATCGCGGCGGGGCCTTTATTATGTGCCGGGATCCGGCGCATTGATTCGTGTTTTATGCGGTTTCTCAGATGAAGAGAGCCGTCAGAACAGAGGCGAGCTTGGCGATCAGACCGAAGCCTTTCCCTGTTGTGTAGCTGTCATAAAAACCTTCACAGAATTCATAGCGCTCCGAGCGTACCCACTCAGGCATGCGGTGACTGTCAACCATTCTGTCCATCTCGTATTTTCCCATCGTGATCATATCTGTATCCTCCCTATTTTGTCGTCCCTGTTATGTTTGTGCAGGAAGCATCTCGCGATGTGCTGCAGTTGTTTCCCTTTGTTATCTAAGACCATAATACCAGATAGAATTATTTGTTCTACAGGATAGAAACATCAATATTCGCAAAAAAATTGTGCTCTGAGCACAAGTGCAGTACAATGGGAGAGAGAAAGAACATGTATGGCGGACTATTGTGCGCGGGAGGCGGAAAATGGGTTTTACTATTGAAGATATGCTGGTCGTATCCCAGGACCGATACAAAATGAAACTGGAGGCGGGGAGCGGCGGCTGGTCCAATTCCATCAGCTGGCTGCTGGTGCTGGAGGAGCTGACCATCATACAGAATTTCACCGGCAAGGAACTGGCGGTCACCACGGGACTTGGCTTTCAGAAAGAGGAGACGATGCTCAGACTGGTGGAGGAGCTGTCCGCACACAACTCCTCGGGCCTGATCGTCAACACAGGGTTTTATGTCAAAGAGATCCCGCAGTCCGTGAAGGACTTCTGTGACACAAATGACTTTCCTCTGCTGACGGTCCCCTGGGAAATCATCCTGGCGGATCTGATCAAGGACCTGTCGATCCGGATCTTCGTGCAGTCCTCCACCGATGAACAGATCTCGGAGGCTATGATCCACGCCATCGAACAGCCAGAGGCACAGGACCTGTACACGCGGGACCTTTTGCCGCACTACGATCTGGACGGCACCTTTCAGGTCGCGCTGATCTCGACGGGAGACCTGGACAGTATGGATACGGTGGAGCGCAAGAGGATCGCCTATCGAATGCACCTTTACCTGGCCAACCTCACGCACAACGGGCATTTCTTCTACTATGCGTCCTATTTTGTCGTCGTCATGAACGCGATCGGGAAGGAGGAGAGCGAAGAGATCCTGGAGGCGTTTGCGGACAGGATCCGCGTCAAAATGACGGACCGGAAGGTCTACATCGGCGTCAGCGACCAGGTGAAAGATATAGAGAACCTGCACCTCGCATACAAGCGGGCGCGGGCCGCCGTGGAGATGGCGGTCAAAAGAGAGATGGACCTTCAATATTTTGACCGGATGGGGATGTACCGCATGCTCTACCTCATAGAGGACAGGGCGCTCCTGCGGGATCTGTCGGACAAGCCGCTGGCGCCCCTGATCGAATATGACAGGGAGCACGACGGCGAGTACGTCGCGACGCTGGAGTCCTATCTGCGCTGCGGCGGGAGCATCAAGGCGATGTCGGAGGAGCTGTACATCCACAGGAATACCATTCTCTACCGCATGGCGAATATCAAGAAGCTCCTGGGCTGCAGCCTGGAGTCGCCGGAGGAGAAGATGTTCTATGCGGTGGCGTGTATGATCAGGAAGATGTGAGTGTGACAGGGGGGCGCATTATATCCGGTAGTTAACCGTCTTCTCATCAAGAACGAAATACGTGAACAGCCCGGCCGCCACCGTCCGCCCACTGTCATTCTGAATCTCCACAGAGGTGACGATCGTCTGTCTCCCGAAGTGGAGAACATCTGCCTTGGCGATCAGCTTTTTATCCTTTTCCGTCGTCGCGCGGATGTGGTTGAGTTTGCCCTCGATCGTGGTGGAAATCTGCCCTCTGGATACGGCCGCGCAGCCGCACACGGTATCGGCGAGCGTATACATGACGCCCCCGTGGATCGTTCCGATGGGGTTAAAGAGCCTTGCTGTGACAGGGAGCTCTGCCACGGCGTGCCCGTCGCTGATGGAAATGAGATCGACGCCGATGTCCTGGGCAAAGTGTTTGGAAGCGCGGTGCCTTTCGAGAAATTCTTCGTAGTTCATGGGATCTCCTGTATATATATATGGAAAACAGTTGCCTTGGTCACTGCCTTATCGTACATTTCTTTTGCCCAAAAGTAAATTTCTTTTTTTGCAATCAGAAAGAGGCCAAAAAGAGAGGGATGCGGCCAAAGAAACCAGAATTAAGATTCCGAGTTCTTTGGCCACATCCCTTTTTAAATTGGCAGTAAAGCGAATGCGTCAGTGCCGCATATCAGCACATGCAGCTGTGGGCGGCGTCCATCAATGCACGTACTTTACAAGTGTCGCGCGGACAGCGCCGGGACCTGCGATGAGTTCATTGAAGTACTTCACGACCATGGGAGCCATTCCCACTTCATAGAGGTCGACGCCAAAAATCGCGTCATTGTGAAGAAGGGGAGCGATGATCTCCTCCGCATCTTCCGTCTCTCCGAGTTTGACCTGCTCCATTACAGGGCAGACCGTGTGCGCGAGCGGGTCGGGAGAGAGCTCGAAGGCTTCGCCGTTGTCGTCGACGCCCATCATGTAGCGGAGCCATCCGGCCTGAACCAGCGGAATGAGCTTAAGATCCGCCACATCGAGGTCCTTTGCCTTGTGATAAGCCTTGATGGTCTCGCCGAAGCGGATGGCCAGCTTCTGGGAAGTATCCGTAGCAATTCTCTGCGGCGTGTCGGGCATGAAGGGATTGGGAATTCTCACCTTGAGAACCGTGTCAATGAACTCTTTGGGGTCGAGAATGCCGGGGTTGATCACGACCGGAAGTCCCTCTTTGTAGCCGATGGTCCTGACCAGGCTGACCAGGTCTTCGTCCTCCATCTCCTTGGAGATGAGGTCATAGCCCAGAAGGCAGCCAAAGACGGCCAGTGCCGTGTGCAGAGGATTGAGGCAGGTGCAGACCTTCATCTTCTCTACTTTGTCGACGGTCTCTCTGTCGGTGAACATGAGGCCGCCCTTTTCGAGCTCGGGCCTTCCGTTCGGGAAATCGTCCTCGATGACCAGGTACTCGGTCTCCTCCGCGTTTACGAAAGGAGCCACATAGGACTTCATGCTTGTGATCACGGGAGAGAGCTCGTCGATTCCGTCGGCGTTGATGATCTCTGCCACGGACTCGTTGGGACGAGGGGTGATCTTGTCGATCATGGACCAGGGGAAGGAGACCTTGTCGCTCTTGATGTAAGCCTCAAATTCGGGCTCTGCGACGCCGTTCTTCACCCAGCCTTCCGCGAATGCCGTGATGGCAGCGGCGAGCTTGTCGCCGTTGTGGGAGCAGTTGTCCATGCTGACCATGGCGATGGGCTTCTCATCGGCCTTAAAGCGGGCGTAAAGGAGTGACGCTACTTTGCCCATGTAGCTCTGGGGCTTCTCGGGGCCGTTCTTCATATCTTCCGCCACAGCGGGGACGATCTCGCCCTTGCCGTTTACAAGGCTGTAGCCCTTCTCGGTGATGGTAAAGCTCGCCATCTGCAGGGAATCCTTGCCGAAGATCTCGCGCAGTCTTCCGTAAGCTTCTTCGTTATTGCTGTCCAGCTCCAGGGACTCCATGACGCTGCCTACGACAGTCTTCTCGATGGTGCCGTTGGATTTGAGGGTAACCAGGATGGAGAGGTCATCGTGAGGATGATACATCTTCTGGATGATCTCATAGTCGAATCCTTCCGCAACGGTCAGGCCGCGGTCCAGAACGCCTTCATTGAGAAGGTTCTGCACTACGTTTGCCTGGAAAGCCCTGAAAATATTGCCGCCGCCGAAGTGGATCCAGAAAGGATTCTCTTTGGTCGCTTTGCGGACTGCTTCTCTGTCGTATTTGGGAAGAGCGTAGCCTTTTTCTTCCCACCACTGCCTGTTCTTTAAACCTTCATCATTGAGTTTCATGCTTGCTCCTCCTTACTTGTTGCTCTTCTCGATCGCCTCGATCAGGCCGTTGATATAAGTCGCGCCGAGCGCTCTGTCATAGAGGCCGTAGCCGGGCATTCCGACTTCGCCCCAGATCATTCTGCCGTGGTCAGGGCGGATGGGGCCGTCAAAGCCGATGTCATAGAGAGCCTTTACGATCTCGTACAGGTCGAAGGAACCGCAGCGGGAGAGGTGAGGAGCCTCTTCGAAGTTCAGGGTCTCCGGATTGGGATCGATGAACTTGAGGTTTCTGACGTGTGCGAAGTGAATTCTTCCCTTGAGGGAACGGATCATATCCGGCAGGTCATTATTGAGGTTTGTGCCGTAGGAACCCGCGCAGAAGGTGACGCCGTTGTGAGGATCGTCGACCATCTTCATCATGCGAAGGATATTCTCCTTGCAGGTGATGATGCGGGGCAGGCCGAATACGGGCCATGCGGGATCATCGGGATGGATGGCCATCTTGATGTCGTACTGATTGCAGACGGGCATGATCTTCTCGAGGAAGTATTTGAGGTTTTCGAAGAGATCGTCAGCGGTCACATTCTTGTACTCCTCGAAGAGCTCCTTGACATGGGCCATTCTCTCGGGCTCCCAGCCGGGCATGACGGAACCGTTGGTGTCGCCCGCGATGGACTCGAACATCTCCTCGGGAACCAGCTCGTCGACGGCTTTCTGTGTGTAAGCCAGGGCGGTGGATCCGTCCGGAAGGACTCTTGCCAGCTCAGTTCTTGTCCAGTCGAAGACAGGCATGAAGTTGTAGCACACAAGGTGGATGTCTTCTCTGCCCAGGTTCTCGAGGGTCTCGATGTAGTTGGCGATCAGCTGGTCGCGGGAAGGCTTGCCGAGCTTGATATCTTCGTGAATGTTGACGCTCTCGATGCCGGAGATGTGAAGGCCGGAGGCCTCAACTTCTTCCTTGAGCGCGTGGATACGCTCCTGACTCCACACTTCACCGGGCTTTGTATCATAAAGGGTTGTGATGACGCCCGTCACGCCGGGGATCTGCCTGATCTGCTGCAGGGTGACAGTGTCGAATTTGGAACCGTACCATCTGAGTGTCATTTCCATAGTGAATTACCTCTCCTTTACATTAATGTTTGCTGTTTCATAGGATTTAAAAAGCGTTGACTTGTATTTCTTTCTTATGCATCCATAATACTAAATCCGGTCAAAACATTGAATTGGCAGAATTGTTGTCGATATTGCAAAAGTTGCGGTCATCAGTCCTCGTTCGGCGCAGTGACCAGAGAAAAAGCCTCTCTGTACTCCTTGGGGGACATGCCGTATTCCTTGCGGAACGCCTTGAAAAAGCTGGGATAATCTTTGAATCCGTAAGCCAGGCAGACTTCGCTGATCTTCTCATTCATCAGGATCGCGTCCCGGCAGGCGGCCAGTCTCTTTTTGATCAGGTATTGATGGACGGAGATGCCGAGCTTTTCCTTAAAGGAATGGGCGATATGGTATTTGCTGACGTAAAACCGTTCGGCCAGGCTGTCCAGCGTGATATCTTGTTCGGGATTTTCATCGATATATGCCATCACCTGCTCGTACAGGGGCAGGCTGGTCTTACCGACGGCAGGATTCACTTTGTCGTGGACGGTCCTGCACAGGAGCATCAGAAGGTCTTCCACGCGGATCTCGATCACGGCGCCGCGCCCGAAGTGACTGCCGTGGATCTCCTCGAGAAGGGCCAGAGCCTTGGAGAGAACCGCATTGAAAGAGACGGGATCATTGTGGAAGATATACCGATGCCGCTCGCTGTCCATGTACCTGAGCAGGTAGGCGAAGTCGGGAAAACGCTCCGCCAGCTGGCCGGCATACTCGGTACTGATCCAGAAGACGAATCTTCTGTAGGGCAGTGCGGTATCCACGACAAAGGCGCGGTGCGGCGTCTGAGGCGGCACTATGACAAAGTCGCCGGATTTCAGGGCCTGCCTGCGGTCACCGATCTCGAATTCGACGTCGCCTTCCATATAGAAATAGAATTCATAGTAATCGTGGGTGTGCAGATCGACGTTGTTGTGTCTGGTATCGCTGTAGTAGTAAATCTCGAAATCCTGCGACAGCATGTACTGCCTCGGCGTAAAGGGCGTCTGGATCGAAGGTTTCATAATAGGACGATCTCCTTTTTACCCGTAGTGAAAGAGGATCACTGCTTCTTCTTTTCGGCCGGGACCGGCAGCATGATGTCGAGGTTGAAGACTTCCCCTTGCGTGCCGGCCTGCATCACGCCGTCAAATTCGTCGACGATCCGCTGCATGCTTTTCATGCCGAAACCGTGCGACTCCCGGTCCTTGTTGGTGACGGGAAGCCCCTCGGAAAAGGTGATCGGTCCCTTGAAATAGTTCCAGATGTGGATGGAAGCGGAATCGCCGAAGGCGCGGATACTGATGTCGATGAGCCGCTTTTCGGGATCTTCAATGCCGGACACGCTCTCCATGGCATTATCAATAGCATTTGCAAACAGAAAGTACAGCTTCATCCCGTCAAAAACCTTCAGGCAGTCCGCGTAAGCCACGCACTGCAGCTCGATATTGTTCCGGCGGCACAGGTCGTCCATATTGCGAAGGAGGACGTCCAGCGCGTCATTGCCGGTCTTGGCAGTGGGAGAGATGCGGTCCACGGCAGCCTTTACCCTTGAAATATCGGGGATATCCACCTGTTTCTGAGATGCCATATTTTCGATTCGGTTCATCAGGTGCCGCAGGTCGTGGATCCACTGTTTGATCATTCCGGCGTTGACGGACCACTGCTCATATTGCTTTTTTGACTCCGTGAAGAGCTGGGCTGTGAGCAGCCGCTCTGTGTCCGCCTGCTGCCACTTGGCGACCGTGAACTGGATGATCAGCGCGAAGACGCAGCACAGGATCGCGTAAAGGCACGCCGCGATGTCAAAATAGACATTGCCCACAGCGCTGTCCACCACCAGGCGATTTACGCCGATACAGGTGAAGACGATAAAAAGGGAGAGAACCTGAAGGTGAAGATTGGCTTTTATATTGGTCCGCGACCTCCCGAAAATCAAATAAACGATCAGATATACATAGCTGAAAACGAGGATCTCGAACAGCGCATGCATAGTGGGACTCTGCTCTTCGATCCATCGGACGGTCGGAATCAGTCCGAGCAGGATCGTGATCTTGTTGGCTATGTGCTGGGTGGCGAAGCCGGCCACGCAGGCGCTCACCAGCGTAAATATATCTTCGTCATAGCAGGCGTAAACAGCTGCTATGCAGGCCGCCATGGCGGCGAAAAACCACAAAAAGCGCGGAAAGCCGGCCTGTCCGGGGATTCCGGTCACAGCGCCGGTCACAAGCAGGAGCAGGTGGGAGAGAATCAGCCGGCCCGCAAAACCGCTTCGCTTTTTATAGGGCCCCAGAAAAAGGAACTCCGCGATCATGATCTCAATTAAATAGGCCGCGGCAGTCAGGTCCGGCCGCGGCGCGTAGACAGAAAATAACATTCAGCCTCCCAGATATTTGTTCAGTCTTGTCATAAACTCTTTCTTGCGGGTGCGCCCGATCCTGATCCGCTCGTTTCCGATGCTCACTTCATCTCCGTAGAGCCCGTTTACATAGCGCAGATTTACGAGTACCGACGCGCTGCACCTGGCAAAATCCTGATCGCGCAGGTCCTCCTCCCGCTCCTTGAGTCCACCGTAGGCAGTGATCACTTCACTCTCGGTGTGGAACATGAGGTCGTGCCCCATGACCTCTATATAATGGATATCCGCGGAGGAGACGACGCGCAGCCCGTCCTTCACACGAATCTTTACCGGCACGCCGCTGCGGTTTGCCAGAATGCGCAGCGCCTTGTCCAGCTTGACGGACAAGGAGCGGTAATTGATGGGCTTTATGCAGTAGTCGATGGCGTCCACGTCGTAGCCGCTGGGCGCATACTGGGGCATATTTGTAATGAAGAACAGCATGGCCATGCTTCCCTTGGCGCGGAGCGCGCGGGCGGCCTCAATGCCGTTCATCCACCCTTCTCCCAGTTCCACGTCCATAAAGACAAGGTCATACTGTCCCTGTACGCTTTCCAGAAAAGCCTCCGCCCTGCCGAAAGTGCGGACCTGAAAGGCACAATTATGCTCCCTGCCGTATCTGTCCAGGCACTCCTCCAGATAGCGGGAGTATTCCGGATCATCTTCCGTGATCGCAGTCAGATATTGTTTCATGTTCTTATTGCCTCCATTTCTATACTACCACATTTTAAACAGGCGAATGCAAATTATGCCGTGAAAACTGTCGATTATTCCGTCCCCGTTGAAATCGCTCCGCCGGCGCCGATACAATGCGCATAGGAGTAAAAAAGCGACAACTGACTTGTATTACAGAAAAATCTGCAGTGTTGGGAGGGGCCATGAGAAAGATCCAAAAGATTAATTCGGACTGGCTGTTCACCGGGCCGGACGGAAAAAAGATCCCGGTGAATGTGCCGCATACATGGAATGCGGTCGACGGACAGGACGGAGGAAATGATTACTGGCGGGGGACCTGCCTGTATGAGAAGGAATTCAGGACTCCTGAATATGCGAAGGAGGAACGCGTCTACCTTGAATTCCGCGGCGTCAACGCCTCGGCCAAGGTGGAGCTGAACGGGACCGAGATCGGCACCCATGACGGCGGATATTCCACTTTCAGGTGGGATATCACGGATCACCTCGCGGGTGAGAACCACTTGAAAGTGTGGGCCGACAACAGCAGAAATGACAGAGTGTATCCCCAGAAAGCGGACTTCACTTTCTACGGCGGAATTTACAGGGATGTATATCTGATCACTGTAAATGAGAAGCACTTCGACATGGACTGTTTTGGCGGTCCGGGCATCAAGGTGACGGCAAAACCCTCGGAAGGGTACAGAAGGGGAGTTGTGCAGGTTGAGACCTTCACAAATTGCGATGAGGGACAGGTCACAGTCAGAATATTGGACGCGGAAGGGCGTGAAGTCAGCTTTACGGATGAAAACGGCAGGGAAGGAACCCAGGCGGCCGGCAGGAATGTAAAACTGCGCATCGACAATGTAAGGCTCTGGAACGGCGTCAGGGACCCTTATCTCTACACGGCGCAGGCGATCCTGACGGTGGACGGAGAAGAGAAGGACCGCGTCGAGACAAGATTCGGCGTGCGGGATTTTGCCACCGATCCCAAGACGGGATTCTATCTCAACGGCAAAAAATACCCTCTCCACGGCGTATCCCGCCACCAGGACCGCAAGGGCATCGGCAACGCGCTGACGAAGGAGATGCATCTCGAGGATATGGATATGATCTGCGAGATGGGCGTCAACACGGTGCGACTCGCGCACTACCAGCACGATCAGTACTTCTACGATCTGTGCGACGAGCGCGGCATGGTGGTATGGGCGGAGATCCCTTACATCTCCGAGCATATGCCCAGCGGCCGGGAGAATACGATCTCCCAGATGAAGGAGCTGATCATCCAGAATTACAATCACCCGTCCATCGTCTGCTGGGGCGTCTCCAACGAGATCACGATCTCCACGAAGGACAACGCGGACATGCTGGACAACCACCGTGTGCTTAATGACTTGTGCCACGAGATGGACAAGACGAGATTTACGACGCTGGCCTGCTACGCCATGTGCGGCCCCTTCAACAAGGTCGCCCACATCACGGATGTGGTCAGCTGGAACCTGTATCTGGGATGGTACGTCCCGGGATTCAAACTAAACGACCTGTGGATCGACTTCTTCCACAAAGTCTATCCCGACAGGTGCCTGGGCTACTCCGAGTACGGCGCGGAGGCGATGACGACCTTGCACAGTGCAAAGCCCCGCCGCGGCGACCAGACGGAAGAGTATCAGGCTCTTTATCACGAATACCTGCTGGAGTGCTTCGCGAAGCGCCCATTCATGTGGGCCACCCACGTGTGGAACATGTTCGACTTCGCAGCGGACGCCCGCGACCAGGGCGGCGAGCCCGGCATGAACCACAAGGGCCTTGTGACTTTTGACCGCAAGATTAAAAAGGACAGCTTTTATCTCTATAAAGCCTGGTGGAACGACACGGATCCTTTCGTCCACATCTGTGGGAAGCGCTTTGCGGACAGGGCGGAGGCCAAAACAGAGATCAAAGTTTATTCCAATCAGAAATCCGTCACGCTTTACTGCGACGGGAAAAAGATCGGCACTAAGACGGGCAGCCATGTATTTACATTTACCGTGCCGATCAGCGGAAAGCATGAGATCCGCGCGGTGAGCGGAGCGTGCGAGGACAAAGCGGTATTTCGCAAGGTGGACAAGCCAAATCCCGATTACAAGCTGAAGGGGAAGAGCTCCAACAGCGCGAACTGGGTTTGACAACAGATATAGTAAAGGGAGGATAAAAATATGAATAAAAAGCCTAGAGTAGGCCTCTGGAGAGTTCTGACGATCCTTTGCGCCGTTCTTTGCATCGGATCGATCGTAGGCAATCATTTTGCCAATCAGTACGCGACTACGATCAACGTAGCGCTGGGAACATCTTTTTCCAAGATTCAGGGATTTGACGAAAGCGTCAAATATTTCGAGAGCGACTTCGAAAACGAAGACGCCCGCTGGGAATACGAGCGTGAGCTCTGCGCACAGGTGGAATCCGAAGGCGCGGCACTGCTCAAGAACGACAATCAGGCTCTTCCGCTGGCCGGCGGATCCAAGGTTTCCCTTTTCGCAAGGGGAAGCGTTGAGCTGATGTACGGCGGAACCGGCTCCGGCTCCGTAGACACCAGCCAGGCACCCAGCCTGAAGGACGCCCTGACCCAGGAAGGCATTGAGATCAACCAGGGCCTCTGGGACTGGTACACATCCACTTCCGAGAAGTACGGCCGCAAGACCCCTGCTTCCATCTCCGACGCGCTGGTGGCAAACACACAGTATGCAGTCAACGAAGCTCCCTGGTCTGAGGTGGAGAGCGCCAACAGCTCTACATTTGCCGAGTACGGCGACGCCGCGATCGTAGTGTTCTCAAGATCCGGCGGCGAAGGCGCGGACCTTCCGGACGGCGATGACAGCGTTTCCCTCGTGACGACAACCGAGGCAAAGAGCGCGGTCGGTGACAACAAGGGCGGCGAAGGAGAAGAGAAGGCGGCAGAGCCGAAGACAGCAGACGTGCACTACGGCATGGGCTCCGAGGGCGACGGCGACTACCTTGCCCTTTCCCAGGAAGAGAAAGACCTGCTGGCAGGCCTCAAGGCGCTCAAGGACAACGGCACCTTCAAGAAGATTGTAGTCCTTCTGAATACATCCAACGCGATCGAGCTGGATTTCCTGAATCCCGAGATCTGCGGCGTGGACTACGGCATCGACTCCTGCATGTGGATCGGCGACGTGGGACAGACCGGTGCGATCGGCGTAGGACGCCTCCTCTCCGGTACAGCCAACCCCTCCGGTTCTCTCGTTGACACTTATTGGTATGACAACATGAAGAACCCCGCAGTCGTGAACTTCTACACAGTTCCTTACGCAGGCGTAGAGAGCTATGGCCTTAACCTCGAAGGTGCTGACGTACAGGGTATGTACAGCGTCTATCAGGAAGGCATCTATCTGAGATACCGTTATCCCGAGACCAGATATGAAGACGTTGTGATGGGCACAGCGGGCGCAGGCGACTTCGACTACAACACGACAGTTGCATATCCCTTCGGATATGGCCTCTCCTACACAACCTTTGACATGAGCGGATTTGCAGTGAAAGAGAATGCGGACAGCTTCGATGTCACTGTCAATGTTACCAATACCGGCAGTGTGGCAGGCAAGAAGACCGTGCAGGTCTACTTCCAGTCCCCTTACACCGACTATGACAAGCAGAACGGCATCGAAAAGGCCTCCGTTGAGCTCTGCGGATTTGGCAAAACACAGATCCTCGAGCCCGGCGCTTCCGAGACAGTCACTGTCAATGTTCCTAAGAGAGAGCTGAGAACTTATGACGCCAACGGCGCAAAGACATATATTCTTGACGCAGGCGATTACTACTTCACCGTTGCTATGGGATCTCATGAGGCGGTCAACAATATTTTGGCAGCGAAGGGATTCACCACTGAGAATGGCATGGATGCTGAGGGAAATCAGGCACTTGTATATCAGTGGAACAACGCTGCACTTGACACGACTACCTATGCAAAGAGCGAGGCGACAGGCGCTGAGATCACAAACCTCTTCGATGAGTCCGATCCCAACAAGAGCAGCCTGACACCCGGAAACGTCACATTCCTGAGCCGCAGCAACTGGGAGGGCACATTCCCCACAGGACGCGCACAGCTCACCATGAACGACAATCTGGCAGCGGCACTTGCTTTCACACAGTACAAAGCTGAAGAGCATGCGGATACTCCCATGCCCACACTGGCATCCGGCGGCAACATGACCATTTCTGAGCTGATCGGTGCGGATTACAACGACGAGCGCTGGGAGAGCCTGCTCGACCAGCTGACCTTCCAGGAGATGGTAAACACCATCACACTTGGATTCCACAACACAGCAGCCTGCGAGAGCGTCTCCAAGGCGGCAACCAAGGACGAGAACGGCCCGCAGGGTCTGACAGCTTCCTTGGTAGGCGGCAAGTCCGCGATGTGCTACACCTCCGAAGACGTCATGGCAGCAACCATGAACCTGGAGCTGATGGAAGATGTCGGCCGCTGCATCGGCAACGACTGCCTGGATATGGGATATTCCGGACTCTATGGCCCCGG
The DNA here is from genome assembly GCA_002395235.1 of Lachnospiraceae bacterium UBA4260. Lineage (GTDB taxonomy): Bacteria > Bacillota > Clostridia > Lachnospirales > Lachnospiraceae > CAG-791. Next base: position 54,191 of record DGWK01000029.1, on the reverse strand, counting down.
CATCAACATGCACAGAACACCTTATTCCGGACGTAACTTCGAGTATTATGCAGAAGATCCCTTCGTAGCAGGCGCGATCTGCGCAGCGGAGACCAAGGGCATTCAGTCCAAGGGCGTCTATGTATACCTCAAGCACGTAGCGCTGAACGATTCCGAGACCTCCAGACGAGGCGTCAACACATGGCTGAACGAGCAGACCGCTCGTGAGTTCTATCTGGAAGTGGCGGATCGCGCGATCATCGACGGCGGCGCATGGTGCGTCATGAGTGGTTTCAACCGTTGGGGCGCACAGTGGTGCGGCGAGAATTACAACCTGCAGACAGCATATCTGCGCGGCGAGTGCGGCATGCGCGGCATGTCCATCACGGACTTCTCCGGTCTCAGCCAGTACATGGATGTGGCAGATGGTCTGATGGGCGGATCCGATATCTGGGACAGCCCGATGCCTATGATCCACACAGCAGCGGCAGGCGGCTATGCACAGGATCCTTACATGGTCACAGAGATGAGAGAAGCGATGCACAACATCCTTTACACAGTCGTCAACTCCAACGCCATGAACGGCTGGACGGCGCAGACACGCATCGTTCCCAACACCCCTTGGTGGCAGCTTGCGATCTACGCTCTGATCGCAGTTACGGCACTTCTTACACTTGGAAGCGGCTACATGCTCTTCAAGAACAAGAAGCTGGCAAAAGAGCAGAAGGCATAACATAATTTATAAGCGCAGATGATCCGCGCGGCCGGCATCGCCGGCTGCGCGGGGCCTCGAACAGCGGGAGTAATGCCCTGCTGTTCGAGCCTTATACAAAAGGGGGATATCATGAATGATAATCAGCAGGCGTCCGGGACAACTCTGAACCGGGCCAAGCCTTATCAGCTTGCGCTGTTCCCTATGAATAACGGCGCAACAAATGTTTACTACGTACTGATACTTACTTATATCGCGACGTTCGGCAATACGGTACTGGGGATCGCGACAGTGTTCGCTTCCTTCATGGTCACCGGAATGCGCATATTCGACGCGATCACCGATCCGATCATCGGCGCGCTGATGGACAAGACCAACGGAAGGTTCGGCAAGTTCCGTCCCTTTATGGTCATCGGATCCGTTATTATGGCGGTCTCTGTGATCTGCCTCTATATTTTGACACCATTTGTGCCGGAGAATATGATGGGGCTGCGCTACGGGCTCTTCATTCTCCTGTACGCGGTCTGGGTCATCGGCTATACGTTCCAGACTTCCGTCACGCGAGCGGCGCAGGCCGTTCTCACAAATGATCCGCAGCAGAGACCTCTGTTTACGATCTTCAACACCATCGGTTCGCTGGCCGGCATGGGCGTCATGCAGTTCATAGGACCGATCCTCGCGAGGGACAGCATCTTCGGCGATTACAACAGGAGCTGGTTTGCAGCGATCACACCTATAGGAATCTGCATCTCTGTGCTGCTTACCATCCTCGCGATCATCGGCATCTGGGAAAAGGACCAGCCCAAGTACTTCGGCCTGGGCGGGGGCAAGCAGGAGAAGGTCAAGGTGTCCGAGTATATCGACATCATCATGGCCAACAAGCCCCTGCAGAAGCTGATGGTGGCGGGCGGCGCCTGCAAACTGGCGCTCTCCATCGCGACCAATATCACGGTCCTGATCATGCTGTATTCCTGCATGATGGGCAACTATGACGGGCTCTACATGCCCATGATGATAGTCGGCTACGTGTTCGCGATCCCGTTCTTCGCGCTCACTGTGCGCACATCCCAGAAGAAAGGCCAGAAAGCGTCTCTGATGCGGTATGTGGCGGTCGCTTTTGTCTGCTATATCGGCGTTCTGATCCTGCTTCTTATGTGGAATCCGAACACCTCGATGCACATGCAGATCATGCAGAACGGCAAAGTAGCGCTGAACTTCTATACCATCGCGTTCATCCTGTGCTTCGGCATCGGCTACGGCGCCTATTACGCCACGGCGGATATGCCGATCCCCATGGTGGCGGACTGTGCGGACTATGAAACTTACCGCTCGGGGAAATTCATCCCCGGCATCATGGGAACACTGTTCTCATTGGTCGACAAGCTCGTCTCGAGCCTCTCGGCCACGGTCGTCGGCGTGGCGGTCACCATGATCGGGCTGGATTCACTGCCGACAAAGACAACTCCCTACACGCCCGGCATGAATGTGGTCGTCATCATCCTGTTCTGCATCGTGCCCATGTGCGCGTGGGCCCTTACCCTGTGGGCTATGACAGGGTATGAGCTGGACGGAAAGCGTGTCAAAGAAATTCAGGAAGTCAACGGCAAGCGCCGCGAAGCGGTGGCGCAGGGGTTGACGATCCAGGAGGCGATGGAAAAGTATCCGTCGAGATAAAATGTAATTATTCAGCAGCCCTGTTCGGGCGATCCTTTTCGAGAGAAGAGCGGTCGGCCGGGCAGGGCTTTTTTGCGCATATAGTGTTTGTGCATGCTTTAGTAATGTATAATCGAAGAGGCGCACAGAAGATAAAGCTTAACAAAGCAGGAGAAATGATTATGTATGTGATCTTTGATATGGACGGCGTGCTGGTGGACTCGGAAGCCGCCTATCTGGCGGGGTATCTGCATGCCGCAAGGCTCTTTGACCTTCCGGAGAGAGACATGCGCGCTGCCGCAGGGCGCGCCGTGGGCGTGGTCGATGCGATGGAGCGGCAGATCATGACGGAGACCTTCGGGCATCTGCCGCAGTTTGACCTGGAGCGGACATTCCGCGCCTGCCGGGACTATTTTGCCGGCGCAGTGGAGAGCGGTAAGATCGCTCTTAAGCCGGGGGCAAAGGAGATCCTGCAGCAGCTGAGAGCGAAAGGGATATCTGTCGGGCTCGCCTCGTCTTCTCCGCGCGACATGATCGAAAAGGTCCTGGCCGGGCATGAGGTGCTGCAGTATTTTGACGCGGTTGTGAGCGGGGACATGGTGCAGAAGGGCAAGCCGGATCCGGAAGTTTTCCTGCGCTGCGCGGATACGCTGGGGATCCCTGTGTCAAAATACAGCGAGACCTTCGTCATCGAGGACTCCTACAACGGGATCAGGGCCGCCCATGCGGCGGGAATGAAGCCGGTCATGGTGCCGGACCAGCTCCCGCCGACGCAGGAGATGAGAGAGAAGGCGGTGGCGATTCTGCCGTCGCTGACGGAGGCGGCGCGGTGGCTGAAGCTGTCTTAGCCGCTTGCAGCGGGAACCGTGGTTTGTACTGCGAAGGGCTATCCCGACCCAGGGGACGGCAACCCCATTTCACAATCAATCGGTTTGTGATAGACTTTTATCGAAAATATAGTTGTTCCTGAGCAGCCTGCATACTTGCTGCGCTGCAGGCAGAGGAACATGCGCTGATAATACGGAGGTTCCACTATGAAAGTAATCAGTACAGACAAAGCACCCGGCGCAATCGGCCCTTATTCCCAGGGATATACTGTGGGCGACATGGTATTTACGTCCGGTCAGATCCCGATCGATCCCGCGACAGGCGAGATGGCCGAGGGAATTGACGCCCAGACAGAGCAGAGCTGCAAGAACGTGATGGCTATTCTCGAGGCGGCCGGATCCGGCGCCGATAAGGTCATCAAGACGACCTGCTTTTTGGCCGAGATCGCCGATTTCGCGGCGTTCAACGCTGTCTATGCCAAGTACTTTACGTCCAAGCCGGCAAGAAGCTGCGTGGCGGTCAAAGACCTTCCCAAGGGAGCACTCTGCGAGATCGAGTGCATCGCAAAGTTATGAAGATCCGGTCGGCAGCGGTTCTGGGAGCGGGCGCCGTGGGCGCCTACTTCGTCTATGGCCTGATGGGCAAAAAAGACCTTGATTTCTGCGTTGTCGCGGACGGAGACCGGAAGCTTCGGCTGGAAAGAGAAGGCATAATTGTCGACGATGGGAAAGAGGTCCGCGCGCTGCGCCCGCAGATTCGCACGCCGCAGGAGGCGAGAGGCGTGGACCTTTTGCTTGTCGCGGTCAAATATACGGCGCTGGAAGCGGCTCTGGAGGACATCCGTCAGATCGCCGCGCCCGGCACGATCGTCCTGTCCCTGCTCAACGGGATTGACTCCGAGGAGAAGATCGGCAAAGTCATTGATCCGTCCCAGATCGTCTACTCGCTGATGCGGGTCAGCTCCGAGCGCCGGATTCGCGACGGCAGGGACGTCGTCTCCTTCAATCCCGACCTCGGCTGGGGCGTCTATCTGGGCGAGAAGGGCACGAGAGTTAAGAGCGATCGCATCGCCGCCATTGAAGATCTTCTGGCGGGGACGACTTGCGGAGCTTTCTTTGTGGAGGACATTATCCAGGACCAGTGGGCCAAATATGCCTCCAATATTTGCTACAACCTTCCTCAGGCGGTTCTGGACCTGCCGTTTGGTGCCTATTTTGACTCGGAACATGTGGCGTTCCTGCGCGAGAGATTATTCGATGAGGTGCGCCGGGTCGGCGCGGCGATGGGAATTGAGGTTCTGAAGCCGTCTCTGGCATGGGACAGCTGCGCCAAGACGGCGAGATTTTCCACGCTGCAGGATCTGGACGCGGGCAGGCACACGGAAATCGATATGTTCGCGGGCGTGTTGATGGAGAAGGCGAAGTCCGTGGGGATCAGTGTGCCCTTTACAGAGTACACCTATCATGCGATCAAGGCCATTGAGGAGAAGAATGACGGCAGATTCGCATACAAGTGAGTTCAACAATGCACATGCGTGCGGCAAGAGGCCGGAGCCTGCCCTACAGGCAGCGCGCACGCGGCGCATCGGCTCGCTCTGCGAGCCTTGAAGTGAGGAATAGTATCGTGACGAAATGTGTGGAAGTGCGCGGCGTGAAGATCGGCGAGGGGATGCCCAAGATCATTGTTCCGATCGTCGGAAGAACAAAGAGAGAGATCCTGGAAGCGGCGTCTTCTATTATGGAAAACGCTCTTAAGGGAAATGGCTCTGGGGTAAACGACTTCTGGAAAAACGTCTTCGACTTGGTCGAGTGGCGCGCGGACTGGTTCGAGGATGTCTTTGAGTTCGGGAAAGTGGAGGACGTCCTGAAGGAGCTTCGCGAGAAACTCGGCAATATCCCGCTCCTTTTTACTTTTCGAACGGTCCGGGAAGGCGGAGAGAAGGCCATCTCGGTGGATGCGTACAAGCGGCTCAATATCATGGCGGCAAAGACCGGGCTGGTGGACCTGATCGATGTGGAGGCTTTTACCGGAGACGATGTCGTGAGAGAGATCATCGAAGAGGCGCACAAAGCGGGCGTCAAAGTCGTCGGCTCCAATCACGATTTTGACAAAACACCGGAGAAAGAGGACATAGTCGGCAGGCTGCGCAGAATGCAGGAGCTGGGCGCTGACATACCCAAGATCGCCGTGATGCCGCGCGGCAGCGCCGATGTGCTGACGCTCATCGCCGCGACGCAGGAAATGTCTTCGCAGTATGCCGACAGGCCGATCATCACTATGTCCATGTCCGGGACCGGACTGGTCAGCCGCCTGTGCGGGGAAGTTTTCGGCAGTGCCTGCACCTTCGGGACTGTGGGCAAGGCTTCTGCGCCGGGGCAGATCGGAGCGGAGGAGCTTGGCGGGGTATTGAGGCTGATTCATACAAATTTTTAAAATGATATGGGGACGTCAGAACTGTTCCTGACGACACTAAACCAATAACACGGGCTAAACATCTGACCATCACCATCAGGAAATGCTTAGCCTGTGTTTTCGTTTATGAGGTGATGTGGATAAAACGTCTGACGTATGTTAAGATGGACGTATAACTTGAAAGTTTGGAAACGATCGACGATCATCTTGGCAAGTTCGCTTGCGGTTTCACAATGAGAAACGTATACTGTTAGTGACAGACATGCTTCGGCGCCCTGGGGCATGAACCGGACAGAGGGGCGCAATGGAGTAAATATGATGAACAGCGAGTTTGACGAGATGTATCAAATTGTGAAGGAAGACAAAGAGCTTCTGGGAAACAGGATCGAAGCTCAATTAATACGGTATATTCAGGAAGAACCGATTCCTGTCGGTGAAAAGATTCCGAATGAATTTGAACTGGCAGAGAAATTCGGGGTCGGCCGCAGTACGATTCGCGAAGCGGTAAAGGGACTAGTCTCCAAGGGCATGCTGGAAGTGCGCCGCGGATCAGGGACGTACGTGATCAGTTCCTATCCTGCAGAAGAGGATCCTCTGGGGCTGGGGAGATATGATGATAAATACCAGCTGGCTCTTGAACTGTTTGACGTACGTCTGATGATTGAGCCGGAGATCGCAGCCTATGCAGCCATGAACGCTACAGAAGAAGATGTTGTGGAACTGCGCAGGCTCTGCGATGAAGTGGAAGAGATTTATCGCAGCGGGGAGAATCATGTCCGCAAGGATATTGAGCTTCATACAGCGATCGCACACTGCAGTAAGAACAGAGTTGTAGAGGTTCTTGTACCTCTGATCGACTCCGCCGTGCATACATTTGCAAATGTGACGCACAGAGAACTGATGGAGGAGACCATTGAGACGCACAGGGCTGTAGTAGAAGCCATTGAAAATCATGATCAGGTCGGGGCCAAATGCGCCATGGTCATGCATTTGACCTATAATCGTCAGATGATTAAGCAGATGCTGGAACAGGGAAACAGCGAAAACTAAGCCGCTTATCGTAATAATAGACAAAATAGAGGGCTCGATACGTAATCGAGCCTTTCTTTTTTGTCTAAAATGCTGAAAACAAACAAAATACATCTGATGTATTGAAAAATAAATGTGGAGTATTATAATTAAAACAGTTAATACATCAGACGTCAGATGTGAAATGAGCAAACTAGAAAAGACCTGAATGAGAAAACAGTAAATAACAACCTAACTAAGGAGGAAGAAAATGGGTGGTGATGTAGTTCTTGATCCGGCAAGACTTATAGCCGGAGCATTAATCGGTCTTGTTATTCTGCTGGTGCTGATCATTAAATTTAAAGTACAGGCTATGGTGTCGATCCTGGTAGGTGCGATTTCGATCGGAATCATTGCCGGCATGCCTTTGACGGATATAGTAACAGCTGTCAACGACGGCATCGGAAATACGTTAAAAGGAATCGCGCTCTTAGTCGGCCTGGGATCGATGTTCGGCGCTATTTTAGAAGCGTCGGGAGGCGCGCAGACGCTGGCAGTCACGATGGTCAAAAAATTTGGAGACGAGAAAGCGGCATGGGCTTTGGGAATCACCGGCTTGGTTGTGGCAATGCCTGTTTTCTTCGACGCCGGTCTGATCATCCTGATTCCTCTGGCATTTTCCCTTGCGAAGAAGACTCAGAGAAGCGCATTGTACTATACGATTCCGCTGCTCGCAGGACTTGCAGTCGGACATGCTTTTATCCCTCCTACACCCGGACCTGTTCTGGTAGCTACAATGCTTGGCGTTGATCTGGGATGGGTCATCCTGATCGGTGTATTTTGCGGCACGCTCGCTATGATCGTAGCCGGACCGATCTGGGGCTCCATCTGCGGGAAGAAATATTTCATTCCTGTTCCTGACCATGTAATGAATCAGGAAGAGTTTGATGAGTCCAAACTTCCCAAGTTCGGAACGATCGTCGGCATCATCCTGATTCCGCTCGTTCTGATCATTCTGAAGTCTGTACTGAGCGTATTGCCTGCAGCCGAATCGATCAGACCGGTCTTTAACTTCCTCGGGGAGCCTTTCGTAGCACTCCTTATTTCCACAATCGCAGCAATGGCAATCCTGGGCCTCAAGCATGGATACACTATGCCGGAACTTGAGAAGATCATGACCAAATCCCTTGAGCCTACAGGACTGATTCTTCTGGTCACTGCATGCGGCGGCGTACTTCGGTATGTGCTTCAATACTCAGGAATCGGTGATCTGATCGGCAATGCGGTCGGCAAGGCACATCTTCCCATCGTGGTTGTAGCGTTTATCGTAGCGGCTCTTGTAAGAATATGCGTCGGAAGCGCAACGGTGGCGATGACAATGGCAGCCGGAATTGTTGCGGCCATGCCGGCAATCCAGGGACTTTCTCCTCTTTATCTGGCCTGTGTAGTTGCGGCAGTAGCAGGCGGATCTACTGTCTGCTCCCACTTCAACGATTCCGGCTTCTGGCTGGTCAAATCTCTGGTGGGAATGGATGAGACGACAACGCTCAAGACATGGACGGTCATGGAAACACTCGTTGGATTGAGCGGATTCCTTGTGGCATTGGTTATCTCACTGTTTCTCGGATAACTGTCAAAACAGCGGAGAATATACGATACAATAAGATCAGAATCATAGAATGGAGGTATGTATGGAACTGATCAGCCAGAAAATGAGAAAACTTGCACCTGAGATGGACCCGCTGCGGATTGGCTGCGGATGGAAGAAAGAAGATCTTTCCAAACCGCAGATAATGATAGAGAGCACATCCGGAGACAGCCATCCGGGCAGCGGACATCTTCCGATTCTTGTGGAAGAGGCCAGAAGAGGAATTTATGACGCAGGCGGATTCGGAGCGCGTTATGCATGTACAGACATCTGCGACGGGGAGAGTCAGGGAACAGACGGCATTAATTTTTCTCTTGCAAGCCGGGAAATGATCGCAAATATGATCGAGATCCATGCGAATGCCACTCCTTTTGACGGGGCCGTATATATTGCAAGCTGCGACAAAGGGATGCCCGGCAACATGATCGGTATGGGGAGAGTCAATATTCCTTCTATCGTTGTGACCGGAGGCACCATGAGTGCGGGCCCTGAGCTACTGACGCTGGAGCAGCTCGGTATGTACAGCGCCGGCTATGAACGGGGCGAGATTGATGCAGAGAAGCTTGAATGGGCTAAAATGAACGCCTGCCCAAGCTGCGGGGCCTGCAGCTTCATCGGGACGGCTTCCACGATGCAGATCATGGCTGAGGCTATGGGCATGGCGCTTCCGGGAAGTGCTCTTTTGCCGGCCACAAGTCCGGATCTCAGGGAATATGCCTATCAAGCAGGAAAGCGAATCGTGGAACTGGCCAAAGAAGGAACCAGACCTTCGGATATCGTGACAATGGATTCCATTGAGAATGCAATCATGGTGCACGCGGCGATTTCCGGAAGCACCAACACCTTGCTGCACCTTCCTGCAATCGCAAGAGAATTCGGCATTGAGATTGATGGAGATACTTTTGACCGCTTACACAGAGGCGCTCATTATCTGTTGAACCTCAGACCTGCCGGGGAGTGGCCTGCGGAATTCTTCTACTATGCAGGCGGCGTACCGGCGATCATGGAAGAGATCCGTGAAGTGCTTCACCTGGATGTCATGACCGTTACAGGCAAAACGCTGGGTGAAAATCTGGATGAGCTCAAGGCGAACGGCTTTTATGAGAGATGTCAGAAGTGGCTGGAAGAAGCGAACAAAAAGTATGGGATCAATCTTACAAAGGAAGATATTATCAAACCTTATGACAAAGCAATAGGAACAGCCGGCAGCATCGCAGTGCTCAAGGGCAACCTGGCTCCTGAAGGCGCGGTCATTAAGCACACAGCCTGCCCGAAGGAAATGTACAAGGCTGTTCTGTACGCCCGTCCCTTCGACAGCGAGGAGGAGTGCCTGGACGCAGTCCTGCATCACAAAGTCAACAAAGGCGACGCAGTATTCATCCGTTATGAAGGACCGCAGGGAAGCGGAATGCCGGAGATGTTCTACACTTCCGAAGCAATCAGCTCTGACAAGGAACTCGGGCGAAGCATCGCGCTGATTACAGACGGACGTTTCTCAGGGGCTTCAACCGGACCGGTCATCGGGCATTGCAGCCCTGAGGCGCAGACCGGAGGACCGATCGCGCTGGTTGAGGAGGGAGATCTGATCGAACTCGATGTGTTTGCCAGAAAGCTGAACATTATCGGCATCAATGGTGAAAAGAAGACGCCGGAAGAAGTGGACGCAGTGCTTGCAAAACGCCGCAGCGCCTGGCAGCCTAAGCCAAGAAAATACAAGAGCGGAGTGCTCCGGCTGTTCAGCGAACTTGCGGCAAGCCCTATGAAAGGGGCATACCTTGATTACAGTCGATTTGAGAAGTGAGCTCTTGAGCCAAAGAAGCGTCGAAGGAGGATTTTGACTTGGAGACAAAGAATAAAAACCCGATCCAGGTATCTGAAAGACTGTTCGGAGCACTTGAGTTCTTGTCTGAAAGGGGACCTGCGGGTCTTATGGAGATTGCGAGGGCCCTTGACCTTAACAAAAGCACTACGCACAGAATACTCCGCTCCCTGATCTGCCTGGGATATGTCAAAAAAGACCAAAAATCGGGACAGTATGAGGCGACGTCGAAGCTGCAATACATCGCTTCCGGCCGCTCAGAATCTGCGGAATCTTAAGTCCCTCCTTTCATAGCCCCGCATCATCGGATTATCTGATAAAATAGATAGTCAGATGATGCGGGGCTTTTCTGTATCGATGAAGGATGCACACGCGTGCGGAAAGGAAGATTATTTCCTTACAGGCAATCTGCACGCGGCGAAGCGGCTCGCTCTGCGAGCCCCAAAAGTGAGCTGCAATTTGCAGATCGAAATAATAGGATCGGAGCAGCATGAACGGAGGGCACTATACGATGATCGCAAATTACCACACCCATACATGGCGCTGCCGGCACGCCAGCGGCACAGAGAGAGAATACGTGGAAAAGGCTATTGAGGCCGGTCTTAAGATCCTGGGCTTCTCCGATCACACGCCGCAGGTCTATCCTGACGGTTTTGTGTGCCCGGTCAAGATGCTTCCGTCCGAGCTGGAAGGCTATGTAGATACAGTCCTGGATCTGAAGCGGGAATATAAAGATGACATAGAGATTTTGCTTGGGCTGGAGGTGGAATACCTTTACACGCTCTGGGAGCCGCTGCTGAGGCTCCTCGAGCCATATCCGATCGAGTATATGATTCTGGGACAGCACTATCTGGGAAACGGCGTCAATGCGCCCTTCTGCGGGGAGCCGTCAAACAGTGCGGAGAGGCTCAGGCAGTACTGCAGGCAGACCCGGGAGGCACTGGAGACAGGAAAGTTTCTCTATTTTGCCCATCCTGACGTGCTCTGGTACACGGGACCGGGGGAGATCTACGAGGAAGAGATGACAAAACTGTGCAGGTTCTGCAGGGAGATCGATATTCCGCTTGAGATCAACCTGCTGGGCGTAAGGGAGGACAGAAGCTACCCATGTGAGCATTTCTGGAAGATCGCGGCGCGGGAAGGAAACCGCGTGATCTACGGGTTGGACGCGCATCGCGCGGACCATGTGTATTCTCCGGAAGTGATCGCCAAGGCGGACCGGTTTATGGAAAAGTGCGGGATTCCGCGGGAGAGGCTGATTGAGGTAATGGATGTTGGCTCAGAAAAGGATGGAATCAAGAAATGATAATCTATATCATTAGGCACGGACAGACGGAAATGAATATCCGGAAGGTGCTGCAGGGGAGGAGTAACTATCCGCTCAATGAAGCGGGAATCGCCCAGGCGCAGAAGGCCGCCGATGAGTTGAGGCACATCACGTTTACAAAAGTATATACAAGTCCGCTGAAACGGGCCATTCAGACGGCTGCGATCATTGCGCCGTATGCACACGCTGTGGTCGATGAGCGTCTGATCGAGATGGACTATGGCCCTTATGAGGGGGCAGACCTTGGACACCTGCCGCCGGAAATGCTGACGTTTTTCAGTGATTTTGCGCATAATCCGGCGCCCGACGGGATGGAGCAGCTCAGTTCGGTAGTGAACAGAGCCGGCGCTTTTTTGGAAGAAATTAAGAATCTTGAAGGGCTTGAAGGTAATATCCTGATTTCTACTCACGCAATAGCGATGAAAGGAATTCTTGAGTATCTGACGCCGGGATCCGGCGGCGCATACTGGTCGAAGTATATCGGCAATTGTGCGGTGTACACGGCGGAGTGCCGTAATGGCAGGTTTGGGATTCCGAAAGAGTGGAAAGTGTGACAGGGGGACGTATCAGCTGACAGATTTTAGGGTGGCATGGGCGGGAATGACGCTGGAGTGGGTGTTGCATCTTACTGATTAATCAGTGAGGGCAATGCCCTCTTTTTGCGCCAAAACCATGGTTTTTCCTTTGATCTTACCTGTTTTTTCGGCCTGGTGTCATCAGAATGCTTTCCATTCTTTATCCGCATTATATTTCAGACGTACTTAAACAGACATGGTTATTTCGGGTGCTGATCAGTTACTTTTTGCTGTGCCTACTTCCCGACATTATGCTACATTAGTAGATAGAGAGGAGGTGATCGCGCACATATGAAAAAAATCAGATTAACATCGGCGCATTTGATCCCTCTGAGTTTTCTTGCCGCGATCCTGATCGGAACAGTATTTCTTGCCCTGCCGATCTCCTCGGCAGCAGGTAACTGGACTCCCTTTACGGACGCGCTTTTCACAGCGACCACATCAGTGTGCGTTACGGGACTCGTGGTGAAGGACACCTATCAATACTGGAGCCATATCGGACAGGTAGTGATCCTTGTGCTGATCCAGGTCGGCGGCATAGGCGTGATCACCGCGGTCTCGACAATGATGATGCTGGCCCGCAAGCGTTTTTCCCTTAGCGAGCGCCTGATGCTTCGCGACGCGATGAATCTGGAAAACCTGAACGATCTGCTCGGATTTCTCTTAAAAGTCATCCGGGGAACCCTTGTGGTTGAGATGATCGGAGCGCTCCTTTACATGATCGCCTTTATCCCCGGATTCGGAATGGCCAAAGGAATCTGGGTCTCTGTATTCACAGCTATTTCCGCGTTCTGCAACGCAGGCATAGATGTGCTGGGCCCGGACAGCCTGGCGCCTTACCAAAATAACGCCCTGGTCCTTATTGTGACGATGGCGCTCATCATAATGGGAGGCCTCGGATACGTTGTCTGGCAGGACATCGACAGCAAAGTCTCTTTCGGAAGAAAGAGGGGACTTAAACCGGCACAGGTCATCAGGCGTTTCAGCGAGCACACGAAACTGGTGCTCACCCTGACAGGAATACTGATCGCTGCAGGCACAGTGTTCATATTCGCGGCAGAATTCGGGAATCCGGAGACACTGGGCACAATGCCCATTCCGCAAAAAATACTGAACAGCCTTTTTGAGTCCGTAACTTTCAGGACAGCAGGCTTCGCTACATTCTCTCAGGCGGGACTGAGAGACGTCTCGTGCCTGGCCGCTTACCTTTTGATGTTCATCGGCGGATCGCCTATCGGCACGGCGGGCGGCGTCAAGACGACTACCTTCTATCTGGCGATCCTCGGTTTCAATTCCTATGTTCACGGAAAAAACGACGCGCACGCCTATAAGAGGTCAGTTAGTGAGGCGGCCATGAGGAAAGCAACGGCCATCATAGAAGTCAGCGTGGTGACGGTCATGGTACTCACCTTGTTGCTTGTCGCGACTAACCCGGTCGGGATCGAGGACGGTCTATTCGAGATCGTGAGCGCCTGCGCCACTGTAGGGCTGACGCGGAATCTGACCCCTACGCTGAACACGGCCGGCAAGCTGATCGTAACGGTCGGCATGTATCTCGGGCGAATAGGGCCGATCTCCATGGCTTTCTTCCTCACAGGAGGAAAGAAGGATGAGTCCGGGGTACATTACGCGGAAGGAAATTTCTATATAGGGTAACCGGTAATCTCTGATCGGGCGATGTATAAGAGCGGGTAAGCTCTGCTCTGGCGATACATAAGAGCGGGTAATCTCTGTTTTGACAAATACAAGGAGACAGTTATGGCGAAATCAATTGCGGTTCTCGGACTTGGTAAATTCGGAATGAGTCTGGTCCGTTCACTGAATGAAATGGGCGCGGACGTGATGGCAGTGGACAAAGTAGAGACGTACGTCCAGGAAATCGCGAGCTACTGCAGCACAGCGATCTGCGCGGATCTGGCGAACGAGGAGGACCTGAACAAACTCGGGCTCAAGGAGATGGACATCGTGGTGTGCGCTATGGGAGAAAGCCTGGAGGCAAGCATACTCTCCGTGGCAGTTGCCAAGGAGCAGGGCGTTCCCTTGATCGTGGCGAAGAGCTCCTCGGCGCGCATGTCCTCCATTCTGCGCAAGGTAGGTGTCAACAGGGTCATTATGCCTGAGGAATACGCGGGCGCGCGCTCAGCGGCAATGCTGGTTTCCGAATCGGTGCTGGACTACTTCGAACTGGGAAGCCGGCTGAGCATGATAGAAATGGTTCCGCTTAACGAGTGGATCGGAAAATCCATGGCAGAGCTCAACATCCGGAACAAATATCAGATGACTATCGTGGCAGGCAAAGATGAGAAAGGCGAATGGATGCCTATGGATCCCGAGCAGCCCCTGCAGGAAAAGATGAAGTTGCTGGCGGTTGTGGATCGCAAGAATCTGGGCATGCTGAAGAATCAGTAATACATTGGGGATTGTGAGAGATTAGTGATTCGCCGGATATCCTGAGAGATCGTTGAGTCACAAGAAAGGAGTGGGAGCATGATCTATAGAGATTTTAAGGGTCAGAAACTGTCACAACTGGGGTTTGGATGCATGCGGTTTGCGTCTGATCCTGAGACCGGGGAGATCGACCAGGCCAAAGTAAACGCGATGTTTGATCTGGCAATCAGAGAGGGCGTGAACTATTTTGACACGGCGTACCCCTATCTGGGCGGGAAATCGGAGATCGCGATGGCGGAGGGCCTGTCACGCTATCCAAGAGAGAGTTATTACCTTGCGGACAAGTTCCCGGGACACTCCCTGACCGGTCCGATCGACAATATCGCGCTGTTCAACGTGTCGCTGCGAAAGTGCAGGACAGACTATTTTGACTTCTATCTGCTGCACAATGTCACGGAGTGGTCCGTGCAGTTCTACGAGAGCGAGGAGTACCACATTATCCCGGATCTGCTGCAGATGAAAAAAGAGGGAAAGATCCGGTACTTCGGCTTCTCCTGCCATGCGGGCCCGGATATGCTCGACGCATTCCTGACAAGGCACGAAGGAGTGTTTGATTTCGTGCAGATCCAGCTCAACTATCTTGACTGGACGATGCAGGACGCCAAGGAGAAATGCGACATCATCAGGAAGCACGGCCTCGGAATCTGGGGCATGGAGCCTGTCCGGGGAGGCAAGCTTGCGGTGCTTCCGGAGTCGGAGAAGGCGAAACTCAGGGCGCTGAGGGAGCGCGGCGTTGGTGGCGATGGGGCTGCGTCCGATTGTGGAGGTTTTGGCGGGGCTTCTGGTTTGGCGGCCGATGGCGGCGCGGCGGAGCCCAGTGATGCTTCCTACGCCTTCAGATTTCTGCAGGATCTGCCGGGGGTAACGGTCATCCTGTCAGGTATGAATGAGGTGTTCCAGGTGGAGGACAATCTGAGGACTTTCCGCGAGGAGAATCCTCTGAGCGGCGAGGAGCGCAGTGTCCTTCTGGACATCGCGGAGAACCTGAAAAAGGGCGTTCCATGCACAGCCTGCAGATACTGTTGCGACGGATGTCCAATGGAACTTGATATTCCATATCTGCTGCAGTGCTACAACGACTACAAATTTGCCACGACCATGACGCCGTCGATGCGGATCGACGCATTGTCAGAAGACAAGCGGCCGTCAGCCTGCATAGGCTGCGGGCAGTGCATGCACGCATGCCCTCAGGGCATTGATGTGCCTTCTGCTTTGGCGGAACTGGCGGAAATGTATGAGAAAGGACCTCATTGGGGCGACGTAGTGGCGCAGAGAGCGAAGTCAATTGAGGACGATTTGAAGTGAGAATTTTATAATACTGTGATCAGACTCGAGCGGGGCTGTGACATGAGCTTTTGGGGCGGTCTTGCATGAAACCTACATCGGATTAAAGGAAAGGTCATATAAGTTGGAGTGATGTGTGGTAAGAAATTCTTTACAGACCATCGGATATGGCAATAAAGCGGAATGGATGCAGAAGTACAGTCAGACTGTCGTTTCGAGCCCCATCGAATTTTGGCAGCAAGCCAGAGTGGATGGAGAGTTCATGCAGGACTGGTATTTTTCCCTCCATCCATTTTCTGATGTTCATTTCTTAATTCCGGCCCATAATTCTTCTTCGCAATTAAAAAGGGGCGTGCCAAAAAAACGAAGGTTTTAACCCTCACATAATGCGACAGCCCCTTCAGCATAAGAGAATGTGTCAGCGGATACGTCCCCGTGACACACCGCCGGCCTCTGGTCACAACACCATAACCAGCGTTCCCGCTCCGATCAGCACACATCCGATCACTGACTTCACCGTAAACTGCTCGTGCAGCAAAACAGCACCAAGCACCAGCGTGATCACCACACTCAACTTATCAATGGGTACGACTTTCGTCACCTCTCCGACCTGCAGCGCTTTGTAATAGCACAGCCACGACGCACCCGTTGCAAGTCCGGACAGAATCAGGAAGATCCAGCTTTTTTGACCGATTTCCTTTAGTCCGCCCTGTGCATTCGTCAGAAACACCATGCCCCACGCCATCGCGACCACTACCATTGTGCGAATCGCAGTGGCCAGGTGGGAATTGACGCCTTCAATTCCCACCTTAGCTAAAATAGAGGTCAGTGCAGCAAAAACCGCCGATCCCAGCGCAAACCATAACCACATACTAGTCACCTCCCAAATGAACTCTTTGACCTCGAGCTCTTTGACCTCTGAGGTATTTTGTCCACACCTGTCCACAAAATACCCCAGAGGTCGATTGTTGTCCACACCTGTCCACAAAGTAACCCAGAGGTCGATTGTTCCCCAAAGGTCGATTGTTACCAAATCTGTGTGGAAATTGAGCTGTCTGAAGCGTATACTTACTAGAAGCAACTGTCAATACGGCACAAACGGCACAAACAGCAAAGGAATCAATCAATGAAAAAAGAATTATTTATACTGGCCACTCTTATCATCAGCATATGCGCCCTGACCGCTTGCGGAAAAAGTAAGGAAGAAGCTCCGGTTTCACCGCAGGAAGCTGTCGAGGAAGTGGAAGCCGCTCAGGAAGCAGCCGAGGAAACGGTCAAGGAAGCGTCCGATGCCGCAAAGCCCGAAAACGCCCTGGAGGATTTCACAGGCGATATGGATCTGTCCGGTTCATGGGACGATGAAGTCAGCCAAAGGGCTTCCATGGATGTCGTAAAAAATGAGGATGGCAGCTACAATATCACCGTTCACTGGGGCGGAAGCGCCACAGAGACAGCGATCTGGACGATCCACGGCGAATATGACCCCACTTCCGGCATGCTTTCCTACGATGACGGCAACTACTCGATCCACACATTCGACGACAAAGGAAACGAGACTATTTCAGGCGAAGAGAAGACGAGCGGCGCTTTCATGAAGGAAGGCGACAAGCTTCGCTGGCAGGATTCCAAGAATGCTGATGCAGGCTTGTTCTCTAAAACAACCAAGTAATAAATGCAGCCAAAATATAGCCGCCTTTTCTGCCGAACAAATTCCGGCAGCGAAGGCGGGTGCCAATCCCTTTCCCTCTGTATTTTGGCACCAGAGATATGGCAAAAGATGGCGTTTCATCATCCACATGGCCGTAGTCACGCATGATCCTCGTCCATACGGCACCAACCACATGGCCATCTGTTTCAGCAACAAGACAATGGTCCGCTGCGCCTCTGCCTAAAACGTCAGTAAAAGAAAAATCGAGTCAAAATGACGCCGGAGTGGTTGTAGAGGTATCTCCACAACCACTCCGGCGTCGGCATAAGAGAATGTGTCATTGGATACGTCCCCGTGACACACCTCAGGCGTCCGATCTGGCATAGGCATTCTTCATCTTATTGGAGGCCTCATTGAGAACTTTTCCGAGCACATCGCTGGTCTGCTCGCAAACCATATCTGCCAGCGCCTCGTTGGCAGAGTCGATGACCGGCTGCGGGTCGGACTTCACAGAGGCAAGCTCCGCGACCAGGCGGTCTGCTTCGTTCAGGATCCTGTGTGCCTCGGACATCACCTTGAGCTGGTAACGCTCAATGTGGATCTTGCTTGTTTTAAACTGCGCGTCTGCCAGCGCCGCCACCAGGCGGCAGTTCCAGTAGAAACTGTTTGTGTCGACTTCCTTTTCCGTCGTGGAGAGGTAGGCCGGAACAGCCTCTGTGTTCGTATAGAAGGGCACAAACGTGTTGAACACGTTGGAGCCAAAAGTCAGCCACTCGACAGCCTGAATGCTCTGCGGTACGTAAGGCCGCAGCTGCAAAAGAGCGAGAAAATCCGTTCTGTTGACGCCGATGCAGCGGTAGGCACCGCGCATGGAGACGTCACCCACAGAACTGTAAGGGTCATAAGGAGTCCCCTGGAAGTGGCTCGAAAGCACATATTTGACATCTTCAACAGTGATCTTGCGCTCGGGCTTTAAGCTCCAGGGAAGGTCATTGCTGCGAGGGGTGTAATCCGCGTCAGGGCCGTCCCACCTGGCCGTTTTGGGGTTAAAGAACTGCAGCATGTACCAGGCCCTGGGAGTGTTGTAGACGTGGTCCGCGTCGCTCTGGGTTCCGAAGGCTTCTCTGGGGTTAAAGGCTCTGCCCATGGACAAGTCCAGATGGTTCTCAGCGATAAACTCTCTCAGATCGGCACTGCAAAGATGATCGATTCCTTCGCCCAGCGCATCATCCAAATCAAAACTGTCGATCCCGGACTCATTCGGCATGACGACGTAGCGGTCGTCGGGAACTTTTTTGGCAATCCAGTGGTGGCCGCCGAAGGTCTCCATCCACCAGATCTCATTGACGTCGGAAAATGCTATTCCGTTCATCTCATAGGTGCCGAACTGCTCGAGGAGCTGCGCCGTGCGCAGGACGCCTTCGCGGGCGCTGCGGATGTAGGGCAGAACGAGTGTGACGAGATCTTCTTCTCCGATTCCGCCGGGCTGCATGGGAGTATCTCCCTCTGCGGGTTTATAGACGACAAGGGGGTCAGCTCCCAGGACTCTCTCGTTGGAAGCAATTGTTTCCGTGGCAGTCATGGCCACATTGGCTTCATTGATTCCGGCGCCGGCCCAGATTCCTTCGCCCTCGAGGGCATTGGGAACAGCGCTGTAGCGCATGGGGTTGTCGGGAAGATCTATTTCGACATGACTGATGACGGATGTGTAGTGGCGCGGCTGGTCCTGGGGAAGGACTACGGCCAGCTTTTTGGGTGTGTAATGTCCGGCGCCGGAATCGTCATTGCGGGCGATCATCGTGGAGCCGTCGTAACTTGCTTTTTTGCCTACGAGGAGTGTTGTGCAGGGCATGAAGTTGTACCTCTTTTCTGTAGTTTTGGGGGATTGCTCCCCTCGAGATAATATGCCATTTGGGAGGAAATTACAACTTCGTGCCAAATCTTTATGGGCTTTGAGGATTAACGGTTCAGGAGGGGTTAGATGTGCGATGATGAGCTTTATTCAGGCAGATTTTTGAGTATAATACTTGGTAAATAGGACAGTTGGGCGGCCGGCTGTACCTTGATTTATCGAGTTCGGTCATCTCGGCCTGGGAAAGCAGTAGAATCCGAGCGAGACTGTAGAATTGCGGCGGAAAATGA
>DGWK01000029.1:13681-34564 GCA_002395235.1 Lachnospiraceae bacterium UBA4260 | reverse complement strand
ATCTTCGCAAGGAAAGTGTCTTGCTGACTAGGGAGAAGCAGTGGCGTCCGAGCGAGACTGTAGAATTGCGGCGAGAACGGAGTAATTTCTCAGAATCTCCGCAAACTACGAGAGGATAACGTGCTAAGAGTTTAAAAAGAAGGAGGGATGCTTATAAAAATACGGACGAAATAACTAAGAAGCTAAATAATCTCCGCAAAAGTGAGAATTTAATAACAAAAACTAATTTGACAGAAATTAAACGAGAACAAAGTAACGGACAAAAACAGATACATCTCATAATATCTGAGCAAATCTTGAGAAGCATATCTAAATCTCAAATCTATAAAAGTCCGTACATATCTGAAAAGGAGCAAATCGTGAGACTAACACCGGAAATAATGAGAAATATAATGCTGAACCGACTCAGACAACTGCAAGAACATCGAAAAAAAACAGAAAGAGGAATTAAACGTGCACCGGAAGGAAAACTGAGAATCAGCAACAAAAAGAGCGGGCCTCAATATTATTGCCGCAAGGATAAAAAAGACAAAACGGGAATCTATATACCGAAAGGGGATATTATTGTCGCAAAAAAACTGGCGCAGAAGGACTATGATTTATTGACCCTGAAAGCATTGAAGAGCGAGATTATGGCGATTGAAAAGTTTCTGAAAGCATACCCGGAGGCTGCAGCTGAGGAAGTATATCTGCATATGACCGGGCAGAGAAAAGAGCTGATTAATCCTTTAGACCTGACGGATGAAATGTATGCAGAGAGATGGCTGAATGAGGAATTTGAGCGTAAGAATCCCATAGATCCGGATAAGGGATTTACTACAGATCATGGGGAGATTGTGCGATCCAAGTCGGAGTGGATCATAGCTAATCTCCTGGCAAAATATGGAGTACCATATCGGTATGAATGCAAGATGCTTTTAGTGGGGTTTGGAACAGTCCACCCGGATTTCATAGTGCTCAATGTAAGAGAGAGAAAGGTTAAGTATTGGGAACACGAGGGCAGGATGGATGACTCAGATTATGTAGAAAAAGCAATTCGCAGAGAAAGAGCATATATCCGTAACGGATATATGCCGGGAGATACTTTGATTCTGACTTCTGAAACGACGTCGCAACCATTGGATACGATTATTATAAAAAGCATTATTGAAAAATATTGTCTTTAGTCCCCGGTATTCATAAGCACGACCGACGCAACCACCATAACGATCCCTGCGATCTCCCAGCCGGACAGCGGCTGATGGAAGAGAAAGCTGCCGAGAAGCGCCGCCGTGACCGGCTCGATCGTGGTGAGCTGCGCGGCGCGGGACGTTTCCATGCCCTTCATACCCGTGGTGTAGAGCACATAGGCAAGACTTCCTGTCAGCAGGCCGCACAAAAGGGCGAGCGCCGTGCGGGCAGGGTTTTCAAAGACCTGTCCGACGCTGCCGTCCAGGCAGGAGAGGACAAAAAAGCCGATCATCGCGACGCCGAAGCTGTAGAAAACATTTGTGTAAACCGAGTAGCCGCGGTTCAGAATGATCCGGCTGAAGATGCTGTAGAGCGCGTAGCCGAGGCCGGCGCCCAATCCCAGAAGGAGTCCTGCCGGTGTGATGAACCCGGCCGCTCCTCCGCCGGCAAACAGCACGCCGCCGATCCCGGAAGCAAAAGCACATCCGACGACCGCCAGCAGGCAGCAGAGCACCTTGCGCGCGGTCATGCGCTCGCCAAAGAGAATCGCAGACAGCACCATGACGATGGCCGGCGCGGTGTAGAGAAGGGCGGCGGCGGTCGCTATTTTGGTGACTTTGATGGCGGCAGTGTAGCAGGATGTAAAAAAGAGCAGGCTCAGCAGTCCGTTGGCAATAAAAAGAGGCACGTCGGAGGGACGCACCCTGAACGCGGAGCGGTCAGTGGCGCCGATCAGGATACCCACCGGAACGCAGGTGGCGAACATGCGCAGAAAGACAAGCGCGTTGCCGGACAGCCCCATGGAGCTGAGCACGGTGACGAAGGTGCCGTACAGGCCCCACAGAACCGCGCTGGCGATGACCATGGACGCAGAGACCATATAGTTATTGGATGAAGCATTCATAATGAAAGAGACTCTCCCTTTCCAAAATATTGAACATTATCGAAACGGCGCGTAGAACCCCGGCCGACCATAGTCGTCAGTGAGTACATCACAAGCGAACATTGCAGAGATAATTGAATGACATCATGCTTTTTTTGTCAACTGCGGAAAACGATTTTGCGCTGTAAAAGACAGATTATTGCGGCGCGATGTGGTATGATGGAAAGTACAGTAAACGTTTACGCAGACCGGCAGCAGGAGGAGGTCTTGCCATGCAGATCAGGATCAATGTAAAGGGAGCATCCCGCAGAAAAGCCGCCGTCGTGCAGCAGGTCCGCGAGTATCCGGACGGGCCGATGACGGTGGAAGAGTTTCTCGCGGAGACGGTCAGACAGAACGTGAGGGACTACAACGAGAGGAAAGAGGCGGGGGAGATCCTGCGCC
Source organism: Lachnospiraceae bacterium UBA4260 (assembly GCA_002395235.1). Classification (GTDB taxonomy): domain Bacteria; phylum Bacillota; class Clostridia; order Lachnospirales; family Lachnospiraceae; genus CAG-791. The sequence goes on along the minus strand of DGWK01000029.1, from coordinate 32,067 downwards.
TGTTTTCGGCGGATGTGCTCGAAGAGAAAGCACAGAGCGGAAAGGTCTCGTACGGCGACCCCATGGACGACAGAAAAGCGGATGAGGGGAAAGCGGTCGCCAATGCGCTGCAGTGTTTTGACGACGGAATGGTGGCGCTGTTTGCGGACGGCGTGCGGTACACGGAGCGCTCCGAAAGGATAGCTCTGGGGGAGCAGAGTGAAGTAACGTTCATACGGCTGACGTTTCTGGCGGGTCGCATGTGGTGACGGGAGGTAAATATGGCATTCGATTATAATTCCAGGACCAAATGGGAGAAAGAGCGCCTGGAGCGCTGGAATCAGGAGCACGAAAAGCAGGTCAGAAAGCTTAAGCCCGCAAAGAAAGAGATTTTTGAGGAAGTCGAGAGTTTCAGCGACTATCCGCACTGCGGATTTCCGGTGATCCGAAAGTGGACGACAGCAAATGTCAGCGGCAGCGGGGCAAAATACAGCGGCCGCTCCCTCAAAGAGATCATGCTGGGCGAATTCGCGGATCTTGAAGAGATTCTGGTCCCCGCGCAGTACCGCGAGGACTACGAGTACATGCTGGACCAGTTCGCGGACTTCCAGTATTCGAAAGCGATCTTCCGGCCCACCGTGAGAACGGCGGAGCCCGCGGCGCACATACAGGATGCTTTCGGCCTCATGCAGGCCTTTAGAGTGCTGGGAATCACCGGGTTTACGCCGGTGCAGTACCTGATGGCCGGAGGGACGGCGTCGGAAGGCCTGGACGAGGAGACGGCGGACTTTATCCGGTGTGATACTTTCGCCCGAAAGCTCCATATGCCGCAGTTTGACGACATAGTCGCGGCCCGGATCGACCGCGGCGACGCCTCAGTGATCGACGCAGTGAAGGAAGCGATCCTGAGCGACAACAACACAGTGCTCGTATCAGTGCCGCTGATCCGGGGAATCGTGAAGTCGAGAAACGGAGAGCTCCACGATCTTTTGGCAAAGTTCCTTGTGGCCGCAAGGCTCCAGGAAGGCGTGCGCCAGGCGGTCTGCGAGAACGCGGACTGCGGGCGGGCGGAAAGCTTTCTCACTGTTTTGAAGGCCATTGAGGACAACGACCTGCTGCGGTTTTCTGCCGTAAAGCGCGCCATTGCGACCTGGACCGGCATCTGCAATCTCGACTCCATGGACAGGGTGTCGAATAAGCTCCTCGCCGGGATCAGCGAGGCCGTCCGAAACCCGGACAAGGCTATGGAGATGACCCGCACCGACGACAGCGTGCAGATCGTCACTGGCCTGTGGGCGATGGGCTTTTACGAGGCGAAGGACGCCGTAAAGCGCATGCTTCAGATCGCGGAGAGCGGCACGAAGAACCAGCGGCTGACGATTTCCTATTACAACCGCTACATGCAGTTCTCCGAATTCAGCGAGAGGGCCGCGAGGAGGATCCTCGAGACCTACCCGGAGGATCCGCAGATGGCCGCCGCTTTCATGCCCACCTATCTCAACGCGGTGGACTCCCTTGTCAGGGGCTGCGTCTGCGACGAGAACGGCCGCGGGGTATACTCCGCCGACAAGGAAAATCTGCATTACGAGCCGCTTGCGGTCACGGAGATTTTTGACAGCGAGGAGCAGGCGCGCCTGCACTACGGCATCCTGAAAAACCTCGCGGACAGCATGAAGAAGCGCAAAACAGAATACGTCCCCATGATCTTCCCCTGGTACGGCGCCGTCCTCGACAAGAGCGACCTCACGCAGAGAATGGCCGTGATCGCCTATGCGCTGCAGGATCAGGCGATGATCGACGAGGTGTGCACGCGCCTCACGGACATCATTGACTCCTACTACAACACCCGCTTCCAGTACCTGCGGGTTCTGCTGCACGATCCGAAGACCGAGGTGCAGAGAGACGCCCTGATCGGCTATGCGGCCGACAAGGAAGGATTTACAAGGAAGGCCGCCTGGCAGATCCTCAAGACCCTTTCGCTCACGGACGACGACTATGTCAAGCTGGAGAAGCACCTGCGCCTCAAGAACGAGGAGACCCGGCGAAATGTCATCGACCTCCTGGAGCGGCAGGACGCGGCCGGCACGGAGCGCAGCATTCGAAGGCTGCTGGCTTCGAATCAGGAGCAGGTCCGTCTGGCCGGACTCGACATGTTAAAGCGAAGGAGCGAAGAGAGCGACGCCGGCAAAAAAGCGAGCAGGGCCATCCTTCTCGAAGTCATTCCGAGCGACGAAGGCCTGACGGATAAGGAGAAGGTCCTCTACACGGAGATTGCGGGGAGCGAAGGCGCCGGAAGTATCCTGAACAAGGAAGGGTACGGCCTGTACGACCCGGCGGCGGACTATGTGACGGGATTTGAGAAAACAGAGAATGCGGAGAGCGGGCAGGGAGGACTCCTCGGAAAACTCCTGAAGAAAGTTATAGGCGGCGCGTCCGCGGAAAATGAGCCCGCGCAGATCCTCCGGAACTATTTCAGTTTGAGTGCGGGCGAGCTCGATCGATATTTTGACGCGATCAGAGCCTTTATCGTGGCGCACGGAAAGCTGGAGTACACCAGTGTAAACGGCGAGAAACAGCTGCTGGAGAACGGCCTGTATATGACCAGCTACGATTACAGCGGCGGGATCGAGACCAGATATCCATTCCCGGAGCTGTGGATTGAAGTTTATGAGACGATCATCAAGGAACCCAAAGTCCTCTTCAATCTGTATTACGCGTCGCGCGGCGGCTATGATGAGACGGATGTAAAGGACATCGCGGCGTACCTCAAGGCGGAGAAGACGATCTTCGGAGAGGCCTATTCGGGCTACCATTACAACGATCCTAAGTACATGGGCAGCCGTCAGGCGCACAGCACGTACCAGACGATTCTGGAGATCATCTCCAGTCAGCAGAACCTGGTCCTTCCCGCCGAAGTCGCGCGGGCGGCGGTCCTTGTGGCGGCGGAGCTTCCCGAAAACGTCCGGTGGATGGAGCGGGCCCCCTCCAAGATTTACTACCTGCAGAACAGGCCGCCTCTCTGCTTCATTCGCTCGAACAAATTCCGGACTCTGCTGACCCGCGCTTCCCGCTATGAGAGCGACGAGGAATTTGTCGGCGTATTCCCCTTGCTCTATCACACGGACCGGGTCTATCGGTTCGACGCGTACAATTCGAACGCGCGCTACGGCGGGAGCAGCGACAATATCCTCTCGATCCTGGACTATGTAAAGGCCCATGAACTGGGACTGATCACCCGGGATTTCCTCTACAAGGCGGCTTTTGAGCTGGTGGGGCTGAAGTACGCTGTGGGAAGCCTTGGCGATCTGTTCCGGCCAAACGTCACCGTCTACTTGCTTCGGACGGTGAAGCCCTACATGCCGGTAGATTTTGAAAAGAGGACCATGGACACGCAGTGCCGCTTCTATGTGCTGTGCAGAGAAATCTACCAAAATATCGTAAACCTCATTCTGGACGTGGAACTGCGGCGCGGCGACACGCCGACGGTATTTTCGGACGCTGTCAGCCGCATCTCGAGGATCGAAGGGATCCCGCGCCTTATGGAGATCCTGCGCGCGATGGGAACGGACACACTGGACCGCAACACTTATTATTCTTACAGCGGCGGGACGAGCAAAAAGGAGTCCCTGTCCCACCTTCTCAAAGTCTGCTGGCCGGCAGCCGGGGAGACGGCGGCGGACCTGAAAAAGGCCGTCAAAGAGAATAAGATCAGCGCGGACCGCCTGATCGAAGTGGCCATGTACGCGCAGCAGTGGATGGAGATGGCGGAAGTGGTCCTCGGTATTGAAGGCTTTACCAGCGGCTGCTACTACTTCATGGCCCACATGAACGAGAGATTTGACGATCGCAAGAAAGCCGTGATCGCCAGATACACGCCGCTGACGCCGGAGGAACTCAACAACGGGTGCTTTGACACGAACTGGTTCTTCGAAGTGTACGAAAAGCTGGGAGAGAAGAATTTCTCCAAGCTCTACAAAGCTGCCAAATACATCGCGGACGGCAGCAAGCACACCCGCGCGCGCAAGTACGCGGACGCCGCGACGGGCAAAGTGGATCGCGACGAGCTGGAGAAGGTCATCGCGGACAAGCGCAACAAGGACCTTCTGATGAGCTACGGCCTGATCCCCATGAAGGACAGGCAGGATGCGCTGCACCGCTACGAATTCCTGCAGAAATTCCTTAAGGAGAGCAGGCAGTTCGGCGCCCAGAGGCGGGCGAGCGAGGCGCAGTGCGTCCAGTACGCCCTCAAAAATATGGCCACCACGGCTGGCTACGCCGACGACCTGCGGCTGACGCTGGCCATGGAGACCGAACTGGTGACTTCGAATCAGAAGTTCCTGGATGGAAGGGAGATCGGGGACTATTTTGCCAGAGTTGAAGTGGATCCTGACGGAAAGACGGAACTTGTCCTCTCTAAGAAAGGCAAAAAAGTGAAGTCCGTGCCGGCGGCCCTCAAGAAAGACGAGGCCTTTAACGAGGTCAAAGAATTCGCCGCAAAGCTCAAGGGGCAGTATTCGCGGTGCGTCGCCATGTTCGAGCGGGCCATGGAAGAGGAGGATGCCTACACTTACGGCGAGCTGCTCGGCCTTTGCAAGAATCCGGTGACGGCGGGAATACTGGGGAGACTGGTGTTTGTCGGGGCCGGGTGTGCGGCGGCGGCAGATACGGCGGCTGTCTCAACGGCGACCGGTGACGGGGCGGCAGCAGCGGACCAGGCGGCAGCGGGCACGGTGGGCACGCTGGAGGAACTGGGGACTTTAGAGCCGGCACTCTCTCCGGAGGCGAAGCTTGTGGTGGCCCATCCGATCACGCTCTACAGGCTGGGCGTTCTGCCCCGTTTCCAGAGGGCGTTCTTTGAGAAAAACAAAGAGAGCGGGCTGAAGCAGCCCTTCAAGCAGGTCTTCAGGGAATTCTATGTGAAGCTGGAGGAGGAAAAGGACGCGCTGGATTCCAGAATGTTTGCCGGATACCAGATCCAGCCGAAGAAGACGGTGGCGGCACTCAGGGGCCGCAGGTGGGTGGCCGACTACGACGAGGGACTGCAGAAAGTCTTCTTCAAGCAGAACATCTCGGCGACCATCTACGCGCTGGCGGACTGGTTCTCGCCGGCGGACACGGAGAGCCCGACTCTGGAATATGTCTCCTTCTATGACAGGAAGACCCACAAGCAGAAGAAGCTCTCGGAGATCCCGGATATTCTCTACTCGGAGGTCATGAGAGATGTGGACCTGGCGGTCAGCGTGGCCCATGTGGGCGGCGTAGATCCCGAGACCAGCCACTCCACGATCGAGATGAGAAAGGCGATCTTCGAGTTCAACATGGAACTCTTCGGACTTACCAATGTGACCTTCGAGGGGACACACGCCTTTATCAAAGGAACCCTGGGCAACTACAACGTGCAGCTGGGCAGCGGCGTGATCCACAAGGAGAGCGGCGGAATGATCAATATTTTGCCCGTGCATTCGCAGCAGAGGGGGAAGATCTTCCTGCCGTTTATCGATGAGGATCCCAAGACGGCGGAGATTCTGTCCAAGATTCTGCTGTTGGCGCAGGACAATAAGATTAAGGATCCGTATATTTTGCAGCAGATCAAGTGATGTGAAGTTGTGACAGGGGGACGTATCAAGTGACACATTTACAATGTGTCACTTGATACGTCCCCCTGTCACATACTTACACTATTTTTTAAAAATCGCGGACTGATAGGCAGTCCAGAACATTCTATAGAGGTTGTAGTTAGTATCCAGAAGCCGAATGGCGATCTTATCTCGCCTGGGCGCCCGGGGATCCTTCAGGATCCTGTTCTTGTGGTGAAGGATAAAGCGGATGATTCGTCCGCGCTCCTCGTCGTACCCTTCGGTGTGCAGCATCTGGTTGAGCGTGCTGAAGCGCGCGTAGACGCGCCTGCGAAGGACGGCCTGCTTCAGGGACGGGTAAGCCTTGACGACTTCGTGGCCCATCTTGTCCGTCATCTCCAGAAGGTCGAGCTTGCGCGGCGAGAAGCTGCTGTTGACAATGGAGTTCATGTGGTACATGTAGTGATATTTTGACTCATAGCCGACGGCGATGCCGCTGTCGCACTGCATCATCAGCGCGTAAGTGGTCCCGATGTCCTCGAAGATCTTCCCCTTGGGGTAGGAGACCTTGTCGAAAAGGCTCCGGTGGTAGAGCTTGGCCCAGGCGGAGGTGTCGATCACGTCGTGGTAGAGCATCCGGCGCAGGCAGGTCTCGACGTCCAGAAGCTCGTCCCCGGAGGAGCCGTGGTCCTTGCTGCTTCCGTTGTCGTACTCGGTGACGTGCTGGCATATGGACATGCGGGTCTCATATTTGACGATCAGGTCATAGAGGTACTCGACAAAATCCGGGTCGACGTAGTCGTCGGGATCGATGCAGGTGATGTACTCACCGGTGGAATGGGCAATGCCGTAGTTTCGGGCGTCGGACAGGCCGCCGTTTTTCTTGTGAAGGGCCTTGACGCGCGGATCTTTCAGCGCATACTGGTCGCACAGGGCGGGGCAGCCGTCGGGCGAGCCGTCGTCCACCATCAGGATCTCGAGGTTGTCGTAGGTCTGGTTCAGGACGGCCTGCATGCAGCGGTCGAGATATTCCTCTATATTGTAAATAGGAAGGACTACAGAGATCAGCGGTCGGTTCATCAGCCTTTCGCTCCTTTCGTGTAATTTCGGTACGCCTCTTTCAGGGTCAGCCCGTCCGCGCGGGACAGGCGGTACTCGTCGCCGACAGCCCGGCAGAAGAGGGCCATCTCCTCCTCGATCCCCAGGCGCTCGGCGAGGCCGTAGGACATGCGGAAGGCGTCGAGGCAGCGCTGTTTTTCCTTTTCGTCCGCGCCCGACGCAGTCACTCCGAAGAACTTTCGGTGGTAGCTGTCCGACTTGCATGTGTCAAAATATCGCTTGACCGCATTTCGGACCTCAAGGCTGAAGGCCTCGGCAAAGAGCGGATCGGTGTGAACCTTCTCATCCAGTTCAAGTCCGCGCAGGGTCTTAAGGACCTCCTTTACGTGTCGAGACGGGAATACTTTGCTGCTTCTGAACAGGTAGAGGTAGTCCAGGAAAGCCAGCATGAACTTATCCACTTTTCTCTCCGGATTGGCAGGGTCCGTGCAGCGATACTCATAGAGCGCTTTGCGGTAGGCGCCGGCAGGATCGCTGTCTCCGGCAGCCGCCAGATATTCTTCTAGAAGCCTCAGTCTCGAGGCGGGATCGATCTCATCGTAATAGGATTCAAGAAGGTCATTTAAGTCAGCCATGGCGGACTCCTTTCATCATTTTCAAATCTTTTCAATAATGCTATTATACATTTAGTTGGAATATTTTGGCACTTTATATAGAGGAGGAACAGGAATAAAATGCTCAAAGACCCGGTAAAGACCAAGAATGAGATCGTGGAGTGGATCAGGGAATACTTCGAGGAGAACGGCAAGGGATGCAAGGCCGTGATCGGTATTTCGGGAGGAAAGGACTCCAGCGTGGCCGCGGCGCTCTGCGCGGAAGCTCTCGGCAAGGACAGAGTTGTCGGCGTGATGATGCCCAACGGCATTCAGAGCGACATTTCCGACTCCGTTAAACTTGTCGAGTTCCTCGGGATCCCTCACGTGGAACTCAATATCGGCGGCGCTTTCCAGGCCATGAAGGCTATGCTGGAAGGCAGCGAGGATCTGTTGGCCATCTGCGGGACCGACAAGATCACAAAGGACACCGAAATCAATCTGCCTCCCAGGCTCAGGATGTCCACGCTTTACGCGGTGGGACAGATGCTGCCCGGCGGCGCCAGAGTCGTCAACACCTGCAACGCTTCCGAAGATTATGTCGGCTATTCGACCAAATACGGCGACGCGGCGGGCGACTTCAGCCCCATGTCGCACCTGCTCGTGCATGAAGTGCAGCAGATCGGCGACATTCTCGGCCTTCCCTATGAACTTGTCCACAAGACGCCCTCCGACGGACTCAGCGGACAGGACGATGAGCAGAAACTCGGCTTTACCTACGCGGCGCTGGACAAATATGTGCTCACCGGCGTGTGCGAGGACGAAGCCACCAAGGCCAAGATCGACCGCCTGCACAGGCTCAACCTGCACAAGCTTCGCCTGATGCCCGCCTTCGAGCCCTCTCAGGAGAGCAGAGCGCAGTGAGGACTTGATCATAAACGGTTCCTGGCCACGTAAATTGGCGAGGAACCGTTTTGTATTTAATCGGCACCCCGGAATGCAGGCATTTGGCACTGGAGCGTGCTGAACGACTAATAAACTGAACCCCCGGAGGAACTGTAAATGTTTGATAAAAGGCTGATGGCCTTATGCCCGGAAAGTAAAAAATACATTGTGGGAAACATTCTCCTGCAGTGGCTCGAATTATGTATGAACGCGGTGATGATCGGGCTGATCGCGAAAGCGGCGGAGAGGCTGTACAGAGGAGAGCTCACGCCGCAGAACGCGGCGCCGGGCTTCGTGGTCATTCTGGTGACGATCATCCTGCGATTTTTTGTCGCAAGATACGCTGTCCGCATGAGCTACCTGGCGTCCCGAACGGTCAAGCGCAAGCTCCGCGACCTGATCTACAAGAAGCTGTTAAAGCTCGGCATGAGCTACCGCGAAAAGGTGACCACGGCGGAGATCGTCCAGGAGTCGGTCGAGGGAGTGGACCAGCTGGAGAGCTATTTTGGCCAGTATGTGCCGCAGTTCTTCTACGCCTTCATCGCGCCGCTGACGCTGTTCGTGATCTTCTGGGCGGCGGGGAGCCTTCGGACGGGGCTCGTGCTTCTTTTGTGCGTCCCGCTGATCCCGGGCACGATCATGATGGTGCAGAAGATCGCCAAGAAGATCCTGGCAAAATATTGGGACCAGTACACGCAGCTGGGCAGCACCTTCCTTGAGAACCTGCAGGGCATGACGACGCTCAAAATCTATCAGGCGGACGAGTACAAGCATGAGCAGATGAACAGGGAATCGGAGCAGTTCAGGGTCGTGACCATGAAGGTGCTCACCATGCAGCTCAATTCCATCATTATCATGGACCTTCTGGCCTACGGCGGCGCGGCGGTCGGCATCGTGCTGGCGACCCGCTCCTTCGTGGCGGGAGAGCTGGATATTGCACCGTGCCTCTTCATGATCCTTCTGTCGGCGGATTTCTTCCTTCCGATGAGGAAACTCGGAAGCTATTTCCACGTGGCCATGAACGGGATGGCGGCCAGCGACAGGATCTTCAAGTTCCTTGAGACCGAGGAGCCTCCGAAGAAAACAGTGCAGTTCCCCGAAGGCGGCGGAAATTTCCTCTTGAAGAGTGTGTGCTTTTCCTATGACGGGGAGAGGGACGTCCTGAACAGGGTCAATATGCAGATTCCGCAGAACAGCTTCGTGGGGATCGTCGGCGAGAGTGGCAGCGGGAAATCCACGATCGCTTCCCTGCTCACCGGGCGAAACACGATCGACAGCGGAACCATCATGATCGGCCCCGACAGGCTCACGGAATGCTCGGAGGAGAGCCTCATGAAGGGGATCACCTACATAGGATCCACGTCCTACCTCTTCAAGGGAACGGTCAGGGATAACCTTCTGATGGGAGATCCCGGCGCGGACGACGACAGGCTCTGGAAGGTTCTGGAGGAGTGCCGGATGGACGGGTTCCTGCAGAGCAAAGAAGGCCTGGATACGAAGCTCACCGAAAACGCGCAGAATCTGTCCGGCGGGCAGAAACAGAGGATCGCTCTGGCGCGGGCGCTGCTGCATGACAGTCCGGTCTATATTTTCGACGAGGCGACCAGCAACATCGATGTGGAGAGCGAGGAGATCATCTTGAACAGGATCCGTGCTCTCAGAGGCAAAAAGACTATCATCCTGATCTCGCACCGCCTGGTCAACACGCGGGACGCGGACAGGATCTTTGTGATCGACAAGGGCAAAGTCGCCGAGAGCGGCACGCACAGAGAGCTCATGAAGTGGGGCGGCACTTATTCCGTTCTGTGGAGAACGCAGCAGAAGCTGGAGCGCTTCGGCAGGGATGATGAATCCGGCGAAGAGTGGCTGACCGGTGAGATGGAAAAGATTGCCGCTTCCGGTGAGATCGATCTGGCCGGGGTGACCGGGCGGATCGGGAACACGGGTCGGATCGGGAATACCGGGCGGATTTCGGATACGAGGCGTGTCGGAGATACGGGTCGGATTGGGAATACCGGTCGGATTTCGGATACGGGGCGTGTCGGAAATACGGGTCGGATTGGGAATACCGGGCGGATTGGAGACACCAGACGGATCGGGAACACCGGAGAGTTGAAAGTGGGAAAGGAGGGAGACCAGGATGAGTAAAAAACCGGCTTCTGAAAAGCAGTCATCAAAAAGGCGTTCATCAAAGAAGTCATCAAAAAAGCCGTCAAAGTTCGTAACGCTCTTTAAGATGCTCGGTCTGGTCAGACCTCTCACCAGCTATATGATCCTGGCAGTGGCGGCGGGAACACTCGCTTATCTCGCCGTGCAGTTTATCCCTGTACTGGGCGGCTACGCAATTCTGAACGGTCTGGGGCTGGACGTACCTATCGCAGTCGGTACCATCTGGATTTTGCTCCCTGTTTTGGCGCTGGTCAGGGCGATCCTTCGGTTCATTGAGCAGAGACTGAACCACTATATCGCATTTACGTTGCTCGCGCTCGTCCGCGACAGAGTATTCGGCGCGCTGCGAAGGCTCTGCCCGGCCAAGCTTGAGGGCAGGGATAAAGGCGACCTGGTCTCGCTGATCACTTCGGACGTAGAGCTTCTGGAAGTGTTCTACGCACACACTATTTCGCCCATTTGCATCGCGCTTATCGTGGAGACTGTGATGTGCGTTTATATCGGCACATTCCACGTTGGGCTCGGTCTTTTGGCGCTGGCTGCCTTTCTGTGTGTCGGCATCGTGGTGCCGGTCATTATCTCGGGAGTCAGCGGGAACATGGGCGACAAAGTCCGGAAGCATTCGGCAGATCTCTCCTCCTGCGTCCTCGAGAACATTCGCGGACTTGACGAGACGATTCAGTACGACGGCAGCAAGAGCAGGATGGCGGCTATGCGGCAGCAGTCCAAGACGCTGTTGTGGCACCAGAATGCACTGAACCGCCTGACGGGGCTGAACCTGGCCATCGCCAACACCTTTATTCTGGTCTTCGACGTGCTGATGGTCGCGGCGGCGGGCTGGCTCTATATGACCGGCAAGGTGGGTTTTGACGGATTTTTGCTGCCGGTACTGGCGCTTTTGTCCTCTTTTGGCCCCGTATCAGCGCTGGCAAGCCTGGGCACAACATTGCAGAACACCGTCGCCTCCGGAGCTCGCGTGCTCGCGATCCTGGAAGAAGAGCCCGAGACGGAAGAAATCACGGGACAGGAGGAGGTCGAATTCCACGGCGCGGACTGCCGCAAAGTCACCTTCGGCTACGGGCGCGAAAATGTGCTCAGCAATTTCTCGCTGAGCATCCATGAGAATCAGATCATCGGGATCGTGGGAGAGAGCGGCTGCGGAAAATCCACGCTCATGAAGCTTCTGATGCGCTTCTGGGATGTGAAAGACGGCCGGATTGGAATTGTGGACGATCCCGCTCCAGGCGCATCCGGGCGAAATGTCGTCGACCTGCGGGAGATCAACACTTCCAACCTGCGCGACATGCAGGGCTACATGACGCAGGATACGGAGATGTTCAAAGACACGATCGCGGGCAACATCCGGATCGCAAAGCTGGACGCGACGCAGGAAGAGATCGAAGAAGCCTGCAGAAAAGCTTCTGTCCACGACTGGATCATGACGCTTCCCGACGGCTACGAGACCAATGTGGGCGAGCTCGGAGACACGCTCTCCGGCGGTGAGCGGCAGAGGATCGGCCTTGCGAGGGCTTTCCTGCACGATGCGCCTTTCATGCTGCTCGATGAGCCTACCAGCAACCTGGACAGCCTCAATGAGACCGTTATCCTCAAGGCTCTCAAGGAGGAAGCTAAGGGCAAGACTGTGCTGCTTGTGTCGCATAGGAAGTCGACGATGAGAGTTGCGGATACGGAGATTGCGATGTGATGTGTCAGGTGTGTCAGGGGGACGTATCAAGTGACACACCCGCGAAAGTCCCCCAAATCCCCTCCAACATAAAACACGGGAGCGCTGCAGCAGAGCAGCACTCCCGTAAAAAGTGTGTCAGCAGATACGTCCCCGTGACACAAAATGTGTCACATCGAGATCAGCCCGAACGCATTCGCGATGGAACTGAGCAGAATGATCAGAACGAAGATGGGCGCGATATAGCGGATCATGACCCGGAAGATCTTCTTGCGGCGGAAGGGATGTCCGTCGACCTCGACTTCCTGCTCGAGCCTCTCGAGGCCCATGCATCTTGTCACCAGCAGGCAGATGGCCAGCGCCGCGATGGGCATCATCACGGAATTGGTGAGGAAATCGAAGAAATCCAGGAAGGGCATTCCGATGATGGTGATGAACGCCAGCGGGCCGTAGCCCAGGCAGGAGAGTGTTCCGAGCGCCAGCATGATCACTGCCATGATTGTGGTGCACTTGAAGCGGCTCCACTTGAATTCATCGGCGATGGTGGACACCGCGCTCTCCGTGAGAGCGATGGAGCTGGTCAGCGCCGCGAAGAGCACCAGCGTGAAGAACAGGATTCCGATCATGCGTCCGAAGCCCATGCTCGCGAAGATCTTGGGCATCGTTATGAACATGAGGGAAGGCCCTGCGTTTAAGTGCTCCGGGTCGCCGCCGGAGAAAGCGAAGACCGCGGGAATGATCATCATACCTGCCAAAATAGCGATAGCCGTATCGAAGAACTCGACCTGACGGGTGGAATCTTCAATGCTGACATCCTTCTTCATGTAGGAACCGAAGGTGATCAGGATACCCATGGCGATGGACAGGGAATAGAACATCTGGCCCATGGCGGACACCACTGTCATCCAGGAGAAGTTCTCCAGGTGAGGAATCAGCAGGTAGGCGACGCCGGCCATGGCGCCGGGGCGCGTGATGGTGTACACACTGATCACAATCGCCAGGACCAACAGGATCGGCATCATGAACTTGGAGACTCTCTCAATGCCGTTTTCCACACCCATATAGATGATGGCAAGAGTGAGAGCCAGGAAAACGAAGAACCAGAACTCCGCAGAGACTCCGTTCGTGATGAATTCCGTGAAAAAAGTATCTGAGGTGATTGCGTCCATATCTGTGGTGAGGAATGCAAAGAGGTATTTGCAGACCCAGCCTCCGATTACGGAGTAATAGGGACAGATCAGCATCGGCACGATGGCGTTGAGCCAGCCGCCGGCTTTGGCGTAGGGAGATTTACTGTAAAAGCGGAAGGCGCTCACGGGACTCTTCTGTGTAGAGCGCCCGATGGCTGTCTCTGCGATGATCATCGTGTAGCCAAAGGTAAGGGCAAGGATGATGTAGACAAGAAGAAATGCGCCGCCGCCGTACTTGGCTGCCAGGTAAGGGAATCTCCAGATGTTTCCCAGGCCGACGGAAGCGCCGGCTGCGGAGAGGACAAATCCCAGTTTGCCTGTGAATGAACCGCGTTGATTTTGTTCCAAAATGAAAGCCTCCTTCTAATTTCGTCGATTTTTCTATCATATAACAGATTTGGAACAAAATCTATCTTTTTCACAGTTTCCAGAGCATATATCCGATAAGAGAAGCATCGAGCAGGAAAAAAATAAATAATAAAATGTCACGCATAGCATACCTCCTTTGGGCGGGGCATGGGGTCCCTCCGCCCTAAACTCTGTTCATTCGGTATCCGACGCCGATTCTGGTCTGAATATACTGCGGGTGCGTGGTGTCTTTTTCGATCTTTTTTCGCAGGGAAGCCATAAAAACTCTGAGGGAAGCGAGATCGCTGTCGAAGGTGCCGCCCCAGATGGCGTCCGTCAGGTAGGTGTGGGTCAATGTTTTGCCGATGTTCTTGCAAAACAGACAGAGCAGCCGGTATTCGATCGGAGTCAGGGAAAGCTCTTCGCCGCCCATGTAAGCGGTCCCCGCGGCAAAATCGACCTTGAGGTCTCCGTTTTCAAATATATGGGAGGGCAGGGACCCCTGCGACGCGGCGAGGCGTCTCTGGGTGACCCGAAGCCTTGCCAGAAGCTCGTCTACAGAGAAAGGCTTGGTCAGATAGTCGTCGGCGCCGGCGTCCAGGGCTTCGATTTTGTCCGCGTCTTCGCTGCGGGCACTGATGACGATGATCGGTGTCGCCGACCAGGTGCGGATCTTGCGGATCAGGTCCACGCCGTCCATATCCGGAAGGCCCAGATCCAGGAAGATGACGTCCGGATTGTGGGAAGTGATCTGCAGGAGCGCGTCCGAGGCGCTCGAAGCGGTCAGATAGCGGTAGTTGTGGATATCGAGTGTCGTGGACATCAGGTTCTGTATGAGCTTGTCATCCTCCACGACCAGGACCATAAATTTATTCATGAAGTGTGACCTCCTTAATGGGCAGTGTAAAGGAAAAGACGCAGCCGTGCGGCAGGTTGTCGTCCAGCATGATCTCGCACTCGTGCGCGCGGACGATGGAGCGGCAGAGAGCAAGTCCCAGGCCGAGGCTTCTCTTGGAGTCGGTCACCTTCCGGGAACCGCTGTAAAACATTGCGAACACCCGGTCCTTCTCCTCGTCCGGGATGCCGGGGCCGTCGTCGGAGACAGAGACTTTGGCGCAGTCTCGGAGATTCTCGCTCCGGATCCGGATGGTGGTACCCGGAGGGGTGTATCGGATCGCATTGTCTACGAGGTTGATGAGGACCTGCACGATCAGCCGGCCGTCCACATCGACGATGATCGGGTCCGCGGAGGGCTCGAACAGGATCTTGTAAGCGCTGCTTCTTCGGTCGATGTGAAGGAGCGCCTCGGAGATGATGTCGTCCAAAAGCTCCGGGCTGCGGTGCAGCTGCATGGTCCCGTCTTCGATGCGGCTAACGGCCAGCAGGTTTTCGACCAGACTGCTGAGCCACGTGGAGTCGTCGTAGATATCCTGATAGAGCTGCCGGCGCGTCGCTTCGTCGAGAGTGTCTGCCGAGGTGAGGAGATTGCTGGCGTTCCCCGATATGGAGGTGAGCGGCGTGCGCAGGTCGTGGGAGATGGAGCGCAGAAGGTCCGCGCGAAGCTTCTCATTGCGGCGGCGCAGAACTTCTTCCTCTTTCTCCCGCTGTATGCGCTCCTTCTCGAGCGCCATGGAGCACTCTCCGAGCACGGAGACGATCAGGCCCCGGTCAAACTGGCCGGTCCGGTCATCCGATTCATCTTCCACGCTGTAGGCGGCGACGGCGTATACCCGGTCGTGGCTGCTGACGGGAAGAAAACGCATGGGATTGGCGGGAAACTCGTCCGTTCCGCTTCCGGCCTCACTTCCTGTCATAAAGACCCGCTTTACGGCCGGCAGACTTTTGCCGTCAGTGGGAAGTTCCTCGGGAGAAGACTTCCCGGGAGAGAAGACGAGGCAGGTGTCGGCGCCCCTGCTCTGATCGTACAGGCAGACCTGCTTGTTCATGAGCTTGGTGAGCTGCGCGCCTGTCGTGAAGAGGATCTCGTCGTACCCGCTCAGCTTGTGGAGCTGGCTCGCCGTATCAAACAGAAGCTTTGTGCGGGCGTACATGGCGTCGGACTGCCTGGCGATCGCCTTGAGCCTGGCCGCGATGGTGCAGGATATGTAGGAGACGATCAGCATGACGACGAAAGTGACGGGATATTCCGCGTCGTAGGCGTGGAGCGTGAACAGCGGCTGCGTGAAGAAGAAGTTGAAGACGATCATCGCCTCGAAGGACACTATGAAGTTGCTGATGTAGTTTGTGATCAGCACGGCGGAGATCAATACGCCCAAAATATAGACGGATATGATCGTCGCGTCCGAAAACCCGAGGGAGCGAAAGAGCAGTCCCACCAGCGTGCAGACGGCCAGAACGCCGTTGTAGATCAGAAAATCGAGAACGAGATTTCTGCTGTTTGCGGCGCCCAGAACTGCGAAAAGGGGGCTTTTCTGTATTTTGCCGCCCATATGCCTGTTATCAGATCTTAATGGAAACATTTATCGACGTCCTTGTTCTTTCCAATGACCATCAGGGTCTGATTCCTGCGAAGAGGGGCGTCGGGGTTGATGTCGGTGATCAGCAGTTCGCCTTGCTTGATGGCAAATACGTTGATCTTATGTTTGCGCCTCAGATCCAGGGAAGCCAGACTCATTCCGGTCCAGTTATCGGGGATCGACATTTCATAGACCGCTTACTCTTCTCCGAGAGGAGTGTAGTCCAAAATATGGTTTGAACTATAACGTATTGCCGTCCATTCGGCAAGCTGTCTTTCGGGATAGATCACCTCATCGGCGCCATTTCTGGCAAGGAACCTGGCGTGTACATCTCTTGCGGCTCTTGCGACCACGTGCTGGGCGCCCAGATCCTTGAGAAGGGCCGTTGTCTCCAGGGAAGACTGGAAATCGTCTCCGATCGCGACGACGCACACGTCATAATTGCGGACCCCCAGGGTCTGCATGAAGTCGGCGCGCGTGCTGTTGCCGATCAGCCCGTCCGTCACATAGGGAAGGACCGCGTCCACGCGCTCTTCGAGCATATCGACGGCCATGACCTGATGACCCATCTCGTTCAGTTTTCTGGCGCAGTGTCTTCCGAACCTGCCCAGTCCTATGATCAGTATTGACTTCATATTAAATCCTCCATTTTAGCCGACCGCGACGTTCTCGAGCGGGAGCCTCTGGTTTCTCATCCTCTGCGAAGGCACGGCCGCATAGATCAGAGTCAGTCCGCCGACCCTGCCAAAATACATAAGAAAAACAAGAATTGCTCTGGAGAGAGAGCTCAGCTGCGGCGTAATGCCGAGTGTCAGTCCCACAGTGCCTATGGCGGAGGCCGCCTCAAACATGCAGGTGAGCAGAGGGAGCGACTCGGCGAGACTGATGATTATGGCGCTGAGAGTGAACAGGCCGAGGTAGAGGGCGAAAATGGTCGCCGCTATTTTGACAGTCTGGTCGCTGATCCGCCGGGAAAACGCGGAGGCCTCGTCTCTGTGACGAAATGTTCCGTGCGCGTTTAGGAGCAGGACCGCGATTGTTGTAGTCTTCATGCCGCCCGCCGTGGAGCCGGGGGAGCCGCCGATCAGCATGAGGATTATGCTCAGCAGCTTGCCGCTCTCCGTAAACTGCGCGTAGTCGGTGGTGTTGAAACCGGCCGTTCTTGTGGTGACCGACTGGAAAAGCGACGCCAGGACCCTTTCCCTGAGGGGGAGGCCCGGGTACTCGATGATGAAAAAAGCGATGGCCGGAAGGAAGATCAGGACCGCGGTAGTCACCAGGATCATTTTGGTCTGGAGACGATACTTGTGAAGCCGGAGCTTATTCGCGCGGATGTCTTCCCAGGTCCGGAAACCGAGACCGCCCAGAACGATCAGCGACATGATGATCAGATTTACCGGAATGCTTCCGGTAAAGCCGGTCAGGGAGGAAAACGGCTGCTCCTCCCCCATAAGGTCAAATCCCGCGTTGCAGAAGGCCGAGACCGAATGAAACAGGGAATAGAAAAGGCTCCTCGGCAGCGGATATTTCTTTAAGAAAACAGGGAAAAGAGCGGCAGCGCCCAGAAACTCCACTGTCAGGGTGCCCGACAGGATAAAAAGAGCAAAACGCGCAATACCGCCGACCTGGTCAGCGCTGACGGCGTCCCTTAAAATGCTGCGCTGAAAAAGGCTCACCTTGCGTCCGGCCAGCACGGTGGCGACAACGGCGAGAGTGATCGTTCCGAGGCCGCCGATCTGGATCAGAAACAGTATGATCAGCCTGCCAAAGAGCGACCAGTAGCGGAATGTGTCCTGTACGACCAGTCCGGTCACACAGACGGCGGATGTTGAAGTAAAGAGAGCGTCTCCGAACGGCGTCCAGACGCCGTCCACGGAAGAAACGGGGAGCATGAGCATAAAGGCGCCCAGCAGGATGATCCCGAGAAAACTCCCCGTAATGATCTGAAAAGAGGAGACTCTCAAATTTTTTGTGAGCTGCATTCCTGTTCTCCTTTCCTCTGTGGTTCAAATTATAGTGGGCGGGGCATTAAACGGGGATAAGGGTATTAAGATGGATATAAAGATGGTATAAAGATTGCGGCAAAAAACGCCCCGGCCTTTTGGTGGTCGGGGCGCTTGGTTTGTGTGCACTCTATTCAAGGATCGCATTGCGAGTCTTTGTGCTATTCCGCTCAGTCAGAGCGAGCCGCTGCGTTATTCCGCTCAGTCTTTCTCCTCGCAGGCCTTGCGGATCGAATCGACCACGATCTGAAGGGCCTTGATGCGCGCGTATTTCTTGTCGTTGGACTCCAGGATGTACCAGGGCGCGTAGGAAGTGTTGGTCTTTTGCAGCATCTCATCGATGGCCGCCTCGTACTGGTCCCA
>DGWK01000029.1:0-13619 GCA_002395235.1 Lachnospiraceae bacterium UBA4260 | reverse complement strand
TTCTCGCGGTTGCGCCAGTCCTCGTCGGTGATCTTCCACTGTTTCTCAGGGGTATTCTGGCGGTCCGTGAAGCGCTGCAGCTGGGTCTGGTTGTCGATCTGCACCCAGAACTTGATGACGACGGCGCCCCAGTCGGCGAGCTCCTTCTCAAACTCGTTTATCTCGTTATAGGCTCTCTGCCAGTCGTTCTCGCTGCAGAAGCCTTCCAGTCTCTCGACCATGACGCGGCCGTACCATGTGCGGTCGAAAATAGCGATGTGGCCGTCCTTGGGGAGCCTGTTCCAGAATCTCCACAGGAAATGCCTGGCTTTCTCGTGGGGCTCAGGGCTGGCGATAGGGTGGACCTCATAGCCGCGGGGATCGAGGGCGCTCGTGATCCTCTTGATGTTGCCGCCCTTGCCGGCCGCGTCCCAGCCCTCATAAGCGATGATGACCGGGATCTTCTTGCGGTAAAGGATGTTGTGAAGGCCGCTGAGTTCTTCCTGCAGGCGGTCCAGTTCTTTGTCATATTCATCCTTGGTGAGAACCTTGTCGTCCAGGGATATCTCGGAGAGCTTGGGGATCGGATTCAGGGGGAAGACGTTCTGCCGGATGGGCGCCGCCAGGGCGTGATTCTTGAGCGCCGTGTCGATCCCTTGGTTGAGGAAGCGCAGGACCTGGAGCTCGGCCCACTTCTTATCGCTCGCATCGATGATATACCAAGGTGCGGCGGCGCGGTCCGTGTCCTCGAGGTAATGCTCATAGACCTCAAGGTATTCCTTGTAGTGCTTGTTCTCGTGAAGGTCATCGGCGATGACTCTCCAGCTTGTGTTCTCGTCCGCCAACAGGGCTTTAAGGCGCTTTTTCTGCTCTTTTTTGCTGATGTGGAAGAAGAACTTCATCACCAGGTAGCCGTTGTCGGTAAGAGACCGCTCTGCGGTGTTGATGCTGCGGACGCGCTGCTTGTAATCATGCTCGCTCAGCTCGCCTTCCATCAGCTGTGTGGTCACTTCATTCATCCAGTAGGTGTCGAAAAATGCGAATTTTCCGGCTTCCGGGATCTCCAGCAGATATCTGTGCAGGAAAGGGTAGCGTTTCTCTTCGGGAGTGGGACTGTTCATAGTCTTGACCCTGAAGAAGCGGGGATCAATACTCTTGATCACCCGGCCGATGACGCTTCCTTTGCCGGCGGCGCCCCAGCCCTCGAAGATGACCATTACCGGGAGCTTCGCCTCTTTGATCTGCATCTGATAACCGGACAGCTTTTCCCGGGCCTCCTTGAGTTCCTTCTTAAACTCTTCCTCTTCGGGCTGCGCGGCTTTGACAAAATCCTTTAACATTTTCAGACCTCCCCAATACGATGAGCCGGGCAGATTCCGGGCCCGGCCAATGTTGAACGTACGTAACAAGTGGTATCTGTTCAGTATTCCGCAGACCGAATGCTTCGCATCCGGGAGCGCGAACTGATTAATTACAGTATAACAGACACTCTTTTGACTTGCACCAGACAGGGGAAATTTCATGCCTCTTTGGAGTAGAGAAGCGCTGTACGAGTTAGCTATAATTAACCAGCAAGGTTAAATAAAACTAACTAGTCAAAAGCATCCAATTTCAGGAGGTACACATGAGCGTTATTATCCTGGGCGGAAATGAATGTATGGAGAGACAGTACAAGGATCTCTGTAAAGAATACAACTGCAAAGCGAAGGTCTTTATAAAGCCTTCCGGGAGCCTGAAGAACAAGCTGGGAAATCCCGACCTGATGATCTGCTTTACCGGCGCGCTCTCCCACAAAGTGCTCAAGAACGCGCAGAACGAGATCAAAGGCTGCGGAACCGCAGTAGAACATTCCAAGACCGCGTCGGTCTCCGCGCTTCGCACGATCCTCGAGAAGTACGCCGGCTGATCCGGGAATCGCGACAGACCGGAAAATGCGTTGGGCGAAAGAATGCATTGATTCGGAAAAATGTGCTGGGGGCAGAAATGTCAGATGAACTTTTGATCAAGTGCGGGTCGCCGACACTGGCCGGGCTCAAGACCGGAAACATGTTCTCTTATCCCTATGAGAGCCGGGAGGAAGTGAGGGACGACCTGCGCCGCCTTAACAAAATATTGGTGCCGAGAGGCCTCCGTGTCCTGCCGCTTCGCTACAGCGAGCGAACGGTGCTTCTGTACCTGTACAGGATCGAGGACCTCAAAAAGGACCTGTCCGGGGATGAAGCGGTAAAGATCCTGAGGGAAGTCGGCTACGAGAGCAGCGACTCGGACCGCTGCGTCGTGGAACTGATCAGCAAACTCCGCAGCGCCAAAGATTTCCCGCACGAAATCGGACTCTTTCTCAGCTATCCGCCCGAAGATGTGCGCGGATTCATCGACAACCACGCCGAGAACTGCAAATATCTGGGCTTCTGGAAAGTCTACGGCGACGTGGAGAAGGCCAAGAAGACCTTCGCCAGTTACGAGAAGTGCACCAAAGTTTACAACAGGATGTGGCGCAAAGGGGCTTCCCTGCGGAGCCTGATCGTGAGCTGACAAGTTAATCACGCCGACTTTTTAAGGCGATGATGTATATTTATTTTTACTGCAGCCCTGACAGCTGCGGAAATTACTTTTAGGAAAGGAAGTAAGAAATCATGAGCAAAGTAGCAGTCGTTTATTGGAGCGGAACAGGCAACACAGAGGCAATGGCCAACGCCGTAGCGGACGGAATCAAGGAAAAAGGCGGAGAAGCCGTCATGATGGGACCTTCTGATTTCACAGCAGACGCAGTGGCAGAGTATGACGGAATCGCATTCGGATGCCCCGCGATGGGCGCTGAGCAGCTCGAGGAAGCAGAGTATCAGCCCATGTGGGACGATGTCAAGGGCGCTCTGTCCGGCAAGAAGATCGCTCTGTTCGGCTCCTATGGATGGGGCGACGGCGAGTGGATGCGCCTTTGGGAAGATGAGGCCCGCGATGCAGGCGCCACTCTGGCAGTTGACAGCGTAATGGCTAACAACGAGCCCGATGACGACGCGGTAGAGGCCTGCAAGGCTCTGGGAGCGGCGCTGGCATAAAAAGCCTGTAAGGCGCCGGGCGCAAAGAGACCAGCGAGGGTGCCGGGCGCTGTGTTTTAGGCACAAACAAATATTTTGCAAATTTTATCTCCTAATTACTTCTCTGTTGCCGACATCGGCAGAGGTAATTAGGAGATATTTTTTCCATAAAATGTATATATACCCAGAACTATGGAAAAAGCCTTCCAGTTTTGGCAGAATTATGCGTCTTTTCGAGAATCCTTGGGAGACATATTCACAAATATGGGTGTTTATGCCTAAAATCCCGCGGCGCCAGACATGCCTTCGCTATCGCGGCGCCGGTCATTGTCAATAAATGGAGCATTCAGCGCCTGTCATTGTCGATGAACTCGAGGACAATGACGGAGAGCACGGCAAAGATGAGCGTGAACAGGATCAGGTGTGCCCAGCAGCCGAAAATATTGCTCTTTGTCATTTCATAGGCGGTCTCCTGCATGGCTTCGCCGCTGCGCGCGAGGATGTCTTCAAGCATTCCGGCCTTCTCGATCTGCCGGAGCGCTTCCTTGAGTTCGGGACTGCTCTCGCGGACCCGGAAGATGGTATTCCAGAGCAGGACGGACTTGAGGGAGTTGTAATTACCTTGCGCGCAGAGCGCCACGAGTCCGTACTTACTGATCGTGAGGTTGGTCATCCAGGCAGCAGGACCGGACAGAGTAAAGGCGCCGCCGGAAAAGACCAGCTGGAAGATCAGCATAAAAGGCATGACCGTCATCGCTGTGGTCGTATTGTGCACGACACAGGAGATAAACAGAGAAGTGATGTCCGAGGCATAAGTGATCAGGAATATGGTGATCCAGATGTCCAGCAGGAACCATTTCGTTATAAAGCCTTCCGTCGGGAACTTGATGCCGATGGTCTTGCATACGGAGACGGTGATCAGTGCCTGGGCGGCGCACAGGAACATCTGATAGATCAGATGCGCGGCTATATAGGAAGAAATGTGCATGCCCGCGCGGTGCTCTCTCTTTATGATCGGCCGCTCGCGGCAGACGGACTGGATGGAGTTGAAGAACCCGTTCCAGATGCAGACACAGGTCAGCGCCAGAGAGCACTGAAACTGTCCCTCCATGGTCACAAACATGTTCTCGCCCACGACCGACGCGATCAGGCCGGCGATCAGAGCCGACATGGGAAGTACCTTCCAGTCGGTCTGATAGATAAACATTCGGAAATTTTTCCCAAGGTAGATCGGAATCTGGGCGAGGCGTCCGCGGTGATTTCCCGACATGAGCTTGAACTGGGTGCTCTGGGTCGAATTTTGATCGGCCTGCTGATTCGGAGCTGCTGCGTTTGTATTCATCTCGCCACCTGCCTTTCCACATATTTGACGACAAATTCATCGGACCGGCCTTCTCCGCCTTCGTCTTTCTGGTTTATGAGACGGAGGATGCCTTCCATGCTGTCCTGTCCGAAGAATTTCCTGGCCTCATCGATACTGCCGTAAAAGGCCAGCCGCCCGGTTCTGCGGGAGTCCTTGGCGAGCACGATCAGATCGTCAAAGAGGTCTACAACGCGGTCGGGAGTATGGGTGATGACGATCACTATTTTGCCCTGGTCGGCGATGCGGCGCAGGTGCTTCATGAGGTCCCTGGCGATGACGCCGTCCAGACCGGAGTCCGGTTCATCCAGCACAAACAGGAAAGGGTCGCTGATATATTCCATGGCGATGGACAGGCGCTTGCGCTGGCCGCCGGAGAGCTTCTCGACCAGATTGCTCTTGACGGAATTGAGTCCGAACTGCTCCAGAACGGCGTTTACGCGCTCTATGAGTTTCGACAGAGGAGTGTCGGAGGGGAGGCGCAGGAAAGCGGCGTCCATGAGCGTCCGGTAAACGGTATCGTTGCCGCGCATAAGATCCAGCTGCGGGACGAACCCTATGGAATACTTCATCTTGTCGTATTCGCTGTAGACGTTCATGCCGCCGAGAAGGATCTCGGCGTTGGCTTTCTCGTAGCCGGTGATGGCATTTATAAAGGTAGTCTTGCCGGATCCGGATCCGCCCAGAAGAAGGACCATGTGGCCGGGCTCTATGTTCATAAAGATCTCGCGCAGAAGATAACGCTTGTCCAGAAAATTGCGGACCGTGCGGTCCTCGATCTTGACCGAGAGGCCGTCCTGCGTGGTCTCGGAAGTTTCTGCGAGTTCGTGAATCTGCTCGTCGGAGAGGATCGGATCGAGGCCGTTGTATCTCAGGAGCGCTTTGCTGGGCGTAAATTTGTCGCTGAATCCCCATACCAGGGCGGGAATGGCCTCGGCAAATACCCACAGCCAGCCCCAGACCTTGGAGACCTTGAGATCGCCGCACAGGTCAAAACAGATCCTGGCCTTGTAGATCAGGCCTATGATCAGGAAAAAGAAGAACAGGATCATAAAGTACCTGACAAATTCCAGATTTTCATTCATCAGCTGGGCGACGATCGCAACCGGATAGGTCAGAAGTTCGAAGATCATGGCGACTTTTCCGTCGCTCTCTCTGTCCGCGCAGCGGGCCAGCCAGTAGATGCGGGCGCCGGGCACAAAAGCCCACCAGCCTTCAATATGGAACTTCTGGAAGATCCGGTAGAGGCCGATGGAAGAGAGGATCCAGAGGAGTAATTGAACAACATCGAATAATGAAATAGTGAACAGCTGCATGGGATGACCTCCTGAGGCAGTGTTGAACTGGTTCCGGTTAACGGTTGCTATTTTTAATTATATACCATGTTGATGAAATATAGCGGATGAATAATAAATTCTTCTTGCACTTGTCCGCGGTTGTGCCATATAATGGATGGCGATACGGAGGATTACTCAAGAGGTCGAAGAGGTCGCACTCGAAATGCGATAGGCCGCTAATACCGGCGCGTGGGTTCGAATCCCATGTCCTCCGCTTACAACCTGTCGATGCGGATCGGCAGGTTTTTTTGCGCAATCTTTTCCGGCATCTTGTTCCGGATATAGATTAAGTGTATAATTAATTGTGTCAAAATACAGAAAAATTGTTGATTTCCGACAAAAAACAATGGAGAAATCAACACACCAGATCTGTGAATCAGCCGGAGAAGGGAATCCGGTGCAATTGAAATACATACATCAAGAATCAGGAGGAGCAAGAGATGTTGAGAATCGGTTTTTTGACAAGCGGCGGTGACTGCCAGGCACTTAATGCGGCCATGCGCGGCGTCTTCAAGTGCATCGTGCACAACGCCAAGGAACCCGTGGAATTCTACGGATTTGAGGACGGCTACAAGGGTCTGATCTACGGAAAATTCCGCATCCTCACAGGACAGGACTTCAAGGGCATCCTCACAAGGGGCGGCACAATCCTGGGAACGAGCCGCGTTCCCTTCAAGACCATCCGCGAGCCCGATGAGAACGGCATCGACAAAGTAGAGGCCATGAAGCAGACCTACCACAAACTGCAGCTGGACTGCCTGGTCATGGGCGGCGGCAACGGATCCACCAAGACCGCGAACCTTCTGAGCCAGGAAGGTCTCAATGTCGTGACACTCCCCAAGACGATCGACAACGACCTGTATGGCACGGATATGACCTTTGGCTTCCAGAGCGCGGTTGACATCGCGACCAAGTGCATCGACGATATTCACACAACCGCGAGCTCCCACGGCCGCGTATTCATCGTCGAGATCATGGGCCACAAGGTTGGCTGGCTTCCTCTCAATGCCGGAATCGCCGGCGGCGCCGACATCATTCTGATCCCCGAGATCCCCTATGACATCAACAAGGTCGTAGAAGCGATCGAGGAGAGAGACAAGAACGGCAGCCGTTTCACGATCATCGTCGTGGCGGAAGGCGCCATTTCCAAAGAGGACGCCAAGCTCTCCAAGAAAGAATATAAGAAGAAACTCGCCAATTATAAGTATCCTTCCGTCTCCTATGAGATCGCGGACGCCATCACAAAGGCGACGGGACGCGAAGTCCGCGTCACGGTTCCCGGACACACGCAGCGCGGCGGCGCTCCCGATCCCTATGACCGCGTATTCGCGACCAGGATCGGAGCAGAGGCGGGCAAGCTGATCCTCAAGAAGGAGTTCGGCTACATGGTCGCTTACAAGAACCGTGAGATCGTCAAGACCCCGCTCAGCGAAGTGGCGGGCAAGCTCAAGACGGTAGATCCCAAGGCCAGCATCATCAAGGAAGCCAAGATGATCGGCATCAGCTTCGGCGACTGACAGACGCGAAGCGAATTTCCCATAATCGGATAATCCGGAAAGGTGTACTGTGATATGCAGCACACCTTTCCGTCGTTTTGGGTTCATCAATCCGAAGACAGTGTATTTGGAACGCGTGGCACCGGATATTTGTGCTATTATAATAAAGAAACAGTGATCACCGTCACACAGGAAAGGTCTATACATGGCAGATCAGCATTATCTTGCTCTATACAGAAAATACAGGCCCCGCACCTTCGAGGACGTGCGGGGAAGAGAGGTCATTGTCAGGACCCTCAAGAACCAGATCGTATCGGGAAGGATCGCGCACAGCTATCTTTTCTGCGGGACCAGAGGAACGGGCAAGACCACGATCGCCAAGATCTTCGCCAAGGCGGTAAACTGCGAGAATCCCAAGGACGGAAGTCCCTGCTGCGAGTGCCCCTCCTGCAGGGAGATCGGAGCGGACGCGAGCCTGAACGTCGTGGAGATGGACGCCGCTTCCAACAACGGCGTCGACGATATCCGTAATATCATCGACCAGGTGGCGTATTCCCCCACGCAGGGAAAATATCGCGTCTATATCATCGACGAGGTCCACATGCTGTCTGTGGCGGCTTTCAACGCGCTGCTCAAGACTCTGGAGGAGCCGCCGTCCTACGCGATCTTTATTCTCGCGACGACGGAGCCCAATAAGCTGCCGATCACTATTTTGTCCAGGTGCCAGAGGTACGATTACGGAAGGTTGTCCACGGAGACGATCGAGGGAAGGCTGCGGGAGGTATCCGACGCCGAAGGCCTCAAGGTGGAGGACAAGGCGCTGCGCTACATTGCTGGCGCGGCGGACGGTTCCATGCGAGACGGACTCAGCCTCCTGGACCAGTGCAACGCCTTCAACTACGGAAACGAAGTTCTCACCTATGAGAAGACGCTGGAGATCCTGGGCGCGGTAGATACCCGGGTGTTCAGCAAGCTCTACAATCACATTCACGACGGGGACACGCCCGCCGCATTGAAGGTCCTTGAGGACGTCCTGATGCAGGGACGGGAGATGATGCAGTTCGTGGCGGATTTTCTGTGGTATCTCAGGAACCTGATGCTGCTGTGCGCCTCGGAGAGCACCAAAGATTCCCTGGATATTTCGGCGGACAACCTGTCACAGATGATCGAGGACGCCAGAAAGTCCGAACTGTCCGAGATCATGAGAGAGATCCGAATCTTCTCGGCTCTGGTGGAGCAGATCCGCTACAGCGCCAGCAGAAGGATCCTGACCGAGATGGCCATCATCAGAGCGGCCAAGGGCAAAATGGGCGGCGCCGAAGGCGGCGCGGAGGACCAGATGGACACGCTCCGAAACCGGATCCGGGAACTGGAACAGCGACTTCTCGAGGACGAGAAGAAGATCGCGGAGAGACCAGCCGCCTCGGACTGGGGCGCAGAGCGGGGCGGGCAGGAGACCGGCCCGGCTTCGGCATCGGGAGGCGCGCAGAACCCGGAGAGCGGGGGACAGCCCGGCGCGCCCGGCAAGGCACCTGCCAAAAAACAGTATCCCAAGGCTGTCCCGGAGGATGTCATGGAGATCGTCCGCAACTGGACCAAGTACATCTCCAAGCTCCCGCCCGGCATGACGAGGATGTCCCTGCTCACCGCAAAGCACAGCGTGGGAGACCACGGGCAGCTCGTGATCGTCTTCAGCAATTACGTGACCGCGGACCACTTCCTGCACGACGAGGGCTACCGGAACCGGCTGCGCTACTTCCTGCGGCAGTGCTCGGGCAAGGATGTCGAAATAGAATACAAGGCACTTGACAAGGGTCAGAAATTCACGGACAATTACGTTGATTTATCCGATATGGTGACTATGAAAATAGAGGAGGAATAGAAGATGGCAAGAAGAGGCGGTTTCCAGGGCGGCATGCCCGGCAACATGAACAACCTTATGAAACAGGCGCAGAGAATGCAGCGCCAGATGGAAGAGAATAAGAAGGCACTCGAGGAGATGGAGTTCAAGGCAGCTTCCGGCGGCGGCGCCGTAGAGGTAGTTGTCAGCGGCAAAAAAGAGCTGAAGTCCCTCACTATTTCCCCGGACGCGGTGGATCCCGACGACGTGGAGATGCTCCAGGACCTGATCATTGCCGCGGTGGGCGAAGCGATGAAGCAGGTCGATGCCGAGAGCGAGAAGCTCTTCGGCGGGCTGGGCGGCTTCTGATCTTATACTTCTGATTTTATATCTAAGAAGAAACAATTGCGGAGTCCGGCACATTTGTGTGCCGGACTTATAGAGAGAGTCTGAGTCAAGTGGAACTATACAGCGGATATATTAATAAACTCATCGATGAACTGGCGGCGCTGCCCGGAATTGGAAACAAATCGGCACAGCGCCTCGCTTTTTATATAATCGGGATGTCGCCGGCAAGGGTGAAGCATCTGGCGGATACGATCGTAAATGCCAAGGAGCACGTGACCTACTGCAAGGTGTGCCAGAACCTCACGGATGAGGAGGTCTGCCCGATCTGCGGCAATCCCCGCAGAGACCATAAGACCATCATGGTGGTGGAGAATTCGAGGGACCTGGCGGCTTATGAAAAGACAGGAAAATACAAGGGCGTATATCATGTCCTGCACGGCGCGATCTCACCCATGCTGGGAATCGGACCCGGTGATATCAAACTCAAGGAACTGATCGCGAGACTTAGCGAGGAAGAAGTCTCCGAAGTGATCATTGCCACCAACTCCAGCCTGGAAGGCGAGACGACGGCCATGTATATCAGCAAGCTCATCAAGCCGGCCGGCATCAAGGTGACCCGCATAGCCAGCGGCGTGCCCGTGGGCGGCGACCTGGAGTACATTGACGAGGTGACACTTCTGAGAGCTCTTGAGGGAAGAACAGAGTTATAAAGGAAGATGCTGCGGCATGCGGCGGCAATCACGCAGGGGAACCCTGCAGGAAAGGAGAGAGGAATGAGCGTTACGAAGGAATATTTTGGCAGACTCAGTGACGGAACGGAAGTTTCGCTGTACATAATCCGGACGCAGCGCCTTTGCGCGGCGGTGTCGGACCTGGGCGCGGTGCTGGTACGTCTTGAGACGCCGGACCGGGAAGGCAAAATGAAAGATATCGTCCTGGGCTACGACGACGTGGAGCACTATCTGGAAAACCCCAGCTGCTTCGGTGCGATCGTCGGCCCCAGCGCCAACCGTATTGCAGGTGCCTCTTTCGTTATCGACGGGGAGGAGTACCATCTTCCCGTAAACGAGAGAAACAATAACCTCCACTCCGATAAGCTGTTCTATAAGAGATTTTTTGCCGCGGAGATCGGAGACAACTGCGTTTCTTTCTCGATCAGCCTTCCGGACGGAGACGCCGGGTTCCCGGGAAACAGGGACTTTATCATTACTTATTCCCTGACCGATGAGGATCTGCGGATCGATTACAAGGTCACGTCGGACAAGAAGACAGTCATCAACATGACGAACCACTCCTATTTCAACCTGGCAGGGGAGGACAGCGGAAGCATTCTCGATCAGGTCGCAAGATTCTGTTGCAGTAATACAACTAAGGTGGACGCCGCGCTGATCCCCACGGGAGAGATCGTGCCCGTAAAGGGAACCGCGCTCGATTTCACGCAGCCCAAGCCCATCGGAAGGGACATCGGCTCGGAGGAAGAGCAGATGAAGTTCGGAGGCGGGTACGACCACAACTTCGTGATCGACGGCTATAAAGGAGACGGGACCCTTCTTGTGGCGGGCGAAGTGTGTGATCCCGCAAGCGGACGCGTCATGCAGGTACTCACCGATGTGCCCGGCATGCAGTTCTATACGGCCAACGGCATGACGGCCGAGGGCGGCAAGAACGGGCGTACCTACGGCCCTAAATCGGGCTTTGCGCTGGAGACACAGTTCTTCCCGGACAACGTACATCACGCAAACTTCGCACAGTCTGTATTCGGCCCCGGCAGGGATTATGTTTCCACGACGATCTATCGCTTCCCAGTCTGCAGGTAACAGAGGATAAATGGCTAAAGTTGAACAGTTTCCGGATCAGTCTGGAAAGAACGGAATTACAGAAAATATAAAGGGACGCGGGGAGCAGGAAAACTCTGCCTCGGTGGTGGACCAGAAGACAAAGGTAATGCCGGAGGAACTGAGGGAGCGCTCGGGGCCTCCGGTCCCGGACGACAGCCTGCTGATGGGGAGAGACATTGACAAGACTTCGGAGCAGGGAAAACAGTCCGGCCGCGGAGAGGCGCAGCGCGAGAAGGAAGAAGATGGCGGAAGAGGAGCGCAGCCTTCCAAAGAAAAAGGCGGGATTTCCCGTCTCCGCCGCTTTCTGCCGGGCCGCAGGGACGACGAAAAAGGCCTGAGCTATGCGGAACAGATCGACAGGCACCGGAGCAGGATCCGGGCGTACCGCCTGTTCGGCGTCGTGATCCTGATCATAGTGGTCCTTCTGGTCGCGCTGTTTTTCAGTACCAGGCGCTACAGCCGCGCTGAGATCACAAAGATAAGGGATTTCGTCGCGGAAGAAGGGGCGGTCTGCGTGAACTTCGACGGGTACGTGCTCCAGTACGGGCCAAACGGCGCCGCCTGCGCGGATACAAACGGCCGCGTCAAGTGGAACATCACCTATGAGATGGATCAGCCGATCATAAGTATGAGCGGTGACGTCGCCGCGATCGCCGACTACGGCGGGACGACCATCTACGTGATGAACACGAAGAAACAGCTGTATACGGTCAGCACCAGCCTTCCCATCCACAAGGTATCCGCCTCGGAGAGCGGAGGAGTGGCGGCGATTCTGGACGACAAGAGCAAGACCTGGATCAGGCTGTACTCGAAAGAAGGAAAAGAGGTCGCGTATTTTATCCGCTCCATGCAGGAGAACGGCTATCCGATGGATGTGGCTGTCTCACCGGACGGCAAAAAAGTCTGCGTCTCCAGCCTTCTTATGAAAGATGCGGAAGTGATCTCCAACCTGAGCTTTTACAATTTCGGCAAAGAGGGGCAGGATTACGACCAGCATCTGGTGGGCAACTTCGAATATACTAACGAAGTCTTTCCTTATATAAGGTTTATGGGGAACAAAGCGTGCGCCGCCGCGTCCGACTCGCGCCTTGTCGTTTTTGACACGAGCTCCGTGGAGCCGCAGAATAGCTTCAACAATATGCTCACGGAGGACATGCAGGGAATCTTTGCGAGCGGTGGGCGCATAGCCCTCCTGTTCACGGATCTCACCAGGGAAAACCTTTACAGGCTCGACATCTACGGCCGCAACGGCAAAAAAGCGGGCAGCGTAGGCTTCACCATGGTATTTGACGATATCCAGATCAGTGGAGACAGAATATATATTAATAACGAACAGTCAATGCAGATCTTCACACTGAACGGGAGAGAGATCTTTGGCGGAGGCTTTGACAGAACCGTCAAAGTCCTGATCCCGTCCTGGCGCCTGGGAGGTCTTGCGGCGGTCACGGAAAATGAGATTGATTCGATTAAGCTGCGGTAAAAGCGCAGGAAATGAGAACGATTCTATTGGATTGCGGTAAAGGAGTGGATAAATGAGCCGTACTTTCTGGATCCTTATTATAATCGGAATATTGGTATGGGCTTACTTCATTAAGAGGGGGGCGGAACAGGGACTTGTCAAGTCGCTCAGTTCGGTGCTTACGCTGCTCTGCGCCGCCATCTGCTATAACCTGGCGTCAGGCCTTGCCGCGAACTACTCATCGGGGAACGTGTCCTCTGCGCTGATCGGCATCGTGCTCCTGATCGTTGTAGTCAGTGCTTATGGAATCTTTCACTTTATCTTTTCGTCGATCCACTTATTCGCCAGGCTCCCGGTGATCAAAACCCTGGATAACATACTGGGGGTATTCGGGGGATTTGCTGAGGGGGCCGTGATCCTGTATCTGGCGGACGCTATTTTGCGGTATTTTGTGAAAGCATAGAAGATGTAACTATTCAACGGGGCTGTCGCACTAAGAATTATTCTTAGGGCGGCAGCCTTCATTATGGAATAGGGTTGGATGAGCCCGGAAAAAAGATTAAAAAAACAAAAATAGTGCTTGCATTTAGTATAATGGAGTGCTAATATAAGATTCGCCGCTGAGAGAGAGGCACAAAAAGTTAACACAATCGTAAAGATGACTTAAAAGAATTTAAAAGTTTTTCTTAAAAAAGTGTTGACAAGCTGATTAATCTGAGATATGATATCAGAGTTGCTGATGAAACAAAGCGACACGGACAGCCTGCCAGACAGGCATCCGAAATACCAATAAAATCGAATATATGACAACTTAACAGAAATGCAACCCTGAATATATTCCTTTAAAAAGGCCGGGACGAATCGTTTAAGAACGGCCTTACAGAATATTTTCAGAACGAACAAAAAACCAAGCAAATTACGGAGCAG
>DGWK01000014.1 GCA_002395235.1 Lachnospiraceae bacterium UBA4260 | reverse complement strand
AGCGAGATGCAACACCCCCTTTTTTCATTCATAAAGTCATCTGTACACAGCCGGCAATAATCCGCTCTTTCCGGCAGCTGCCTCCGCGGCTGCCTTCATTTTTTCTGTTTCCAAAGGCTCCTGCTGATCGTTGAACTGCTGAAATACCATGCACAATCCAATCGAACCGGGCGCCTTGCAGGTCGTGATCTTCGGAACAACGTTCCTGTCAGCGCGAACCGTGATCACGCCGTCCCTGGCCGTGTAAGTAATATTTCCGTTGTAGCGGGAACTGTGTACATTGGCAAAGTCCATCATGTCTGCAGCAGGTCCCGACGCCCATTCGCGGGCGAAATGGTCCGGCGAATCCTCCGTGCTGTTAAAGAAAGCGAAGGACGGATTGACCGCCTCAAGAAATTTATAGCTGTTGCTGGTAGGACCGCCGTGATGGCTCATCTTGTACAGGTCGGCGGATACGTCGATTCCCTTCTCGAGAATCTCTTTCTCTATGATTTCTTCTATATCGCCACAGGTCAGATACCGGATCCCGCCTCCCGTGATGCGCGCCACCAGGGAATTGTTGTTTATGTAGGCGGGATTATGGTCCTCATTTTCATAAGTGGTGCCGTACAGGATCTCCACCAGGGCGTCTCCGACCCGAAAACTGTCTCCCGGATGAAGGACCGTCAGCGGGATCTTCTTCTCCGCGGCAAGTTCCCGTATTCCTCTGTCTATGCTCATGAACCAGCCGATCTCAGCCCCATAGTCCTCGTCGGTAGGCCACAGATATCCGTCATCCGGCAGATAGACGGCAGTGACTTTAAAGCGGTCGTCCCACATGATGGGCCGGATGTTGCAGAAGTGATCCGCATGATAGTGGGAAAGATAGATAGAAAACTCCGTATATCCGTTGTCGATCAGAAATTCCTTGAGTTCGTCCTCACATTCCGGCATAAAGGTGTCCATCAGCATGCATTCCCCGGCACTCTCGATCATCGTGCCGTCTCCCCAGCCGTCGTCGCCGAAATCGATCGCCGTGACTTTGAGCGCTGATGAAGGGTCGGGCTCTTCAGTCTGCACTGCCTGTCCCTCCGAAGTTTCTGTCCCCTTGTTTGTCCCTTTCTCTTTTTCAGAAGCCCGTACAGGGATCGCAGCGGTCACAGCCAATATGATTAGTAACGACAATAATAGGACGCGATTTCTCATAGTTGATCTCCCGAGTTGTTTTTCTCAGTCCAATTTACCACATATTTCGTGCTTCCTTCTATATATTATTCCGGCTGCGATCAGATGGAACAGGATCCCAACTGACCGCAGCCGCAAAATTAAGCCGCCAATATTAGATCAAGAGCATCCGGGATGATCTTCTTAATTCTGCACCACTTTGCCAGATACTTCTGCGCTGACCCCGGGAGGCGTCCATTGGCGAACGCTTTAGCCTGTGACAGCCGCCGATTCCCTTTCCCATCAGGCCTCACCTCCAGAGTTCCGAAGCTTTTGCCCGGCGCTTCTTTCTTCCTCAAAAAATAGATGTCGGAATCTCCTTGCGCCACTCTGCTTATGTACATACTTACACAGTTATGCATATTAAGGCCTTCTATAAACAAATCCCTTGGCTGACGAGGCGCGATCACCACGAAATCGTCATCTTTAAATATTTCCTTGTCTTCCGAAGTCATAAACGTTGTGAGTTTCAAATAATACGGACTCTGCGTCATGATTCTGAATCGTGTATCACGCTCAATATCTTCCAGATTTCTGACTTCATTCAGAGCCTCAAGCCGCGCCTGCTCGATTGGGATCGTCGGCGTAAGTCCAAACACATACTCTTCCAAAACTTCGCAAATTTGCAAATAATCGCAGTAAGCCTGACCATCCTCCGGATGTTTGGACAGAAATCTCAGAATCCGGATCTGCTGCTCATCTGTCAGCTTGCCTGCAATGCCGGGCAGGTCGCTGTGTGTCACATTAACTGTGAGGAAGTACTCCATCATGGACGGCGTGATGACCTCAAAATTGAGAAATTCCGGATTGTACCGGAATACTTCTTCCAGCCTTTCGATATTCTCATCTGTAATGCATTCCCTGCTCAGCTTTCTGAGCACCCTGGTCGGAAGTCCGAACAGATCCTTCAGATTATCATAACAGGAAGGTGTCCAGTCAAAATACTGAAGGCTCCGCATATTCTCCGCAAGTAATGCAGTTCCCGATTTAGCCGCAAGTTCCATTCCCTTGTGATAATCCGGAGCTATCAGCGGGACCAGAATATTGTCGGAATACTTCATATACTGCGACAAAAGACGTTCGGGATATATTTTGTCAAAAAAGGCTGCTGCTTTTCTCGAGCTCTCCGTCATCCGACAGCTTCTCTCAAGAAATCCCTCCACCCGGGAAAAGTCGCTGCACGCCGCATATCCGCGCGAAAATAAAAATACTGTGTTCTCTCCTTTCCACTGTGCTGTGACTCTGAGAATATAAGTCTCCTTGCTGTATCGGTAAACCTTGGCCTGCAAAGAGAACATATTATCTTCCATGTCTTTTATTTCGGTTTTTGAAGAATGATCTCCGGGCTGAAGCTTTAAAAGCGCTTTCTCCTCTTTCTCCGGCAAAACCTCGCAATAACGAAATCCTTTGTGTGTGCAAATATAGGAAAACATTCTCAGATCATATACAGCCAGCACCTCCGGGAAGGCCCTGTGAATGATCTGAGCAGCTTCCTCTTCCATTCCCGGAATGATCTCTCCCTCCCGGATCCGGCTCATTATTCTGCCTGGTATGTCATTCCCCTCTTTGGAGCAGATACCGCTCCCGTTTTTCCCATTATAAAAGCTAAATTTGTATACTGTTCTCCATTTAACAGCGGCAATGCTGTCATCATGATCAGGAAGTGTTTCCACGTAAGGATAGTTTACGGTAACAATGATCTTTTTGTGTTGATCCTCAATTGTATATACCTCATTAAAATACTCTTCCAAAATATCCGCTTCATAAAGCGGTCTCTTCCAGCAGATCGCACTGTGCTTCTCCATGTTGTATCGGTCGTTCGGCAATAATTTCCCGCATTTTGAACAATAGTATCCGTTTGACCATTTCGTTTTGATCAAAAATCCTCTCATCACTTGTACTCACCACCTTTCTGACCTTATAAACGCCTCCTCCTTTTCCTCGCTAGTATCCATAATTGTACCTGTGCGTCTTACTCCCTTCAAACAACCGGTTGTTTACTATGCCCGACACTTTCCAAGTTTTCCCCGGCAGCAGGCAAAAAAAATTCTTTACGGCACCGCAATTTGGTACAATAAATACATATACAACTTCAGTCATAACAAGGAGGTTCCGCAATGCCCAAAGAGGTAAATCCGAGAATACATGTCAATGAAAGAGATTATCCGATCAAAGACCATCACTGCGACGACCCGGTCAAGCGCAAGATGGTGATGAAGCTTGCGAGAATGATCACCGATAATATCCCCAGGAAGCTCCCGGGCGGGATGCACGAAAACCACATGGATTTCTGGATCCTGGACCGGCTGCTGACAAAGCGCGAGGTCGCTTTCCTGCTCAGTTTCAAGAAGCGCCGCGTGGGGCTGACCACCGCCGAACTGGCGAAGCGCAACCACATCAGCGTTAAGAAGGCCCAGAAGATCATCGACCACCTGCTGTGGATCGGTATTTTGGAGCAGAATCGCGACAACGAAGACCACCACATCCAGTATCTGGTGCCCAAGTGGGTCGTCGGCTCCGGCGAGTACATGGTCGAGCACAAGACGCTCCCCGATCTGCATCCGGAAGTCGCGACCATGTTCAACCTGGCTCCCCAGGAGCCCCTGGAGCTAGCCGCCAAGCTCGTCCCTCCAGGAGGCGCGGGCATCGGCATGCATGTCATCCCCGTGGAAAAGGCCATCGACACCTCCTCCACCTCCGTGAGCGTGGAGCACCTGTCCCACTGGATTGACAAGTATGACACCTTCTGCTCCATGGTCTGCGCATGTCGAAAGGCGCAGCGCATCCGCGGCGAAGGCGTGGGCGACATCGAGGGCCACATGTGCATCGGCGTCGGCGACATTGCGGAGTTCCTCGTAACTTCCGGCAAGGACGCCAAGTACATCAGCAAAGAAGAAGTCAAGGAGATCCTGGAGCGCGCCGAGCGCAAGGGCTATGTCCACCAGATCACGAACCTGGACGGCCCAAACCGAATCGTCGGCATCTGCAACTGCTCGCCGGGCAGCTGCTACGGCTTGCGCACCTCCCAACTCTTCAACACGCCCAACATGTCTCGCAGCGCGTACCGCGCCCACGTGGATCCGGCCAAATGCGTCGCCTGCGGCAAGTGCGTGGAAGTATGTCCCGCCGGCGCGGCAAAGCTGGGCCAGAAGCTGTGTAAGGCGGACGGCAGCAAGGTGAAATATCCCATGCATGAACTGCCCGATGACCACATCTGGGGCGAAGACAAGTGGGATCCCGATTACCGCGACCACAATAAGATAGGCTGCTACGATACCGGCACATCCCCCTGCAAGACGGCATGTCCCGCGCATCTGGCCGTCCAGGGCTATATCCGGATGGCCGCCGAAGGGCGCTACGAGGAGGCGCTGGCACTCATCCGCCAGGACAATCCTTTCCCGGCAGTCTGCGGCGCCATCTGCAACCGCCGCTGCGAGGACCGCTGCACGCGCGGCCTTGTGGACGCCCCCGTCGCCATCGACGAGATCAAGAAGTTCCTTGCTCTGCGCGAGCTGGATCTTCTCCGCGGCAAGAGCGAACAGGAAACCGCAGAAATACTTGCGAGATACCTGCCCGTCTGCGAAAACGGAGAAGGAAATCAGTGGGACGACTATCCCATCGCGATCATCGGCGCAGGCCCGGCGGGCCTCTCCGCCGCTTATTACCTGCGCACGGAAGGTTATCCCGTCACCGTCTTTGAGCGCGAGAAGCGCCCCGGCGGCATGCTGATGAACGGAATCCCGTCCTTCCGTCTGGAGAAGGAGATCGTACAGGCCGAGATCGAGATCATCGAGAGAATGGGCGCCAAAATAGAGTGCGGCGTAGAGGTCGGCAAAGATGTGACGATTCAGGAACTGCGCGAGCGCGGCTTCAAGGCTTTCTACATCGCCATCGGCCTGCAGGGCGGCCGGCTGGCCGGCGTGCCCGGTGAGTCCGCAGAGGGCGTTGTCACGGGCGTGGATTTCCTTCGCCGTGTGAACCAGGATCCTTCTGTGAAGCTTAGCGGCGACGTCGTCGTAGTCGGCGGCGGCAATGTGGCGGCCGATGTGGCCCGCACCGCGCTTCGCGTGACCGACGGAAAAGTAACGATGCTCTGTCTTGAGTCCCGCGAGGAAATGCCTGCTGCCAAGGATGAGATCGAGGAAGTGGAAGAAGAAGGCATCACCATCATGAACGGATGGGGCCCGAAAGAAGTACTCTCGGAGAACGGCAAAGTCACCGCGATTGTCTTTAAGAAGTGTGTCTCCGTCTTCGACAGTCAGCACCGCTTCGCACCTGTCTATGACGAGAATGAGACGATCACCATTCCATGCAGCAATATTTTAATGGCCATCGGGCAGTCCGCCGACTGGGGAGACCTGCTCGAAGGCACCAACGTGCAGCTGCGAGGCAACGGAACGGTCATGGCCAACCCGACCACTTTCCAGACCAATGAGCCCGACATCTTCGTCGGCGGCGACATCTATCACGGCGCGAAATTTGCCATCGACGCCATCGCAGACGGCAAGGAGGGCATGGTCTCCATCAACCGCTTCGTGCACCCCGGCCAGTCCCTGACCATCGGGCGCGACCTGCGCGAGTTCATCGAGCTCGACCGGAGCGACGTACGGATCGAGTCCTATGACAACGCTTCCAGACAGGCACCCGGGTTCAAGCCCGGCAAGGCGGCAGAAACTTTCGACGACCTTCGTATGCCGCTCACCGAGGAGCAGGTCAAGACAGAGGCCGGCAGGTGCCTCAAGTGCGGCGCCACCATCGTCGACCTCAACCAGTGCATCGGCTGCGGCCTGTGCACGACGCGCTGCCAGTTCGACGCCATTCACCTTAGCCGCGACATTCCGCACGCGGCGGACATGCACACGGCGGAGGAGATGATGAAGTGTGTAGGGCCTTATGCGCTGAACAGAGGGTTTAAGATCATTAAGAGAGCGGTTACCGGTAAATCGGATTATCCGACGGAGCAGACGAACTGAAAAATGTGAGATGTGACAAGGGGACGTATCAGCTGATACGTCCCCTTGTCACTCGCCGGAACCGACCCCTTTTCACATAATCGGTATCTTAATCTTCATATCCGAAAGCGGATAAGCCGCGCAGGCATGCACGTAATTAAAGTCTTTGTCCGCTTCTCTTCTTCCGTCCCCTTCCGGGCAGACGAAATAATTTCCCGAAATAACTTTGGTCCTGCAGAATCCGCATTCACCGCTGCGGCAGCCTGTCTCGATCCGGATGCCGGCGCGCTCAAGCGCCACTACGATGCTCTCGCATGCCTTGGCGGGAATCCGCACCTCACTGATGCCCCGTACCACTGTGAGCTCGAAAGTCTCATCGCGCAGATCGCGGGGATAGCCCTCATAGACAGCGATGTCTTTGACCTGCCCGAAGACCTCAAAGCGCACGCGCCTCGCAGGAACGTCCAGCTTTGCCACCTCGCCGCGCAGAAAGGTGTACATCACCTGCGGCCCGCAGATAAAGTACGTAGTATCCTCCGCCGAATACTTTTTGATGAGTTCCGCCGTCAGGAACCCTTTCTCGCCGGTCCAGCCGGGCTCGTCGCCGCTGAGCACATGCACGATGTGCAGCTTGTCGCAGGCTCCGTCCAGCGCTTCCAGCTCCTCCTTCATGACGATATCGTCCGAGGAGGCCGATCCGTAGAGGATCGTCAGGTCGATGTCCAGCGTCCCGTTCACCACTTCCTTGGCCATGGAGGCAAAAGGCGTGATGCCGACGCCGCCGGCCAGTGCCACCACATGCTTTGCATCGCGCAGCGGCTCGTAGTAGAACTGCCCCAGTCCCATGGTCCCTGTCAAAATATCGCCAACTTTAAGCTCATCGTTGACATAGTCGCAGATAAAGCCGTCGCCCTTGGATCTTCTGACCGTGATCTCCACGAAGGGCTTATCCGCCCTGGCCTCATAAGGCGCAGAAGAAATGGAATACGGCCTGGAGATCAGGCTCTCGCCGATCTTGAAGTCGAGCACAATGTACTGTCCCGCATAGAAGAAGGGCAATTTTTTGCCGTCCGTGCGCTCGAAGCGGATAGTCTTGGCCGTCTTGCAGGCGGGGTTGATCCCGGTTACCACAAGTTCGATCGGGCCGGGGTGCCACTCTCTCGAGACATTTCCGATCGGGTCCACGTCCGTGAGCGCGGGCGAAGCGGCGTCAAACGCCATCATGCGCGCCGCCGTGACGCGGGAGGCTCCCCTGACGTCCGCTAAGAAATTTTTGACTTTCATCAGTTTGCCTCCTTTCTCGCCGCAATGTCATCCAGTATGTTCTTGGCGGCTTTTCGTCCGTTGGTCACCGCCGGTCCCATGCCGTCTCCGGAGATGGCGTGGGCGCCCGCAAACTCAAGCCCCTCTATGAAGCGCTCCGCTTCCGCCGTCTGCAGCCTTGCGACGATGTGGTCTTCCATGGTGTGCGCGTAGCCGTAGATGCAGCCGTTCCAGGCCCCTGTGTAGTGGGCTATGGTCATGGGCGTCTCGATGACGCACTCCAGCACATGGTCCAGGAGGTTGACGCCAAAATAGTCCGACATATCGTCGATCAGCTGCTTCGCCACTTCGTGCTTGACGCGGTCATAATCTTCCGCCTTGACGGTCTTCCAGCCGTCCACGCGCGGGAGCACCGTCACGCTGAAGGAGCAGGTGCCCTCCGGCGTCACGCCGGGATTGCCGTAATTGTGGCAGATGCAGGTCAGATATCTGTAAGGGCCAAGGCCCGCCAGGTTCTCATAGAGCACGTCCGTGTCCATGGTGTCGCCGCGGAAGATGCTGTAATCTTTAATATTCAGCTCCTCGGCCGGCTTGTCCAGGATCAGGATGACCGA
Organism: Lachnospiraceae bacterium UBA4260; assembly: GCA_002395235.1. Lineage (GTDB taxonomy): Bacteria > Bacillota > Clostridia > Lachnospirales > Lachnospiraceae > CAG-791. Next base: position 40,860 of record DGWK01000014.1, on the reverse strand, counting down.
GAAGGCAGTCAGCGACAGGCGCCTGCCGTTGACCATCTTGGTGGCTTCTGCCGGCACTTCGCGCAGAGGCTCGATCATACTGGTGTATACCTTGTTGGGATAAGCGGAGGAGATCACGTAGTCCGCGTGGATCTCGTCGCCGCGCGCCGTGCGCACGCCGTAGGCCCGCCCGTTCTCCACCAGGATCTTGTCCACATGCTGGCGATACTCGATCTGCACGCCCATCTCTTCGGCGCGCTCCGCCATCTTCAGGCTCATCTCATGGCTGAGCTTTTTGGGGATCATGGAGCCGTAGCCCACGTAATCCGCCATCAGCACGGAGTAGATGGTGAAGGGAAGATCCGAGAAACCGCTGCCGACATAGATCCAGTAGGGCGCCAGAAGATCCAGCGCCTTCTGCGGCAGGTCAAAGGTGTCGAGCACTTCCTTGGTGGAATAGCCCGCCGTCTTGACGAACGCCTCGTGCTTAAGGAGCATCTGCGGCTTGCTCATGGGATGAATAGAGAGCTCGTTGACGCTGTTAAAGACCGTGTCGCAGAGCTTCAGGAGTTTCAATACTTTGTCATAGGTGCCCGGCACCTGCTCGTCGATCTCGCGGGAAAAACGCTCCAGGCCCGGGTGCAGGGTGACTTCCAGGCCGGGAAGGCTGGCGTGGTAACATTCCGGCACCTGCAGCCAGTCAATATCGACGCCCATGTCGTCGAAGAACTTGCCTACCTTGAGACGGTTGTTCTTCGGACCTATGGACATCATCTCGTGAAGCGCCGCCTCGATCTCTATACCGCCGCGGACAAAGCTCGTGGCAATGCCGCCGGGCAGGTTGTGGCGCTCGAGCACGAGCACATCCAGCCCCTTATCGGCCAGCATGAGCGCGGAGGAGAGGCCCGCCAGGGCCCCTCCGATCACGATCACGTCATAATGATCTTTGTAAAATTTCATAATCGGTTGTCTCCTGTGATGTCATTCACTGTGAAAGAATCTCCTCAGGTCCGCCATTGACAGATCAGAAGAATCTCTCCACCAGCTCGCGGGAGTACTCGCAGGTCTCGTCCATATCGCCGAAGCTCATGATCTCGCCTGCGTAGTAGGTGTCGTACTTGCCCTGCATAGCCTCTACTTTGTCATACCAGCCGTCCTTGTAGGCGTTTGTGAACACGTGCGGGAAGTAGTAGACGCTCCACTCGTTTACGACATTGGTAGCGGGGTTGCCCATGACCTCCAGGTCCTTGAGAACTCTGGCTCTGCACTTTTCATAGGGAACCTCTTCCATTTTCTTGTGTTTGCGGAGCGCATAGGTCGTGATGACCTGGTCCACCGTGTCTCTCCAGCGGCGATAGTAGACCATCAGATGGCCCAGTCTCTTGGGAACCATGTTGTCGAATACATAGTAGGAGATCTCGGGATGGTCTTCCGGCTTGGTCTCGACGGCCAGCACGTCATAGCGCTCGTACTCGATCTGGGAGAAGAGCTTCTTCTCGTCCGTGCGCGCGTCAAAATAGTCCACCATGCCGACCAGTCCGTCGTCTCTGTTCTCTTTCCGGGGCACATAGAGAGGGGAAGTGACGATGATCTTGTCATATTCCTCAACTTCGCCGTTCACGGTCACATAGACCTTGCCGTCTTTTCTCTCGACCTTGTCGATCTTGCTGTTAAGTCTGGCCGGGTTCCTGAGATGGTCGTTCAGGGACTCCCAGATGAACTGCGTTCCGTTCTTCCATGTCCAGAGGTTGATCTTGACGAAGTTCATGCAGGTCTGGAAATCCAGATACTTCAGGACATAAGCCGCGGGGATCTCGTCAAAATATCCATAGCCGAAGGACGTGAAGGGACCGATCCAGATGTCCTGCACCAGCTCTACGCCGTTGATCTCGCAGAATTTCTTGAAGGGAAGCGCCAGATCCTTGAGGTTGGGGTTGACGCCGCTGACCGGCTCTCTTTTGGCACTGGCTGCGGAGAATCCTTCATAGCGTCCTTCCGCTACACCGCGGTGGCCGTTGATATCATATCCCTTATACTTGGTCTCAAGGAGCTCGCCGAATTTCTTGAGCTGCTTCTTCATCTTGAGAAGACGCGGGATCTTCTTGATATTCTTTTTGGGCTCAAAGGGCTCTATGACCTGGCCCAGTCTGTTCTTGTAGTTGCGGTTGAGCTTCGGGCCGTCGTGGGTGATGCCGCAGAACTCTTCGACATCGTGTACCGCGTAGTAGGACGGAACGCCCATGATCGCGCCCATCTCATAGCGGCGTCCGTTGTAGTACGGAGACCAGCACTTGCCGCCGACGCGGTCGTTCTTCTCGAGGATGGTGTAGTTCTCGTAACCCTTCTGCTCCAGATACATTCCTGCGGAGAGGCCTGCCGGGCCTCCGCCGATGATACAGATCCTGATGTTCTTGTCCATTTTGCTCTACCTTTCATTATTAAACTGGTTTTTCTGCTTCCCAAGCAGTCGTATTAATACTAGTATACCGCCAAATTGTTAAATATTCATTAACATTTGATGCATTTTTGCACATTCTTTGTTAAAGAATGCTATACTTGACCTATGAAGACTAAAGTATTTCCCCCTAAATTTAATAGTTTCGCGGAGGCCCTCAGATTCTTCGCGCATAATGATCCTGACCGGACGCTTCTTATTTATGAAGAAGACGGTACGCCTGTAAAGAAGAGCAGAGCCGATTTCGCGGCGTCTGTGTTCGCACGCGCTGAAGAGATGCGCGCTTTCGGAATGACCTGTCTCGGCGTTCTGTGCGACGGCTCCCTCGACTGTGTCGAGACGATCTTCGCTTCCGCTGTAGCAGGGCTGCAGACCGTTCTTCTGGATGAGAACGCCGCCGACACTCTTTTGCAGGAGCAGATCCGGCAGACGGACATCGATATTCTCTGGAGCAGCGATCCGGATCTGGTGGAAGAGCTGACTCCTTATCTCACTGACGGGATCACGCCGCGGGCAGAGGCCGCCGATCCTTCTGTCGAGGGCAGCGACATCCTCTTCTTTACTTCCGGCACCACGGCAAGCAGCAAGGCTGTCGTCCTGACAGACCGGAGTCTTTTGGCAGCTGCTTATAATGGGAGCTGTATGCTTCCTCTCTCTCAGGACGACACACTGCTGTGCATGCTTCCACTGAACCATGTGTTCGGCTTCGTGTGCGGCCTCCTGTGGGGAATGGAATGCGGCGCGGCTGTAGCTCTTGGTCGGGGCGCAAGGTACTATACTATGGACTTCGAATTCTACAAGCCGACGGTCCTCTCTGCCGTTCCGCTTCTTCTGAGTTTCCTCGTGCAGCACAAACTGATGAACAGCGAACTCCGTCTCGTTCTCGTGGGAGCCGGAGACTGCTCTCCCCAGCTGTTAAACAGCGCGGTACAGCAGGGCGTACAGGTCAGTTTCGGTTACGGGCTGACGGAGACAAGCTCCGGCGTCGCGATCAGCGTGCCGGGCAGTCCCTCTTTTGACCCGTTCGCATTGGAAGTCTGCCCTGAAGATACTGTGGCGCTGGCCTCTGACGGAGAGATCCTCATCTCGTCGCCGAGCTGCATGATGAAGGGCTACTACAAGCATCCGGAAGACACCGCAGCAGTCCTGAAGGGAAATCTCCTCTTCACCGGCGATATCGGGAAATGGGATGAAAACGGCAGGCTCCATGTTATCGGCAGGAAAAAGGAGATCCTGGTACTCGCCGACGGCACCAAGATCTTTCTTCCCGAGTATGAAGCGCGCATTATGACCGCTCTTCCCGGACGCGATTTCACCGTTCTTGAGAGGAACGGAAAACCGGTCCTTCTGCTCGTAGACAAAGAGTCGTCCACATGGCCCGAAGAGATGCGGGAACTGTCGCGCTCGGTGGTACAGGAAGAACTGCGCGGCGCTATGTCTCAGCTTCCGCGCGGACAGCAGCTCAGTGAGATCCTGTTCACGGACAAGCCGCTGCCCCGCACCGCGACAGGCAAGGTAAAGCGCTGGGAAATCCATTGTCCGTAAATCGGTCCATATACGCATGGGCCTTTTACAAAATACAGCTCGCATAGTCAGTCATACTTGTTGTTTTTCATATGTGGCTGCGGCCACTGTCCTGATGAAAAGGAGGGCACAGAGATTATGAGAAAACTAATGTCACTGATACTTGCAGCAGTCCTCGCGGCTTCGCTATGCAGCTGCGGCGGAGGTTCTTCCTCCACGGGCCCGGAAAAGCCCGCTGAAGTAACTACAGAGGAGAGCAAACAGGAGGCGGAAGCCGCTCCGGCAGAAGCGGCGGACGCGAATGCAGACGCGGAAGATCCGGCACAGCCGGAAGTTTCCGGAGAAGCGCAGAAAGCCGAAGTAGCTGTTCCCGAACAGCCCACGCAGGCGGAAGAGATCGCCGATAAGTACACTGTATCGGATCTTCCCGTTGAAGGTGAATACACTATCTTCGCCGTGCGGAATGAAGGCTATACCGTCAGTTCCACGGAGATGGAGATCGAGTCCACCATGAGCCTTTTGGCAGAAGGGACCGGCTCCTTAACGTTAATGGGCGACACCATCGACATTACTTCCTGGTCTTCCGAAGATGGAGCCTTCAATCTCTCGCTGGCAGATGGAACCGTCACCGGGGGCAATGCCAGGGGCGGCGTCATAGAACTGGACATCTACGGGACCGGCGATATGCTGCTGATCTACGCGCAGGAAAAGGCGGACACCTCAAGCTATACGCTTCTCACCATCGATGAAGTTAAGGAACAGATGGCGGCTGCCGAAGAAGCCAACAAGACCAAACTCGACTATATTTTGGACGGCATCGATCCCGTCGCCGGAGCTCACCTCCGCTACCAGCGCCGTCTGGACGCCCTTAACACAGTACAGGATTATGATGTATACGCTAAGGATGGCGTTTACTACTCCGCCAGAACGACGAAAGTCGCCGGAGCGGAGAGCACCTTAGTCACCTTTATCAAGGACGGCAAAGTGTACAACCTCTATCCGGACAAAAAGACCGGAAACTATGTCACGGATCTTCCTCTGAGTGTCACGAATGACAACATCCTTCTGATGGATGACCTCTTCTCCGAAATGCGGATGGCGTCTGTGAGGACAGACCAGGTCGAAGAAGACCGCGAGATTGAAGGCGCTTCTTTCCCGGCAGAGGTCTATCCGCAGACGGAATACAGCCCCGAGACCGTTTTCTATTTTGCCGAAGACGGATCCCTTGCGTACTGCTACACGGCGGCGCCGGTGATCGAATCCGCCGCTTATGTCGGCGATTCGCTCTATACGGTCGGATCTATTGACGGTGAAGTGGATGAGTCCCTGTTCGATATCTCCGCTTACACGATACAGGAGTGATCCCGTTGACAGCGCATACATGACAGAACTCCGGATTGCGGATATAATGATTATGCCGCATGAATAACTGACACATATTGACTTGCAACTGAAAGGATATCTGCGCCATGGATCGAAGCAAAATTGTTGAAACCTGCAGAGAAGTAATCTACGAGTGCGTCCCCGATATGGAGGGTCAGCCGCTCTACGAGGATACCGTTATCAATACAGACACAGCCATCGACTCCATGGGCTTTACTATGATCATCTGCCGGCTCGAGGCGAGATTCGATGTCAAGATCCCGCAGAGGCAGTGGTCTAAAATGTCCACATTCGGCGATGTTGTGAATGCCTTCGATAAGCGGATCAACCGGAGGTTCTGATTATGAAGATATACAGACAGGATTTCCAGGTCCTTTCCTCTGATGTGGATATGTCCCGTAGTCTGCGCCTGTCCTCGCTGTTCACGCGTCTGCAGGAGGCTGCGATCGCTCACACGATCGATCTTGGGGTGACCCGGGACAAGACGCTGGATCAGGGACTTCTGTGGGCTGTGACGCAGTACCGCGCGGTCTTTCACCGGCTTCCGGAATATGACGAGAAGGTCACTCTTCTCTCCTGGCCGGGTAAAACGATGCATCTGTATTTTCCCAGATATTTCCGCCTTGTGGACACCGGCGGGATCGTGCTTTTCGAGGCGGTCTCCCTCTGGGTGCTGATCGATCAGGCGACCCGCGGGATCATCTTCCCTGAGAGCCATGACATCTTCATAAAGGAGACTGTAACAGGAAACGAACTTCCCCTTCCCGGAAGGATCCGCCGTCAGGAGCCCAATGATTCCATCTCTTTCACAGTCCCCTACAGCTTCGTCGATCTCAACGGGCACATGAATAACGCCAGATACTACGACATTGCAGTAGATAATATGCCTTCTGAGATGCGCAGCCGCAGGCTCCGGGAACTCTCCTCCGAGCACATCGGAGAAGCACAACTGGGCGATGTTATGAAGATCGGGTGCGCCGCGTCGGAAGACTCTTTCTACATCTGCGGTGAGAAGGAGAAGCCGGTGTTCAGGATCAAGTTCTTGTTTGAATAAGAAACAGCCGCTGCAATTACTGATTTTTCTCAGTAGTTGCAGCGGCCTTTTTCTTTGATCGGTCCCACCTTATTCCGCGCTCTCAGCCTCAATCTCCTTGATCACGCATTGATTACCGTCTACCAGCCAGGTCTCTCCACTGTGACAATACGGACATTCCTTGCCATATTTCACAGTTTCGTAGGTCTTCCCGCAGTTTCCGCAGAAGGTCACCGCAGGGATCGTCACAAGTTTCAGTTCAGACTCCGCAAGGACAGGATGCTTGACCTTGAAATAATTCCAGCAGTCCACAAACAGATCTGTCATAATGCCTGAGACCTCTCCCACTTCCAAGGTCACAGAGCCGATCTTCGTGAGGTTCTGCTCTTTTGCCGTCTCGTCCAGCATATTTGCCATGTGAAGAATGATTCCCATCTCGTGCATATCTGATCGCTCCCTTTGTGAGTCGGTTTTCTCCGTGTCAAAACACTGATTTTTTTTGCATTCCTGTAAAATTATACTATTTCCCCCCACCACGGAAAAGAGCCAGGGGACATCCTCCTGACTCTTTTCCGGTTCACTTTTAATATGGGGATTATAGGGGAATTAACTTATATCACTTCTCGATGATCCTGATCACAGAGCCGATCTTAATCTCCGGCATGGGCTTTGCCTCTACATAGATGGTGCCGGGAAGCTCTGCCTCCGTCGCGCCGCTGAAGTTGAATGTGCAGTGGCCAAGGCCCTTGAGTGTGATGGGCGCCTCATAGCCGACGCAGGTGATCTTATATTCCTGGCCGTCGATGTCAACGTACTGGCCTGCGGCGATCTCGCCGTTAATGGGATTGACGCTTACGCTGTAGCAGTAGTCCTTGATCTCCTCGGGCGCATTCTCGCCGAAGATGATGAACATTCCTGCCTCTTTAAACTCTTCTACCGCAATACCGCTTGCTTTGACCTTATTCTCATAAATGACCTTCATTTTATTACCCTCCTAATGGTTAGATTTGGTTAGAATTTCTGATTATGCTGCCGCGTAAAGTCCGATGCTGAAGACGATTGCGAGCAGGATGCGGATCCAGCTTGTGATGAAGCGGGAGTACATGACGGATACAACACCGACCTCAACGGTCTCTGTCTCAGCTTCTGCAAGGCCAAGGCCTACAGGGATGAAGTCGCAGGCTGCGTGGCAGTTCAGTGCGAACAGGCCGACCAGTGCAAGGTGGGGGGAGATCCTTCCGGCTGCGATCTCAGCGCCCATGATGGAACCGAGGATCTGGGAGATAACAGCGCCGGGGCCAAGGATCGCGGACAGGCCGGGGATCGAGCACACGATTCCGAGGACTAGGAGTCCGAAGATGTTGCCGAGCAGGGGCTGCAGCAGGGTTGAGAAGAATGTGCCGAAGCCTGTTCCGTTGATGATACCGATCAGCATGGATACGAATGCCATGAAGGGAAGCAGTGTGCCGATGCAGGTCTGCACCGCGTCGCGGGCCGCCTGGTTGAAGGTCGCTACGACTTTACCTGCGCCGAGGCCGATCTTTGCCAGAACGCTTGCGTTGCCGGACTCAGCCATCTGCTCGGAGAGCTTCTTGCTGGTGTCGATTCCCTTCTTCTCCTCTGCGGGTGCCTCAGCTTCCTGAGCCGGTGCTTCCTGAGCCGGAGCTGCGGAAGCGTCCGCAAGGCTGATGTTCGCGTTTGTGACGCCGGAGACGTAGATGTCTTCCTTGATGAACTGGGCCAGCGGGCCGGCCTTTCCTACAGGGTTGATGTTGATGGTGGGGATGCGCTTCTTGGGATACAGTCCGCAGCGAAGTGTGCCGCCGCAGTCGATGATCACCAGAGCCAGCTGGTCCTCGGGGCAGCTGGTCTTGAAGCCGTTTACGGGCTCCAGTCCGGACAGCTCTACGATCTTCTCAAGGATCTCGGGAGCGACGCCGCCGCCTGTGATATACATAACTTTATTTCTCTGCTCTGTGCCCTGGATCGTAAGAGGGCCTCCAAAACCGCCTGAACCTTTTTCTACACGAATTGCGCGATATTCTGCCATTTTATTTTCCTCCTCTGCTCTGGATAGGTACTTTTTTCGTTTCAATAAGTGCTCTCTGTTTTGATCAATGCGCTCTTTCTTTCAATCAGCGCTCTCTCTTTTTTGCCAAATTATTGTTCTTATGCTCTTGTCTTGAGCTCTTTGCTCAGCTTGATGCCCTGCTGCTTCTGTACGAAAGCAGTCGTGAAGTCTGTCGCCCAGCCGGAGATGAAGTTGGCGATGAAGCCGACCAGCATGTAGCGAAGTGCCAGGGGTGTGGAATCAAGTCCGAGTGAAGTAAGTCCCTGTGCAATTCCGAGGTAGATCATGATCTCGGAAGGATTGATGTGAGGGAAAATACCGCTGTTCGTGTGGCAGTGGTAACTTGCCGCTGCGTAGTAGCTGGGCTTGTAGAACTCCGGCATGAACTTGCCCATGGAGAGGGCCATCGGGTTGCCGAGCATGAATGCGCTGACCCAGGGAAGTACCGCGTAGCGCAGGATCGGGTTGCTGGTGCAGACTCTTGCGATGACTTCGATTCTCTCATCTCCGATCAGGGCGATGACCGCGTTCATCATGACCAGGAGCATCAGGATCGTGGGGATGATACCGGTTACCCAGCTTACGAAGTTTTCTCCGCCTGCCTGGAATACACTCATGAATGCCGATGCAAATTTTACTAAGAAATCCATATTGTTCCGCCTTTCTTGATAAACAAAGTTTTAAGTGTTCTCATCGAACTGCTGCTTTTTTTCTTGTTTTATCCAGCAGGCTCCCGACTGCGAGTTCTGTCTTTGCAAGAAGACCCGGCGTCGGCGTCTCTTCTATTGTTTCGCCTGCCGCATATTTTCGGTAGGTGAGCGCTGCGTCCTCAATTGCTTTGCAGAGGTTTTTGTGGCGATCGGGGCCGTCCGCCTGCGTCAGGCTCCCTATATATCTGCCCTCAAAACCTTCCAGGGGCTTTACCCTTGCAAATGCAGTCGTACCTTCGAGCTTTTTTGCTTCCTGTACGATCCCGTCGTCATCGATCAGGAACATTACGACCGCTCCTGCCCTGAAGCCTCCCGACTTTCTTCCGAAAGCAACTTTTCCTTTTCTTCTGAGCTTCAGGAATTCATTTGTCAGATGCTTCATCTGCAAGAAGCCGAACAGTCCCTGCAGCAAAAAAGCAATTCCCATGACGATCAAGATTGCCAGCATATCTCACCTCCGTAGTATTTGATGGTTTTCTGTTCCGGGTCCTTAGCCGATCACCCTCTGGACTTGCCGCCGGAAATGTTCAGCGTTGTTCCGGTGATGTAGCTTGCTCTGTCCGATACGAGGTATGCTACGAAATCGCCGACTTCGTCGAGTTTGCCGTCGCGGCCGATCGGAATGACCTTGGTGTAATCCGTAGAGAGCTCTTCAGGCTTTACGCCTCTCGTGTAGGCAAGCGCCTCGTTGTATGCCGGTGTCCGAAGTCCGGTCGCTTCCATGATGCCGGGCGCTACCGCGACCACGCGGATGTTATATTTGCCAAGTTCCTTTGCCCAGCTGCGGGTGAAGCTGTCAACCGCGCCCTTAGTGGCGGAGTATGCGCTCTGTCCCTGGGAACCTTCCTTGCCCGATTCGGAGGACATGTTCACGATAACGCCGTGTCCCTGCTTAACCATCTCTCTCGCTGCCGCCTGTGCGCAGAGGAAAAGTCCCTTTACATTAACTGCGAACATCTTGTCAAAAGATGCGACGTCCAGTTCGTACTGCGGCTTCTCGCCCTTGACATCTACCAGAAGACGGGGAAGATTGATGCCCGCGTTGTTGACGATCGCGTCGATGTGTCCGTACTTTGCAAGGATCTCAGCCATCATCGCCTTTACGCTCTCAGGATCCGTGACATTGCACTGTACCTGGTAAGCTCCGTCAACGACCTCGCCTGTCTTGGCGTTCATGTCGATGACCACCGTGTCCGCTCCTGCAGCAACGAGTGTGCTTGCGATGTGCTTTCCGATTCCGGAAGCGCCGCCCGTTACCGCCACAACTTTGCCTTCAAGATTTAACCAGTTTGCCATTTTGCTTTTCCTCCTTTTTTATAAGTTCTTGTTTTCCTTTGTGCTGTTTTGTGTTGTTGTTCCTTTGTTGTTTTCTTTGTTGTTTCCTTTGATGGTTGTATCTTAATAAAAAAGGAGCCTCCCTTTAATTCCGCGAATTCCGCCGCGATGGAAATGGTTTAGTACGGGGGATTTCCGTGTCGCGGAAAAAGGATTAGTACGGGGGATTTCCATGGGGTGGAAAAAAGGTGTCCTCTGCGGCATTCGTTCAGCATTATGTCTGATTGCCGCCGCATAGTATAAATCCCACTTAAACAGGAAAACTGCATTTTTATCAAATATTCAGCTCTCCCTGCTTTATAATGAAGGCAGGGAGGTTCTTTATGATTTTGATAAACGGTATTCAGGAAATCGTTAAATCGGGGGCGGGACAGCTTGTTACATGGATCACGGAGCTTTTGCCGGAATTATTTCTTTTTCTTATTATGCTCAATGCGGCGACCAGTCTGATCGGACGGGCAAGGGTCGAGCGGCTTGCGGCGAAATGCGGCTCCAATGCCATCCTTCGCTATATGCTCCTTCCGTTTTTGTCGGCGATCGTACTTGGAAACCCCATGGCGATCTCTATGGGAAGATATTTACCGGAGCGCTGCAAGCCGGCTTATTTTGCCTCAGCGAGCTACCACTGCCACACCAACAGCGGCGTATTCCAGCACATAAATCCGGCGGAGCTGTTCCTGTGGCTGGGAATCGCAAACGGCGTCATGGCAAAAGATCTCGATTTGTTTCCTCTTGCGATCCGCTACATGGCGGCGGGACTCCTTGCCAACTTTATTTCCGGCTATGTGACAGAACTGGTCACCCGGCGCGTAGAGAAGAAACAGGGGATCCGCTTGGACAGAAAAGTGGATCTGTGGGTAAAAAAGGAAGGAGAGAAAGCGGCAGAATTAGCAGCGAAGACGGCGCAGGAACCTACAGAGAAACCTGTAGGGAAGACGACATCGGCGGATGCGTGCAGCAAGCACGGCTATCATGCAATCACCATCACGCGGGGAGACGGCGGCTACGGAGGCCCTGTGACCGTCACACCCACAGAGGAACGCCACATAGTCCTGTACATGACGGGCGGCGGCATGGAGCCCGAACCGTTGGCCAGGATTGTCGAGCTCTCCGGGATGACGGCGGTTAACGGAAATCTTGAGACCTGTCCGGATGAGGAAGTGGCGCTGGCCATCATCGACTGCGGCGGAACGCTTCGCTGCGGCATCTATCCCGGCAAAGGAATTCCCACCGTCAACATTCTTGCGACCGGAAAGAGCGGTCCGCTGGCAAAGTATATGACACCGGATCTGTATGTCTCTGCTGTTACATCAGCTTGTGTGGCGGCGGCAGAGGCAGACGGTGCAGTTTGTGACGCGGAGGCGGAGGAAGACAGTAACGCCTTTGTCGAGAACGCGAAGAAGGTGGAAACAAGCAGTGACACTTATGCCGCAAACGCGAAGAAGACGGAAACATGCCGTGCTGCAAGGCCCTTGGAACAGATTCTTCAGCCGGTACTCACGGTCAGTAAGGTGATCAGCCTCTTTCAGCAGTCTGCCAGAGAAGCTGTCAGGACTTGCCTTGAGATGATCCTTCCTTTCATGGGATTCGCAGCCCTCTTCATAGGAATTTGTAAGGGCACCGGCCTGACAGAGTTCCTGGCCGATCTGATAAAGCCGATGGGCGGAAGCCTTCCCGGCCTTATGGGTCTAGGAATCATTTGTTCCATTCCCGGCCTTAGTGCAATTCTCGGAGCGGGAGCAATGGCGGCACAAATGTTTTCCACAGTTATAGGTGAGCTGATCGCAGCAGGAAGTATTCCTCCCGAGATGGCGCTTCCAGCACTATTTGCTATCAATTGCCAATGTGCCTGCGACTTCATCCCCGTGGGGCTTGGAATGACAGAGGCTAAGCCGGAGACTACACAGGTGGGAATTGCAGCTGTCACAATTTCAAGATTTATTACCGGCTGGATCAGAATTCTGATTGCAATCGTGTTCAGTATTGGACTGTACAGATGAAGATCTTTTAGACGGGATGGAGATAGCAGAGAATTCAGGCAGCGGGTTATGACATCCCGATTCTGACGCTCAAGTCCTGCATTCTTCCACCCTAACGCAATAGTGGCGCCGGAGATATCTCCGGCGCCACCCACGTCTCAAAATCAGCCACATCACGACTTATACAACACCCGCAGCAATTCCTGATAGTCCCGCGTCCGGGCGATCGCGTCCAGCATTTCGCGATTTCTGGATATCTCCAGAAGCTCATCATAGACACGGATCATCAGCATGTCGTCCACGTCCGACTGCTCCGGCAGCGCCATGAAGAATATGATCCTGACGTCATGTCCCTTGTGCTGAACGGTTTCTTCGAAGATGCCCATTGCCAGCAGCATGCGGTCGTTGGCCGTCTGGATTCCGTGAGGGATCGCGACCGCGTTGTCAAACACCATCGTTCCCTTCGCTTCGCGCTCTGCGAGGCGCTCTCCGAAGCCTTCGTCGATGTATCCTTCATCCGAAAGAATCTCTGTCATTTCCGCCAGAGCGTCTTCATAGGAGCGTCCTTTTTCGAAGAAGAACACCTTGTTCTCGTCCAGGAGGCTGCTCATGATATATTGATTGCCGTCCAGAACCGGGATGTCTACTCGGTCCCAATAGCGCGCCTTTTCAAGCTTCTGCTTGAGCTCCTTCTCGTCGAAGATCTCGCGAATTCGGATCACCGGCCTGGCAGTCTTGAACGGCAGGTCGACCGTGGTCAGGATGACGTCGTAGTTCTCGACCACTTCCGGAGAGGCCGCCGTGTCCGACATCGTCTTGATCTGCACCTGGCTGTCCACGATCCGCTTCAGCTGCACACTGATCAGCCTCGCCGTGACTCGCCCCGTTCCGCAAATTACAACAATGCGGAAAGGTCTGCGCTGCCCGATATTGTTTTCTTCCAGAAATACGCCGAAATAGGAAGCGAGGTGTCCTCTCTCGTCCTGATTTACTTCCAGCCCGTATTCCCGTTCAATGACGCGGGCCGCAATGCCGGACATCTCATAAGCCAGGGGATACTTGGTCTTTAATTCTTCCAGGATTGCGTTCGGCTGGTGTATTTTGAACCGGAGGCGGTTGAGCATGAACATGAGGTGGTAGGCAAATTCTTCCGTAAAATCTTTGGGATCAATGGAAATGTCCAGCTCTTCTTTGATCTGCGCCATGATCTTCTCGGAGAGCGGTCCGATGGTCGCGTCGAGCTCCATCTCCTGCACGGCTCCCAGGTCCGCCGGCGTGCGCATTCCCGCGATGGGAAAAAAGCAAATAATTTCTCTTCTACCGGAAAGTCCACGTGCATGGTTCCGCCGATCCTGTCGATCAGGCTGTTCACATTGTAAAACTCTCCGTTGGCAGTCAGGTTGTAGTAGGCGTCTGTGAGCTTTCCGATATAGTGTCCGGTGAGAAAGCGGTCGACCATCAGAAGCAGATAGCGCTCAAACTGTCTTCCCACCTGCTTCTCAAATCCCTTCTTTCTTATTTCGGACCTGACCAGTTCCTCGATATCCCGGTCCAGAGGGTAATCCTCATACAGAGCGTCAAAACACTGCTCCAATATATAAGTCCGGATATCCAGTTCTTTCCCTTGGAGAATCATTCCCTTGCTGGTCTTTCCGACAATGCTCAGGCCATACGGCTCGATCTCCTCCCTGAGTTTCTTGAGATCGCTGATCAGCGTAGTCCTGCCGACATTCATCTCATAGGCGAGCTCATCCGTAAGGATCGGTGCATCCGCCCGCATGAGTTCCCCGAACACATAGTTCTGGCGTCCTCTGGGCGTGCCGAAAGCCCCGTCGATATTGCATATTTTGTCAAAAGCTTTCTTGTACTTCTCCGGATCAAAAATCCGCAAACTGTACCGCCCTTGATTGCCCTCGATCACGGCGCTGCCCCGCAGATCTTCGTTGAGCTGACGGATATCGTTTCTTATAGTCCGCTCGCTGACGCCCAGCTTCTGGGCCACGGATGCGACCGTGACGCCCGATTTATGCCCCAAAATAAGCAGGATGTTTGCGGCTCTGTTATCTGTAAACTGCTTCTTCACCTGTCTGTATCCCCCATATCAGAAGCCCGCCTTTTATACCTGTTTTCATTATATCGAAATACCGTTTTCTCTTAATACGGAAAATTTCCACAGCATGGAAGAATGTCCTCCTAATACTGTGGAAATTTCCGTCTTTCCAGTCAATGTATGGAAATCTGTGTATCGAAATCAGTGCCTATTTTTGACCTCGGTGTCGAAATCAGCGCCTCTTCTTTCCCTTCGGGGCCGTCAGTTTCTTTTTGATGATCTTCATCTCTCTGGCTGCTGCATATTTTGCCACCACGGGCAGCTTGTCCTCGCAGCGCACCATGTTGGAAGCCTCGGGGATATCCCTGCTGAGGTGGATCGCGTCAAATTCGCAGCGCGTCGTGCACAGGCCGCAGCCGATGCAGCGGTTGAGGTCTACGACGGTGGCGCCGCATCCAAGGCACCTGGAAGCTTCCGTCTTGATCTGCTCTTCCGTCAGGGGCAGGCGCAGGTCCGCGAAAGTGCCGACCGGATTGCCGGGCTTTCTGCCGGGCACCTGTCTCTTTGCGGTGTCAAAAGATTCAATGACGATATTGTCTTTGTCCAGCTCGATGAACTCGCGCTTGTCGCGGGCGATGGTCTGGGACTGTCCGGGATGCACGTAGCGGTGCATGCTCTCGCAGGCCTTCTTGCCGTCCGCGATCGCGTCGATGGCAAAGCGCGCGCCGTGCGCGATGTCGCCGCCCACAAAGATGCCGGGCTCGCCGGTCTCGAAGGTCAGCGGATCGTGCTTGACCGTGCCGTTCAGGTGACGCTTCACATTTGTCCCTTCAAGAAGCTTTCCCCACTGCGCGGACTGGCCGATGGCCTCCAGGACATTCGAGCACTCGATCGTGATCGTGCTGTCCTCCATAAACTTGGGCTCAAAGACATGGACCTTATTAAAGACGGAGACGCACTTTCTGAAAACGATGCCCGTCACCTTGCCGTCTTTTGTCAGGATCTCCTTGGGACCCCAGCCGTTCATGACCGTGACGCCTTCCGCGATGGCCTCTTCCACTTCGTCGCGCGCCGCGGGCATCTCGCTCTCGCTCTCGAGACAGAGCATGGTGACTTTGCCGTCCGTGACGCGGGCCGCCATGCGGGCCACATCCACAGCCACGTTACCGCCGCCGATGACGACGACGTCGCCCTGCAGACGGATCGTGTGATCCTGATTGGTCCTCGCCAGGAAGCTGACGCCGGACTCGACGCCTTCCGCGTCCTCGCCGGGCACGCCGGTCCCCCGGCCGCCCTGCAGGCCGATGGCCAGATAGAAGGCCTTATAGCCCTCTCTCTTGAGGTCCTTGATCGTGATGTCTTTTCCGACTTCCACGCCGCACTTGAACTCGACGCCCATCTCGCGATGCACGTCGATCTCCGCCTCGATGACATCTTTTTCCAGACGGAAGGACGGGATTCCGTTCATCAGCATGCCGCCGGGACGGCTCTCCTTCTCAAATACGGTGACGTCGTAGCCGCGGGTCCGCAGATAATAGGCCGCCGTCATGCCGGCAGGGCCCGCGCCGATGACCGCCATCTTGTAGTCGGGTCCCCACATGCCGCCGTCGTCCTTCTCGCAGATCGGGATGAAGCGCTTGTCGGCGTGCAGTTCCTGGTCGGCGATGAATTTTTTGATCTCGTCGATGGCGATGGGATCGTCCACCGTGCCTCTCGTGCAGGCGTCCTCGCAGCGCCTGTTGCAGATCGCGCCGCAGACCGCCGGGAAAGGGTTGTCCTGCTTGATGAGCTTTAAGGCGTCCATGAAGCGGCCTTCTCCGGCCATCTTCACATAGCCCTGCACCGCCAGGTGCGCGGGACATGCCGTCTTGCAGGGCGCCGTGCCGGTGTCATAGCAGTTGATCTTGGCGTCTTCGCGGTAATGGATATTCCAGTGGTCCGCGCTCCACGCCGTCTCATCGGGCAAAAGAGTGAGCGGATACTTCACTTCACCCTTCTTGGTGCACAGCTTCTGGCCGAGCTTGGCAGCGCCCACCGGACATACTTCCACGCACTTTCCGCAGGCGACGCACTTGAGCTTGTCCACATGCGCCCGATAGGCGCTTCTGGACATGTTGGGCGTGTTGTAGAGCTGGCTGGTCCTGAGCGCGTTGCAGACGCCGGGCGCGCAGTTGCAGATCGCCACTATTTTCTCACTGCCGTCGATATTGGTGATCTGGTGGACAAAACCGTGGCGCTCCGCCCTCTGCAGGATCTCCAGCGCCTCCTCATAAGAGATATAGCGGCCCATGCCTCTGTCCACGCAGTACTCCGCCATATCGCCCATGCCCATGCAGAACTCGCCGTTGATCTCGCCCGAGCCCTCGCCGCGCATGGTCTGCTGCTTTCTGCAGGTACATTGTCCGACGGAATACTTGTCGTACTTGCTCAGCCAGTGGGAGATGTGCTCCACGCTGGCGGACATATTCTCGCTCTCGATGGCCTTCTCCACGGGGATGACATGCATACCGACTCCCGCGCCTCCCGGAGGGATCATGGGCGTCACATTCTCCAGCGGCATCTGGGTCATCAGGTTAAAGAAGGTAGCCAGTTTGGGATGCTGCGCCGTCAGCTCGTCGTTCATCATCATGAACTCCGCGGAGCCGGGCACGAAGATCGGCACGTTGTACTGCTTGTGGTGATCCGGGTTCTCACGGGTCATCTCGATGAGGCCCACCCACACCAGGTGGTCCACCATCTTCTTCGTCTTCTCGTAAGACATCTTATTCATCTTCGCGAGATCTTCGATATCGTAAGGCACGCGGGTCTTCCCAAAGCTCAGGAGGAACTTCGCCTCCTCCTTCGTGAGAACCTCGTCGAGCGCCCAGTACTCCGGATCATCCGTTTTCATGGTCCTTGAATATTTAACAAGGTAGCGGTCCGTGATCATAGTCCCAAGCTGTAAGATCAGTTTCTCCTTCTCCTTGTCCGGCGCCACGTAATTGGGATCCTGTTTAAAGTCCCTCTCGTTGACCATGCGGTTTTTCTGGTCTTTCATTTGCTGTTACCCTCCTGTCTGTTATTGCTGTTTCCCGCAGGTGATTCGATTCCGAATTCCTCCGGCCTGAATCTGGGACAGACGTTTTCTCTCGAGGCGATCACCGAAGCCGCGAGGCGCGTTCCGATCACACAGGAATCACCAAGCGTCTTCCCGTAGGTGAGGCCGATCGCCACCCCGGCGAAAAAGGCGTCGCCCGCGCCCGTCGTGTCCACGACGTCCACTCGAAGTGCCGGACAGACTCCCGCTTCGCCTTCACTGTCCGCGTAAACGGCTCCCCGGCTTCCGAGCGTCACGACAATCCGGGGGATTCCCGAGAGCCGTGCCCTGCGGACTATGATCTGCGCCAGATCCTGGGGCGAAATACCCGTATAGTCCTCGGCGAAGAGCATCCCCGCCTCCTGCTCGTTGCAGACGAGAACCGAAGTTCTCTGCAAAAGATCGCGCCGCTTCATGGCAATGCCCATGTTGGAGATCACGGTATAGACTTCTTTCCCGTGCTTCTGGGCGAGATCCAGCACTCTCTTGAGGATCGGCTGCTCGATATCAAATTCTACGACGATACTGTCCGCCTCGCTGAAGATCTCGTCCCCGTGCTCATCGAGGATCTCCCCGATGGCGGTCAGGTCCGGTCTCCTGGAGATCGACGCGATCACGTCCCCGTCGTTGTCGAAGATTGCCAGCCAGGTGCCGAGCCCCTCCGGGCTTCGCGCCACATAGCGGATCTCCACCTTATGGCGGATCAGGTTTCTCACGACGTCGTCGCTAAGGCCCGTATCATCCACCACACTCACAAATGTGGGCCGCAATTCCACATTGGCGATATCTTCCACGACATTTCGGCCCACGCCTCCATGCACCTGCATCACGCGCCCTACGTTGCGGCCGCCCGGAATATACTGCGCGAGGGGATATCCCTTGACATCCACAAAGGCCGCTCCGATCACTACGATTCCCATTTTATGTCTCTCCTTGCTTGTCGGGTCTCACTCTTTTGCCACGCACCCCCGTCCCAGATGCACCGTATCCTGAGTGCTGTATCATATATATTTTACCAAATGCTTTGAAGTATTGTACAGAACTCATGATTCCTATATATCGACATTTGCAGGATTAACAACTATAATATATTAGTAGCTTTTTTAAGTTCGTATCCATAACGGATAAAGGAGGATAAGTAATGAAAAAGAGATTGTTAGCTGTTCTTGTAGCAGCAGTAACAGCAGTATCGCTCCTGGCATGCGGCGGCGGATCAAGCAGCTCAGGCGGATCCGAGAGTGCTAAGACCGAGGAAGCAGGCGACGCAGGTGAGGCTGCCGCCGGCGACATGAAGGTCGCTATGGTAACAGACTACGGCGATATCACCGACCAGTCTTTCAACCAGACCACTTATGAGGCATGCAAGGCTTTCACAGAGGCCAACGGCATCGACTTCACATACTACAAGCCTGAAGGTGACTCCACCGCAGAGCGTGAAGCCATGATCGATAAGGCCGTTGCAGACGGCTACAACGTTCTGGTACTTCCCGGCTACGCATTCGCAGAGGCGATCGTGGCAGCTGCCGAGACTTATCCGGAAGTTAAGTTCGTAGCTCTGGACGTTTCCGAGTATGACCTGTGCACCGCAGCAGGCACAGACACCTACTCTCAGGAGAACGTGTACAGCGCAGTTTACCAGGAAGAGATTTCCGGCTACATGGCAGGTGTCGCAGCTGTCAAGATGGGCTATAAGAAGCTCGGCTTCCTCGGCGGCATGGCTGTTCCCGCAGTTATCCGTTACGGCTACGGCTTCGTGGCAGGCGCCAACGACGCAGCTAAGGAGCTTGGTCTCACAGACGTAACCATCAACTATGCATACGGCAACCAGTTCTATGGCGACGCTGACATCACAGCAGCTATGGACACATGGTACAAGGGCGGCACAGAGGTCGTCTTCGCATGCGGCGGCGGTATCTACACTTCCGCAGCTGAGGCAGCCGGCAAAGAAGGCGGCAAGTTCATCGGCGTCGACGTCGACCAGAAGGCTCTCGTAGACGGCCAGTATGGCGAAGGCATGACCATCACCAGCGCGATGAAGGGTCTCGGCGCAACCGTCAACACTCTGCTCACCGCCATCAAGGACGGCAAGTGGGATGAGTACAAGGGACAGATCCAGTCTCTGGGCATGGTCTCCGGCGACGATCCGACTCTCAACTATGTACAGCTTCCTATGGAGTCCACCGTTTGGAACGACGGCTTCACACAGGATGACTACAAGGCACTTGTCAAGTCTCTGGCAGACGGAAGCGTCAAGGTCACTGTCGATGCATCCGCAGCAGAGCCCACAGCTGACACTGTCGCTGTCACATTCCTCGGCAATATCAAGTAATCAGCCCGGAACAAGGCACCGACTGATTCGTCACAAGGGGGACTTCCCCGACAATAATCGGCGATAATCATTTAAGGGAACAACAATAAATGTTGTTCCCTTTCTTTTTGTAACTTGTTAAAATAAAAGTAATATTTTGTGTGAAACACAAGACCGCTATGACAGCAAATCATACGGGAGTAAAACTCCCGAGAGGAAGGGGGGAATCCATCTTGTCTGAATACGCAATTGAGATGCTGAACATCACAAAGAGATTTCCCGGAATCATTGCGAATGACAATATCACTCTGCAATTGAGGAAGGGCGAGATCCACGCGCTGCTCGGGGAAAACGGCGCCGGAAAATCCACACTGATGTCCGTGCTGTTCGGCATGTACCAGCCCGAAGAGGGCGTCATCAAGAAGGACGGCAAGGAGGTAAAGATCAACAATCCCAACGACGCCAACGACCTGGGCATCGGAATGGTCCACCAGCACTTCATGCTCGTGCAGTGCTTCACCGTTCTTGACAACATCATTCTCGGCGCCGAGACCACCAAATACGGCGTCCTGCAGAAAGAAGAAGCCCGTAAGAAAGTAACGGAGCTGTCCGAGAAGTACGGCCTCAAGGTCGACCTGGACGCCAAAATAGAGGATATCACCGTCGGTATGCAGCAGCGTACCGAAATCCTCAAGATGCTCTACAGAGACAACGAGATCCTCATCTTCGACGAGCCCACCGCCGTGCTGACGCCCGCCGAGATCGACGATCTCATGGTGATCATGAAGAACCTCTCGAAAGAGGGCAAATCGATCCTGTTCATCTCCCACAAGCTCAACGAGATCATGACCGTTGCGGACCGCTGCAGCGTACTTCGCCGCGGCAAATACATCGGAACGGTCAACATCAAGGACACCTCCCAGGAAGAGCTGAGCCGCATGATGGTCGGCCGCGACGTCAGCCTCAAGGTCGACAAGACGCCCGCTCACCCCGGCGAAGAAGTCCTGCGCGTGGAGAACATGTCCGTCGCCTCCAAGAGAGGCTCCAAGATGGCCGTCAACAATGTGAGCTTCACCGTTCGCGCGGGCGAGATTGTCTGCATCGCCGGTATCGACGGAAACGGCCAGTCCGAGCTGGTCTACGGCCTCTCCGGCCTTGAGCCCCTTGCCGGCGGCAAGATCACGCTCAAAGGAAAAGATATTACAAACTGCTCCATCCGCGAGCGCTCCATCAGCGGCCTGAGCCACATCCCGGAGGACCGTCACAAACACGGCCTGGTCCTGGATTATTCCCTGGAATACAACATGATCCTGCAGAGATATTTCTCTCCTGATTTCAGCAACTCCGCGGGCTTTTTGAAAAAGCCCGAGATCCGCACTTTCTCCGAGAAGCTGATCGACCAGTTCGACGTCCGAAGCGGCGAAGGCCCGGTCACGATCGTCCGCTCCATGTCCGGCGGCAACCAGCAAAAGGCCATCATCGCCCGTGAGCTGGAGAAGAACCCCGAACTTCTGATCGCGGTTCAGCCCACCCGAGGACTTGACGTAGGCGCGATCGAGTATATTCACAGACAGCTGATCGCCCAGAGAGACGCCGGCAAGGCCGTCCTTTTAGTATCCCTCGAGCTCGAGGAGGTCCTGGGCGTCCCGGACCGCATCCTTGTAATGTATGAGGGCGAGATCGTCGGCGAGTTCGACCCGGCCAAGACCACCCGTGAAGAACTCGGTCTGTACATGGCAGGCGCAAGGAAGGAGGGACACACGGCATGAAAAAGAACAACAAATCGCTTCTGAGCAATCAGAGCTTTCAGACGCTCCTCGCCTCGCTTGTCTGCATCGTCGCAGGGCTTCTGATCGGCTACATCGTCCTGCTCATCATCAACCCCGCGCAGGCGACGAAAGGCATTATCACGATCCTCAAGAACTTCCTCACCTATGGAAGCGGCAAGGCGGCCATGAAATATTTTGGCAACACCCTTGTCAAAACAGCGCCTCTCCTGATGTGCGCCCTCTCCGTTCAGTTCTGCTATTCCGCAGGTCTGTTCAATATCGGCGCGGCCGGACAGTACGTGGCCGGCGCAGGCCTCTGCCTCTATGCCGCCCTGGTATGGAAGATGCCCTGGCCGGTATGCCTGCTCCTCTCCATGGTCGCGGGTGCCGTCTTCGGCGCGGCCGTCGGCGTTCTCAAGGCTTACCGAAACGTCAATGAGGTCATCTCGGGCATCATGCTCAACTGGATCGGCCTCTACACCGTCAATATGGCGCTCACCCCGGTCAAGGAGACCGCGAGCCCTTACACACTGGCGCTGTCGGCGGAAAACCCTTCCGCGCTCCTTCCCACAATGGGACTCGGCGCCATCTTCGGCAACAACAAATACGTCACGATCGCGATCCCGCTTTCCGTCCTGATCGCGGTACTGATCTGGGTCGTCCTCAACAAGACCGTGTTCGGCTATGAGCTCAGAGCCACCGGACTCAACAAAGAAGCCGCCAAGTACAGCGGAATGAAAGAGAAGACCAACACTATTTTGACACTGGCCATCGGCGGCGCACTGGCAGGCCTGGGAGCTTCGTTCCTCTTCCTGTCGGGCTTCGAGCAGTGGAGCGTCACACAGTCCTCCGTTCCCGGCATGGGTTTCAACGGCATCGCAGCCACCTTCCTGGGCGGCCTGCACCCGATCGGAACCATCTTCTCCTCGTACTTCATCCAGCACATAACGAGCGGCGGTTCCTATCTGGACAAAGCAGTTTATCCGGCGCAGATCTCCGACCTGATCTCCGCGATCATCATTTATCTCTGCGGCTTCGTTGCTTTCTTCCGGTATTTCATCAATACGCAGATCGCAAAGCGCAGCAAAAACACTGCCAACAGCAACGACGTACCGATCGAGACGCCTGCTGCGGGCAAGACTGAGACGCCGGCCTCTGCGGACGGCAGCAAGAAAGGAGGCGACGAGAAATGATCCTGCTTATTCAGTACACACTGCTGTTTGCATCCGTTCTGATGCTGGTCGCACTCGGCGGCTGCTTCTCCGAACACTCGGGCGTTATCAACCTGGGCCTGGAAGGCATCATGGTCATGGGAGCCCTTGGCGGTGCTCTGGTCATGAAATATCTCCCGGCAGGCACTTCCGCTTTCGTGATCGTCCTGCTGGTAATCCTGGCCTCCATGCTCATGGGCCTCATTTACTCGACCCTTCTGGGCGTCGCGGGCATTAATTTCAGCGCAGACCAGACACTGGTCGGCACTGCCATGAACATGCTTGCCGCTGCTCTCGCAACGGTCATCGTTAAGTCCATCAACGTCGCGGAGAACCCCGACAACGTCTCCTCCACGGTCCAGTACGTGCAGGCGAAAAAAGCTCTGATCGTCAACGTCGGCGGCTTCCAGTTCAACTGGTTCATGCTTGTCGCCGTGATCCTGCTCTTCGCCTCCCACTTTATCCTGTACAAGACACGTTTCGGCCTTCGCCTCATGGCTTGCGGCGAGCACCCGGCTGCAGCGGATTCCGTCGGTATCAGCGTCGCAAAGATGCGCTGGGCGGGCGTCCTGATCTCCGGTATCCTCGGCGGCCTGGGCGGCATCGTCTACATCACGGCGGGCGTCTCTGAGTGGAAGTTCGAGACCGGCGTCGCCGGCTTCGGTTTCCTGGCTCTGGCGGTTATGATCTTCGGCCAGTGGAAGCCCCTCAACATCGCGGGCGCAGCTCTGCTGTTCGGATTCTTCCGCGCGCTGTCCAACGTCTACAGCGGCTTCCCGTTCCTGGCAGCCCTGAAGATTCCGGGCTCCATCTACAACATGATGCCCTACTTGATCTCCTTGATCGTCCTGGCACTCACTTCCAAGAATTCCAGGGCCCCGAAGGCGGAAGGTATCCCGTACGACAAGAGCAGACGCTGATTTGCGTCACGTGTGTCACGGGGACGTATCTTCTGACACATTTCGTGTGTCACGGGGACGTATCTTCTGACACATTCTGGACTGTGACAAGGATTGATTATGATCTCTTTTGGTTCCCGGCTTCGGCCGGGAGCCTTTTTTGTGGATATTTGCGGATGGAGGCGGTGTGGCGTGGCGGTGGCGCTGTGAGTGACCAACGGTTGCCAAAATATCACTATACCGTCGGGGGGGTGGTTGCCTTGTGCCGGCTTGAGGCAGCCCGGGGACACCGACGAATAGCAAATTTTTTCCATATCGTCGGAGGGTGATCGGCTTGTCTCCAGCCAGAGACACCGACGAGCACTTAATTTTTTCTATATCGTTGGAGGGTGGTTGGCCTGTGCCGGCTTGTCTCCGACCAGGGGACACCGACGAGCAGCAAATTTTTTCTATATCGTCGGAGGGTGATTGGCTTGTTCCGGCTTGTCACGGGCCAGGGGTGACCGACGAGCAGCAAACTTTGTCCATTTCGTAGGGGCGTGTTTAGTTTGTTCCGGCTTGTCACAGCCGGGGGACACCGACGAATAGCAAACTTTGTCCATTCCGTAGGGCTGTTCTTAGCTTGTTACGGCTTGCCCCGGGCAAGGGACCACCGACGAATAACAAGCTTTTCCCATTCCGTAGGAGGTCCTCAGCTTATACCGGGCCCAAGGCAGCCCAGGACACCGACGAACAGCAATTTTCTCAAATTTAAAAGGGGACTTCGCATATTCGCGAAATCCCCTTTTGATTCATTATTACCCTTAAATCGGTTTGTTCTTCACCCCTCCCAGGTCACAGCACCGAAAATCTCATCGAGCACCCGCAGGCTCTCTTCCCGCAGCGCTTCCCTCAGATAGCAGTGAATATAGTAGAAATTACTTCCGCTCTTGACCGACAGGCTTTCTCCCAGCATTCCGATGTCCTGCACACTGTAAGTATATCTGTACCCGTCGGCGCTCTTCCCGCCGATCTGCCTGTTCATAAAGCCCTCAAGCTTGTACCCGTACCGGCTCATCGGCTTCCGGATCTTCGCCTCCATATTCCTGGCAATATCCGCCGTCCCGGCCAGCATAGCCACAAATGGATTGGCCTGTCTCCACGAGATGGCAATCATAATATGCCGTTCTTCATCGCGAATGCAGAATCCGGGCGCCTCTTCAAAATATTGATACTTCTTAAGTTCCTCTCCCGTCAGTACTTTAAATCCCTCCGGCAAAGTCAGATTCAATTCATTATTTAACGGTGTTTTACCCATATAATTCCTTTCACGCCGTACACTTTGCGCCGCCCATTTCACGCCGCAGCCGGCTTCACCTTCATGATTCTGTCTTCCACGGCAGCCGGCTTCACCTTCACCTTTTCCTCTTCCCCACAGCAAGCACAACCACAACTCCCGCGATCAGCGCGATCGTCACAATTCCCATATACCGCGAGCGGCTCGCCGCCTCTTCCGGAGCAGCCGGCGCCTGAGTCCTCCCCTTCACCGGATCGGACCGGAAGTACATCACATCCGGCTCCGTCGTGTTGTAGCCAATGACATAGAGTTCATCGCCGCTGTACACCGCGATCGGATCAAACGCCTTATGGTAAGAAGAAGCTCTCTCATAGAGCACCGCTTCCTTCTCATCGTCATAGAGAATGTGCACGTCCTCGCCCGGCGTTCCTGAACCGATGATCGCAAGGCCGTCCCTAAGTCCCGCGATCGCAAAGTGCTCCGCGGGCTCGTCGCCCGCATTCTGCTTGTCATAAGCAGTTCGCAGGTCCGGCCCGAGCGCCTTCTCCAGTTCATCCGTGAGATCTTCCGTCACAAATCGGTTTTGTGCCTCATCGTATGTAGCCCGCAGAAGTTTTCCTTTAATCGTATTATTTGTATGTACCTCTTCCTCGGCATCAAAGTTAAATTGCAGATAGAGGTATATTTTGTCCCCGGTCGCCGCAAATTTTCCGCAGGTTGTGTCGAATATGGAGGCAAAATCTGAATCCACCGGATTCCCTCTGGGACTTGAAGGATCGATTTTATAGAATTTCATATTCTCCTTCGGCTCTTCTTCGTCCGACTCATCCTCAAGACCGCCCTGCGCATCATCTTCGGCCGGTTCCTCCCCAGCCGCCTCATCCGCGCCCGCTTCGCCCCCGTCCTCCGGCGCCGCGTAATAGCTGTCTACTGCAATAAGAGTGTCCCCGAGGGCCACAATCCCCGCGCTGGCAGAAGGCATCTCGACATTCAGCTTTTCCCAGAAATCGCCGTAGGGCTCATAGCGCCACAGGCAGGCCTTGGTCATGATCGATCCGTCTTCGCCCTTCACGGCCCTCTGTCCATACAGATAGAGCCTGTCCCTCACCGCGGCGAGTTGGTTTTCGCCGTACGAAGAATTCCAGTCGAATTCTTCCGGCAGAGCGACGTGAGTCCACTCATCTTCCTTGACATCGTAAGCCCACAATCCCTGCGGCATCCTGTACTTGGCCGAGACCCCGAACGCATAGATTTTCCCGCCGCAGGCCGCGATCGAGCCGTAAATCCGGTCACAATTGCTCTCGACAAAAGCGGGCTCGCGAAGAGGCAGGCTGTGCTCGCTCTCAAAGAGCCTGCGCCCCTCCGAGGATTCTGCGGACACACTGAAGACCGCCCGCGACACGGCCCCGTCCGCGTTGGTCACCTTCACCACGTGGGACCCGTTGGGAATGCCGCTGATATTCGCCCGCACCTTTCCGTCTTCCCAGGCAAGTGCCTCGATCTCCCTGTCGTCGACAGCGACCCGCCCTTGCGTGCCAAAATACCAACCTTCGACCATTAGTTCCATCATTGTCCCGTCCTGCTGCGCCGTCGCCTTCGAAATGAGCGGCGCCTTTACGGTAAACTCCGTTTTCTCGTGCAGGTTGACCCGGCCGCCCGTGCGGCACAGCGGCGCCAGCGCCTCGTCGTAGTCGACGCAAGCCATAAGCCGCGCCGCGCGTGCGCGCGCCGCCTCCGCCAGCTCCTCCTCGCTCAGCGAGGCACTCTCAGGCTCCTTCGCGGCGATCACCGCCAGCGCGCCCGTGACGGCGGGCGCCGCCATCGACGTCCCGGACTGAAAAGCGTAACTTCCCGTAAACGCGTCATCTCCTCCGGCGGCCACATTGTCGATATAAAGCGCCGTCTCATCTGTGACTTCCGTCTGTCTCGCATCCCCGGTGAGCCTGCCGATTCCGATCCTCGCGATCACATACTTCTGATCGCCGTTCTCCCACTCATAGACTCCCTCTACGACGCCGGGATCCCTGTATTCCCCAAATCCGCTATAGGAAAGCTCTCTCCTCT
Source organism: Lachnospiraceae bacterium UBA4260 (assembly GCA_002395235.1). Taxonomy (GTDB): domain Bacteria; phylum Bacillota; class Clostridia; order Lachnospirales; family Lachnospiraceae; genus CAG-791. Next base: position 13,738 of record DGWK01000014.1, on the reverse strand, counting down.
CCTCCTCCGTCATGTCCCGCGCGAGCCGCTCGTGCGCTTCATTGGAGGCCTCCAGATACCCCTGCACATTAAAGCTCAGCGCCGACCACTGGCACTGGTAAAAAGTATAGAACGCCCCAGTCTCCAGCCCCTTCCCCAGCGCCGGTGAGCAGGCGCAGTCGATCTCGACGGGATTCCCGTCCTTGTCTCTGCAGGTGATCGAATCGATCCCCCCGTGAGGTTTATAGGCGTCGCTCATCGCTGTTTTGACGCTGATCCAGCGCACATCCTGCGCGGCCTCGACCGGAATCGCCATGTACGCGTACCCGTTGACCGCGCTGAAGCCGCCGTGCTCCTTCTGCTGCTCTTTGCGAAGCGTCCCCAGCCTGAGCGCCATCGCGCGCTTGTCGTCAAATCCGCTGTTCGTGCTGATTTCTCCGATCCGATGTGCATTCTCATCGATCGCCGGATTTGCGTCAAAAAATAGCACGCCCGGCTCATCCGAATCAAACCGCTCTATTCCGGACAGAAGGCTCTCCTCCGAGGAGGTCTCGGGATAGAAACGCCTGTTGTCGATATAGGCGTCTATATTTTGGCTTTCTCCGATCAGAATGGTCTGCGGCACCGTCGAGAGGATCGCCCCACCCGGCGCAAAAACATCCGTGCTGTCCTGTCCCCAGCAGGAGAAATCCGTCATCCCGCCGCCACCTTGGGAAGCGTTTACGACGACCGCATATTCACTGCGGGATTGGCTTCCCAGGTCGATAGACTCATCCAGGTCCAAATATCGATTGCCCGACGCGATCACCGTGTTGACGCCCTTTTTGCCCAGTTCTTCGATCGCGGCGCTGAAGACGAACTGCGGCTGCACCGTCCCCCAGGAACAGTTGACCGCCTTGAGATTTACCTCCTGAGCACAATCGATGAGGAACTGAAAGCCTTTCAATACGGCCGTCGTCTCCTGTATATTCCCATTACCGCCAAAAACATTCACCGAAAAGATCCTGGCACCGTGCGCTATGCCGGATACGCCTTTGCCGTCCCAGTTTGCAGCGATGATGCCCGCCACATGCGTCCCGTGGGAGGTCACCGCTTTTTGTTCGGAGAGCGGTCTCCCGTCGCCGCTGGCATTGTAGCCGTACTTGCCGCACCCGTATTTGGCCTGCTGTTCCGGCGTAAACTCGTAAAGCACGCCCTGCAGATCCGGGTGATCGGTATCGATTCCCGAGTCCATGACACAGATAGTTCCGGAAGAGTTCGCCGGCGCGTTCACATCCCTGTGTCCCTCTTTCCATCCGGGAACGCCGAGACTGTACCCGCCTTCCGGAGACAGCGGCGTTGTATAGGTGCCCGAAGTGCCCGCAAGATCCCACTGCATCGCGCTGAGATCCGCGAGAGAAGGAACTTCTTCCTGCGGCTGAGACGGCACCTGCCCCGGCTCCTCCGAGGCGGCGTGCTCTGTGTCAACGGTCTCTCCGGCGGAAGCACTTTCCTCGGAAGAGGTACTGCCTGCTGCAGCGTCACTCTCTTCCGCAGGTTCCGGCTCTCCGGCAGGTTCATTCTCCTCCGCAGATTCCGACTCCCCGGCCTCAGTGTCCTCGGTTTCTTCTGCTGCATAAGCCAGATAATTCGGTTCCGCATAGATTACATCCGAGTCTGCGTAGAGTTCCTCGAGAAGTTCCTGGGCCGTCTTGTTTCTGTCACTGACCTGCCACACGGAGAAATCATTCCCCGAATCGTCCCTCGCCGCGTCTCCCTCTTCTTTCACCAGTCGAAACTGAGCCAGCTGCGCGGCCGACGAGCCGTTCTTTATTTCTGTTTCAATGGCCCCGTTTACCGAATCTGCCCCCAGTTTCAGCACAAGCTCCGCATTGCCGAATCCCGCAGGCGCATCGCTCCCTCTGACCACTGCGATTGCTTCGCCCTCGCAGAAACTACCGCCAGAAAGCATTTCATCCATAGTCTGTGCGGAAAGGCGGGACTGTTCCAGGTTATTTATATTTTGTACATCCGGCTTCTGTTCCAAGATGTCTATACGTTGTGCGGCCGGGGCTTGTCCCGCCGCCGCATTCACAGACAGGATTGAGGAAAGTCCCAGTCCCGCTGCGGCAATGCCTGCCAGAAGCCTTATAGTAATCTTCATTACGGATGTCCTCCTACAATGGGAATAGCAAGCTAACGCTCCTTCTTCCAGTATACTAAAATCCGTTCGAATGACAAATGACATCAGTGTGGCAAATTAGGGCACAATTGAACGCGGTTGTTGTATAATAACTATTATTAAGTAATGCAACGATTTAAAAAACGAATAACGGAGGCAGTATATGGCAGAAGACTTCAAACTCGGCCCCGACGAGGCAGTAGTACTGAGAGTCGGCAAGATCGGCTACGGAAGCGGAGGTCCCTTCTCCTCCATGTTCAACAACGGCGAGCTGATCCTGACCACGAAGAATCTCATCCTTCTTCGGAAGAATTTGTTCGGTAAGACAGAAGAAACCAAATATTTCCCGCTGGCGGATATCAAGATGGTGGACGGAAAGCCCCAGGTCAGAAAAAGCAACCCGGCTCATATGATCTACACTCTCGACGTCTATTTTAATTCCGGCCTGGAGAGCTTCCAGTTTGAGTGGGAGAGCGATATCGATGACTGGGTGGCAAACATCGTCTCTGTAGTGACCGGCACTCCTATTCAGAAGAAATCTGACCTGGAGATGCTGCAGGAAGCCGCCGCCTTAGCGGAGTCCATGGCCGAACCCATCGAGAAGATCCAGGGGCTCTTTGGCATTAAATCGAATCGGCCTGTTTCCTGCAAGTGCCCTTCCTGCGGCGCCACTTTGAGCGGCATCAAGGGGGAGACGACCAAGTGCCCCTACTGTGGGACTTTCTATACCTTCTGATTCAAGGCTCGCAGCGCGGGCTGCAGTTTCTGTATGCAACAAGGGTCTGTCGCAATGCGACAGACCCTTGTTTTATTGTTAGGCGATTTAGTAATCCGCCTTTTACGCCCCTTTCTGCGCCTGGTTCGAAATATCCCAGGTTTTGATCCGGATCCCCTTGGCCCGACACCACTTGACAATAAACCTCTGCGCGTACATGGGAAGCCTCCCGTTGGCAAAAGCCTTGGCCTGCCAGAGCTCCTTTCCGTCGTCCGACACCTCCAGCGTACCGTAACTCTTATCCGGGTTGTCCTTTTTTCGCAGGAAATAGATTCTGGTGCTTTTGTCGGAAACTCTGCCGACATAGATTCTCACGCAGTTGTGCATATTACTGCTCTCTATAAACAGATCTTCACACTCTGTGGGAATTGTCACAACAAACGGATCGTCCGCATACCGTTCTTCATCTTCCTGCGTAAAGCAAGTCGCCAGATCCCGGTACGCCTTCGAGCTGACCGCTTTGGCGAACCCTTCACGTATCCTTGTGTCGCGGATGAACTCGATCCTCGCCACCGTGCGGTCGTGTGCCTCCCTGATCGGGATGTCCGGTGCGAGTCCGAACAGATATTCCCCGAGCCGCGCGCAGGCGCTCAGGTAGTCGCAGTAATAATGGCCCTCATCCGGATGATTTCTCAGAAAGCGGAGAATCTGCAGGATCTGCCGGTCCGTCAGGTTCTCAATCCCTTCCACTCCGTATCTCATGGGTACGCGATCAATGGCGGCGTTCGTGTAGAACTCGATCATGGACGCTGTGTATTCATCGAACTGCAGAAATGCCGGATTGTAGGCATAGATGCTCTTCATCCGCTCCAGTACGGCGTCGCAGGCCTGCTCCCGCGAGACTGTGCGGAGCACCGAGGTCGGAAGCCCAAACATCTTCTTGAGATTCCCGTACAGTGCGGGGGCCCTCTTCATCTCAGAGAGCACCTCGTAGTTCTCCGCGATCGAGGGCACGCAGGATTTTGCCGCAAGTTCAATTCCCACGTGATAGTCCGCCGCAAGAAGCGGATACAGAATATTCTCCGACATCCCTGCGTACTGCGCCAGGTGATACTCCGGATAGATCTCATCGAACCGCCTGATCACGGATCTTGTACTTCCGACCAGGCAGTACTCCTTCCTCAGGAGCTCCTTCACGCTGACTTTCCGGCTGCACGCGCAATAATTTTTCGAGAAGAGAAGAACTGTCAGTTCCCCTTTATCATAGAGCACCAGATGCAAAATATAGTGCTCCCCACGGTACCTGTAAAGGTTTCCGAGAATCGGGACCTTTCCGGTTGCCGCCCCGGCTTCATACTGCGCGCTTTCCTCCTGAATCTTTGCGAGATTCTCTCTCTCCTTCTCCCCCGGAAGCTTTCTAAGAAGTTTCTCTTCTGCCTCCTCCGAGAGGACCCGCTCAGAGCTAAACCCCTTATTCCGGTAGATGTGGTCAAACATCTGCAGCGAATACAAGTCGATCACGCCGGGAAAGACTTTGTGGACCTCTTCGGAATCCTTCTCCGGGCTGATCGGAATAATGTGACCTTCCTTGATCAGATCCAGCAGTCTGTCCTCTTCCATCCCGGTCTCGTTCTTCGTGACAGCGGGAATCCTTGTTCCGGCGCCAAACCGGGTCTCGCACAAAGTATCCCATTCCACCCCGTAAAAGCGGTCCGAAAATCCCCGGATCGGCTTAAGCCGCGGCCGGCATACGCTGAGGGTCACCCCCTCGTCCGTTCCCTCCAGGCGGTACCCCAGGTCGATCCCCTCCCGCAGAGGCATCTCAGAGCCCACTGCAAAGCCGCACAGCTCCGCATGCTTGCTCCGGTTGTAGCTGTCATCGATCAATCTTTTGCCGCACTTTCCGCAATAGCATTCCCCAGTGCGGACCGACCTGACTATAAAACCACTGCTCACAGATCCCGTATCCCTGCCGGTTCTCTTTATCTCCGTACCTGCCCCCTTTCTTCAGCGGGCGTTAAGCCCCTCGATGCAAGTCACATAACAAGCGAAATCTCCGATCTTCTTCCGGTGCTCCTTCTCATCGCCCAGCTCCTCGCGCCAGGATGTGTTCTTCCCCTTGGACGCCAGATACCGGGCCAAAATATTGAGATGCAGGATCACTCCGTTGTGGCATGCCGTCCGGTTTGCGTCCGTTTCCATCTTCTCCTCCCGCGACAGCAGGTTCCACCCGGCCCGTATGCCGGCATATTTGGCGGCGGCTTTCAGATAGTCGCCCAGGATCTCCATGTCGTCCTCGTTTTCCGGATCAACAGCGCTGCAGATTTCTGCGTAGAGCTCGGCAGCTTTCTCCATTGTGATCGAGTCTCGCTCTCCCAGATAGTTTTCGTAAGTATACATTACCACTGATCCCTCCTTTTTTAATTCAACCGATGGTGTAACCGCGGGCGCCGCCCGCAGGGCGTCTTCTTACTTCTCGAGGCTGTAGGATTTTACAAATCTGTGCTTCCCGTCCTTGTACTCATACACGCGGATCTCGCAGTTCTTCGCGCGCTCCCAGCGAAGCCCGTCCGGCGCCTCGTCCAGATAGCCGCACAGCGCACGCATGATCCCGCCGTGGCAGGCAACCAGCACGTTCTCGTAATCGTGCGTCTCAAGCTCCCGCAGGAATGAGGCCGCGCGCTCTTTCATCGAGTCAATGCTCTCCACCGTGGCGGGCACCGGGAAAATCTTCGGGAACAGCCAATAGCCGATCATAGGAAGCCCCATCAGATAGTACTTGCTCTTCTCATACCTGCCAAAATCCGTCTCAATCAGACGATCATCCACGATGACCTCGCTGATATCGACATTCCCTATAATAGAACCTGTAAGTTTTGCGCGCTGAAGGGGACTTGAATAGACGGCGTCAAAATGGACGTCGCCGATATTTTGGCGGGACCGCTTCGCCTGCGCGATTCCCTTTTTGTTGAGCGGTGCGTCCGTCCGCCCCTGCATTCTCTTTGCGTAATTGAGGTCCGTCTGCCCGTGGCGGGCTATCCATATTTTCATGTTGTAAATTCCTTCCATCTAACTGACAATAAAACTCTGGCTGCCTATTAAGGTGCGCGGCGTAAACCGATATCCACATTATACTACGTATACGACAGAAAAATGTTACGTTTAGCAAAGCCCTGCGGGCACAATAAAATACGCAAAAAAGCCATGCCCCGAAGCGATATTCGTCGCGACATGGCATGATGCAAAATAGTGCTTGACTTTCGTTCTCAAATTAGGTATCATAATTTTTGCTTATTGCGAGGCGTGGCTCAGTTTGGTAGAGCGCTGCGTTCGGGACGCAGAGGTCGTGGGTTCGAATCCCGTCGCCTCGACTACTTGGCAGGGGCAACCGGAAATGCCGTATTTATCGGCTTTTCCGGTTCTTTTTTTGTCCCTGCGAAGGCAGTTCTGAAGGCCCCTTTTACGTCCGTTTTTGTGCCGTGTTCAACCTTTGTTCAACCTTTTTCCCATTTACCCCCATAATAAACGACGGACTCTCTGTGATTTACAATAGCTGCAAGAAAATTAATCATAAGATTTAGGTCTGATAATACTTGTCATTCCATGAAGGATCTCCTCCTTCGCTTCCTTTTCTTTGACTTTGGCGTAGATCTTCAGCGTTGTATTAATATCCTTGTGCCCTACCCATTTCTGGATCCCTTTTACATCAAAGTTCTCGTGAACAAGAATGGATACACAGGATGTGCGCAGTCCATGAAATTTAGTGCGCTGCGGAAGATCCGGATTTTCTTTGATCACTTTTTTGAACTGCTTGGACGGATAGTCCGGATAGTGGAGGCTTCCGTCCTCATTCTTAAAAATATAATCGTTATCTTTATATGCTTCCCCGAACAGTTCACGGTTCTTTATTTCCTCTTTCTTGAGATGCTCAAACATTTTGACCTGATCGTCTGTAAGCGGGTACGTCCTGTTGCTGGTATCTGTTTTAGTGGCATTCAGGCGATTGACCCTGGTTCCTACCGTAACCGTATGATTTACACGCAAGGTTTTCGCCTTAAAGTCTACGCTGGACCAGCGAAGTCCCAACACTTCCTCCCGCCTTAAGCCAAAAAACAGAGTGACGAAAAACAGTTCATAAAGCTTATGTGATTCGACTCTTTCTAAGAATAACTGTGCTTCCCGGTAACTAAAGAAGTCATCATCATCCTTTACTTTTGCATTACGCAGCGCCAATGATTTGTTGATCATGGCATCTTTAACCGGGTTGTCAGCGATCAGACCATCTTTAACAGCCTGCTCCATTATGCCGTTGAACAGTACTTTGATATCCTTCACCGTCCTCATCTGGCATTTGTCCGCCGAAAACAGATGATCCAGAAACTGTTCTACATCCGCTTGTGTTATATCCTTCAGCTTAAGCTTTCTAAAGAATTCTTTTATTTTGACGCTCCGGTATAAGTAACCTGCGTAAGTCGTATCAACGACCGTTCTCTTTTTCCTTGCTAAGTAGAGGTCCACATACATCACAAACATAACATTGGAATCGTCGGTAAGTCCTTTGTTCTTTGAAGACATTCGCGACTTACGCATATCTACAGCCTTTCCCACGTTTTTATCTGTGTCCGCCAGCCCCGTTGCAACCCATCTCTTCGATGAAACTTTCTGTCCCTCTTCCACTTTTGTTTGCGGCAAAAGAATATACAACCATCCCTTTTTGGCCTGCACGCCCTTATCCCGGCGCCCGTCCGTCTTTTTTTCCGCTTCTGCCTTTTCTACCTTTTCTTGTTTTTTTCGTCCCATATTATACGATCTTCTCCTTCCCCGCCGCTGAACCGGGATAGATAAAATCGATCAGGTACAGCTTGGGAACCCTGTACTGATTACCAATGCGGATTGATTTGATCGTACCTTCCGCCAGGTACCTGTAAACAGTATTGCGCCCCACATGAAGGATTTTCTGTACATCCTCCGGACGTAATATATCTCCGTATTCTGCTAAATTTTTCTCCATTCCGTAGCCTCCTAGTTACTTTTCGTATCAGATACGTTACGCTAATTATATAGTGCATTATAGTTATGGTCAAGCGCATATTTGTTACTATTCGTGTTATATTGTGTTATTCCGTCTGGAATTTGCGCTTGTTCATAACATTTGTGATAGAATAATACTGTTCCTACTTTTATTCGACTAAGGTGGTGCAATATGTCCATGAATAATAACCCGATCGATCAGGATCCGATCGATCATATCGAAGAAACAGCTGCCAGCAGGATAGGATCCCGTATTAGGGAAATCCGGCTCGCAAGAGGTCTTACTCAGGCCGAACTGGGAGATAAGGTCGGTCTTACCGCCGACAGGATCCGTCAATATGAGGCCGGATATCGAAAGCCTAAGACAGATACGATTAAAGCGATCGCATCCGCGCTGGAAGTTCAGCCTCTTGCAATGATAGATCCGGTTTCAACGGAGTATCTGGGAGCTGTTTATGCTCTGTTTGAACTTGAAAAACTATATGATCTAAGTTTGGTCCATGAAAACGGGATCTACTCGTTGCAGTTCAAGTCAGAGCGAGCTCAAGCACTGGTTAAATACTTAAAAGTTTGGTACAGCGCACTCGATATTTATAAAACCAGGTTAAGTCAGGCACATAATACCGAAGAAGCTGAGGCAGAATTAAAAAGGTATAATCTATTCAAGTGGTCTCTTCCAATGGTGCCGGCTGACGAAGATGCCACTTCCATGCAAATCAAAATGTATGATGAATTGATCGATGAGTTAAGGGAAAAGCTAAGAATTGTTGAACTGCGCGCCCAGGGCGAGCACGAAAAGCCTTCCTCTTAAACATTTTCTTCAATCTGATTATTCCTTCCGGAACTGAAGAATGCACCGGTGCATTCTTCAGTTCTTCTCTGATGTCCAATCTTTATTATCTTCTCGCCTCCTCTCCTTCATGGTTTTGTTATTTCCCAGAGCCATTTAACGCCTCCCTTTTTTCTTCACTATCTATATATAGGATTTCCTCGAAAACGTGTCAAAAACGGATTTTTTTGTGCCCAAACGGGAAATACTGGTGAAAAAATGTATAGATGGGGTGTGATTAACAAGATTAATTGAAGACAAACGATATAAAACAGCTGCAATGCTATAAAAAACACTCCCAGTAATAGGTGTATATGATAAAAGAAAACGCACCCGGTAACAGGTGCATATACTGCAGGAATCGCACCCGGTTATGGGTGTTGCAAAACCAACTTAAAAAGCACCCGGTAACGGGTGCAAATAATCTCGGGTGTCGCTTTACTGGACCAGATAGTTCGTGGCAGTCACATCAAGCCTCCAGTGGCTCAGATGTAATACTGAGACCAGCATCAGTGCAAGCCGGTTGTATTCTTCCGGAAGCCCCAGTACCTGTGCCTTCCGGAGGTTATCGCCGCGCAGCTTATAAGGCCTGTCGTCCATATCACTGATAAACCGGGCTCTTTGAAAAGCCCATGCCTTCGGGTTCTCATTCTTTAGTTTTTCATGCCCTTTATCCCAACGCCGCAGAAGCAGCGCACGAAGCTGCTCTGCGGCAGCCGGATCCCTCTCAATCATATCTGCATAATAGTTGTAGCAGTCCTTCCCATGTTTTGCCCTCAGACTGTGTAAATTGATCTTGTTGTTTATTTCCTCATTCGAAAGGACTCGCTGTTCCGATCCGATACCGGAAAAAATCTGCCTGACGGTTTCCACATCCTTGGGAAGGATGTACTGGTACTGCTCTTTGCCCCCTTTGCCTCTACGAACGCGAACATAGCAGCTTTTTCCTTTGTTTATCAGGTCCGCTCCAACCAGATGCCTCAGCTCATTACGTCGGATTCCCAAAGCTGCCTGCAGCGTCACAAGGCGCTCATATCTGGGATCCTTCTCCTGCCTGCGTCCCTGCAGATTCTGAGCGATCGGCTGCCCGTCGATGTCGCGCTCACGACCTTTCGTAATACTTCTCGCTGATCGCTTCGGCTTCCGAATTTTATCCATAGATACACCCGCCGCCGAACAGACCGGCGCTATATAGGTGTGTATTGTAGATGGCGAGTAGTTTCGGGGATTATTTTCCAGATAGTTTTCATATTCCTGGATCACTTCCACCGTAATACTTTCCGGCTTCTTATATCCGTTGCTTTTAGCCCACTTTGCGAAATTTTTAATATGCCGTTTATAGGCCGCCGATGTCTTGTTGTTTTCTATATCCGGCAACACTCGTCTTAACAGTTCGTGCTGCAAACTGTTTGAGTTTCTCCCCATGCTCAGTTCCTCTTTTATCCGTTTATTGGTAAGATGCCTCTCCACCCGTGTTTAAGACTGGGCATGTCTTTGTCCTTCGGATCATCGCGCTGAGGTCGCCCATCAGGGCTTGTAGTGCTGTCTGCACACGCTGAGCTGCGCTCCGGTATCCACCGTCGCTGCTCTGATCATCCTGCTGACCTGATCTCTATGATGGTTATTTTCTGAGCACGCTGCCGCCGGTTATTTCCAGAATAAACAGCGTTTTTGCTTCCTAAACTGGTTATTCTCTAGGCCTGCGGCCTTTAAAGAATAACCATTTAGGCTGTATCCCACCTTCGGCGTCGGCACTCTGTTGCCGGCGCCCGGAGCCATGAGCCGGTCATTCTCACGGTCTCCCCATCATCCATGTATCCTCGCTTTTGCACCTGGTCGGGTGTGCGGATCCACGTGTATGATGGATTGTTTAAGTCCCTTATATCGTTGGGTCAGTACGCCGCCAATACTGCTGTGACGGATCAGCCGAGCAAAAAATGCTCCCCGTGCGTTGTTATCCTGCTCCGATCATCTTACCCGGAACATATGTAAATATTCGCTCCCCCTGTTTCCTCCTTCTTCATGCCGTACTTTCCGTCTGTTCGTACTATTCCGGCTGACGGTCAGGCGGCTCAGATCGCCTTACCGCACATGCACATCGTTTCATAATCATATTTCCCATTTTGGATCCTCCTTTTTCTGCTCCACAACTGCGCCCCTCTTAACCATCTTGTAAAAAGGGGTTGTGTGTAGCGCACTCCATTTTTCTGCTCTTGCAATATAGATAGAGGATTATCTTTTTTATAAAAATTAAGAGCTTCGCAATTTCCAAGAAAAATACTGTGACATGTTTGCCTCCCTTTATTGAATGAAAAAAGCACCCGAAGGCGCTGTTCTGCTCAATCCGTATCTTCCATGTCATCAACTCCGGGAGCCGGTCAGTTCTTTCAGTTTCATACTTTTTTCCATCAAAAAGCCGCCCCGAGTGGGACGGCTTAGTTATCTCAATCAAAAAGAATCAGCAAGAAAGCATATACAATTCTTTTTTTTTTGCCTAGATAAAAAGAAGATGTATGTATATCTACGAACTTTTACGCTTCACTGGTTTTGAATTTTACAACGAACTTCTACAATTCCAACTGTGATCAAGAGGTCAACAAATATTAGACGAATCAAAGGAGGTTCAAAATGAAACGTAAAATTATGAAAACATTGGCTATTGGAGTGGCAATCGTCATGATGGTCAGCTCACTTGCCGGATGTGGTAAATCCGCAGATTCAAATGCATCCCTGACAGGTAAAATTTCCATTGCAGGTTCTACCTCGATGGAAAAGCTGTGTGAAGCAATGAGCGAAAGCTTTATGAAAGCATATCCTGACATTACCGTCACTGTGGAATACACCGGTTCAGGCGCAGGTATTGAGTCTCTGACTCAGGGTAGTATCGACATTGGCAATGCATCCCGTGGACTTAAGGATGGTGAAAAAGAACAGGGTGCTGTAGAGAACATTGTTGCCATTGATGGTATCGCAGTGATCACCGATAAGGCAAATACCGTGGCAGATCTTACCAGTGAACAGTTGGCATCCATTTATACTGGAGATGTTACCAACTGGAGCGAGTTTGGCGGCAGTGATGAGGCAATTGTTGTCATCGGTCGCGAGGCAGGTTCCGGTACCAGAAGCGCTTTTGAGGAACTGCTTAAGGTAGAGGATACATGTAAGTATGCGCAGGAACTGGATTCCACCGGCGCAGTGCTGGCAAAAGTTGCCTCTACTCCGGGTGCAATCGGTTATGTATCTCTGGATGTGGTAGATGATACAGTAACCGCAGTATCCCTGAATGGTGCTCCGGCAACCGAAGAAAGTATTCTTGCAGGCGAGTATCTTCTCTCCAGACCGTTTGTTATGGCAACCATGGGAGAAATCGCAGAGCAGAACGAATTAGTGCAGACTTGGTTTGCTTATATCGCATCAGAAGAGGGCAAGGCTGTCATTACTGATCTTGGACTGATCCTTCCTCAGTAAGGGAGAGACGCTTATGACAAACAAAGCAAAGATAAATACTATCGAAACTGCAGCAAAAATTGTATTTACACTGTGTGCAGTGCTTGCCGTCTTTGCAGTTTGTTCCATTACGATCTATATGGTTGCAAAGGGCACTCCGGCATTCGCCAATGTCGGAGTGTCTGAGCTTTTATTCGGAACGCTTTGGAAACCGACTGCATCGAATGCCTCTTACGGAATTCTATACATCATCCTGTCCTCCATTGTGGGAACCGGGGCCAGTGTACTGATCGGTGTTCCTGTAGGCCTGTTTACTGCAGTATTTCTGACAGAGATATCAAACAAAAAACTGGCAGCTGTAGTTCAGCCTGCTGTTGAACTGCTGGCAGCAATTCCATCTGTAATTTACGGCCTTTTGGGACTTATGCTTCTGAATCCGGTTATGTTTAAACTGGAGAAACTGATTTTTGCCGGTTCCAAAACGCACCAGTTCACAGGTGGTTCCAATATGCTTTCCGCAGTAGTTGTACTGGCAATCATGATCCTTCCGACAGTGGTTAATGTCAGCGCTTCATCGATTCGTTCGGTTTCAAAGGATCTGAGAGCAGCCTCTCTGGCACTTGGTGCCAGTAAGATCCAGACAATATTTAAGGTGACGATTCCGGCAGCAAAATCAGGTATCATGACGGGAAGCGTACTTGGAATCGGACGTGCACTTGGAGAGGCCATGGCGATCAACATGGTAGCAGGCGGTTCGGTCAATCTGCCTCTGCCATTTAACTCTGTACGATTTTTGACCACGCAGCTTGTCAGCGAGATGGGCTATGCAGAAGGAACACACAGACAGGTTCTCTTTTCTGTAGGATTGGTTCTTTATCTGTTCATTATGATCATCAATCTGCTGCTGCAGAAATTGCGAAAGGGGGCTACGGAAAATGAATAATCACAGTGAATGCACTCTTTCTCAGAGAAGAAAAAGACCGATGGATCTGGTTCTGTATGCTCTGATCTATCTTTGTGCTGCCTTTGCAGTTCTGCTGCTTGCGGGGATTATTATCTATGTATTGATCCGAGGCGTCAGCAGCATTAACTGGGGATTTTTGACCACCGTTACCTCTGTTCGAAAAGGTACCGTAGGTATAGCCGGCAATATTGTAAATACGATCCTGATCGTTCTGCTGACTATGGTAATCGCAACCCCTGTAGGTGTGGGAGCTGCGATCTATCTGAACGAATATGCGAAACCCGGTAAACTTGTCAGTCTGATTGAGTTTGCAACAGAAACCCTGTCCGGTATTCCTTCTATTATTTTTGGCCTGTTTGGAATGATGTTTTTCGGGCAGACACTGGGCCTTGGATATTCTCTTCTTACTGGAGCGTTGACACTAATCCTGATGGTGCTGCCACTCATTACCAGAAATACACAGGAAGCCTTAAAGACTGTACCAAATAGCTACAGACATGGTGCAGTAGGTCTAGGTGCGGGCAAATGGTATACCATTCGGACGATTTTATTGCCCTCCTCCATGCCGGGAATTATTACCGGTGTAATTTTGGCTATTGGGCGAATTGTCGG
>DGWK01000009.1:57606-63871 GCA_002395235.1 Lachnospiraceae bacterium UBA4260 | reverse complement strand
TTCTCAGCTCGCACCTATATATAAGCATACCACACCGAACATATATTCGCAAACATATGTTTTATTTTCTCGTCCGCGTAATCGCGGGGGCAGGAAAACTACGTTAACAGACCGCATTCATCTCGCCGCCTGCAGAGGCGGGAGTCAGTATTCTGCCGAAACATGATAAAACTCATCTCAGGAGATCGTCTCACCTGCCGATTCATTCTAATCCAAAAGCTAAAAGAGCAGGCTCGAAATCCTTCGAATCCTGCTCCGTAAAAAGTTTACTAAAGGATGTCATAAGCCTATACATTCCCCGTCTTCCGGGACTCTGATGGCGGAAAGGCCTTTTTCGTTCGCAAACTTTATGATGTCTTTTCGCGCAACGGTCTTCGTCAAAAAGATACTCGCCTGCAGCTCTCAAAGCAACGCCCGAAAAACCGCATTCAACTCTGTAAAATCATGGCAATGATCATCCGGCGCTGCATCTGAAAGCTGTTTCTGCCGCGTACATTCCTCACGTATGAACGATATGATAACCGGCATCTGAGGGTTCAGATCTTTTTCTTCCGTCTCCGCCTTCCTTGCCAGCAATTCCTGAATCGCTGCATACAGGTCCTGTGTCAACACATCATCTTGCTCACTGAACATGGTAAGTAACCGGTCAAATTCCATCGGCGGAACGGTATGATACCGTTCAATCCACCGACAGCACAAAAGAGGTCGGAGCGCATAGAAGTATTTTTTATAGCGGATCATATCCCCGGTGAGATATCCCTGCAGTGTACTGTTGGCGGTTCCGTAATAATGGCATAAAGCAGATTTTTCAGAGAAATAGTGCATGGCGGCTTCTTTCAGGGCGTCCCATTCCGCTGCCTTCCGATAAATGATCGGCGAATTTGCCCATTCCATCACATTCGGATTTCCTTTGCCAAATGCCAGCAGCGCTTTACGAATATCCCAGCCGTTGATATCCAGGACTTCATCCAGCTGCCATTCGATGACATCTTTCATGGTATCGATCCGCAGGTATTCCTCCGCCCGATGTACATAGATAAAACGCACATCGTAATCACTGTCCGGAGAAGCAAATCCCCAGGCACGGCTGCCCGACTCTACCGCGAGCAGGATCTTCACACCATATTGATTTTCGATCGCGTCCAAATTTTCCCGGATTTCCTTTTGAATATCTCTCATCCGATTTCTCCAGTCACTACACGGCGGTTGACATTTTCGACAAATGCTCCAACAGCCTTCATATCCGGATTATCGGGAAGAATGCTGCGGGCCTCCGCCTCATGAAAACGCTGTTCATAGTCTGTCACAATCTCATAAAATGTCGATATCAGAACATTTTCCCGCATATAATCGCCGTTCCGGATACTCCGAAGCAGCTCCAGGTCGGATTCCGGCCTGTGCGTGCGGATCTCGCCCTTCTCCAGAATGTCGATTCCCATCATGAACAGCCGTACCAGATGCATGGCGTGTTTGTTCAAATGATTATCATCCTTCTTATGATTCCGCTTCCCGATCTTGTCATAGTCCCGGACCACTGTGTGAAGCGTGTTCATCATGTCATTATAACGACGGAGCGGATAATGGCGGAAATCCGCATCGAGAAAGATCTCTGTCTCAAGGCCTTCTGTCTCGGCCGTATCGATATACAGCTTCGCGCCGGTCTTATATTCCTCCTGCTGTCTGCGGTTGAAATCATCCAGCGCATGGTTCACAGACTTCAAAATGTGTTCTTCACGGGACGGCTGCGGGAGAGTATCTCTTGCGATCGCGTTCTGAAGTCTCCGAAGCTGGGCATCCGCGTAATGCCCGAATGAAGCCGCTGCCCGTTTAGATAAGAACAGTTGACTGTGATCCAGAAGTTCCTGTCCGACGGCCGTCTTAATCACATACTGATCCTCATCCAATCCCAGGATCTCGATCGTGTTGGGATTGCAGTTCAGAAGCAAATTAATAAGTTTGTTAAAAGAAAAAATGACCGTATCTGTATTCGGGTCCTCATACTGGTCGAACGAGGTCAGACCGATCAGATCCGATGGGAGATTTAAAGTGACTCCCCGGAAGTCGATATCGCTGCCTTCCCGGTTGGTGCCATAACCATGACTCCCGCTCACACCAAGCAGCATGATACGGGAGCCCAGACGGGGATTGGTCTGAAGAAATTCGTATTCCGATGTGTTCAGCAGTGCTTTAAAATCCACATTACCACCACCTTACTTTTAATGATTATTCATTCGACGTAATACAAGAATACTTAATATAACATACTCGAAAACGCGGACAATATCAATTGGGGCGGTGTTCTCAACGTTCCTGTTCCTGCTGCCAGTCGCTGTTTACCCAATCCAGCAGTTCTTTCTTCAATGCCTCCCGATCCTTAGCACAATCCTTCGGGTGCTGCCGTTCCGATTTAAACGCCATTTTGTAAATCAATGGCAGCCTCGTTATTGCAGCGTGGCTTATGTGTTCATGAACTACCCACCGCCTACGCATACGCTAAGAGGCGGTGGGTAGTTCACTAATTCTTTGTATGATAAGGACATCGCTACCTGCCCGTAATGAAGGGGAAATTCATAAGGCGTCTTGAAAAATGGCTAAATATAATATATGATTTAGCCACAAGGAGGTGATATCATGCAGATTGTTCCGATGAGAGATTTGAAAAACACAGTGGAAATCGAGCGGAAATGCGCAGAAGAGAACGGCCCCGTCTTTGTGACAAAGAACGGCTATGGCCGCCTTGTTGTGATGGATATTGAATACTACGAAAGAACCATGCAGTCCATGGAGGAAGCCAGAATGGTTAACCGTGGAATTGATGATTATGAAAAGGGAAATGTCACAGACGGAAAGTCTTCACTGAAAAAGCTGAGGGAGAAACATGGCATCTGATCGATACAATTACGTTCTGACGGAGAGCGCAGAAGCAGATATCGATGAGGCCTTTGACTATATTGCCAATGAGCTGGTAAATCCCGACGCCGCCTCCGCTCTTGCGGATGAACTGGAAGAAAAACTGGAAGAAATCTGTAAGACACCAAAAGCAGGCCGTCTGCTCCATAACCCTTATCTGAAAAGAGATGACGTGCGGCGTGTTCTGGTGAAGAATTATATTGCCTATTACCTGGTTGATGAGGAAGAAGAAAATATCGTTGTTCTTCGCGTTGTCTATAACCGTCGCAATCAAGATAAGATTTTGAAAACTATCTGATACGGGAAACAGCCCCTGGCCACATAAGAGCCGGGGGCTTTCACGTTCCCATACGTTCTTAGTACAACAGCCAGAAGAAGATATTTATTGAGGGTTCCTTTTGCATTTGGAACCGGGTGCAGATCCTTTTTCTGTGTCTGTGCTTATACCTTTACATCCGGATTCTTCTCCCCGAACTTTCCTTCAGCATCTGGCAAATCTCGCCTCATTTCCTCGCAAGCACTGTGATCCACGGTTTATTCTTATGATGGTCGACCTTTACCTTTGAAAAGCCGGCCTCTTTTAATGCTGCTGTAATATCTTCCGCAGTATAATTCTTCATTCCGTCTATGATCTTCTCGAACTTCAGACTGGCTGCATCTGTCCCGTCCGATTCATTGCAGACCATGAAATATCCGCCCGGCTTCAGCACCTTCGCCACCTGCGAAAAACACTGCGTAAGGCCCGGCCAGAAATAGATCGTCTCAAAAGCCGTTGCCAGATCATAGCTTTCCTCTGGCAGTTCCAGAGAAGAGACATTTCCCTGCTGCACCGTACATCTTCCGGCCGCAATCATTTCCCGATTGTATTCCTTTGCCTTCTCCACTGAGAGTTCGGAATAGTCGACTGCTGTGACGTGTGCCTCCGGATATCTCTTTAAAAGTTCCCCAGCGTTTCGGCCACCGCCGCAGCCAAGATCGACAATGCAGTCCGGATCTATATTCCGCAGATGACCAAGTCCCCAGTCGGCCATCTTGGCATGCCCGGAGTTCATCCCTCTCAGCATCATTTTCCCGAGAAACCCCTCCGGCTTCCGTGTCTGACTTACATAATCCTTAAACAGTCCCATCTCATTTACCTCCTATGAATCAAGGGGAAGCATTTCATGATCACATATAAATATGCCATCCATAGTCCGGACCAGATCAGACCCAAAAGCAATGCTGTGCTCATCATTTTCTCCCCGTCAGCAAGGCGGAACCTGAAAGTCCCATCCATCCGGCTTCACTCTTACGGATCCATTTCCCATTGGTTGTATCGATCAGGTCTACCTTCTCGTATCCCATTTTCTCCAGTTTCTTCACGAAAGCGTGCATATCTCCGTATTTCCCGGCAGAGAAAATGTCGTGGATCGCAAATGTTCCGCCCTTTTTCAAGGTCCGCAGCGTCTCCAACAGGATCGCCTGCCTGTCCTTTGAAGGGATATTATGATACACATAATTACTGGCCACGGCATCAAATGTTTCATCGGGGAAATCCAGATGCGTGGCATCTCCCTGCAGGAAACGGACATTCGATACGCCCTCTGCCCAGGCATTGCCTTCGCAGAGCTCCTTATTAAAAGATGCATATTCCTTGCCCCAGCGATCTATACCTGTCACGTGCGCCCTGGGATTTCTTTTTGCGATTGCAATAGCCAGCGCTCCGCTGCCGCAGCCTACATCCAGGCAGCTTCCTTCTTCAGGCAAATCTACATAGTCGGCGATACCGGAGATAATCTGCCTGGACATCTGTCTTTTCCCGTTATAATCAAATGCACGATACATCAGATAAGACCAGACAGACACCCCTGAAAAAAGGACTCCGGCAGCTGTGGACACTCCTGTCATCACATGTTTCACAGTTCCTTCAGGCATCAAAATATGTACCCCCAGTGCCGTGATCCATGATCCGACAGCACCTCCTGTCAAAGAAGCCACCATTCCTTTCGGCATCCAATTTTTATAATCTGCGCCCATGATAAATCACCTCTTTCTCATAATCCTTATCTTGCTTATTCTTCGTCAGTATATATGCCTGAACAGCACACAATAATGGGTACATCACCAGTCGCGCCTCCTGATTCTTATTATTCCAGGACCGGTTTCTCCATCCGCTGCATCCTTTCGTTTCCGGATAGCAGCGCTGAAAATAGTCTGTGCTCATACACAGGATCTGATCCAGACAGACAATATCAAACGTCTTTTCCACAAGCAGGAAGGTCAGCAAACGCTTATATGCCTCACCAAAAGAAAGCCGTTCTCTCTTAATGCCTCCTGCCACATCCTTATAAGCCCAGACCATATATACTGCAGCCATTGCCAGCAGCAGATGGCACAAAAGCTGCTTCGGCAGAGACGGCGCAGGATGATCCCTGCCGGCTTCGTAGACATCTTTTGGAAGGAAGCGCAACACCAGCTTTGGCGATGCCAGATGAGGTGCAATCAGTACCAGCGCCAGCATAATAAAACTCATTCCAAGAGATAACCCTACTGTCCGCTTCATTCTGATCCTCCCTTATTACTGCAATGCCTTAATACTCACCCGCTTTGTTTCCCAAGTTCAGATTTTCTCTTTTTCCTGGCTTCCCTGCTGCTATGCCCGTTCCATTCTTGTCATCCATCTGATCCATCCATCGGATCATCGTATCCAGCGCCAGTTTCATATTACCCATATTACAGTGACTTCCGGCGTCATCCATATTTGAATAGATCTGTAAAGCCAACGAGCGCACGTTGGGAAGCAGGTCAAATTCCTCACAGAAAAGAGAAGGCATGATCATATGGTCTCTGTGATGCCTTCTGAAACTGAAAGCATCTCCTCCGGATCCCCATTTCCCCACATAACGACACGGTTAAGCTGAAAATTAAAATTAGGTTCCCTGTTGAACTGATAAGTTCCTTTTTTGAACATAGTATCCTCCGATCACCAGCTGAATACAGCCATCCGGTTATTTATGTTTTTGCCGATCACCGCAAAGAGCTTTCCACGGATCGTATATTTCTTCATCTCTTCGTTGTAGCTCTTTTCGGATATATACTTCAGTCTCGGCTCAAGGCTCAGATATTCCTTTCCGGATTTTGTTCCCCAGCCAAAGGAAGCATTGGTGTGCTTGACTGCGTCATGGTGCGAACCGTGTTTTTCAAGGAACGGGGAGTGCTGCTCGGCGAGCAGGTATCCGTGAGGGAAGCAGTCGCAGAGCATATTGAGGCAGGTCTTCACCTGTTCCTTGGAAAAATACTCCAGAACGCCTTCCATCACGATTATGTACATGTCTGATTTCGGGATATTCTTTGTCCATGCGCCGTCCAGTGCGTC
>DGWK01000009.1:10473-57481 GCA_002395235.1 Lachnospiraceae bacterium UBA4260 | reverse complement strand
TCCGGCAGATCCACGTCAAACCAGGTAAGCCTTCCATTATCCACCTGGGAGAACTTGTCATCGAACCCGCATCCGAGGTTGATGCAGACCGCGTCAGGATACTTCTTCAAAAGCCGCTTCAACTCCTCGCGGAATATGATCGTCCTTGCTACAACACCTTCATGGGACAGGAAGGGGTCAAACTTACTCACATCCACGCCGAGTGCATCGATGATCTCTTTTGCCTTCGGATCCCTGATCCTTGCATTGGGACGCGATGTCTCACTGGCCCGGATCGCCAAGGTAATGAGCGCGGTTTCCTGAATATCCCCAAATTGTAAATCCATTGTGTCCTCCTTTCACAAACAAAACAGAGCAGGCCCGAAATCAATCGAATCCTGCTCCGTGCATAAGTACATTGAGAAAGTTAGATTTCGCTAACTATAAATAATATACATCTAACTCTGTCATTTATCAATACCGGTATGTTTCTTCATGTATGCTTTTGTAATCAAAACCGACACGATAATACCGACAATGACAACAACCGGAAATGCCCATGCAGGGCTTACTGACATCAGAGTATCTCCATATCCGGCAGGCATTTCTTCTACCGCACACTCATAAGTATAGGCACGGTTAAACCAGATCTGTCCATAATAGCCGAAGCTGGAAAAGCTCATCAGAACCGTTGCCGTGGTATCGCCGGCCCGGCTGTATTTTGCCATTGCCCTGACAATCTCTGCCAAAACCGTAATGACGATCAGCGGAACAACATGCCACATGACTGCATCTCTTATGATAAGCAGCAGAAGAAGCATTCCCAGGAACAGGCAGACAGCCGCCCCCGGAGCCTGTACTCTTCGTAATGCACGGATAATGATCGGAGACAGCAGCAATCCTGCTGTGATTTGATAGCATACGAAGAAAATCGGATGGATTGATCCTGTGACACATACTACTGCTGTGACAATTGCGTACAGGACTGCATACAGCAGCATCCATAAAGCATTATTACGGTTCCATTTGTTGTTCATACTCCGCCTCCTTAGAAAAGTTAATACTTTTGATTAGAATTAACTAACCCTATAAACAAAGAAAGTCCCGCTCACGCGGGATCTCTCTCATGTTTCCTTATAAAGCTGGTTTGTACAGTCCTGCTGTAGTGATTCCAACCTTTGCGGACACCCTGTTCAAAGAGGCTTTCTCATATCCGAAGGCCAGAAACTCCTCCTTCATGCAACGGATAATCTTCTCACAAGTAGCTATTTTGTCTCTGGGCAAATATCAACCTCCTCGTTAGGCAAGTCTAACCTCTTTGAGTTAATCATATTAACCGCAAAATGTCAAGTTCTGTCAACACTCCAGCGACTGAGAAGAGGTATAATAACCGAATTCAAAATAGGCGTGTTGCCCTCGCTGATTAATTAGCGAGATGCAACAGCCCCTTTTGTTATGACTATATGTTTTGATTAAGACAGTAAGGCTGTAGTATTCCCGTCACCAAGGGATTACCCACATTCCTGAAAGCTTCTACGCTTCAACAGCCGGCACCTTGCTGATACTATGGACGCAATTGGAGAAGCAGGCAGGTTTAGAAGTGTTCTGCTTCCAGGTATTGACCGTCTTTTTAGCCCTGGTTTTTGTGTTCAATCGTTCCACGGAACTTCAGTATAGTTGCCTGCGCTCATTGCCCCGTCGACAGGGATAACTGCACCTGTGATGTACCGTGCGAGATCCGAAGCAAGGAACAGCGCCGGATATGCCATCTCTTCAGGCCGTGCAAATCTTCCGTTGGGAATCATAGACTGCGTCAGTTCGCGCTGCTCAGGGCTGATCGTGGAGTAGATCTCAGTGTCTGTCGCTCCGGGGCAGATACAGTTTACAGTAATGTCGTGCCTTGCGTAGTCCATGCTGGCAGTCTGTGTCAAACTGATAACTGCCCGCTTTGCACCACTGTAGGGTGAAAAGTTAGCTGTAGGCTTGATGCCTTCCGCTGAGGAAACATTAATGATCGCACAGTCTTTTGATCCGGAAGACAGCATGGCTTTCACACCGTATTTGATACCCATGAAAACGCCGATATAATCTATGTCCGTGATCCGTCTGAACTCGTCCGTATCATAGTCATGCACCGGATGGAGCATTGTGCTGGCACCTGCATTATTGACCAGGACATTCAATTTCCCATAAGTATCCAGAGCACACTGCATGACTTTCTTAACGTCTTCCTCTTTGGAGACATCGGCCTTGCAAAAAACTGCCTGGCCGCCTGCTTTGCAGATATCCTCCGCAATGGCTTTTCCCTTTTCTTCTCTTCTGGCCGCCAGAACGACCTTCATTCCGTTGTCAGCAAACACTCTCGCGATTGCCTCTCCGATCCCTGCTGTTGCGCCTGTAACGACTGCGACTTTTCCCTTAACACTCTCAAAGTTAATCATGATGCCTCCTCGCATTTTGTGGAAAGTCTCTGGATGCAAGCTTTAGACTTCATATCCGGACTTTCAAGATCTTATAACCGTTCAGTCTTAAATTGTACAGGAAGCTCCTGCTCATCTCTTGCTACATATTGACAATATGTTGAAAATACTGACACAATAGAAATGTGTTGAAACAGGAGGCCTCAAATGATGGACAGGACGAAGCAGCTCTTTGCAGACAAAATAATGCAGCTTGCAAAAAACAAACCCATAAAAGACATTCAGATCAAAGAACTGTGTGCTCATTGCGGCGTTGAAAGGACTACATTTTATTACCATTTTAGGGATAAATATGACCTCGTTGCCTGGATCTTCAAGCAGAATTATATCGAAGCAGCGAGTCGTGCCGAGACAATCAATGATGAGAGAATGATCAGGGAAATGTTCCGGCGGTTGTCGATACAGAAAGAGTTTTTCTTGAACGCTTTACAGGATTCTTCTCAGAATAACCTGCGGGAGTACATGCTTGCTTTTTATATTGGGATCGAAGAGAAAGTTCTCTGTGAGTATTATCATACTGATTCTTTGAACGAAGAATTGCTTTACGAAGTCCGAAACTATTCCTTTGGGTGTATGGGGCAAACCATAGACTGGCTTCTGGGGAAGAACAACCTGAGCGCTGAGAAAATGGCACATTACCAGTATAAATTCATGCCGGAAGAGCTTAAGAAGGCTTTTCAGGTGGTGCATGCGACTCCTGGGGGAGTAGCATGCAAAAAAACAGCCTCACTGCAGTGAGGTTGTCTGAGAAAGCACGGTATTAATCTGTTTAGGTTTTTAGTGCCTGTCACCATTAAGAATCAGTAAACTCATTTATGGATTTCTTATGGTGCCAGGCACCAAGGTGCAAAGGTGCAGGTATCATCGGTCTCGGCAAGATCGGCGTCAACACCGCGAAGAACTGCATCATCACCCCGCACATTTCCTGGGCTACCAAGGAAGCCCGCGAGCGCATCATGCAGACCACCGCGGACAACATCAAAGCCTTCATGGACGGCGCTCCCGTCAATGTGGTGAATAAATAAGTTTCTATAGCAGGGGGCTTTCCCCTGAGATAAAATGGCCGCTCTTTCCGCCGTCCTTTTCGACCAGATGGATATCCAGGATCTTCATACTGCGATCAATGGCTTTGCACATATCATAAATTGTCAGGAGTGCTGTGCTGACACCGGTCAGCGCTTCCATTTCCACGCCCGTGCGGCCGGTAGTCTTCACCGTACATCGTACCCTGATCAGGCAATTGTCCGGATCCGTCCCGAACGTGATCGCGGCGCCCGTAAGGGCGAGCAGGTGACACATCGGAATCAGCTCCGACGTCCTTTTGGTGCCGGCAATTCCGGCCACCTGGGCTACCGTCAGCACATCCCCCTTCGCGATCCTGCGTTCCATGACTGCCCGGAACGCTTCCTCCGACATGCGGATACTGCCCTCCGCTATGGCTGTGCGCTTTGTCACATCTTTATCCGATACATCGACCATGCGGGCGTTGCCCTCTTCGTCAAAATGTGTCATTTCCTGTATCATAATCCCTCCCGCAGGAACAATATTTTGTCCTCCTGAAACTGCAGATGATCCGGAACCCCCTTCTCCCGCAGAAGCGGCCAGTCCTCCCTCTGCACGAACCAGGACAGCATTTCTCCTCTCTTCCATTCCACTCTCTCCGGCGCCACGTAATAGTTCACTTCGAACGGAAGCTCAGCCTTTTCGTACTGCGCAAAGCGAATGCAGTTCTCTCCGCGCGCGCCATAGACGGGCACAAAGTCATGGGCCCTGTAACCTATATGGGAAAACTGCGCGGGCAAAATATAGGAAGTATGTAGTGTGACTCCCCATGAAACGGCTTCCACCGTGTGGTCGTCCCTGCGCACCGCCCGGCCGATGTTCTTGCAGCCCGTCAGGACCGCCGCCTCTTTATATACCGGATCTGCGAAGATCTCCTTCACGGTCCCTGCACGCAGGAAACATCCCTTTCCCATCACAAACAGCTTCTCCGAAAAGCGATACAGGATATCTCTGTCATGGGAAACCATCACCGTGATCCCGTCGTATTCCGAGAGAATTTCCATAAGCTCCTGCTGCATGGCGTCCTGCATGAATGCATCCAGCGCGGAAAAGGGCTCATCCAGCAGGATCACTTCAGGTTTTCTCACAAGGATCCTGGCCAGCGCGACCCGCTGCTGCTGACCTCCTGACATCTGTGACGGAAAGCGCCCTGAGAGTTCCGTGAGACGGAGCCTCTCCATGATCGTCTCCACCTGCGCCCGGATCTCTTTTTTGCTCCCGCGCAGACCTGCGCCGATGTTCTGCTCGGTGGTCATGTTCGGAAACAGCGCGTAATTCTGAAACAGATAGCCGATTCCGCGCTCCCTGGCCGGTACATTAATCCCGGCACGGCTGTCAAACAGGACCCGGCCGCCCAGCTCAATCCTTCCTTCATCCGGCGTCAGGATTCCGGCGAGGGCCTTCAGCGTCATGGACTTTCCGCAGCCCGATGCCCCCAGTATTCCGTTTCTCCGGTCCGCAGTATCCATCTGTGCCTGCAGCGAAAAGTCTCCCGCGCTTATGCGGAACGACGCCTTCATTTCCATAGCTGTTCTCCCCGCCCGGCATCTCTGCCCTGCGAAATGTGTCCGATCGCCGCCAGCACGATCAGTGCAATGACCAGCATGACCGTGACCCAGACGCCGGCCGTTATGTAATCCTGGTCCTGTATGACCATCGCGATCCTCTGCGAAATGGTCGCCGTTTTTCCCGGGATATTGCCGGCCAGCATGGATGTGGCGCCGTATTCCCCGATCGCACGGGCGAAAGCCAGCACCGTTCCGCTCGTGATCCCGGGTCTTGCGCACGGAAGGATCACCTTGAAGAAAATCTCCGGGTCTGACATACCAAGCGTTCTTCCTGCGTATAAAAGATTGATGTCCACTTGTTCAAAAGCGGCGCGCGCACTCCTGTACATGAGGGGGAACGCGATGACCGAAGCCGCGATCACGCAGCCCGCCTGCGACTGTACTATTTTGATGCCAAAATGGTCAAACAGAAATATTCCCAGCGGTCTCCTCCTGCTGAAAAAGAGCAGCAGGAAGAAACCCGCAACTGTGGGCGGCAGGACCATGGGAAGCGTCAGTACTGCATCGAGGATGGACCGGTGCTTTCCACGGCAGTACATGACCCTCCAGGCTGCCAGGATCCCCAGCACAAAACACACCGCTGTGGCGAGCACACCGGTCTTGAGCGATATCCATAGCGGACGCCAGTCAAGGGTCCTCGCGACTTCGATCAACTGTCTCACTTATTTGTTCCTTTACTCTACATTTGTGTCAAAATAGTATCCTTCGAACACCGGCTTCATCTGATCGGAAGCGACGAACTCCACGAAATCCGCTGCCGTTGCTGCCTGAGCATCCGATGCCTGGTCATTCTTGACTTGCGCGATCGGATAGATGACATTGCCGGTCAGATCATAGGAGACCTTTTCGAGAATATCCAGCTGATCTTCATAGCCGTATGTGTCGGAATAATAAGTCGTTCCCACCTCGCATGAGCCTTCCACGACCGCTGCCAGGACCTTGGAGACATTGGACTGCTCCGAGATCTCGACGCCGCCCAGCGCGTCACTCACTTCCTGCGTTGTATAAACGGACGGGTCCTCCGTCTCGGGAAGAATGCCGAGTGCTGCCATGGCGACTCTGGTATAGCGGCCGACCGGTACGGAACCGTCTGCAAGCGCTATACTCTCCGCATTTCCGATATCCGCAAGTCCTGTGACGGAAGTGCCGCTGTCTTTTCTTGAAACCACCACTACCTGATTGTTGACCACGTTATGCCGCGTTCCCTCCACGACCAGTCCGTCCGTATCCTGCAGCGTATTCATCTGCTTCTGCGCGGCGGAGAAGAACACGTCACATTCATAACCTTCTTCAATCTGTGTGAGAAGTTTTCCGGAACTGTCGGGATTGAGGACGATCGTGACATTCGGGTGATCCGCCTCGTAAGCTGCCTTCACATCCTGCATGACTGTATTGAGGCTTGCGGCAATGAATACCTGGATCTCGACCGGTTCTTCCTGCGCTGTTTCCTGTACTGCCTCCTGCTCCGTCTCCTGTGCTGTTTCCTGTACTGCCTCCTGTTCCGTCTCCTGCACTGTTTCCTGCTTTGCCTCTTCGCTCTCTGTGCTCTGCGCAGTGGTTGCGGTATTTCCGCTGCAGCCTGTCAGAAGTGCGAATGCGACAGTAAAGGCTGTTGCAGCTGTTATCAGTTTTTTCATAACTATTCTCCTGTTTCATTAGCAAAATGATTGTCAATTGCATCTATCTCTGAAACGGCGCATGTGTGCACTCCATATGCCGATCAGTTCCTGCAAATACCGGCAAATCTGCCTTCAGTTGTCATCCGTCCCGCGAAGAAGTCCCAGACCGTGTTTCAATGCCGGCAGTACAACATCCAGATTTTCCCTGCACGCCTTGGGACTGCCGGGCAGATTGATGATCAGTGTGGCTCCGCGGATCCCTGCCGCCGCGCGGCTGAGCATGGCGTGTTTGGTGATCTTCAGGGACTCCGCCCGCATCGCCTCGGCGATGCCCGGTGCCATGCGCTGACATACGGCGCAGGTCGCCTCGGGAGTCAGATCCCTCGGTCCGAATCCGGTGCCGCCCGTGGTGAAAATTACATTTACCTGCCGCTGATCGGCCAGGCGGATCAGATTCCGCTTGAGCAGCGCCTCGCCGTCCGGAAGAAGGATCATCTCCACGACATCGTATCCGTTCTCACCGAGTATGTCCCGGATCACCGGACCGCTCCTGTCCTCCCTCTCTTTGCGGAACGCCCTGTCACTGAGCGTGATCACGGCAGCTGTAAAGGGCCTGTCCGGCGCCGCCGGTATTACATCTAACATATCGCCTTCCCGGACTCTGCCTCCCCGCAATACTTTGGCAAACACGCCTTCCCGGGGCATGATGCAGTCACCGGTCACATTGTAAATTGCACAGTGATCATGGCACTCCTTGCCGATCTGCGTCATCTCCAGGAGAACATTGCCGATCGCAAAGCGCGTGCCGACAGGCAGAGAGCGGAGATCGCATCCCTCTACGACAAGATTCTCGCCAAATGCGCCGTACTCGACCTGTACGCCCTTCTCCCTGAACGCTTCGATCTTCTCCGCACTAAGGAGACTAACCTGTCTGTGCCATTTTCCAGCATGCGCATCGCCTTCGATCCCGTGATCTTCTGCAAAGGTTCCCTCCGGGATCCTGTATTTCTGTGTGCCCTTCTGGTCACTTATGCAAATTGCACGAATAACCGCCATAGATCTTTCCTCCTCTCATCCTCCGATCCCGGACATTCTGTTTTTTTCCGTGATCAGCTCCGGCCTGTCAAAAGAGTGCGCCTCAGGTTTATTTGACGCAGCAGACCGTATTGCCTCCGTCAAAAGACTGCGGCGCCCGGTCTCTTCCCCGCTCCTTACTATTGCGCGCAGATCCGCGCCGTCCTCAAAACAAAGACATTGCTTGAGAAATCCCGTCGAAGTCAGGCGCACCCGGTTGCAGGAATCACAGAATTTTCCGTGGATCGCGCTGATAAAGCCGATCCTGCCCGCAAACCCCGGAACGGCGTAATAGACAGCCGGGCCGTTTCCCCTGGGCTCGGGATCCGGCGTCGTTCCCGGATACAGGGTATTAAGCCTGTCGATCAGCGCGCGGTTATCCATCTCCCTGCCGCTTCGCCCTTCCCCGATCGGCATCAGTTCAATGAAGCGGACGTCCACCGGTAATTCGGAGCCCATTTGGACCAGCGGAAGAAACGAATCCTCATTACAGCCGGGAATGAGTACCGCGTTTATTTTTGTGCGGATACCTGCTTCTGCAGATGCCCGGATCGCGCTCAGGACCTGCTGCAGGCAGTCTCTGCCCGTGATCTGTCTGTATTTTTCCCTGTCTGTTGTATCGAGAGATATATTGACGGCGTCCAACCCTGCTTCCATAAGAGCAGGCAGCTTCTCTTCCAGAAGAACTCCGTTTGTAGTCATTGTCACCTGTTCGGTCAGGGGGAGGTCCTTCAGTGCGCGGACCAGCGTCTCCACGCCCATCCGCACGAGCGGCTCACCGCCGGTGATCTTAAATCTTGTAATGCCGCAGTCCTCTGCGGCCTGCGCGATCTCTACGATCTCCTCGTAAGTCAGGATCTCCTGCATAGCGCATTTGGTGATCCCGTCCGGCATACAATACCGGCACCGCAGATTGCAGCGGTCCGTTACGGAGATGCGCATATAGTTGATCGTGCGTCCGAATCTGTCCCGCATGGTCTCAGCCCCCCTTGCCAAACCCGCAATTGGGGAACGAACATACAGCGCAGTTCAGGCAAAGTCCCCCCTCGCCCAGCCCATCGATCTCTTCTCTGCTCACCGGGTCATCCGCCAGCAGCCTTGGCAGGACCAGGTCGAAAATAGTCCGCTTCGCATACATGACACACCCCGGAAGGCCGCAGACCGGAATCCTTCCTCCGTCTGCAGTATGTTTGTAACCCAGCATGAACATCGCGCCGGGCAGTACAGGCGCACCGTATGCGATCACTTCGTCCGTACAGCTGCGGATCGCCTGCGGTGTGCGGTCATCCGGATCGACGCTCATGCCGCCCGTGCAGAGGATCAGGTCGCATCCTGCCGCCAGCATTTCTCTGATCGCGTCTGCCGTCATCGCGGGATCATCATTGACGATGCGGTGCTGCGCCATAGTACTGCCGTATTCCGCAAGTTTCCGCTCGATCACAGGCGTAAACTTATCTTCGATCAGCCCGTTATATACTTCGCTTCCTGTCGTCACGACGCCGGCGCGTTTGGCCTTAAAGGGCAGGATCCGCAGGATCGGAGCCCCTGCCGCCGCCTCTGCTGCGCGTTCCATCTGATCGCGGGATATGGTCAGCGGGATCACCCTTGTCCCGGCGATCTTGTCGCCTTTTCTGACCGGAAAATCTCCGTGCCTTGCCGCGATCATCATCTCTCCGATGCTGTTGACTGCGCGAAGCCGGGCGCGGTCGATCTTGAGAAGGCCGGAGGTACCTGCCGTCAGCTCTATTTTTCCCTCGGAGATCGTCGACGGAATGAGGAATGTCGCTTCGTCCATCCTGCCGGGGATGACATCGCCGGAGTCATCAAACTCCGGCGCGCAGGAAGGCACACGAATACCGCAGCACAGCTTGTATAAAACCTGCGCCGCGTCGTTTTCATGCATCATGGTCTCATCTGTTTCCCAGATATAGACATTTTCTTTGCCAATGGATAAAAGTACAGGGATATCTTCTTCCCTGATGATGTGGCCTTTGCGAAATGCCGGACCTTTATAGACCCCCGGTATGATCTGTGTGATATCGTGACACAGCATCTCACCGACGGCCTCAGTCGTCTTAAGAACTTTCATGAATCCTCCTTTTCAAAAAACGGAAGGTCGGGCAGTTTCCCGTCCGGCCCTGTGGAACTGCCCCGAAAGGCATTCCGGCGGCGCGCAGCCATGGCTTTGTGCTGTTAGGCTGCTTTGCTCGGAGATTATTTGTAAATATGAAGTGCGCCGGACTCCCGGCATAGATATTTCCGGGCGCTGCGCACTATAAACATAATATCATTTAAATGTGATTCTCACAAGGGAATGGCTATTCAGTTCAGCAGAACAATACGGACGATATCTCCCTCCCGGATCCCTTCATTGCCTGCCGGAATATCAATGAAGCAGTTGCAGCCGATCCCGGCCGCCATCTGTCCGTTGCGCTGCCGGCTCGAAAAGTGCACGCGCATGCCGTCAAAATACCCCCTGAGGATCCTGCGGACCGGACTTTTCTTATCGTAGGGATCCGCGGCGGGAATCTGCAGGACCCTGTCCCGGGCGCATCGCTTTCCAAGCATGGCGGCGATCATGGGTCTGCCGATCAGTTCAAAGATACAGGCACAGGAATAGGGATTTCCGGACAGGGACAGGATCAGCGTCCCGCCCGCTCTTGACAGCATGGACGGCATTCCCGGTTTGACGTCGATCCCGTGAAACAGGATCTCACCACCGATCATATCGATCACGGCCGGAAGATAGTCCTTCCTTCCGACTGAAACGCCTCCTGTCGTAACGATCAGCTGTGTCCCCGACTCAATCTGCTCCCGGATCAGCCCTGCGATCGCAGACAGGTCGTCACCGGCAAAATATGCCTTTCCGCAGGCACATCCGCACTGCAGAAGCCTGGTCGTAAGGTACAGGTGACTTGACCCGTAGATCTTTCCCTCTCCCAGCGGCTGCCCGGGGAGCGTGAGCTCATCGCCGGTACAGATCACGGCTGCCCGCACCTTCTTTCTCACGGAAAGCATCGATAATCCTGCCGCTGCACCTGCCGCCAGCGCGGAAGCATCCAAGGTCTCACCTGCCGGGGCAAGGGTCTCACCCTCCTGCAGGTCTTCTCCGACCGGACTGAATTGGTCACCGGGCCTTGCCGGCTTAGTAAATACAGCAGTGTCCTGCCCGCGAAACTCGACGATCTCCTGTTTCACGACAGCGTCCGCTTCCTCCGGCAGGACGCCGCCGGTCATGATCTGTGCTGCCTCCCCTTTTCCGATATGGTGAACAACAGGTGAGCCGGCGTCATTGCATCCCAGCACAGTAAGAGCGACCGGACTTTGACCGGAGGCTCCGTAAAGATCTTCACTTCGCACAGCAAATCCGTCCATTGCCGATCTGCGAAAGGGCGGGCTGCTGATGGCAGCGCGCATGTCCTCTGCCAGGATCCTTCCGGCGCAGTCACCGATATTGCAGATCTCCGGCTCTGTCACGCGGCAGGACCCCAATGCGGTTTCCAGTGCCTGTTCAATGGACAGCTCCCCTGTTTTTCTTTTCATTCGTCCTCTTACCCCCTTTTTGATTCCTGCAGCCACTTAAGGCTCGCAAAGCGAGCGGCTGATCAGCGAATCAATATACGTTCAATAAAATCGGCCGCCTCTTTGATCTGTCCAAAAGAAAACACGGCCGCACAGCCATCTCCGACCGGATCGTCGCTGATCACGGCAAGGCAGGAATCGGGCGGAACCCGCATGCCCTTTCCCGTCTCTTCCCGGTAGACCAGGATGTGGGGCAGATCCAGTTCACTGCCGCCCTCCAGAATGACCAGATCTACGTTCTCTATTTTGCCGATGAATCTGTCCAAAGCTACCGGCCTGTATTCCATTAGCGCAGCTTTGCGCCCGGAAACAATGCCCGTGACAACAGCGCCGGCTTGTGCCATGCGCCAGGTGTCCTTTCCTTCCCGGTCGATTTGGAAATCATGGGCGTCATGTTTGACCACCGCCGTGCGGATCCCTCTCTCTGACAGCTCAGGCAGAAGCTTTTCGAGCCATGTCGTCTTACCGGAACCGGACCAGCCTGTCACCGAGACTGTGACCGGTCCTGCGCCGCGTCTGAAGGACTCCTGTTCCATAAGCTGCTGCCACTCCTGAGGCGTATTGCAGCTCGTGCTCTTTCTGAACCCATCCGTGAGCGCCTGCGCGTTCACATAAACTACGTCCAGATCACGCAGAAAATCGCGGATCCGCAGCTTCTCCCTTCGGCCGTCCGCCAGTCTCTGCGTAAGTGCCGGGAGGACCCGCTTGTGATAGATCCCCAGAAGTGTCTGGAGCCTGCCGCCCCCGTCAATAACGAGCACTGCATCGTGCTGCAAAGAAGCATCCGCCATATATGCCATGAGCTCACGCGCCATCTGCGCATCGGCAAAAGGGGTGTCCACCGGTGTCACGAAGAGATACTCCTCCCTGCAGACCGTCAGCGCAGCCTCCAGGCCGCCCATGGGACCGCATTCGGGAAACCTGTCGGAGACTTTCTGCGCATGGATCTCGGGATAACTCTCTCCCGTCCCGATCGAGAGCCAGACATCCGTGCACGGCGAATCCTCTCCGGAAAGCGCGCGAAGAAGGCGCACCGCATTCGGCGTGCCTTCTGCTGTGAGCATTGCTTTGTCCGTTCCCATGCGGCGGCTCTTCCCGCCGCACAGGATCACGGCACTCATTTTATATTGATCTGTCATAATCCCTTTAGCCATAATGATTTCTCTTAAAGAATAATCTGCACCCACTTGCACCCACTTAGTATATCGATTAATAGTTTAAAATTAATCTGTATTCAGACTGGCAATTATAAAAAAAATAATAAAATCGGGGCTTTCCAGCCCCGATTACGCGCGTCCGCGAGGTGACTCGAACACCCGACCTACCGCTTAGGAGGCGGTCGCTCTATCCAACTGAGCTACGCAGACAAATATGATGTTCTGAACTTATAAATTCAGAACATTAATATTATACACTTTTTTGACAAATATGGAAGACCTATTTTAAGGCCTGCGGACCGCGCCGCCGCACTCTCCCATTTTCTACAGATCAAACGAGAGATTCTCGTCCGGGAAATTAATGACTCCCTGCATCCAGACAACGCCCTTAAATCTCCTGCCGGGAGCGGGCTCCCCAAAGAGGTCCTTGGCGTTGATGCAGACCTTGAAGAGAAGGTCTCCGCACATGATTGTCAGGATCCAGATTTTCTCCTTAGTGATCGGGTTCTCGGTGATCTGACATTTGTCGATCTCGCCGAGCACCGAGTACAGGTCGCACTCCACACCGGTGGGCATAAAGGTGGAATCTACAATGGTGTAGATATCGTCCTCCTGAAGCTTGTCCATGATCACCGCATACATGTCCATGTCCTGCATGGTGAGATTCTTCATGGCGTCTTCATCGCCGCTGCGCGCCATATTCATCAGGTTGCGCCGCGCCATGTCCTTCTCTCTCGTGTCCTCGATCTCCTCTTCTGTCTTGAGAATCGGCAGCATCACGGTTCCGCTGGTGCACAGACCGGAAAGACATACGCTCGTCCCGGGGATCCGTTCCATCTGCGGGGCGCCGTATTTGAGGAACTCGACCGAGTTGATCAGACGGAAGATCAGCGTCGTGCCGACACTCAGGTCATCTACAACGCCTGCATAAGTGTGCCCCTCGATCCTCTCTTCCACGCTCACCTGCTCGATGGAGCTGACGGACTCGCTGATAAAATAGGGAAAGAGCGCTTCGCCGCTGAAATCATTTTCTTCGTCGAAGACGCCGACGGCACAGACCCCGTATCCGTTTCCGTAATCGACGCGAAGCTCTGCCATCATGGCGTCCTCGTCCGACGGATCCGTGATATAAGATCTGTGCTCGGCTTTTTCCAGCACATCATCTATCAAGTTATATGTATCTCGGGCCTTCATCGGCTCTGAAAACCCTATAGCCCTGAAGTACTTGTGCAAAATATACCTCTAAACAAACATATGTTCATTATCAGTGTTTGGGCATCATCACTTCCATGCCGCCCATGTAAGGACGAAGGACAACCGGGATCCTGACGGATCCGTCTGCCTGCAGGTTGTTCTCGAGGAATGCGATCAGCATTCTGGGAGATGCCACAACAGTGTTATTGAGTGTGTGTGCAAGATACTTCTTGCCGTCAGCGCCGTTTACGCGGATCTTGAGGCGTCTTGCCTGCGCGTCACCCAGGTTGGAGCAGCTGCCGACTTCGAAGTATTTCTTCTGTCTGGGAGACCATGCTTCCACGTCACAGGACTTGACCTTGAGATCCGCCAGGTCGCCGGAGCAGCACTCGAGCGTTCTGACCGGAATATCCATGCTGCGGAAGATCTCAACCGTGTAGCTCCAAAGCTTGTCGTACCATTTCATGGAATCTTCGGGCTTGCAGACAACAATCATTTCCTGCTTCTCGAACTGGTGAATTCTGTAGACGCCGCGCTCCTCGATGCCGTGCGCACCTTTTTCCTTGCGGAAGCAAGGGCTGTAGCTGGTGAGCGTCTGAGGAAGCTTCTCCTCGGGGATGATCTGGTCGATGAACTTACCGATCATGGAGTGCTCGGATGTTCCGATCAGATAGAGGTCCTCGCCTTCGATCTTGTACATCATGGCATCCATCTCCGCAAAGGACATGACGCCGGAGACGACAGCACTGCGGATCATGAAAGGCGGAATGTGATAATTGAATCCCTTGCCGATCATGAAATCTCTCGCATAGGAGAGAACTGCGGAATGGAGTCTGGCGATGTCGCCCATCAGATAGTAGAAACCATTTCCGGATACGCGGCCCGCGCTGTCCAGATCGATTCCGTCGAAAGTATCCATGATATCGGTGTGATAAGGAATCTCGAAATCCGGGACAACCGGCTCGCCGTATTTCTGGATCTCAACGTTGTGAGAATCGTCGGGACCGATCGGAACGGAAGGATCGATGATATTGGGAATCACCATCATATCCTTGAGGACGATCTCGTCCGCTTCCTTCTTAATGGCGTCGAGCTGCTCGAGGCGCTCAGCCATCGCGTTGACCTTTGCCTTAACTTCTTCGACCTCTGCCATCTTGGAGGGATCTTTCTTGGCCTGTCCCATGAGTTTTCCGATCTCTTTGGAGAGTTTCTTTCTCTCCGCGCGGATCTGGTCTGCCTCGCCCTGCGCGGCGCGGCTCTTTTCATCATATTCAATTACTTCATCGACAAGGGGAAGTTTCACATCCTGAAACTTTTTGCGAATATTCTCTTTGACGATTTCCGGATTTTCTCTCAAAAACTTAACATCAATCATTTTCAGTCACCTTCCTTGTTCCGGCTTTATTACTGCATTACTGCGCGCAATATTATACCATGTTTCTTATAAATTTCCTACGTTTTTCATTATTCAGTGATCCGTCAGCTTGTCGATGATCTTATCAAGGTCATCACTGTTGTAGAAATCGATCAGCAGTTTCCCGTGGCCGTTTCTCTTTCTCTGAATGGAGACTTTGGTATGCAGAGTCTGCTGCAGTCTCTCCTCGATCTGCTTATAGATGATCGCGATACTCGGATCTTCTTCCTGCTGCTTCGTCTCGGGCTTTTTAGTGTCCGTGTCATCCCGGCTGTTCAGGATTTCCTTGACCTTCTTTTCCGTCTCACGCACGCTGAGTTTCTTGTCTACGATTTCCTTTGCCGTCGACAGCTGCTTCTCAGGATCTTCCAGGGGAAGAAGAGCTCTGGCATGTCCCATACTGATCTCGCCGTCGATCACCATCTTCTGAACGTTCTCTTCCAGCTTGAGGAGCCTGAGTGAATTTGCCACAGCGGACCGGCTCTTGGAAACCCGCTGCGCCACTTCTTCCTGTCCCAGGTTGAACTCATCCATGAGGCGCTTATAAGCTAAGGCTTCTTCAATAGGGTTGAGGTTTTCTCTCTGAATATTCTCGACGAGCGACAGTTCCAGAATTTCCTTTTCCGTATAGTCCCTGACGATTACAGGTATTTCTTTCAACCCGGCTTTCAGAGCAGCTCTCCAGCGCCTCTCGCCGGCTATGATCTCATAGTAACCTTCTCTCTTTTGAACCAGGATGGGCTGCAGGAGACCATAGGTCTTAATGGATTCGGAGAGTTCCGCCAGCTTGTCATCGTCAAATTTCTTTCTGGGCTGTTCCCTGTTCGGTTCTACCTCAGAGATTCTCACAATGACGGCATTCTTAAGACTGTCGGAAGACTCTTCCGGCTGTTCTTTTGCGTCCCGATTCTTATTATCTTGCCCCTTAGTTTTCCGGCTCTTAGGAGTCTTATTCTCTTGTTCCTGCTTCTCGTCGCTCTCCGGAAGCTGCCTGACTTGTTCAGGTTTCTCTGTTTTTTCTTCGGATGTTTCACGTGAAACATTTTTCACTTCCTTGCGTGAAACATCTTTTTCTCTCCTTGTTTCCGGAAAGAGACTCGGAAATGATTCTTCAGAATCTTCCTCATCATCAGCAAACAGAATCTCAACGCTGTCTGAGTCTGCCGACTTCATCGCTTGTTCAACTTCTTCCCTCATAGGGATTAAGGCGTCCAGACCTCTTCCTAAACCGCCGTGTTTTCTCGCCATTCTTTCTTTTTACCCCTCTATCTTAGTATATGCTCTGAATTTGCGCTTCTGATCTGACGATCAAAGCAGGGAAATCATTTATCAGTTACTCACCGAATCCTTTTCGATCACTTCTTTGGCAAGTGCTCTGTAAGCCTCTGCGCCGGACGATCTTTTGTCATACACCGTGATCGGCTCTCCGTAGCTGGGCGCTTCCGCCAGGCGGATATTTCTGGGTATGACCGTTTCGTAGATGTGCTGTTCCACATGCTCTTTGACATTCTCAACCACCTGGGCGGAGAGATTAGTCCTCGCATCAAACATTGTGAATACGATTCCCTCTATATCCAGTTTCCTGTTCAGTCTGGCCTTTACCAGATTGATGGTGTGGATCAGCTGGCTCAGTCCCTCCAGCGCGTAGTATTCGCACTGAATGGGCACGATCACGGAATCCGCCGCCACCATGGCGTTGACTGTCAAAATATTGAGTGAGGGAGGACAGTCCATAATAATATAGTCATAATCATCTCTGATATAATCCAGCGCGTCTCTGAGAATGAACTCTTTTCTGGGAATTCCGATCAGTTCGATCTCCGAAGCTGCCAGATTGACATTGGCCGCGATCAGATCGATGCCGTCCAGGATTCCCCTGATGATACATTCATTGATCGTGCAGTCATCCAGAAGAAGTTCATAGACTGTATTTTCCTGTTTGTTCTTGTCAATGCCGAACCCGCTGGTGCAGTTTCCCTGAGGGTCTATGTCTACGACAAGGATTTTCTTTCCTTCCTGTGCAAGTGCGGCAGAGAGGTTGATTGCCGTTGTCGTCTTGCCGACGCCGCCTTTTTGATTTGCAACCGCTATAATCTTTCCCATAATTATCTCCATTCAGTATCAATCAGTATCCCCAGGTCAGAAGCTCCCAGTCCTCGCCTTTGACTCTTCCCAGATACCATTCCCAATTCTCATAATCATAGTCCGGCTCCCAGGCGCCGCCTCCCTCCTTGGGAGAATGGAAATTGCTGGTAAAGACGATACATTCGTCATACTTCTTGTCCGTATTCAGAGTTCTAATATAGCTGAGATTGTCGGTGCACTTCTGATCATCCGTATAGCTGATCTCATAGAGCGTGCAGCCTTCCCAGGTATTAAACTCCGCAAGGATCTTTTTAATCGCGGCGTCCATATCCTCGCGGCTGTAAAGCTCCGAGGTCTTATAATCAATCTTTACATCGGCCGAGGCTGATGCTGTTTCTGAAGTCTCATCTGCAGCATCCGGAACACTCTTGACATCAGTTTCTTCCGTCTCCCCGGTCTGTTCCGGACTGTCTTTCTTATTTCCGCAGGCTGTCAGAGCCATAGCCAGAGCAAAAGTCGTGATCAAACAGAATGCGATATACCTCATATTTTTAAATTTACCCATAATTCTCCTCCATTATTTTCGTAAATTTTCAATCCCGCAGTTTGAGCGATGTATGAAACGCGGTCATAAATGCAATTATCTCAGAGGAAAAACCTCTGAGATAACTATAACACATGACATCTATTAAATCTATGAAGCGTGGCGGCAGCAATTTGCATTCGCGCGATGGTTCACTTGATAGGTTCTTTCCCGGGCGTTCCCGCCTTTCGGGGGTATTTGGAAGGCGTAGCGCTTGCTTTTTCAATTTTAACAAGAGATCTCTGATAATCTGTTCCAGGAAGAGTGAAAAATACTGTCTCTGCGTTGTCACCTCCGAGCACTTTGACCGCCTTTTTGCTCTGGTCGATTTCCATCTGCACTGCTTCCGTCTTATAAGAGATGAAAAATCCGCCCTTTTTCACGAAAGGAAGACAGTACTCGGACAGAGTGGCCAGATTAGCAACAGCTCTTGAACAACAGATATCCTGCTTCTCCCTGTAGTTCTTGTTTCTGGCCAGTTCTTCCGCCCTCGCATGAATACAGGTAACATTGGTCAGGCCAAGCTTTTGTACCGTATCTTCAAGGAATTTGATTCTCTTGTTCAGTGAATCCATGAGAACGACTTTGACATTAGGAAATACGATGGCGATCGGCAGTCCGGGAAAACCGGCACCGGTTCCCATGTCGAGAAGAGTAAGTCCTCGATCTAATGTTTCACGTGAAACAATTTTTGTGATTGTCAGACTGTCCAGGAAGTGTTTCTCGTAGACATCCTTTTCTTCTGTGATTGCCGTCAGGTTCATGACGGCATTCCACTCCAGCAAATTCTTATAATAAGTATCAAAGGAAGAGAGCATTCTTTCATCAATGCTGATTCCGATCTCCTCGGCATTTTTAATAAAGTCCTGCTTGATGCTTTCAGTCATTGGACGAATCCTTTCTTTCTGTTCTCATTTCGGTATTTGATTCTGTTCCTGCTCCTGTCATTTGTCCCGAATTAAACTGTGCTCTGAACTTTTCCAGATAGATCAGGAGAACAGCGACGTCGGCAGGCGTCACGCCCGACAGGCGGCCGGCCTGCCCGATGGAAGAAGGCCTGAATTCCTTCAGTTTCTGCCTCGCCTCAAGGCGCAGGCTCCCCACATCGTCATAGTCGATCTTCTCGGGAATCTTTCGATTCTCCATCTTCTCAAACTGTTCCACCTGTCTTCTCTGTCTGGCAATATAGCCCTCGTAGCGGATATTGATCTCTACCTGCTCCGTTACTTCCTTCGGAAGAGGCTTTCTGTCGGGATCGAGCCCGGCGACCTGTTCATAGCCGAGTTCCGGTCTGCACATGAGCTCCGCCAGACTGCAGGCTGTCTTGAGATCAGCGGAATTATGGGCGCGCAGATATTCCTGGTTCTCCCTGGCCGCGCCGATCCGAATATTCTTAAGTCTCTGGATCTCCTTCTCGATCATCTTTTCCTTTTCGCAGACATGATCGTACTGCTCCTGACTGATGAGACCGACCCTGTATCCGTACTTGCGCAGACGAAGGTCTGCGTTGTCCTGCCTGAGCAGCAGTCTGTACTCGGCGCGAGAGGTCATCATTCTGTAGGGCTCTCTGTTGTCCTTTGTCACCAGATCGTCGATCAGTACGCCGATATAGGCTTCTGAGCGCTTGAGCACCAGAGGCTCCTTGCCCATGATCTTCATAGCTGCGTTTATTCCCGCCATGAGTCCCTGCGCCGCCGCTTCTTCATAGCCGCTGCTTCCGTTGAACTGGCCGGCGCAGAAGAGTCCGTCCACATCTCTTGTCTCAAGTGTGAGTTTGAGCAGATTTGCATTAATGCAGTCATATTCGATGGCATAGGCATTCTTGACGATCACACAGTTCTCGAGACCGGGGACCGTCCTGTACATTCTCTGCTGGACATCGTCCGGCATAGAAGAGGACATGCCGTCCACATAGACTTCATTGGTGCCGCGTCCCTCGGGTTCGATGAAGACCTGGTGTCTTGTCTTTTCCGCAAATTTAACTACCTTGTCCTCAATGGAAGGGCAGTATCTGGGTCCGGTTCCCTCTATGATTCCGGCATAGATGGGAGAGCGGTCTATATTTTGGCGGATGATCGTATGGGTCTCCTCATTGGTATAAGTCAGGTAGCAGGGGACCTGCTCGATCTGGACGTCAGCGGGATCCGTGGAATAGGAGAAGGGGATCACGACCTTGTCTCCCTCCTGGATCGTCATCTTGGAGTAATCCAGAGTCCTGCCGTCCATTCTGGCCGGCGTTCCTGTCTTAAATCTGCGGAGCGGAATGCCGATCCCGTTGAGGGAATCCTTGAGGCCGGTCGATCTCTGCATGCCGCTGGGACCTGTCTCTGTGATGGATTCACCGACCAGACACCTGGCGTTGAGATAAGTGCCGGTGCAGATGATCGCCGCCTCACATCTGTAGACAGTGCCGGTATGGATTCTTACGCCGATGGCTTTCCTGCCTTCCGTAAGAATTTCAGTGACCTCCGCCTGGCGGATCGTCAGATTCTCCTGGCTCTCCAGCACCTGCCTCATAGCCTTGGAGTATTCCGCCTTATCGGCCTGCGTCCTGAGAGAGTGGACGGCCGGGCCCTTGGAGACATTGAGCATCTTGGACTGGATGAAAGTCTTATCTATATTTTTGCCCATCTCGCCGCCCAGGGCATCGATCTCCCTGACCAGATGGCCCTTTGAGGATCCTCCGATGTGCGGATTGCATGGCATCATGGCGATGCTGTCCACATTCATTGTAAAGATCACGGTCTTAAGTCCGAGCCGGCTGCAGGCCAGCGCGGCCTCGACTCCGGCGTGGCCGGCTCCGATCACACACACCTGTGTATCGATATGGTATTCCATATTTTGTCCTTTCCTGTTAAGGCTCGCGGAACGAGCCGCTTCGCCGCATTTACTTTCCCAAACAGAATTTGGAGAAGATTTCTTCCACCAGATCGTCCTCCACAGCTTCTCCCAAAATAGTGCCGAGCACACGGTAAGCGTTCATGAGGTCAATGGAGAAGAAGTCCTCGCTCATCCCGTTCTCGATGCTGTCCTCCACAAGACAGATGGACTCAAGAGCTTCCTTTACCGCATTCTTATGTCTGAGATTACTGATAAATATTTCGTTCTTCTCCGCGATCTCCCCCGTATGGAAGAGACCGGAGACATACTCTCCGAGTTCTTCCATGCCTTCTCCGGTCTGCAGGGAACTGTAGAGGATTGCCGGACAGTCTGCGCCCTTGGATGTGAACAGGTCCCTTACGGCCTCTTCCTGCACCAGACAGGTCAGGTCGGTCTTATTCATGAGAAGGATACATTTCTTGCCCTCCTGCATTTTGCCGATAATTCTCTCCGCGATCTCCTCATCTTCCATGGACAGAGCTCTGGAACTGTCGATCACGAACAGGATCAGGTCTGCGCTGTCCAGCGCCTGCTGCGCCCTGTGAACGCCGATCTGCTCGACTTTATCCTCGGTCTGCCGGATGCCGGCCGTATCTGTCAGATGCAGAAGTACGCCGCCCACCCTGACTGTCTCGCTGAGCGTGTCCCTGGTCGTTCCCTCGATTTCCGTCACAATGGCCCTCTCTTCGCCGGCCAGATGGTTGAGAAGAGAAGATTTTCCCACATTGGGCCTACCGACTATGGCTGTTCTGATTCCCT
The DNA here is from genome assembly GCA_002395235.1 of Lachnospiraceae bacterium UBA4260. Taxonomy (GTDB): domain Bacteria; phylum Bacillota; class Clostridia; order Lachnospirales; family Lachnospiraceae; genus CAG-791. Next base: position 36,045 of record DGWK01000009.1, on the reverse strand, counting down.
CTTTGAGAATCCTGCCTTCCTCGGCGTGGGAGAGAAGAGAGCGCATCTCTTTTTCCAGTCCCCGACAGGTTTCCATGAGTCTGTCGGGATAGCCGTCCAGACTGTAATTCTCGGGATCGTCCAGCGCCGATTCAATAAAAGCGATCTCATAGAGGATCTTCTCCCGAAGCTCTTTGATCCTGGCAGAGACCGCGCCTTCCAGCTGCGCGGCAGAGGTCTTTCTGGCAAATTCGTTTCCGGAGGAAATCAGGTCCATGACAGCCTCCGCCCTGGCCAGATCGATCCTTCCGCCGAGAAAAGCTCTCTTGGTAAACTCACCGGGCTCCGCCATCCTGGCGCCGCACTTCAGGACCAGTTCCAGAATCCGGTTCATCAGGAACATACCGCCGTGCGTGTTGATCTCCACAGTATCCTCCGTCGTATAACTGTGAGGACTCTTCATCCAGGAGAGCATGACCTCATCGATGAGGCTTTCGTTTCCCTTCTCATCGGTCTCCACTATATAGCCGAACCGGATCGTACCTGGTCTCCACTGAGCGATCTGTGTCCTGTTCCTCTTAGGAGTGCGATACAGCGCAGATCCTATAGCCGCCGCATCCGGACCGCTGATCCTGATAATTCCGATTCCGGCCTCTGACATCGCAGTCGCGATGGCCGCGATGGTATCATTCTGCAGGTGATCATAGATAAGAGCCATAGCTGTTAACCCTTTCCAAAATATAGAAAACATCCCTTTTTGGACATCTTCTGTTTTATTACAACTCAGAATACAATAATCTCAAAATAAAAGAAAGAGCCGGACACTTATCTTGTAAGTGTACCGGCCCTTAATTTCATTTTACGATCATTCAGCGTCGGACTGATGATCTGCTTCATTATCAAACTCAGCAGCATTGTCAGTTCCGCGGCGGCTTTCCTTGGATCCGCGGAAATCGCGTCCCCTTCTTCCTCCGCGGCCGTTTCTTCCTTTGCCGTTTCTGCCGCGGCCGCCCTTGGAAGGACGCTCCTCCACCAGCAGATCTTCGCCGTTCTCATCCTTCTTGAGAGCTACTACAACCTTGCGATAAGGCTCCTCGCCTTCGCTGTAAGTGGTGATGTACTTCTCATTCTGCAGTGCGGAATGGATGATCCTTCTCTCATAAGGATTCATGGGCTCGAGTGCTACAGGCTGTCTTGTCCTCTTTACCTTGAATGCGATATTCTTGGCAAGATTCTCAAGAGTCTTCTTTCTTCTCTCCCTGTAATTCTCGGTGTCAGCCTTGACATGGATGTAGCCGTCTACATCCTTATTCACTACCAGAGATACGAGATACTGAAGGGAATCGAGAGTCTGTCCTCTCTTTCCGATCAGAACGCCCATGTCGTCCCCTTCCATATTTACGGTGAGGATTCCTGTCTCTTTCTGATAGTCCTCGGTGATCTCCACATCCATATCCATGGTAGCGAAGACGCCTACAAGAAAATCATGCGCGGCCTTCTTTACCTCGGCGATCTTCTCGTCGGTGAGCTGGGGAATCACTGCCTTCTTCCTGGGAGCAGGGGCTGCTTTTTCCTCGCTCTGAGGAGCTGCCTGGGCGGGCTCTGCCGCTGCCTCGGACTTTTTGGGAGCGGAAGACTTTTTCTTGTTCTTCTTGTTTGTCTTCTTATTCTCCTTTTCCTTGTCCTTCAGCTCTTTTTTCTCGCTCTTTTCAGCCTTCTCTGCCTCTTTCTTTTCCGCTTTGGCTTCCTTCTCGGGCTTTACCGGAGCTTTCTGCTCTGTCCCGGATGCGGGAGCAGAAGCAGTTTCTTCCTTCTTCTCGGCGGTCTTGGCGGTCTTGGCAGCGAGATCTTTCTGTACTTTCTTCTCTGCCTTGCCGATCACGTCTTCAAGAATTGCCTGCGCGGCGCCGTCCTTGACTCTGGCCTTTATGATGGCAGGCTTTGCACCGATTCCGAGAAAACCGGACTTTTCTTTCTGTACGATTATATAATCCAGTCGATTGCTGGTCACAGACAATCTCTGGCAGGCTGTGGTAATAGCGTCATCCACAGTCTTCTCTGTTATTTCGATATATTCCATGGACATATATTATCCTTTCTTGCCCTGCTTCTTTGACGAACCTGTGTTCGAATCATTGAAGTTACTGACCATATTGGCTTTTTCGGCAAGACTGCCGGCCTTGTATTTTTTGCCGTTTGTCTGTCTGGCCTGCTGTGCCTTTCTCTCGGAGTCTTCGCTGACATTCGTACCTGTTCTGTCCTTCATCCTTCTGGTGTTCATGGATGAATAAGTGCTCATGGTACTGCTGCTGACGCGATTCTTGTCCTTCTTGCCTTCTTTTTCTTCCTTTTCCTTCATCTTCTCAAGATTCTTCTCGACCATAGCGTCGATATCCATCTTGTCGATCTGCTTGTTGATCACGACCTGCTGGATGCAGCGAATCACGGCACCGGCGATCCAGTACAGGCCCATACCGTTGGGAAGTGACCAGCAGAAGAATGCTGACATCAGAGGCATCATGATATTCATGGTCTTCATCTGCTGCGCCATCTGATCATTGGAGCCGTTGTCAGCCTGAGGCATGAGAGCGACGTTCAGATACTGCGTCAGGGCCGCCAGTACAGGAATGATGAGAGCGACGATGCACAGAACGTAAGTCTTATTGGCAATAGCCTCTCTGAACAGCGAAGAAGGTGAATTTGCCATATTCAGACCGAGGAAATTATTGTACCTGGTCAGATTGGAAACAGTGGTGCTGATATCACTCTGGAGATCCGTGAAATGTTCGCTCAGAGCTGTCCAGTCCGCGCTGTTGAATTTGTTGAGCACATCGATGAATGTATTCTGTACATATTCAGTGACGCCGTTCACAAAATTCTCATTTTCAAACTGCTTTGTGAAATATCTCGCGGCATTCGTAGACTGCAGATAAGTTCCTGTCGGATCCACTTCGCGCAGCTTGTCCACCAGAGGGAAGAAAACCTGCTTGATCATGGGAACATAAGCAGGGATGTTGTAAAATACGCGATACAGAGCGAGCAGAATGGGCATCTGGATCAGGAGCTGCACACAGCTGCCGGTAGCGGATACGCCGTATTTGCCGTATACTTCTTTGATCTCGGCCTGCTGTCTCTCCATGGATTCGGGATCCTTGCGGCCTTCATATTTCTTGTTGATCTTGTTGAGCTCCGGCTGCATCTTGCGCTGCAGCTTGGAGAATTTCTGCTGCTTGATGGTAAGCGGCAGCATGGCCATATAGATCAGTACGGTCATGATGATGATAGCCAGACCTATATTGGGAATTCCGATCATATTGAGAACGTAGAAAATGCCGTTCATGAACATTCCCAGCAAACTGGCTATGGGTCCGATAATCATTCCGCTGGACTTGGTTAGAAACATTTAGTCCTCCTTAAGGATTAGTCAAAATACTGCCTACGGGCAGTTTCAGGGTACAGGATCATATCCTCCGTGAGAGAAGGGATTACATCTGAGAATTCTCCAAAGGGCAAGAAGCCCTCCCTTGATCGCGCCGTATTTTTCCACCGCTTCCAGTCCGTATTCCGAACAAGTGGGAATATAAGGGCATTTTGTGCTCTTAAGAGGAGAGAGATACTTTCTGTAGAATTTAATCATCCATATGAGTATTTTTTTTGCCATAGATTCCAGCCTTCCCCGCCAAATGCAGAAGCGCGCCCTCTACCCTGTGATAGTCGGCATCCTTAGCCCTGGTCCGCGCCACGACTACCATGTCCAAACCACTATTGAACATCTGCTCATGCAGTCGATAACTTTCCCGGATCAACCTTGTGATCCTGTGTCTGACGACGCTGTTTCCCACCTTCTTGCTCACGGAGATCCCGATCCTGTTCTTCCCCATACCATTTCCACACACGTACAGGACAAGATCGCGGTTCACATATGATTTTCCGGTGGAGTAGCATTTTCTGAAATCTTCGTTTTTCTTCAGAGATTCCATTCTCACTTTACCCTAAGTTAAAGGCTCGCTGTGCGAGCCGCCGCGCTTTGTGCGCATCTTATTAAATAACAGTAACTATTCAGCACCCCAAGTCCCAAATGCTGCGCATTCGGGACTGTGGGCGTCCAGAGGCGCTCCGCGCCTTGTCCGCCACGGAAAAAAAATCAAAAACGTTCCGGTGAGCGAGCTCCCCAGCCCTTATTTTGATTTTTTTTCCGTGGTGCTGAATAATTACATAACAAAGAAAGCCACATTGCTGCGGCTTTCAGATTGTCTGTCAAACGGTTAATTTCTTTCTGCCCTTAGCTCTTCTGGCTGCGAGAACCTTTCTTCCGCCGGGTGTGCTCATTCTGGATCTGAATCCGTGAACCTTAAAGCGCTGTCTTTTCTTGGGCTGATATGTCATTTTCATGTATGGTATCCTCCTTAAATCAAGTTGCTTTCTAAACTATTAATACTTACCGAAGATGTGCGGTAATCCGCCGCCCTATAAAGAGAAATCTTCACAGGCAGTTCCTCCTGCGGGCCATCCGGCTGCTCTGTGTGGCGAACAGCATTCTTATTATATAGATTTTCATTTCCCGGGTCAAGTAAAACTTATTGAAAACCTTTTATTTATCAGCTTTTTTGACCTTCTAAATATTGAATCTCAAAATTTTTTTTCACAAGATATTGGGGGTATCCCACTTATCCACATTTCCACATTGTTACTTTCCATATATCCACATTTTGTGGAAATGTTGTGGATAACCCCCTTTTTTTGGCATTTTTTATCCACAAATGAGCCTTTTATGCCTTTTTTGTCCCCCTTATGTAATAGTGGATTATTTATTAAAAATAATGTTATCCACAATCTTATCAACATTTATCTTTAATTTGACAAATTTGAACAATTTTTACATTTATATTAAAATACTCATTAACTTACGATGGGGGTTTATCTTATTATGAATAAAGAGATCATCAAACAGAGCTGGCAGAATATTAAGGAACACATCCGTGATAATTACGGGCTCAGCAATATTTCTTACAAGACCTGGATCGAGGACCTGGAGATTGCCTATATCGAGGATCATCTGGTCGTCATCCGGATTCCTTCCGACAACCAGTTCAAACTTACCTATATTTCCAAGAATTACAGCGATTTCTTCCGCGTCACGATCTCCGAGCTTCTTGGGGAGGAATATGACATTCGCTTTGTCCTGGACCAGGAAGAAGTTCCCGCCGCGCAGGAGCCTGCACCTGTAAAAACTGCCGACCGCGCCAAAATAGAGAGTGCCCATCTGAATCCGAAATATCGGTTCGATACCTTCATCGTCGGGAGCAACAACATGTTCGCGCACTCCGCCTGTCTCGCTGTGTCCGAGTCGCCCGGCAACACTTATAACCCTCTGTTCCTCTACGGAGGAGCCGGACTGGGCAAGACGCACCTCATGCACTCGATCGGACACTTTATATTGGAACAAAATCCCAACATGAGAGTTCTGTATGTCACTTCGGAGCAGTTCACCAACGAAGTGATCGAGTCCATCCGCGGAGGTAACTCCACCTCCATGGCAAGGCTGCGCGACAAGTACCGCACCGTCGATGTCCTGCTCATAGACGACATACAATTTATAATAGGAAAAGAGTCTACACAGGAAGAGTTCTTCCACACCTTCAATGAGCTGCATCAGGCCGGAAAACAGATCGTCCTTTCCTCCGACCGTCCGCCCAAGGAAATGGAAACTCTCGACGAGAGATTCCGGTCCCGATTCGAGTGGGGACTGATCGCCGACATCCAGCCGCCCAGCTATGAGACCAGAATGGCTATCCTGCGTAAGAATGTGGAGAGTTCCCACTTCAAGGTCGATGACCAGGTGCTGGAGTACATCGCTACTAATATTAAGTCCAACATCCGTGAACTGGAAGGCGCGATCAAAAAGATCAACGCCTACTCAAGACTTAATAATGTAGAGATCACTCTCGATAATGCCAAGGAAGCTCTCAAGGATATGATCTATCCGGATAAGAACGACGTCGTCACTCCCGAGAGGATCCTGAGCGTTGTATGCGACCACTACGGCGTAAAGCCCGCTGCGATCATGTCCCAGAAGAAAGACAGCGAGATCGTCATTCCCAGGCAGATCATCATGTATCTGTGCAAGAACTATACGGATATCACTTATGACGCGATCGCCAAGATGCTGGGCAAGAAAGACCACTCGACGATCATGCACGGCGCCAACAAGATCAAAAACGATCTTCCCGAGAACGATGAACTGAGGGGAAATGTTGAGATCATCCTCAAGAAACTGAACCTCAAGCCTTGATCACAGAGGTTGCTGCCCGCATCGCGGGCGATAACTTGTGGATAAGGCTGTGGAAAGAATGAGGAATCTCCGGGGATGCGTTGTTAAATATGTGGATACTGCCAATTTGCCGTTTTAAGCCATTTTGACCCCTCACCCATACTCCTATTTGAGAGTGTGGACAGAAATCAATTTTAAACGGTAAATCCGCAGTCATTTCCACACCGTTTCATTGTATTTTAAGTCAGAAAATACTATAATAAAGAGTGGTTATCCACATTTTCACAGGCTCTAATACGAAGATTACTATCTTTTCTTTACAATAAGAGCGCGATGAGAGACAAAAGCTGACCACTCACCAATTGCGGAAGGAACAGAGTTTATATGGAACTGAGAATTGCTAAATCTTATCTTTCACAGGGAATACAGATCGTGTCCAAGGCGGTGCCCAGCAAGACTACAATGTCGATTCTGGAATGCATCCTGATCGATGCTTCCGGCAACGATATCCGGCTCATTGCCAATGATATGGAACTGGGAATAGAGACAGTCGTCTCCGGAATGATCCTCTCGAGAGGAATCATCGCTGTCGACGCGCAGATATTCTCCAGTATTGTAAGAAAGCTTCCCGATGACGACGTCATTATCGTGACCGAAGGTGAGAAGATCACAATTACATGCCAGAAAGCCAAGTTTACGATCCTTGGCAAGGACGGCGCCGATTTTGCATACCTTCCCGAGATCGAGAAGAAGAATGAAGTGATGATCTCCCAGTTCACACTCAGGGATCTGATCAACCGGACGATTTTCTCTATCTCCGGCAACGAGAGCAGCGGCATGATGACCGGCGAGCTCATGGAGATCAGGGACAACAGGCTCAGGATGGTCGCCCTGGACGGACACCGCATCGCAATCCGCAATGTGGAGCTCAGCAATTCCTATGAGGACAGAAAGGTCATCGTTCCCGGAAAGACTCTCAGTGAGATCAGCAAGATACTTTCCGGAGATACGGATAAGTTTGTCAGCATCTATTTCACGGACAAACATGCTCTGTTTGAGTTTGATGACACAGTCGTGGTGTCCAGACTGATCGAGGGAGAATATTACAGGATCGACAAGATGCTCTCCAGCAGCTATCAGACAAGGGTCACCGTGCAGAGAAGAGAGTTTCTCAGCTGTATCGACAGAGCTACGCTCCTTGTGAAAGAAGAGGATAAGAAGCCTGTCATCATCATGATCGGCGATGACAGCATGGAGCTGAAGATCAATACGACGCTTGGCAGCATGGACGAAGTGATCGAGATCACCAAGGACGGAGCTGATATGAACATCGGTTTCAACCCTAAGTTCCTCATCGACGCACTCAGGGCCATTGACAGTGAGGAAATCACTCTCTATCTGGTCAGTCCTAAGGCGCCTTGCTTTATCAGAGACGCGGAAGAGACATACTGCTATCTGATCCTTCCCGTAAACTTTATCACAATCGACTGATATGGAGTAAACCATGGATCTGGAAATCAGAGATGAATTTATTAAACTTGGGCAGGCACTTAAGCTTGCCGGGATCGCGGCCTCGGGAATCGAGGCCAAGATGCTTATTGAAGACGGTGTAGTTCTGGTCAACGGCGAGACGGAGACCAGAAGAGGGAAAAAGCTCAGAGACGGAGACACTGTCTCCGTGCAGGGCAATACTTTCACCGTTCGCGCAGCGGAGTAAGACACTTTTATGATCATAAAGTCTTTGGAACTTTCTAATTTCAGAAATTATGAGTCTTTGCAGCTGGAGTTTTCCGAGGGAACCAATATATTCTACGGAGACAACGCCCAGGGCAAGACGAACATTCTGGAATCTCTTTACATGATCTCTACCACCAAGTCCCACAGAGGCGTCAAGGACAGAGATCTGATCAGGTTCGGACAGGAGGAAGCCCATATCCGCACTGTACTGATCAAGAATGATCTGGATTATCAGGTGGATATGCATTTAAGGAAGAGCAAGACCAAGGGAATTGCCATCAACGGACAGAGGATTCGAAAGGCTTCCGAACTGATCGGACTACTTCATATCGTTTTCTTTTCTCCTGAAGATCTCAGTATTGTAAAAGACGGGCCGGCACAGAGACGACGCTTTCTGGATATGGAGCTGTGTCAGCTGGACGCTTCTTATCTTCATGATCTGAACCAATATAACAAGACTATTGACCAGAGGAACAAACTTCTCAAGGACGTATGGCAGTTTCCGCAGCTGGCGGATACTCTGGACGTCTGGGATGATCAGCTGGTCACATACGGATCCAGAATAATTGCGAGAAGAAAAGAGTTTATAGAGGAACTGGCGCAGATCGTGGGAACGATTCACGAGAAGCTGTCGGGAGGAAGAGAGAAGCTGGTCATTTCCTATGAGCCCAATTGCAGCGAACAGGATCTGGCTGCCAGATTAAGGGACTCCAGAAATAAAGATATTCATCTGAAGATGACAAGCGCGGGACCGCACAGGGATGATTTTTCCTTTGTCGGCAACGAGATCGACCTCAGAAAATTCGGTTCCCAGGGGCAGCAGAGGACTTGTGCCCTCTCACTGAAACTGGCGGAAATTGAGCTGGTCACGAGGCTGATCGGCGACAAACCTGTCCTGATGCTGGACGACGTTCTCTCCGAACTGGACAGCCGCAGGCAGAATTACCTTATGAACACGATCGGCGGGATTCAGACAATGATCACCTGCACGGGACTGGATGAATTTGTAAATAATAGATTTGAGATCGATCAGCTGTACCATATTGAGAACGGACAGGTAGCAGGAGGTTAAGCATTTAATGGACAGAAACGAATTTGACAACGATTTGAAAGACACTACCCAAGTCGGAACATATACAGCAGATAATATCCAAGTGCTTGAGGGACTCGAGGCCGTCCGCAAGAGACCGGGCATGTACATCGGCACTACTTCTTCCAGAGGTCTTCACCATCTGGTCTATGAGATCGTGGACAACTCGGTGGATGAGGCGCTGGCAGGTTACTGTACACATATCGAGGTGACGATCAATGAGGACGGGAGCGTCACGGTAGAAGATAACGGAAGAGGCGTCCCCGTCGGCATCAACCACAAGACAGGAAGAAACGCGGTCGACCTTGTATTTACCGAGCTCCATGCAGGCGGTAAATTCGGCGGCGGCGGATATAAGGTTTCCGGAGGACTTCACGGCGTAGGAGCTTCTGTCGTCAACGCGCTCTCCGAGTGGCTCGATGTGCAGATCAAGCAGGGCGGGATCATTTATCACCAGAGATTTTCAAGAGGCAAGACGACGGTGCCGCTTGAAAAGATCGGAACCTGTGACCTTTCGAACACGGGGACCAAGGTATCCTTTATGCCGGATCCGCTCATGTTTCAGGAAACCACCGTCTTTGATTACGGCACGCTCAAACAGCGCCTGAGAGAAATGGCGTTTCTCACAAAGGGACTTAAGATCACACTCACGGACCTTCGTGTGGAGCCGTCCGAAGAAGGAGAAGAGCCGAAGAAACCCAGGACCCATACCTTCTGCTATGAGGGCGGCATCAAGGAATTCGTCGCTTACTTAAACCGCGGAAAGACGGCGCTCTATCCGGAAATCCCCTATTTTGAAGGGATGAAGAACAATGTGTATGTGGAAGTCGCTTTCCAGCACAACGATTCTTACAACAACAGCGAATACAGTTTCGTAAACAACATCAACACACCGGAAGGCGGCATGCATCTGGTGGGTTTCAGAAACGCGCTCACTAAGACCTTTAATGATTACGGGCGAAGGAACAAGATCCTCAAGGACAATGACCAGAACCTCTCCGGAGACGATATCAGAGAGGGAATCACCGCGATCATCAGCATCAAGATCGAGAATCCCCAGTTCGAAGGGCAGACTAAGCAAAAGCTCGGCAACATGGAGGCGAGAGGCTCCACGGACAGCATTGTCTCCGAGCAGCTGACCTACTATCTGGAGCAGAATCCTTCCGTCGCGAGAAAGATCCTCGAAAATTCCCTTGCCGCGCAGAGAGCAAGAGAAGCGGCCAGAAAGGCGAGAGAGATCACAAAACGAAAGGGAGTTCTGGAGACAGCTTCTCTTCCGGGCAAGCTTGCAGACTGCTCCGACAAAGATCCCAAGAAATGTGAGATCTTCCTGGTAGAGGGCGATTCGGCAGGAGGCAGCGCCAAATCTGCAAGAAGCCGTGCAACACAGGCAATTCTTCCCCTTCGCGGCAAAATATTGAACGTCGAGAAGGCAAGAGAAGACAGAATCTACGCCAACGAAGAGATCAAGGCCATGATCACGGCATTCGGAACAGGCATTCATGACGAGTTTGATATCACAAAGCTTCGCTATGACAAGATCATCATCATGACGGATGCCGACGTAGACGGCGCCCATATCGATACTTTGATGCTGACGTTCCTGTACAGATTTATGCCGGAACTGATCAAACAGGGACATGTCTATCTGGCTATGCCGCCTCTCTACAAGCTGGAGAAGAACAAGAAAGTATGGTATGCCTACAGCGACGATGAACTCAACAGGATTCTCAACGATGTAGGAAGAGACCAGAACAACAGGATCCAGAGATATAAAGGACTCGGAGAGATGAACCCCGAGCAGCTCTGGGAGACGACTATGAATCCGGAGACCAGAATCCTTAAGAGAGTCATGATCAATGAGGAGACAGAGTCGGAGGTAGATCTCACTTTCAATATTCTCATGGGGGATAAGGTAGAGCCCAGAAGGGAATTTATTGAAGAGAACGCAAAGTTTGTAAAGAATCTGGATATCTGATGATCAGCAGTTACATTAGTACAAGGTAGGTCAGACATGGAAGAAAACATTTTTGACAGGATACAGGAAGTTGATCTGCAAAAAACGATGGAAACTTCTTATATCGACTACGCGATGAGCGTCATCGCGTCCAGAGCGCTTCCGGACGTAAGAGACGGACTCAAGCCGGTACAGAGAAGAATCCTTTACGCGATGAGTGAACTTAATGTAGGCCCCGATAAGCCGCACAGAAAATGCGCGCGTATCGTCGGCGATACAATGGGTAAATATCATCCTCACGGTGACAGCTCCATATACGGTTCACTTGTCAATATGGCACAGCCCTGGTCCATGCGCTATACGCTCGTTGACGGACACGGAAACTTCGGATCCGTGGACGGCGACGGCGCGGCGGCCATGCGATACACGGAGGCAAGGCTCACAAAGATCTCCATGGAGATGCTGGCTGAGATCGGCAAGAATACGGTGGACTTTGTCCCTAACTTCGACGAGACGGAGAAAGAACCCGCCGTTCTTCCCAGCCGTTTTCCGAACCTTCTCGTGAACGGCACGACCGGCATTGCGGTCGGCATGGCCACCAACATACCGCCCCATAACCTGAGAGAGGTGGTGGCAGCGGTCGTAAAGATCATTGACAACCGCGTGGAAGAAGAGAGAGATACCGATCTCGAGGAACTTCTCTCCATCGTAAAAGCTCCCGATTTTCCCACCGGCGGTATCATCATGGGAACGGCAGGCGCTGCGCAGGCTTACAGGACGGGCCGCGGCAAGGTCGTGACCAGAGCCGTCACGGATATAGAGGCGATGGGCGGCGGCAAGAGCCGCATTGTCGTCACGGAGCTTCCTTATCTTGTAAACAAGGCAAATCTGATCCAGAAGATTGCAGAACTTGTCAAGAATAAGAAGATTGAGGGAATTACGGACCTGCGCGACGAGTCTGACCGCGAAGGAATGAGAGTGGTCATTGAGCTGAGGCATGACGCCAATCCCAATATCGTCCTCAATAACCTGTACAAACACACGCAGCTGCAGGATACATTCGGAATCACCATGCTTGCGCTCGTCAACAACGAGCCCAAGGTCATGAATCTCAAGGAAATGCTGGTTTACTATCTGCGCCACCAGGAGGACGTTGTCACCAGAAGGACGCAATATGACCTCAACAAGGCGGAAGAGAGAGACCACATCTTACAGGGCTTGCTCATTGCGCTCGACAACATCGATGAAGTCATTAAGATCATCCGTGAGAGCGCCAATGTCCAGGAGGCCAAAAACAGACTGACGGAGCGCTTTGGACTCGATGATGTCCAGGCGCAGGCAATCGTGGACATGCGTCTGCGCGCTCTGACAGGTTTGGAGAGAGAGAAACTCGAGAAGGAGCACGAGGAACTCCTGGCAAGGATCGCCGAGCTCAAAGCCATCCTTGCGGACAAGAATAAGCTTCTCACCGTCATCAAAGAGGAGATCAATGTGATCGCCGAGAAATACGGCGACGACAGAAGAAGTAAGATCGAGCAGAATTTTGAAGATCTGGCGACGGAGGACCTGATTCCTAATGTCAACACAGTCATCGCGATGACTTCGCTCGGTTATATCAAGCGAATGACAGTGGACAACTTCAAGGTCCAGAATCGCGGCGGACGCGGCATCAAGGGCGTACAGAAAATCGACAATGACTATATTGAAGATCTTCTGATGACAAGGACACATGATATGATCATGTTCTTCACGAGCTTTGGCCGGGTCTACAGCATGAAGGCCTATAAGATTCCGGAAGCCAGCAGAACGGCGCGCGGCACGGCGATCATCAACCTCCTGGAACTCAATCCCGGAGAGAAAGTCACGGCGATCATACCGATCCTGCACTACGATGAAGAGGCCAATCTCTTCATGGTGACCAAGAAAGGTATTATTAAGAAGACGGCAATCACCGAGTACTCCAACATCCGCAGAAGCGGCATCATCGCGATCACGCTCAAGGAAGACGATGAGCTCATCGAGGTAAAACAGACAACGCCTGCCAATGACATATTCCTTGTGACTAAGAAGGGCATGTGCATCCGCTTCCAGGAGAAATCCGTAAGGCCTCTCGGCCGCACGGCTATGGGCGTCATCGGCATGAATCTGGATGATGACGACGAGATCGTCGGAATGCAGATCGACTCGCAGGGCGATTCGCTCCTGTTCGCATCCGAGTACGGCATGGGCAAGAGGACGAGCCTGTCAGAATTCAAGGTCCAGAACCGAGGCGGAAAGGGCGTCAAGTGTTACAACATCACTAAGAAGACAGGTTATCTGATCGGCGTTAAGGCCGTAACGGATGAGCACGAGATCATGATGATCAATTCCGCGGGAATTATTATCCAGATCAGGGCCTGCGACTTCAAGAGCATCGGCAGGATCACTTCCGGCGTCAAGATGATGAATCTTGACGAGGGCATCAAGGTCGTCAAGATTGCCAAGGTCCGCGGTAACGACGAAGAAGAGCTGGCGGACGAGGTAGCGGAAGGAACTTTGACGGATGGTAACTGAATAACAGATTTTGAGTAAGATATGAATATGATATCTTGAGAAAAAGGACTGCAGCTGAATAAGCGCAGTCCTTTTAATTTGATCAGATTTATCAGTATTGTGTCTAAATGGAGCAGAAAAGAAGGTTAGTAAGTGTTAACCTAAGATAGATTTGTCTAACTATGTTAATTAAAACTAACATATAAGGTTTGTACAGTCTTTTTGATCAAACATTGTTAACGGATAAGATCACAATAATGATTTTTTTACATCTATGGAAAGGACAGAAGAGAAATGATGCCTTTAATAATTGGAGATTCTGGCCAGGAATATGAGATCAGAAAGATCGGCGGAAACGATGAGGTGAGAACGCACCTGGCTTCCATGGGATTCGTTCCGGGAGCAAAAGTGACACTCGTTTCTGTCAACAATGGCAGTGTGATCGTCAATGTCAAAAATGTGAGAGTAGGAATCAGCGATGTACTCGCAAAGAGAATCATGGTCTGATTCTTAATCATAAAGTCAGGAGGAAATGAAAATGAGAACACTTAAGGATGTTCAAGTAGGAGAAACAGTGAAAGTTGTCAAACTTCACGGAACCGGAGCTGTTAAACGCAGGATCATGGATATGGGAATCACCAAGGGTGCTGAAATCTATGTGCGCAAGGTCGCTCCTTTCGGAGATCCTGTGGAAGTCAACGTAAGAGGGTACGAACTCACGGTCAGGCGGGCAGACGCCGAGATGGTGGAAATTGAAGAGTGATACTAATAAAAGAAAGAAGGGAAATCAATGAGTCTCAGAATCGCACTCGCAGGAAATCCGAACTGCGGAAAAACAACGTTATTCAATGCCCTTACCGGTTCCACACAGTATGTGGGAAACTGGCCGGGCGTCACTGTAGAAAAGAAAGAGGGTAAGTACAGAAAGCAAAAAGATATCATCATCACGGACCTTCCCGGTATCTATTCCCTGTCCCCTTATACCCTCGAAGAAGTGGTGGCAAGAAACTACCTTCTCAAGGAAAAGCCTGACGCGATCCTCAATATCGTAGACGCGACAAATCTTGAGAGAAACCTCTATCTGACCACCCAGTGCATGGAGCTGGGCATTCCGGTCGTGATCGCGCTCAACATGATGGACATCATCGAGAAAAACGGCGACCACATCAATGTGAAGACGCTCAGCGACAAGCTCGGCGTTAAGATCGTGGAGATTTCCGCGCTCAAGGGAACTGGCGTCGACAAGGCGGCCGAGGCGGCCATCGAAGCGGCAAAGAATAAAACGGCCCCTGCTTATCCAAAATTCAGCGCAGAAACAGAAGGAGTACTTGACAACCTTCGCCCTGTTCTGAACAATGTCCCCGAGGACAAGCAGCGCTGGTACGAGATCAAAGTCTTCGAGAGAGACGAGAAGATCGGCGACCAGATCACTTATGACAAAGAGGCCGCAGAGAAGATCATCGCGGAAGTGGAGAAGAAGATGGATGATGATTCCGAGAGTATCATCACCAATGAGAGATATGAGTACATCGCAGGCCTTCTGGAAGGAAGCTATGTGAAGAAGAATGCGGGAAGCATGACCATCTCCGACAAGATCGACCGCATTGTCACCAACAGGTGGCTGGCAATCCCGATTTTCCTTCTGGTCATGTGGGTGGTCTACTTCCTGGCGATCAATACGATCGGCGCCATGGGAACGGACTGGGTCAACGATGTCCTGTTCGGAGAGATCGTTCCCGGCGCGGTAGAAGGATTCCTGGACAGCATCGGTACTGCGGACTGGCTCAAGGGCCTGATCCTGGATGGTATTGTGGCCGGCGTAGGTGCCGTCCTCGGCTTCCTGCCCCAGATGATCGTCCTGTTCATCTGCCTTGCCTTCCTTGAGGGCTGCGGCTACATGGCTAGAATCGCCTTCATCATGGACCGCATCTTCCGCAGATTCGGCCTCTCCGGAAAGTCCTTCATTCCTATGATGGTAGGAACAGGCTGCGGCGTTCCCGGCGTCATGGCTTCCCGTACCATCGAAAATGAGAGAGACCGGCGCATGACGATCATGACCACAACTTTCATTCCCTGCGGAGCCAAGCTCCCCATCATCGGTCTGATCGCAGGCGCCCTGTTCGGAAACAGCGCGCTGGTCGGCTGGAGTGCATATGTTGTAGGTATTGCGGCTATTGTAATCTCCGGTATCATCCTCAAGAAGACAAAGATGTTTGCAGGCGAGCCCGCTCCCTTTGTTATGGAGCTTCCCGCCTACCACATTCCCACATTGTCGAGCATCTTCCACAGTGTGTGGGAGAGAGCCTCTTCCTTTGTCAAAAAAGCGGGAACCGTCATTCTCCTGGCAACCATCCTGGTGTGGTTCATGTCCAGCTTCGGTTTCTTAAACGGCTCCTTCCAGATGCTTCCCGAGGAGGACTTCATGGAGCACTCCATCCTGGCGGCACTCGGAAATACGGTGGCATGGATCTTCGCACCTCTTGGCTGGGGTTCCTGGAAGCCCGCAGTGGCAGCCGTCACCGGCCTGATCGCCAAGGAAAATGTCGTAGGTACCTTCGGTATTCTCTATAAGTACGGCGAAGTCTCCGAGATGGGTGAAGAGATCTGGGCCAACCTTCAGGCAGAGATGTCTGCCCTGGCAGGCTACAGCTTCCTGGTATTCAACCTTCTGTGCGCACCTTGCTTTGCGGCCATCGGCGCGATCAAGAGAGAGATGAACAGCGCTAAATGGACCTGGTTCGCCATCGGTTATCAGTGCGGCTTTGCTTATCTGGCTTCCATGTGCATCTACCAGATCGGCAGCGCCGTCACCGGAAACATGAATATTATCGGTCTGCTCGTATCACTGGTCGTCCTCGGAGGAACCCTTTACATGCTGTTCAAGCCTTACAAAGAGGCCACAACGCTGAAGGCGTCCGCAGTGAAGATCTGATAAAATATCATTTTAATTAACGGAAGGCGTGTTAAAATACTGCAAAGGCAGTATTTTGACACGCTTTCTGAAAAAGGGAGTATGCGCAGAGGTTCGCAGGAGGAGCTCTGCAGAAACTGTGAGGTGAGAGCATGGAATGGCTTTCCGCTAATATGGGCACGATCGTGGTCAGCCTGGTCCTGATCGCCATCGTGATCTGGGATATAAGAAAAATCATAAGCGACAGAAAAAAGGGTGTTAAATCCTGCGGCATGAACTGCCCGGGCTGCACCGGAAGCTGTTCAAATGTTGAGGTTCCCGAGAGATTCAGGGCAAAAAAGTTTGAAGATAAGAAGTTCGGAGAAAAGAAGGTAAATAAGTCATGAATATGAGCACATTGATCGTTCTTGCCGCAGTCATTGTGATCGCGGCGCTGGCGCTGCGAAGCAGCATCGGACATTTCAAGGGAGAGGGCGGATGCTGCGATACGGGAGGAGGAACCCTTCCCGATTACAAGGAGCTTGAAGGCCCCAAGATCGGCGAAAAAACAGTCCGCATTGAAGGCATGCACTGCGAGAACTGCAAGAACCGCGTGGAGCGCGCCATCAACCGCATAGACGGGGCCGTGGCCAAGGTGGACCTGAAGAAGAATGTGGCTCTTGTATCTTTTGACAGAGAGATCTCCGAGGAAGATATAAGAAAGGCTGTAGAAGAACTGGATTATAAGGTCGTTGGGATCGAATAAAAAAAGGGGCCGGACAGGCCCCTTTTCGATTGGTCAAAATATGTACAGCTGGTCTTATGGCAGGTCATATCCGTGTTCGGACAGGGGGCTGAGCGAGTTGTTCCCCAGATCATAATAATAAAAATGATATTCCTCAATATCCTCGTCGGGATCGGAAGAATCCGGCACCTCGATGGTCAGCTTCATGTAGATCGCGGTGACCGCGGCGCTTTCATCGGTCTCAAATCCCTGCATTTCGGTCTCCTTGACAGCGCCCGGAAGACCCTGGCTCTCATAGAGCCTCGCGACATTGGTGCTGAGTGTGATACTGTCGATCTCAAGGGATTTCAGGGCTTGTTTGCTGTCTATGATCTCGCAGGTGCTCTTCTTGCAGGCGAGCGTCATGAGATTGTAATCGTCGCCGAGCAGTGAGTGCTCTTCGTACCAGCAGACCGTGCACTGGGGAACGCTTTCGGACGATCCTATATAAGTGTGTACCGTAAAGCCTTTTCCCTTTTCTGTTCGCTTGTTGTAATCCTTTTGTATCTTCTCGATTTCCTTATTCAGTTTGTCCAGTTCTTTCTGATAATCCTCATTCTGCGATACAAACCTGGGAAAAACCGCGTCTGATGCGGAACTTTCGGATGAAGTGACTACTGAGCCGTCCGGCGTCTGAAGCTCGATGCGGACATCGGCAGGAGTTTTTTCGGCGCAGCCTGCTGCCGTGATCATAAAAGCGAGGAGCAGGAGGGGGACCGTGAAACGGTTTCTTATTTTTTCCATAAAAAGAGATCCTTTCTTATCCAAAGAGATTATAGCAGAAAAGAAGGCTCCCCTGTCCTTATTTTGATTATTTTTACGGGGTGCTGAATATTTATAAATATGGTAGAATGAAAATCAGTTTTACCCGGTTTACCGGGAAAAGTATAATGACAAAAAAGAGGTGCAGCATATGAGGCTGAGAAATATTCCGGGAGCCAGAGAGACGATCGCCGAGAGTCAGTGGATCGTACAGGACCCGGCGGCATGTAAAGGAAAATGGAAAGAGAAATTCGGAAATGATCATCCGATCCATCTGGAGATCGGCACGGGAAAGGGCAAGTTCATCAATCAGCTCGCCGTGGAAAATCCCGATATCAATTACGTGGGAATCGAGAAGTACTCAAGTGTCCTGATCCGTGCCCTGGACAAGCTGGACGAGTCCCAGGCGCAGAACCTGCTGTTTATCAGAGGAGACGCGGAGCTGATCTGTGAATATTTTGGCGATGGAGAAGTGGACCGAATCTACCTGAATTTCTCCGATCCCTGGCCAAAGGACAGGCACGCCAAGAGAAGGCTCCCCAGCAAAGAGTTTCTGCGCAGGTTCGCACAGATCCTGAAAGAGGACGGCACGATTGAGTTCAAGACGGACAACAGGGATTTGTTTGATTTTGCCGTGGACGAAGTGGAAGCAGGCGGTTTCAAAATATTGCAGATCACTTACGATCTCCATAACGACGAGGTCATGAATCAGGGAAATATCATGACCGAGTACGAGGAGAGGTTTTCTGCGAAGGGAAATCCTATATTTAAGTATATTCTCGGGAGAAAAGAATGAAGAATTATTGGAAGAGATTCCTTGCGGCGCTGCTCTGCGGCATACTGTGTCTTACGATCTGCCCTGTGACTGTCAGAGCGGCGGAGGACACGGAAGGTACAGAAGAGGTCGATTATTACGCGCAGGCCCAGGAGCGCAAGAACAAGGAAGTCCAGAGCAATAAGATCGAGGGGTGGCCCCAGGGACCGGCGATCGGTGCGGAGGGCGCTATTTTGATGGACGCGGAGACGGGAACGATCCTGTACGCCAAGAACATCCATGAACACCTCTATCCGGCCAGCATCACGAAGCTGATGACGGGACTTTTAGCCTATGAGAACCTGAACATGGATGAAATGGTCGAGTTCTCGGAGGCCGCCGTCTACAGCATTGAGTTCGGCAGCTCCAGCATCGGGATCGATCCGGGCGAGGCGCTGACCGTCGAGCAGAGCCTGTACGCGCTGTTCGTCGCCTCGGCCAACGAAGTGGCGGCAGGGCTGGCTGAGAAGATGGGCGGCTCCCTGGACAAGTTCCCTGAAATGATGAACCGGCGGGCGAACAGCCTTGGCTGCAAGGACACCAACTTTACCAACGCCCACGGCCTCTTTAATGAGGAGCACTACACGAGCGCTTACGACATGGCTCTGATCGCCAGGGAGTTCTTCTCCCACGAAGAACTCGCCAAAATAGCGAACGCCCCCACCTATTTCATGGAATCCTCCGACAGACAGCCCGAGGAGTTCACGCTTTTCAACAAGCACAAGCTGATCAACGGGGAAATCGAGTACGAGGGGATTCTCGGCGGCAAGACCGGCTTTGTCGAGATGTCCAGGCAGACGCTGGTGACCTGCGCGGAGAGAGACGGCATGAGACTGATCTGCGTGATCCTGATGGAGGAGTCGCCGGACCAGTTTAACGACACGGTGGAGCTGTTTGACTACGGTTTTAACAACTTCCGCAAACTCAAGATTGCGGATCACGAAAAGAAGTACACGATCAACAATCCCGGCTTCATGCGACTGGGCAAAGACATCTACGGCAGCAATTCTATTCCTTTCACCGTATCCGGCAGCGGCTATGTGTGCATTCCCAAAGAGCTCTCTTTTGACAGCCTGAAATCGGAAGTTGTCTACGACGACAGCCAGGCGGAGTCCGTGGTTCGGTCCACGATAGAAGAAGGGGAAGCCGGCAGCACACAGGAGCAGGCCAGCCGGGTGATCGGCACGATCCACTACTCGGTGGGCGACTGGCCGGTGGGCGAGACAGAGATCCTCTTCACAGGGGAATTGCCTCCCGCGACCACGGCGGAAGCGACGGAAGGCGCGACGGGCGGCAGTACAGAAGCAGCTCCCGAAACGGAGCCGGAGCAGCAGTACGGGACGGCCCATTACTCGGAGAACAAGAGCTTCGTCGACGGGATCAAGTACTTCTTCAAGGGCATCTTCCACAGCGGCGCGAACGGAACGCTGTACCTCAATGTTCCTGCTCTTTTGCTCCTGATCATCATCGCGTCGACGATTTTGATCGTAATCATCTTTATCGTCTCTTATATTCGGTACCTGAACCGGAGGAGGAGACGGAGAAGGCGCAGAAAGAAAAAGTGACTGTTTCACATCAAAAAACCGGAACGGCTGTATGAAAGCCGCTCCGGTTTCTTTTTATTTCTTCACTTCATTCTCCGAAGCCACCAGGAACGCTCCGCCATACTGTTCGCGAAGCTTGGGCTTCTCGATCTTACCGGTAGGATTTCTCGGAACTTCCGCGAATATGATCTTGCGGGGCCTCTTGTAGCGAGGCAGCTTCTTGCAGTAATCGTTGATATCCTGTTCGGTGCAGGTGAAGCCTTCCTTGAGCTGGATGATCGCCGTCGCGATCTCGCCCAGGCGCTTGTCGGGAAGGCCGATGACGGCCACGTCGTTGATGGGCTCATAGGTGTGCAGGAAGTCTTCGATCTGCACGGGATAGAGGTTCTCGCCGCCGGAGATGATGACGTCTTTCTTTCTGTCTACCAGGAAGATGAAGCCGTCCTCGTCCTCAATGGCCATATCGCCGGTGTAGAGCCATCTCTCATCGTCCATGACCTCTTTGGTGGCCTCAGGGTTGTTATAGTAGCATACCATGACGCCGGGGCCCTTGACGGCGAGTTCACCGACTTCGCCCTGTTTGACTGTCTGTCTGTGCTCGTCGACGATCTTGGCTTCCCACTTGTAGCCGGGCTTGCCGATAGCGCCGACTTTGTGGATGTTCTCGACGCCCAGGTGCACGCAGCCGGGTCCGAGGGACTCGGACAGGCCGTAGTTGGTGTCGTACTGGTGATTAGGGAAGTAGTCCATCCAGTGCTTGATCATTGACGGAGGAACGGGCTGGGCACCGATGTGCATCAGGCGCCACTGGTCGAGGGTGTAATCCTCTTTTTTGACACTGCCGTTGTCCAGGGCGTCCAGAATATCCTGGGCCCACGGAACGAGAAGCCATACTACCGTGCACTTCTCATCGGAGACAGCCTTGAGGATGGTCTCGGGAGTGGTTCCTCTCAGAAGAACGGCCTTGCCGCCGGAGACCAGGCTTCCGAACCAGTGCATCTTGGCGCCCGTGTGGTACAGGGGCGGGATGCAGAGGAAGCAGTCGTCTTTCTGCTGTCCGTGGTGCTTCTGCTCCATGATGGCCGCGTGCATGAGACCCGCATGGGTGTGAAGGATAGCCTTGGGGAATCCCGTCGTGCCGGAAGAGAAGTAGATCGCGCCGTAATCTTCATCCGTCACCGTGATATCGGGAGCAATACTGGAATAGTTTGCGGTCTGGGAGACAAAATCCTCAGCGAAGGAGGGGCATCCGGGTCCGTCGTACAGAAGAAGTCTTCTGCGGGAGATGCTGTCCGCGATCTCCTCGACACGGCCGATGAACTCAGGCCCGAAGATCAGGACGTCTGCTTCCGCGAGCTTTACGCAGTACTCGATCTCGTCCGCGCTGTAGCGGAAGTTGAGCGGAACCGCGATCGCGCCCGTCTTGAGGATGCCAAAATAGATCGGCAGCCAGTCCAGACAGTTCATAAGGAGGATCGCGACCTTATCGCCCTTGACGATGCCGCGGGCGATAAGCATGTTGGCCACGCGGTTTGCCTTCTCGTTGAAGACCGCCCAGGTGATCTCCTGGCGGCTGGCAACTTCGTGAAGGGGCTGGATCAGTTCATATTCTTTCCAGGTTGTGAGTCTCGGAACCTTGATATCCGGGTTAAGTTCTACGAGGGCCACATCATTGGGCCACATCTGAGCATTACGTTCCAAAAATTGTGTAATAGGCATGGGTTAGTCCTCCTTGTACTTTGGCAAGTTAAAGTGTAACGCTTTTATGTACGAAAGTCAACACGAATGATATAACTCAGAGGGGATGTCTCCCGCTGAGTTATATGATGCACACGCGTGCGGAAAGGAAGATGCTGCCAAATGGCAGCCCGCACGCGGCGCAGCGGCTCGCTCTGCGAGCCTTGAATCAGTAGTTTCTCAGAGAGGCAGACTGCGCCTCCTCGGAATCTTCGATCTTGCGGATCACGGCCTGGTAGGAGTAATCGGCGCTCACACGAACTGTGATCGTATCGCCGACTTTGTGGTGCAGCAGAGCTTTTCCAAGCGGAGATTCCACGCTGATCAGTCCCTTGAGTGTGTCCTGTCTCATGGTACTGACAATGATATATACCTCTTCTTCGTCATCTTCCGGGATGTAGAGGGTGATCTTCTTGTTGATGCCCGCCTCGTTATCGGCCGTATTGTCATCGATGACCTGCGCGGTCTTGATCATTCTCTCCAGAAAGCGAATGCGGCTCTCATTCTGATTTTTGGCCCTCTTGGCCACGTGATATTCAAAATTCTCGCTCAGGTCGCCCTGTGCCCTGGTTTCCTTGACCTCCTCGAGCAGTTTGGGGCGCTCGACCAGCTTGCGGTGATCGATCTCCGCCTGCATTTCCTCGATGTCCTTGCGTGTCAGTTTGTTGTTCATTGTGATTGCTTACCTCCCTATCCGGCAAAATACTGAAGATCATGCCGCATACAAGCAATCATACTACAGTCCGCCGCAATCTTGCAAAGAAATTTAATACGCTTTATAATTTACATCAATGACCTGCGCCCGGGCGCGAAGCATTTGGGACGCAGGTGCTGAGTTGTACGCAACCCATTTTGGAGGTCTTAACAGAGAATGAATTTCAGAAGTACTAAGGCCAAGAGGATCGCGGCATGCATCATTGCGGGCGTCCTGGTCCTGGCCATGATCGCGCCGCTGCTTGCAGCGATGTCCTGACGGAAACTGCCAGGGTATTTGTACCCATTCCGGAGGGACGGTAAATAAGTATAAGAAGACAATCGACAGCGAATGAAATTGCGATACGGAAAGGCCGGAGAGAATACGATCGACCGGTCCATAATAAAAAGAATATCCGGTGCGGGGATAAAGAGCGGCGAGGTCACGATGAGCGCGGACCCTGTGACGCTGAAGGTCTCCGGGATCGGAGAACTGGCCGTCTACGCGGCAGTTAACGCGCTGAGCGCCGAGAAGATCCTGCCGGAGAGCTTTCGGCCGGTGATCCTGCTGCCGAAGGGCACGCAGGAGGAGCGGCTTCGCGAGATCATGGACGGGATCTGCAGGGTCTGCAAGGCAGAAAACCTGGTGATCGAGGGCGGCCACACAGAAGTGACGACGGCAGTGACAAGGCCCGTGGTAATCGGTACCTGTACCGGAACGGCCATGGAGAGCGACAAGGGAAAAATCATTTCCCCGGGCGCCGGGATCGTCATGACAAAGTGGGCCGGGATGGAAGCCGGCTGTATTTTGGCGTCTGAGAGAGAGGAACTAAGGGATGTGTTCCCCGAGACGATCCTGATGCGTCTGAGAAAGCTGGGAGAGTACCTGAGTGTGCGGCCGGAAGCGCAGATCTGCGCGAGAGAAGGCGCGGACTGCCTGATCGATCTGTCAGAGGGCGGCATTTACGCGGCGCTCTGGAGGCTGTCGGTGAAGATCCGCCGGGGACTGCGCGTCGATTTGGCTGCCATCCCCCTGCTGCAGGAGACGATAGAACTCGCCAATTATTATGATATTGATCCTTATAAGATGAGGTCCGCGGGAAGCCTTCTGGCCGTGACGGCGGATGCGGACGCGCTGGTGGAGGCGCTCGAGGGCAGCGGAATCCCGGCTGTCAAAATAGGAGAACTCACCGAGGATCACGACAAAACACTGATCAATGACGACGAAGTCCGCTACCTGGATCTACCGCAGACGGATGAGCTGCACAGGATTTCGGACAAGTAAGCGGTAACGGAAAGAAAATTTGGAGGAAAAATCCATGAACATGCTGGAAGAAAAAGTATTGGGAATCATAGAGAAGAACAGCCGCGTCTCTACCAGAGAGATGGCGGTAGTCCTGGGAACCCAGGAGATTGAGATCGTAAACGCACTTCAGGGCCTTGAAGACGCCGGGATCATCTGCGGTTACCACACAATGATCGACTGGGACAAGACGGACATCGACAAAGTCACGGCGCTGATCGAAGTGCGCGTCACCCCTCAGAGAGGAAAAGGATTTGATGAGATCGCAGAGAGGATCTACAAATATCCCGAGGTCAATTCCGTTTATCTCATTTCGGGAGGCTATGACCTTCTGGTCACCCTGGAAGGAAAATCCCTGCGGGACGTCTCCGGATTTGTTTCGAGCAAGCTCTCCACGCTGGATACCGTGATCAGCACGGCGACCCACTTCATCTTAAAGAAGTACAAGGATCACGGCACGATCATGACCAAAAAGTATGAGGACCAGAGAGAGATCATTACTCCGTAATAAATGTTGTAACTATTCAGCACCCCACGTCCCAAATGCTTCGCATTCGGGACTGTGGGCGTCCAGAGGCGCTCCGCGCCTTGTCCGCCCCGGAAAAAAGATCAAAAACGTTCCGGTGAGCGAGCTCCCCGGTCCTTATTTTGATCTTTTTTCCGGGGTGCTGAGAAAGGAAAACAGATGAAAAAACAGGAAAAACTCCTGGCGGATAAGACAGTAGGTCTTAAACCGTCCGGGATTCGTCGATTTTTTGACCTGGTCAGTGAGATGAAGGATGCGATCTCACTGGGCGTGGGCGAGCCGGACTTTGACACGCCCTGGCACATCCGGGACGAAGGCATCTATTCACTGGAAAAAGGGCGCACCTTCTATACTTCCAACTCAGGTCTGAAGGAACTGCGCGAAGAGATCGCCGCTTATTTAAAGAGAACACAGGGAATCAACTATGATCCCATGGGCGAAATACTGATTACCGTCGGCGGCTCGGAGGCCATCGACCTGATGTTCCGCGCCATGATCAACGAGGGCGACGAAGTACTGATCCCGCAGCCGTCCTATGTCTCCTATGAGCCCTGCACGATTCTGGCGGACGGCGTGCCGGTCATTATTCCGCTCAAGAATGAGAATGAATTCCGCCTCAAACCCGAAGAGCTCAAGGCTGCGATCACGCCTAAGTCCAAGATCCTGGTGCTGCCTTACCCCAACAATCCCACGGGGGCAGTCATGGGCAAGGAAGACCTCGAGGCGATCGCGGACATCATCATTGAAAACGACCTGTATGTGCTCTCCGACGAGATCTACGGCGAGCTGACCTACAGCGGCAAGCATGTCTCCATAGCTTCCCTTCCGGGAATGAAGGAGAGAACGGTCCTTGTAAACGGTTTCTCCAAGGCTTATGCGATGACAGGCTGGAGAATGGGCTACGCCTGCGGACCTAAGGAGATCATGGCGCAGATGACCAAGATCCACCAGTA
>DGWK01000009.1:0-10337 GCA_002395235.1 Lachnospiraceae bacterium UBA4260 | reverse complement strand
GCGCAGATGAGGGAGTCCTACAACCAGAGAAGACGCTTTGTCATGCACAAGCTCGAGGGAATGGGCCTTCCCTGTTTTGAGCCCATGGGGGCCTTCTACGTCTTCCCCTGCATCAAGGAATTCGGTATGAGCAGTGAGGAGTTTTCGGAAGAGCTTCTGAAGGAAGAGAAAGTGGCGATCGTGCCCGGCACGGCCTTCGGCGACAGCGGCGAGGGATACCTGAGAATATCCTACGCCTATTCGATCGAGAATCTCAGAGAGGCGCTTGGCAGGCTGTCCAGGTTTGTAAGTAAGCTCAGAGACCGGAAATAACCGGAAAATAACTGTAGAAAGAAGATATTCGATGCATATCGTACTGCATGAGCCGGAAATACCCGGCAATACCGGAAATATCGGGCGTTCCTGTGTGGTCACGGGAACGTCTCTTCATCTGATCGAGCCCCTGGGCTTTGAGATCACAGAGAAACAGATCCGCCGCTCGGGCCTGGACTACTGGAAGGACCTGGACGTCCACACCTATTCGGACTACGAAGATTTTCTGAAGAGGAACCCGGGTGCAAAAATATGGTACGCCACCACAAAGGCGCACAAGACCTACACGGAAGTTTCCTTCGGACCGGACGACTATATCATGTTCGGAAAAGAGAGCGCCGGGATTCCGGAGGAAATTCTCGTAGAAAATGAAGAAACCTGTATCCGCATTCCGATGCTGGAGGGATACAGGAGTCTTAATTTGTCCAATTCTGTCGCGATCGTGCTCTATGAGGCACTGCGGCAGAACGATTTTATGTCTCTTGAGAGGAACGGAGAGCTGCACAGGCTGCACTGGAAACAGTGATCACAGATCATCGTCATCGAGCTCGTCATTGAGTTCTGACCTCTTGAGTGTAAAGGTAAATTTGCTTCCGACGCCTTGCGTGCTGACGAGGCTGATATTTTCGCCGTGGGCACGGATGATCTCACGGACTATGGACAGGCCCAGGCCTGTCCCTTTTTTGTCCTTGCCGCGGGAGAGGTCGGTCTTGTAAAAGCGCTCCCAGATCTGATTCTGGTCTTCTTTGGGAATGCCGATTCCGTTGTCCTTGACGCTGACGAAGACTTTGCCGCCCTTTTCCGTGGTCTCAATTTCGATCACAGAGCCGCTTCCGCTGAATTTGATCGCGTTGTCGACGAGGTTGTAGAGGACCTGCTGTATTTTGTCCATGTCGGCGTGGACGTAGAGAACATCGCCGGACAGGATCAGGCGGATCCGGATGTTTTTACTGCGGCAGACCTGCTCGAAAGAGGCGCTGACCTTGCGGATGACGTCGTTGATGTTCCAGTCCGTCATGTGCAGGAGCATGCCCTTGGTGTTGAGATTGTTGAGCGTAAGAAGGCTGTTGGTGAGCTTGGTCAGGCGCTCTGTCTCGTTGAGGACGACGCCCAGATAGTGCTCGTGCATTTCGGGAGGGATGGTTCCGTCCAGCATGGCTTCCAGAAAGCCTCTGATCGAAGTCAGGGGAGAACGGAAGTCGTGGGAGACATTGGCGATGAACTTTTTCTGGTCATCATCCGAGTTTGCCACCGTCTGGGCCATGTAGCGGAGCGAAGCCGCGAGATACCCCATCTCGTCTTCGCCTTCTACGTTCAGTTCATAGTGCATGTTGCCGGAGGCGTACTGCTCGGTCGCCGCGATGATCTTGCGAAGCGGGCGGTAGACCACTTCCGTGAAGAAAATCAGGATGATAAGGGAGAGGAAAAGGATCACGATGAGCATCAGATAGGAGATGTTCAGCATGCTGTTGGCCTCTTCGTCGATCCCTGAGGCGGCAGTGTGGATAATCACGTAGCCTCTGGTCTTGTAGTTGTTGATGATCGGCGCGATCACGCTCACCTTTTCTTCCTCGAAGGAGTTAAAAAAAGTGCCTCTGGTGTAGTAGCTCTCTTTTGTGACGGTAGGATCGAACCCTTCCACGATGATTTCCTGCTCGGGATCGGGCGCGTTTGCGGAGTTGACGACCATGCGGCCGGAGGGATTGATGATCCAGATCTCTGTGTCCATGAAGTAGGACAGGGCTTCCATCTGTTTCTGCACGGTGTCCAGAGAGATTTCTGAATTGTACAGGTCCACGGCGTAAGTGTCCGCGATCCTGGACGCTTCCCGGTACATGTTCCCGGATGTCTGCCGCAGGCAATACTCGTAGGTGAGCCTGGAGACAAAGGTCGCCACGGTGACAAAGCCGAAGAAAGCGAACAAAATATAGGCCAATATGAACTTCAGATACAGTGTTTTTCTCATTTGGTTTCTATTTTGCCCTCGGAGTGGTCTCAAACTTGTAGCCGATGCCCCAGATCGTGGCGATTCTCCACCCGTCGTGGTCATGGATCTTCTCGCGGATCCGCTTGATGTGCACGTCTACGGTCCTTGTATCCCCCACATATTCATAGCCCCAGATCCGATCCAGGAGCTGCTCTCTCGTGAAGACGCGGTTGGGACTTGCGGCGAGGCAGTAGAGGAGTTCCAGTTCCTTGGGCGGCATGTCGATCTGCTCGCCCATGTAAGTGACGGAGTAATTGGTAAGGTTGATCGTGAGGTCGGGGTAGCTGACTGTTTTATCGTCTGAATCAGCGGGCTGCGCCGCAGGCTTCTTGTTGTATCTGCGAAGGACCGCCTTGACTCTCGCCACGAGCTCCTTGGAATCGAAGGGCTTCTGCATATAGTCGTCGGCACCCATCTCAAGGCCCAGCACCTTGTCGAAGATCTCGCCCTTGGCGGAGAGCATGATGATCGGCGTATCTCTTGAGGAACGAACCTCCCGGCAGACCTGATAGCCGTCCATGCCCGGGAGCATGAGGTCGAGCAGGATCAGGTCGGGCTCAAAAGATTCTACTGCCGCGAGGGCTTCCTCCCCGTCTCCCACGATCCTTGTCTCGTAGAATTCTTTCATCAGATAGAGACTGATGAGCTCTGCAATATTGGAATCGTCGTCGACGATCAGTATTTTTTGTCTGGCAGCAGCCATGGATAGTGCCTCCTTGTACTACTTATCATTGAAGTGTTACGATCGTGACGCCCGCGTCACCTTCGCCGAAGTCGCCAAGCCTGTAGTTCTTGACCCATTTCTGCTTGCGCAGATAGTTGTGGACCGCTTTGCGAAGTGCCCCCGTTCCCTTGCCGTGTACGATGCGCACACTGGAGAGATGGGACATCCTGGCGTCATCGAGATATTTGTCCAATTCGTTTAAAGCCTCGTCCGTCGTCTTGCCCAGAAGATTGAGCTCCGGAGAAATGGACTGATTTCTGGAAAAATCGAGATTTCGCTGTTTGTTTCCCGCGCCGCCCGCGTTTTCGAAGGCCTTCTTCATGCTGCTTCGGGAGCCGCTGCGAACGGGATTGCCGTAGGCGTCCTCTTCGATGATCATAAGATCACTGACGGCGACCTTGGAATTCATGATGCCGCAGCGGACAGATACTTTTCCGCTTGAATCCGGGAGCGCCGTGACAACGCCCGTAAGACCCATGGACAGGACCTTGACTTTGTCCCCGACATGCAGGTCGGAGGCCTTGATCCTGTTCACCGGCTGCTGCTCCTGCGGTCGGCTGAGTTTTTCATTCTTTTTGGATACCTGCTCGCGCAGAGCGCTCCGGGTCCTCTCCATGGAGGCCATGTCGCCGCCCCGCCCGGTCTTTCTCAGCTCGGAGATGGCCCGGTCGGCCTTCTTCTTGGCGTCCGCCAGTATATCCCTCGCCTCCTCGTTGGCCTTTTCAAGGATCTTGTCCCGGCGCTCATCGAGGAGCTTTTCTTTATTTCGGATCTGTTTCTGTTCCCTGGCGATGGATTCCCTCATAGCGGCGATCTCTTCCTGATCCCGCTGTATTTTGATCCGTTTTTCCTCCAGATCGGCCAGAATGTCCTCCATGTTCTGCGTCTCCTGGCTCAGCTGGCTCCTGGCGGCCTCGATGATGTCGTCGGAGAGCCCCAGCTTTTTGGAAATCGCAAAGGCGTTGGACTTTCCGGGCACGCCGATCAGCAGGCGGTAGGTGGGCTGCAGCGTCTCCACGTTGAATTCGCAGCTGGCGTTTGTGACGCCCGGCGTGTTCATCGCGTATACCTTGAGCTCGCTGTAGTGAGTCGTCGCCACGGCGCGGATTCCCCGCTCATGCAGATAGTTCAAAATAGAGATGGCCAGGGCCGCTCCCTCCGTGGGATCTGTTCCGGCGCCCAGCTCATCGAAGAGGCACAGGCAGTTCTCATCCACATCCTTCAGGATATCCACGATGGTGGTCATGTGGGAGGAGAAAGTGGACAGGCTCTGCTCGATGCTCTGCTCGTCGCCGATATCCGCGAAGACATCGGTAAAGAGGGCGATCTCACTGCGGTCGCCGGCCGGAATGTGAAGGCCTGCCATTCCCATCAGTTCGAAGAGGCCGATGGTCTTGAGCGTGACCGTCTTGCCGCCGGTGTTGGGGCCTGTGATGACAATGAGATCATAGTCTTCGCCCAGCACCAGGTCGATGGGAACCACTTTCTTCTTATCGATGAGGGGATGGCGTCCTTTGTTGATCCTGATGATTTTCCGGTTGTTCAGGAGCGGCATGGTGGCGTTCTGGGCGAGCGCCAGCTTGGCCTTGGCAAAGATAAAGTCGAGCTTTGTCATATTGGCCGAATTGTCTTTCAGGGCCATGAGATTGTCGGCCGCCTCCGCGGACAGGGAGGCCAGGACTTTCTCAATCTCCTCCTTCTCCTGGAGCGTGAGTTCGCGAATCTGGTTGTTGAGGCTGACGATGGCAGCGGGCTCTATAAATAAGGTGGAGCCGCTGGCACTCTGGTCGTGCACAATGCCCTGCACCTGGTTCTTGTACTCGGATTTGATGGGGATGCAGTAGCGGTTTCCGCGCATGGTGATGACACTGTCCTGCAGGTAGGGAGCCAGCGTCACATTTACCATCTTGTTGAGCTGCTGGTGGATCCTGCCGCTGGCCTGGCTGATCTCCCGGCGGACTCTTCGAAGGCCGGGACTGGCCTCGTCGGCGATGTCCTCTTCGGAGAGAATGCAGCGGTTGATCTCTTTGGACAGGCTCTTCAAAGGATAGAGACAGTCAAAGAGGTCGAAGAGGATATTGTCCTCCGGCCGGATCTGCTCATTATTTCCGAGGGCGGAGACGCCCCTTCCGCCGGACTCCGTCGTTCCGTATTCCTGCACGCGGGCCACATTGTCCAAAAAAGAGGCCAGATGAAGGAGTTCGGCCGCCGTCAGCGTGCTGCCGATGGACAGGGCTCCGAAAGTATAGCCGAAGTCCCTGTTGGAGCCGAAATTTATATTTCCCTTCCGAATCAGGAGCTGGAGCGCCGCGTCCGTCTCCTCCTGCGCCAGCCGGATGTCCGGCAGGTTGTCCATGGGGCGCAGATCTCTGCAGAGCGCCTTGGCGGGGGCGGAATTGGCGTTTTCCGTCAGCTGGTCGATTATTTTATTATATTCAACGATGCGAAGTACTTTTTCATTCATGGGACCACAAATCTCCTGATCGGGTAATGTATATGCGAAGGCATGCGGTGCATGTCTTGATTCCATGGGGATAGTATATCACATTCACGAAATTCATTTTAGTAAGATTGTTGATGAGGGTACTTCGGGGTATACTAAGACAAAGCACAAAGAAAGGAGCGATTCATGGGCAGTGAGCATTCCGATCCTGCAGATCGCGGAAAAGATATAAACAAGCGTGGTCAAAATATTCAGGGAGACAGATTATCCGACAGCGCGGGACAGGATCCGAACATAGAGTTCGTGCAGGAGGAGATCAAAAAGCGTCCTCTCAACAGAAAGAAAATGATGCGCCGAATGATGATGACCGCCATCATGGCAGCGGTATTCGGCGCGGTGGCATGCCTCTTTTTCCTTCTGCTGGAGCCGATCTTCAACCGCATGCTCTATCCGAAGGAGACCGTGACGGGAGTCAGCTATCCCGAAGAGACGGAGACAGAGGAACTGACGCCGGAAGAGATGATCGTCAATGAAGAGGAGAAAGCGGCGACGGAGGAGCAGGAGCGGATCCGCGAGGAAGTGGAGAAAATCCTGCAGGACCGGGAACAGGGAGCAGAGGCAATCCGGGGGATGGTCGGATCTCTGCGCTCGACAGCTGCGGAGGCGCGCGCTTTTTTGGTAGATGTATCGGCAATTTCGTCCGATACGGACTGGTTTAACGATCCCTATGAGACAAGAGGAACGGTCACGGGAATCGTCATTGCAAAGACAGACGCAGAAGTGCAGGTGCTGGTGTACGCGCCGGAGATTGACAGCGCGCAGAGCATACAGGTCACATTTGCGGACGGGGCGTCCGTAGAGGCGTCGATCCGGGCCCGGGACAGAGTTTCCGGACTTGCGGTTCTGAGCGCAGCCATAGAGAACCTGGATTCCGAGAGTAAGGACCAGATTCAAGTGGCGGAGCTGGGAACTTCCACACAATCCGCCCTCGCGGGACAGCTTGTGATCGCGGTGGGAAGGCCCACTGGGACAAACGGAAGCATTTCCTACGGTGCCGTCACATCTGCTTCGACAAACTTGGACATCCTTGATTCGGGACTGATGCAGATTACGACAGATATCTATGGGAGCAGACAGGCGTCCGGCGTGCTTCTCAATACGGACGGACTGGTCGTGGGCGTCATCGATACCAGGCACGGCAGGCAGGACCTTCCGGGTATTCTGTGCGCGATCGGCGTCACGGAAATGAAACCTTTAATAGAAAAGTTGTCAGCGGGAGGCAAAAAATCGTATCTTGGTGTACAATGTACAGATGTGCCGGAGGATGTCAGGGAGAGAATGAGTATTCCCGAGGGCGTCTACCTGAGTGAAGTGGCCGACGATTCCCCCGCCATGCAGGCGGGACTGCAGAAAGGCGATGTGATCACTTCCATGGGAGGCGAAGAGGTGCATTACAGCACAACGATCTCCAGGATCCTTCTGGAACAGGAAGCCGGCACGGAGATTGGGGTCACGCTGATGCGTCCCAGCGGCGAGGGATATACCGAGATGGAACTTACTGTGACGCTGGAATGATGTGGTATACTGTTGTATCATCGCCGGGAAATCTCCGGAACAGCAAAACTAATTAGAAATGAGGAAACACAAAGAATGCGATATATTCAGGAACTGAGAGACGGAAGCAGTGTCAAGGACATCTATCTGTGCAAGAAAAGGATGGCTCTTGTCACCAAGAACGGCAAGAATTACGAGAGCCTAACGCTGCAGGACAAGACAGGCACGATCGACGCCAAGATCTGGGATCCCAACAGCATGGGAATCGGCGAGTTCGAGGAACTCGACTACGTGGATATCACGGGCGACGTCGTCTCCTTCCAGGGCCATCTCCAGCTCAATATTAAGAGAGCGCGCAAATGCCGCGAAGGGGAATACAATCCGGCAGATTACGTACCGGTCTCCGATAAAAATATAGATGATATGATGGGCGCCATCGGCAAATACATCGACAGCGTAAAAAATGAATACCTGCAGGCCCTTCTCAAGGCGTTTTTCGTGGAGGACGAGCAGTTCATCGAGGACTTCCGCATGTCATCCGCTGCCAAGAGCGTGCACCACAGCTTTGTCGGCGGCCTTGCGGAGCACACGCTGGGCGTGACCAACCTGTGCCACTTCTTCTGCAGAAATTATCCCTATCTGAAGAGGGATCTGCTGATCACGGTAGCCCTTCTGCATGACATCGGAAAGACCAGGGAACTCTCCAGGTTTCCCCGCAACGATTACACGGAGGCGGGCCAGTTCATCGGGCATATCATCATCGGCGTGCAGATGATCGATGAGAAGATTAAAGATATTCCGGGATTCCCGGAGCTTCTGGCAAATGAGGTGCGGCACTGTATTTTGGCTCATCACGGGGAGCTCGAGTACGGCTCTCCCAAGAAACCGGCCATTGCGGAAGCACTGGCACTGAACTTTGCGGACAATACGGACGCCAAGCTGGAGATCTTCAAGGAAGCGCTGCAGGCGGGGCAGCCGGACGCGGGCTGGATCGGCTATCAGGGACTGCTGGAGTCCAATATCAGAAGAACGGAATTATAACATAAGAGGGCCATCCTATGGCAGGAAAAAAGAATAAGACTGCGGAATATCGCAAAGGACAGGAAATTAAAGTCCACATTATCGATATCGGAATGAGAGGCGAGGGAATAGGAAAGCTGGAAGACGGATACACCGTCTTTATCAAGGACGCCGTGATCGGGGACTATGTCCGCGCGAGCATCATGAAAGCGAATAAATCCTACGCCTATGCGCATCTGGAACAGATTTTACAGGCTTCACCCCACAGGGTGGAGCCTCTTTGTCCTGTCGCGAGGCAGTGCGGCGGCTGTCAGCTGCAGGCTATGTCTTACGAGCAGGAGCTTGTCTACAAGCAGAACAAAGTCCGCGCGGACCTCGTCCGGATCGGCGGATTCTCAGAAGAAGAGATCGACGCCGTGATGGAGCCGATCGTCGGCATGCAGGATAACCCCGGCGGGCCCTGGCGCTACCGCAATAAAGCGCAGGTTCCAGTTGGATACAGCGGCGGTGCGAAGAACAGTTCGGGGAGCAATCGAGGTGGTCGCAAGGGTGCCGCGAGGGGCGGCAGCAAAGGCGGTTCCGGCAGAGTCGTGGCGGGTTTCTACGCCGGCCATACGCACTCGATCATTCCCATGACCGACTGCATGCTCGGAGAGGAGATCAACAAAGAGATCATAGACCGGGTATTGACTTATATGGAGATCCATCGGGTACCGGCTTATGACGAGGAGTCCGGAAAAGGGCTGGTTCGCCATATTTTGATCCGAAGCGGGAAGTTCAGCGGGCAGATCATGGTCTGCCTTGTGGTGAACGGAGACAGTCTGCCCTACGAAGCAGATCTGGTGGAGTTTTTGACCGGTGTGCCGGGCATGAAGTCGATCGTTCTTAACACGAACACAGAGCGCACAAATGTGATCCTGGGACGGAAACTGCGAACTTTGTGGGGAAGCGATGAGATTGAAGATACGCTGCACGCCTACGATCTGTCGGAGGACGGGGCTTTTGTGCCCGCCGAGGAAGCGGTCACATTCCGGATCTCCCCGCTCTCGTTCTATCAGGTCAATCCGGAGCAGACACAGAAGTTGTATAGCCTCGCCATGAATTATGCCGGGCTCACCGGTAAGGAGACCGTGTGGGATCTTTACTGCGGAGTCGGAACAATCTCTCTGTTCATGGCGCGCAGGGCGGGAAAAGTTTTCGGCGTCGAGATCATTCCCGAGGCAATCGAGAACGCCAAAGCCAACGCAAAGAGAAATGGCATCGAGAATGCAGAATTCTATGTAGGAAAGGCGGAGGAAGTGCTGCCGGCCTATGTGGAGAAGTGCAAGAAAGCCGGAGAGGATCCGGGAATCGATGTAATCTGCGTGGATCCGCCCCGAAAAGGGTGCGACAGCAAGTGTCTGGAGACGATTCTGGAGATTCAGCCGGAGAGAGTTGTGTATGTGAGCTGTGATCCGGCGACGCTTGCCAGGGATCTCAGGATTTTGGCGGACGGAGGGTACAGGCTGCGGAAGGTGCGGCCGGTGGATCAGTTTGGGCACACTGTACATGTCGAGACGGTCGTGTTGATGTCACGGGTCAAGGATTAAAAGTACATATAACGCCTTGAAATCAAGGGATTCCGAGAATATTGCCAAAATCAGACGCATCGCCGGAGTCCCTTTTCTGCACCCTTTGACAGTAGTTCTGTAGCCTGCAAAAACGGGGTGTGTAACAAGAGAAATACTTTTTGCCCTTGGCGTAACAAGGCAACTACTGCTTTTGGAGATTTCGGAGGGTGTGTAACAAGGGAACTGTTGTCAGGATAAATATTGTAAAATTGCCCAGATATCATTATAACAAAAGAGAAACTTAATGGGGCAAAAAAGGAGAATGTCATATGGATGACATTAAGAATGTCGTACGCATAGAGAAAACCCGTGTCATCAAAGACTACAGTGTCGGTATATATGCCCGGGTCAGTACAAACAGCAAAGAGCAGCTCGACAGCCTTGCCAATCAGATATCGGGACTTACACGTCTTGCGTCAGCACACAGGACATGGTTTGTGGCGGATATCTTTATTGATGTAGGTACAGCAAAGACGGGATCTACAAGAGAAGAATTCAACCGTATGATCAGGGAGTGCGAAAACGGACATATCGATATCGTTCTTACGAAGAGCATAAGTCGCTTCGGACGAGATACTGTCGAAACTTTAGAGGCAGTACGAAAGATCAAGAATGCCGGGAAAAGGATCATCTTTGAACGTGACAAGATCGATACTGAAACTGTGGACAGCGAATTGCTCCTGTCGA
>DGWK01000020.1:15647-28899 GCA_002395235.1 Lachnospiraceae bacterium UBA4260 | reverse complement strand
ATCAGCCTGCGGACCCTCCGCCGCTGCATGCATGAGACCTATGTGGACTGCCCCTATTATGAGCAGCTGCAGTATGTGGAGGACACCAGACTGGAGATCCTTTACACCTATGCGGTATCCGGGGACGACCGGCTGGCCCGCAAATCGATCCGGGAATTTGCCCGGGCGCAGAGACCGGACGGACTTCTCAACTGCAGTTATCCCAACAAATGTGTCAACGTGATCCCAGGATTTTCCATCTACTATATCCTGATGGTGCACGATCATATGATGTATTTCGGCGATCGTGAGGTAGTGCGGGAGGCGCTGCCCGTGATCCGGAGGATCTTGCAGTATTTTGACCGGAATACGATCAGGGAAGGCGCCCTGGCCGGTCTGGTGAAGAAGACAGGCGGCGTCAACGGAGAGGGAGAGCTGTGGTCCTTTATCGACTGGGCGCAGGAATGGATGGACACTACGGGCATGCCGCCGGCGGGACTGCAGGGGCCGATCACAATGGAGAGCCTTCTGTATATTATGGGACTGCAAAAAGCGGCGCAGCTCGAGGAATACGCCGGGGAAAAAGAGCAGGCGGAGCGCGACCGCAGACTTGCGCGGCAGGTGCAGAGCGCGGTTCGCAGGGCTTGCACGGATGAGGAGGGATTCCTGACAGACGGGCCGGCCGCGGCGCAGCGAAGCCAGCACTGCCAGGTGTTCGGTATTTTGACCGGGACGCTTGGCTTCGAAGAGGGGCGAAAGTGCCTTCTTCGCAGTATCACGGAACAGGGATTTGCCGGGTGTTCCGTGGCGATGCGCTACTACCTGTTCAGGGCCCTGGAGCAGACGGGACTCTATGAGTACACGGATCGGTATTGGAATGTGTGGAGACAGATGGTGCGAAATCATTGCACGACCTGTGTGGAAGCGGAATTCTACGCGCGCAGTGAATGCCACGCGTGGGGCGCGCTGGCACTGTATGAACTGCCTTCCGTGGTGCTGGGAGTGCGGCCTGCCGCTCCGGGTTATTCAAGGATCAGTG
This sequence comes from Lachnospiraceae bacterium UBA4260, assembly GCA_002395235.1. Classification (GTDB taxonomy): domain Bacteria; phylum Bacillota; class Clostridia; order Lachnospirales; family Lachnospiraceae; genus CAG-791. The sequence continues at coordinate 27,881 of DGWK01000020.1, read as the reverse complement.
TCAGGCCGGCGGCCGGCTATATGCGCAGCGCATCCGGCAAGGTGCACACACCTGCCGGGGATCTGGAGGTCTCCTGGGTGAAAGCGGAGAACGGAAAAATCCGCGTGAAGATCGCCTGTGCGGACGAAGTCAGAGAAAAGATAGTAGAGAGCGGAGAATTTGACAATGCGTGAGAATCAGATTCAGCTTCTGGGAAAAGTGATCAAGGTCGACCTGGTGTACGAGGCGCCGGACAGGCTGCTGACGCCCTTTTTTGACATGGTGGCCGAGAGTCCTCTGATGCAGTCGGAGGTGCTGCGGAGCGTGCTGCGCGCCGGGATCAACGCGCAGACTGCGCCTTTTATATGGGACGGCGGCTATAAGTGCTATTTTGCCGCGCTGCATGCGGGAGACGGGATCCTGTACATGGGACCCATTTGCCATGAGAAACTGAGGCGGGTGGCGCTTCGCCAGATGTATCATAATTTTGGCGTTGACTCGGAGGACCTTCCGGAGCTTCCCTCCTTTACGCTCCCCGAAATGCGCAACATGGTGCTGCTTGTGAATTCAATCCTCGAGAACGCACCGGTGGAAAACGAGGAACTGCTCCGCTTAAATCGTCTGATCGCCGACGGCGCGCAGGGAGAAAAGAAAGAACAGACTATATTCCTGCTGCGCGAGGAGGAAGAAAATGACGGCGACGCGTTCCGCCACAGTTACCGCGAGGAACAGGCCCTTATGCAGGCGATCCGGGAGGGAAGGACGCAGGATGCGATCCGGCTGGCGGAGCGCATGGATGCAGACAGCGGGAGACTCTCTGACGAGGGAATCCGTCACCGGAGGAATTTGAGTATCATAGGCATTGCGCTATGCGCAAGAGCGGCCATTGAGGGGGGCCTCACGCCGGAGACCGCGTATCGGATCAGCGGCTATTATATCCGCAAATGTGATGCGGCGCAGACGGAGACGCACCTTCTGCAGTTCCGCAACAGTGCGATCGAGGACATGACCGACAGGGTGGCGGAGAAGCTCAGAAAGCCAAGAGTCTCTGGCTATATCGAGCAGAGCCGTGACTATGTGCGCAAGCACTACAGGGAGAAAATCTATCTGGAGGAAGTCGCGGAAGCGCTGGGGATCAGTCCGACCTACCTGTCGCGCCTGTTTAAGAGAGAGACGGGGCAGTGCCTTCAGGACTTCATCAACGAAGAGCGCGTGAAGAGAGCGGCCAACCTGCTGCGCTACTCGGATATGGGGCTCACGGAGATCGCGCAGTATGTAAACTTTCCCAATCAGAGCTATTTTGGCAAGATATTCAAGAAGTATACTAATATGACGCCGCGCGCCTACAGAGACTTCTATAAACCGGCGGAGTTCAGAGAATGAAAATCATAAGGGGTCTGCAAAAAACCTCCCGGCATTTCCTTTATCAAGGAAATGCCGGGAGGTTTTTTTGTGAGTTTGCGATTTGTCGTGTTTTTACAGGTCTTCGCCAGTCGTCTCTGCGGCGACTTCTGTATAAAGCTGTAAAGGAAGGATTTCTTCCTTAAGTATTGCAATTGACTCCCGGATCAAGGGGAGTACCTGCGTATCTTCTCTCCATGCCGCAGAACACACTCTTGCCTCCGGCATATCAGGCAGAACAAAGAAGTCCAGTTTCCTGCGCCGCTCCTCAGTAGGAATGGAGGCAAGGACATCTGCCGAAATCAGTTTGACTCCAAGTCCCTCTTCTGCCATCAAAAGGCCTGTGTTCTGCATATCGACAACAATGTTCCGGGATGGCCGTATGTTGTATTGCCCCTGCAGCTTCTGCACCATCTGGTACATTCCGCTTGTCGGAGGCGGCGTGATATAAGGAAGGTTCTGAAGCGAGGAAGGATCTGCCACCCACGGATTGACGGGAGAGTTATTCCCACGCTCCTTTTCCGGCACGATCCCGAATTTGCGGTGCGCGACCATCAGGATCTTTTCATACGCCAATTCTTCCATGATCAGAGGCACTTCACTCTTACCTATGGCTGCCAGTGTTCCAATGGCTAAATCCAGTGTCCGCTTTTCGAGCTGCCTTTGCAGCTGTTTTTCTGAGGCCAGAGAGACAACGATGTTGAGACGGGGATGTCTCTCTGTAAGACTGCGCAAAAGCGGCGGAAGCCAGTAATGTCCACGCACGCGCGCTATGCCGATTCGGAACAGCTGGTCGGGGTCCCGGATTGAATAAAGTTCTCCTTTGAGAATCTGCTCTGCGTCAACAATTTCCTGCATCTTTTCCACATAGTATTTTCCGGCCGCGGTGAGCGTGACCGGATTTTTTTTTCGGTCAAATAGACGGACCCCCAGAGATTCTTCGAGTCGGTTTAAATACATAGTCAGGGTGGGTTGTGAAATGTATAGCTTCTGCGCCGCCCTGGTCAGGTTCTGCTCTTCGGCGATCGCCAAAATATAGTCAAATTTCTCGTACAGCATTCAGATGATTCCTTTTCAATGTCACTCCTTAGGAAGCATTTTCAAATTCACATCTATAGCATAAAGCAAATTTATTAAATAATCAAGAACTTGCAACCGAAACATAAATATTATTTATCAAACACTCAAAATATAGGTATTAGACGTGTAAAAAATAAATTAATACAATGTTATTACAAGGTATCAATACACTAACATAAATAATATTTATTTTAGGAGGCAGAATGAAGATTACAGATGTAAGGGAAGAACATTACAGATGGCCGAAGGCAAAACCCATTGCTAATGGCAAGCACACCTACACCCACAACGAACTGAATCTGATCATCATCGATACCGATGAGGGGATCACCGGTTATGGCTGCAGCTGGGCAATCGAGTTTGCCGAGAGTATGGGCAAAGCGATCATCGGCATGGATCCTCTTGATACGGAGAGAGTTTTCCAAAAGACCTATGTTCCCAAGTTTATCGGCCGTCGTGGAACCAGCATGAAGACTGTATCCGCGATTGATATCGCGCTCTGGGATATCAAAGCCAAGGCTGCCGGCATGCCGCTTTATAAGATGCTCGGTGGGCACAAAGAGAAAGTTGACTGCTATGTAGCCGGCGGTTATTACGCACCCGGCAAAGGCCTCAGAGAACTGCAGCAGGAGATGGAAGAGTACCGCAGCTGGGGAATCAATGCTGTCAAGATGAAGGTCGGCGGTGTGTCCCTCAGAGAGGATGCGGCTCGTGTCAAAGCTGTTCGTGAGGCCATCGGCGAAGACGCGAAGCTCATGATCGATGCCAACTGCGCGTACCGTTTCTTCGAGGCTATTGAATTCGCCAAGATGGTTGAGGAATATCGTCCCTACTGGCTCGAAGAACCCGTTGATGCCGACGATTACGACGGCTACAGCAAAGTTGCCGCTAAGACGATTATTCCGGTCGCGGGCGGAGAAAACGAAGTGTCCCGCTTTGGTTTCCGTGATCTCATCACAAGAGCATCCGGGATCAGTATTCTCAACCCTGATGCCACCTGCCTCGGCGGCGTGACCGAGTTCATGAAAGTGGCGGGTATGGCAGACGCGTTTGGACTCGACATGAGCCCTCACGGACAGCAGCAGGTACATGTTCACCTTGACTGCGCCGTTCCCAATGCGACGATTGCCGAGTTTTATCCTCCGCAGTACGACGCAAAAGTGTATGAAGCGTTTAAGAATCCGGTGGTCTTCAACTCCGATGGCACGGTCAGCCCTTCTCAGGCTCCCGGCGCCGGTCTTGATATCAACTTTGAAGTTATGGCGCCCTTCCGTGTCAAATAAAACTCTTAAATAATTCAGGAGGTATCTGAAATGTCAAGTACATTAGTAATTTGTCTTGTGATCAGTGTGCTGGCTGTAATCAGCTATGTGTGGGGAAAAATCCCGATGGCGCTCACTGCCGTCGTCTCACTCGCGGCGTTTGTTCTCTTCGGCTGCCTGCCTCCGGAGGATGCGCTCACCTATTTCGGAAATGCAAACGGTATCATGATCATGTCCATGTTCGTCGTGGCCGCAGGTCTGCAGAGAACACAGTTCGTCAAGAAGGTTGCCAATTCGGTCAACAGTTTTGCAAAGGGCTCGATCACAAAGGTGATGCTCGGTTACGTTATTGTCTCTGTCATTCTGAGCCAGTTCATCCAGAGCCCTATGATCGTATTCGGTATTATGGCCCCCATGATGATTGAAACCTGCAAATCCATGAATGTCAGCCCTTCCAAGGTTATGTTCCCTCTCGGTGTTTCTGCCATCGCCACCTGCTCCGCTTTTCCTCTTGGATCCGGTGCTACGGTAGCAGCCGAGCTCAATGGCTATCTCTCCGCAAGTGAGTATACAGATTTCCAGGTCGGTCTGACTGATCCCATGAAGGCGCGTTTCCCGCTGGTCATCGTCTGCATCATCTGGTGTGTATTTTTTGCCTACAGATTTGCTCCCGATCATAAAGTTGAACACAGCGGAGAAGCCCTTGAAAAGGGTAGAAAACCTGAAGAGAAGCCTGCTCTTAAACCCTTCCAGGAAGTGGCCGGTTATGTGATCTTCTTTGCCGTAACACTTGCCCTTCTGTTCCAGAAACAGATTAATTCCGTACTCACAGCACCCACATGGCTGATCTGCTTCATCGGTGCGGTCATGATGGTCGTATGCGGTGTTCTCGAAGGCCGCGAAGCACTTAAGACGCTGAATCTTTCCATGTATCTTCTTTTCGTAGGCGCAATGGCCATGAGCGGTGCTCTTGCCAGTTCCGGAGCCGGTGAGATCATCGGAAACGCGATTGCCGGCGTAGCACAGTCTGTCGGAAACCTTATATCATAGGACTTGTCTTCTTCCTGGTACCGTTCCTCATGACGCAGGTCATGCAGAACCGCGGCGTTATGATGATCTTCATTCCGATTGCGATCCAAGCCTGCAAGAGCATGGGTGCAAACCCGGTCGGCATCATTATTATGGTACAGGCAGCCTGCCTGACAGCTTTTATGACGCCTATGGCTACACCTGCTGTTCCCATGATCATGGCAGAAGGCGATTATTCCTTTACAGATATGGTCAAGCAGTCTTTGATCCCTGCAGTGCTCTTCTGCATTGTCACAGTTCTTTGGACAATGACCGCTTTCCCGCTCTTTGCATGATACAGTTTAGGAAAAACGAAACCGGGAGGCAGATATGAGAATTACTTCTTTAGAGATCATCCCTGCGAGCAAGTATCTCTTTGTCAAAATACACACCGATGAAGGAATCTGGGGAACCGGAGAGGCGGGCGCCTGGGGTTATCTGGACGGCTGTGTCGGAGTATTGAAAAAATTTGAAGAATATCTTGTCGGTAAAGATCCCTTCAGGATCGAACATCACTGGCAGTATCTTTACCGAAGCATGTATTTCAGAGGCTCGATCCTGATGAGTGCGCTCTCCGCCGTGGACATTGCGCTCTGGGACATCAAGGGCAAAGCGCTGGGCGTCCCCGTATATGAGCTGCTGGGCGGAAAATGCCGGGACAAAGTGCGCAGCTATGAAGCTGTGTTTAAATTTACGCCGGAGGATATCGCACAGCGCTGCCTTGAACTAAAACAGAAGGGATGGGACGCTGCCAGGCTCATGATAACAGGAGACATTCGTCTCAGACAGGCAGCCCGCAGATCTTCCGTTTATAATGCCAAAGTGTCCGACTATATTGCGGTTGTAAAAAAAGTACGGGAAACGGTCGGCGATGATTTTGACATGATCCTGGAATGCCACAGAAGTATGGATCCTATGGAAGCTCTTGCCTTCGCTAAGGGCGTAGAGCAGTACCGCCCTCTTTTTTTGGAGGACCCGATTGGCCCGGATTCCCCCGAGGCAATGGCGGAAATCGCATCCAAGACAGCCATTCCCGTTGCAACGGGTGAGCGATTCATAAACATCCAGGAATTTGAGACAATCTTCCAAAAGCAGGCGGCCCGATATGTGCGGCCGGATGTATGCGCACTCGGAGGACTGACCCCTTCCAAAAAAGTGGCGGCCGTGGCGGAAGCCAATTACTGCAAGATCGTTCCGCACAATCCGCTCGGTCCGGTTTCCACCGCCGCATGCCTGCAGCTGGATGCAGCTATTCCGAACTGCGCAATCCAGGAATTTCCCTCGTTCTATCACCAGGGAAATGAAGCCGCAATGACTAAGGATGCGTTCGAAGAAGACGGCGGCTATATTTTAATTCCCGATCGCCCGGGCATCGGCATTGAACTTGTAGAGGATATCACGGAGAAGTTTCCCCCGGCTCCGCGCAGCATCAGTGCCCAGCTCGCTTACGACGGCTCCGTATACGATGTCTGACAGGAGGAATGAGCATGAACAGACAAGAGTTTATTGAGTATTGCAGCACTCTCGGTGAAGAAGAACTGCACAGGATCGCGGCGGGGAGCCGGGGAAGGATCGAGAAGATCCTTCCTCAGGAAACAAAGGATATGTTTCGTACATTAGATGATGTCACAACCGCCGAAGAGCTCTATGTGGAAACTGCGTTCGGCAGCACGCATATATATCTTATAAAAGAGAAAGATGCAGCCGGTGACGGGCTTGCGACAGTGGTGAATGTTCATGGAGGAGGATGGACGCTGGATCACGGTGAAAGAGACATCTTCTTCTGCCGCCGTCTTGCGGTAAAACTCCACGCGCTGGTTGTTGACGTGGACTATGTTCTTGCTCCGGAGCATCCGTATCCGGCAGCGATCGAAGAAATCGAAGCACTGTTCAGCGTGCTGCCCGAAAAGATTACGGCCTGGGGCGGCGACGCGAACAACGTCGTCCTCTGCGGACAGAGCGCAGGTGGAAATCTTTTGGGAGCCGTCATGCAGAGAAAGCGCTATGATCAGAGCTTCAAGCCGAAGGCACAGGTGCTTTGCTACCTTCCGACGGACAATTACAACGATCATTTCCACGGCGGAGAACTCGATGGGCGCGGTGAAGCAACAGAATGTTATGGCTTTTTCTATAACCGGAGTTTTGAAGAGAGAAAGAACAGCGATGTCTCGATCCTCTTTGCCTCGGAGGAAGAGATGAAAAACCTTCCGCCCACAGACATCATCACATGCCGTATGGACAATCTGATGGAGGAAGGCGAGGCCTATGCGGCCAAGCTGGCATCTGCGGGAGTTACCACCAGTCTGAAGCGGTTTGAAAACAGCCGTCACGGTTTTCTTGTCAATCTGATGGACGAATGGCAGGACGGCGAAGACTATGTTGTCAGCCTGATCCGAAAATACATTTAATGAGCAAGGGGACAGGAATGTCCCCTTTTGTGCAATAAAATAGGAATAAATAAGGCAAAATCCTGATATATCGGCGGCAATCCGCCTCCTATAATGAAGTAAAACCTAAGGTCTTAAAGTAATAAGAAAGGAGCTTATATGGCAAAATTTATTACGGCGAGAGAAGCCGCTGACCTGATACCTGACGGCGCAACAGTTGCAATCTCGGGAATGGGCCTGTCCGGATGGGCGGAAGAACTTGGCTGCGCAGTGCGCGACAGATTCAAAGAGACCGGGCATCCCAGGGATCTCCACCTCAAGCAGGACAGCGCGATGGGTGACTGGGCTGTCGGACAGAATTTCATCGGATGGGACAGAAATAAAAGAGAGGTGCCGGATACGGAACACGGCGCGCGTGGTTCAACGAGATTCGGTGAAGCGGGTCAGGGTCTTATTAAAAAGTGGACCAGCGCCCATGTCGGAAGCTCCTTCACACTCAATGCACTGGCGGCCAAAAACGAGCTGGAGAGTTACTGCATTCCCCAGGGTGTCACCATCAATCTCTGGAGAGAGATCGCGGCCGGGCGCCCGGGCCTGATCACCAAGACCGGGCTGGGTACCTTTGTGGATCCCAGAGTAGAGGGCGGCAGGATGAACGAAGCCGCGAGGGACGAGATCGTCAAACTCATCGAGTTCGGCGGCGAGGAATACCTTTTCTATCCCTCCTTCAAGTGCGACGTAGCGCTTCTTCGCGGCACGATCGCGGATGAGAACGGCAATATTTCCTTCCGTCACGAGAGCGTCGTCAACGAGGGCCCCGCCATCGCGGCAGCCACAAAGAACACCGGCGGCATCGTGATCGTACAGGTGGAATACCTTGCCAAAAAAGAGACTCTCGATCCCAAAGAAGTCAAAATCCCGGGCGTTCTCGTAGACTATGTGGTCCAGGCTAAGGATCCTATGTCCTGCTGGCAGTCCGAAGGCGTTTACTGGGAGCCTTCCTTCTCAGGTCAGATCAGAAAGCCCCTTAATGCGATCGAGCCGCTCCCCATGGACGAAAGAAAAGTAATCTGCAGACGCTGCGCGATGGAACTGAAGAAGGGGAGCCTGATCAACCTCGGAGTCGGCGTTCCCGCGGATGTAGCCAAGGTCATCGCAGAAGAAGGCTTGATCGAATACGTGACAATGAGTACAGAGAGCGGCATGATCGGAGGCGTTCCTTCGGCGCTGCCCAATTTTGGAAGCGCTTATAATCCGGAGAGCATTGTCACGCCCCACGAGATGTTCGATCTGATCGATGGCGGCGGACTTGATGCCACCTGCCTGGGAATCGGCGAGGTAGATGAGGACGGAAACAACAATGTGAGCCGAATGGGCAAGCGCAGGATCGGACCCGGCGGATTTATCGATATCACGGCCAAGACTCCCAAAGTCATCTTTGCAGGAACATTGACCGGTAAAGCCGAGGTCCGTACAGGTGACGGGAAGATGACAGTAGTAAAGGAAGGTGCTTTTCACAAGTTCGTCAAGAAGGTGGGACAGATCACTTTCGCCGGACAGTATGCTCCCGAATCCCAGGAAGTCCTTTATGTGACGGAGCGCGCGGTGTTCAAGCTGATCGACCACAAGGTGACGCTGATCGAGATTGCTCCCGGTATTGACCTGCAGACAGAAGTACTGGATCAGATGGATTTTGTTCCCGCTATCGCGCCGGACCTCAAGGTCATGGACGAGGGAATCTTCCGCGAGAAGTGGGGAGAACTCGGCAAATATATGTGAGTCAGAGTGCTTGTCCCCCTGACGCTCTGTACTCGGAAGGCGAGCACCCATACTTGTCGCGGAACATGCGGTAGAAGTAACTGCTGTTTTCGTATCCGATATGTTCTATGATCTTATCAACAGAGAGTGTAGTGTTCTGCAGCAGGTAGGCCGCCTGCTGCAGTTTTCGTAATTGCAGAAGTTCCTTGAAATTCTTTCCGGTCCTCTTCTTGAGCATGCGGCTCACCTGGTAGGTGGGCAGATGGGATATTTCCGAGATCTCTGCCAGTGTTCCGCTCTGATAGTGGTGATCGATATAATCCAGCACGGAGAACATGAGGTTCTGTTCCCCTTGCTGCGGATCGCCCCGGCCGATCTGGTCGGCAAATCTTGACAGGTTCATGAGAAGAAGGCCCATAGAGGTCTGGTTGATCGTATCCATCATGGGATGGCGGCCGATGATGGTCCAGATCATGTTTTCCAGGAGGTTTTCCACCGGAACAATTCCCTTGGTGCGGATATAGAGGTAGTCGTTGATGGCCGTGTCGCCCGCCAGCGTGGAGATCAGAAAGTCTCGCATGATGTTCTCGCGCTCGACCATCGAGATGGGCCGGTCAAAAAATTCCGGCAGGATAATGAAATTCACAGCGATATCGTCTTCGCCGGACGGCAGGATCTCGTGGTAGACATTCTGGTTGAGAAAGAGCAGATCTCCCTCCTCAAGAGTCAGTTCTTTGTTTCCGTTTATGATGTGCGTGGTTTTTCCGGCGCACATATAGACCATCTCCACGTAGTTGTGGCGGTGTTTGGGAAAATATGCAAATCTGGTATGTGGACGGATCTCGATGAGACGCCCCTTTTCCAGAAGGAGACGGCTGTCCACGACAAAGTCCCTGCGGTTTGTGTACCGCTCCTTTTGTATTTCTTTGCTTCCGCCCAGCAGTTCCTGCTCCTCCGGTGTGATCTTCTTAAGCATTTCGAGCAAATCCTGTCGCATCTTTCACCTCACTTCGCGGCGCCGCGCCGCACCTCGTACATAAGCTGCAAATAAGGTCCCTATTTATATTTTATTACGACCTAAAAATTCTGCAACCGCGGCGGTAGAATAAACATAACGTAAATGATCAGTATAGGAATTACAGGGGATTCAACTATGACAAACTACTATCTTGCGATTGACATCGGCGCATCCAGCGGCCGCCACATTCTCGGCCATGTCGAGGACGGCAGAATTGTTCTGGAAGAGATGTACCGCTTTGACAACAAACAGGTACACAAGAACGGCCATGACTGCTGGGATATGGACAATCTCTGGAGCGGCATTCTCGGAGGCCTTAAGGCCTGCAAAGAGGCCGGCAAAATACCGCAGACCATCGGCATTGACACCTGGGCCGTCGACTTCGTCCTGATCGACAAGGACGGAAATCCGGTCGGCGACGCCGTCGCCTACAGAGACGGCCGCACCAAAGAAGCCGACAAGCTGGTTGACAAAATTATTCCCGCGCAGGAGCTCTACGCGCGGACCGGTATCCAGAAGCAGCTCTTCAACACGATCTACCAGCTCATGGCCCTCAAGGAAGAACATCCGGAGGTGCTCGAGCAGGCGGAGACGATGCTGATGATCCCGGACTATTTTGACTACAAGCTCACGGGCGTGATGAAGCAGGAATATACGAACGCGACCAGCACGAACCTGGTCTACGCGGCATCCAAGACCTGGGATTACGAGCTCATCGATATGCTGGGACTTCCGAAAAAGCTCTTCGGCGAACTGTCCGTGCCGGGCACGGTCGTCGGCAACCTGACGGAAGAGATTCAGAAGGAAGTCGGATTTGACGCGACCGTGATCCTTCCCGCGACCCACGACACGGGCTCCGCTTTCCTGGCGGTTCCCGCAAGAGACGACAAGGCAGTCTATCTCTCCAGCGGCACATGGTCGCTTCTGGGTGTGGAGAACGAAGAGCCCATCTGCACGGAGGATTCCTGGAAAGAGAACTTCACCAACGAGGGCGGCGCCTGGTACCGCTTCCGCTATCTCAAGAACATCATGGGACTGTGGATGATCCAGTCCATCCGCCGCGAGCTCAACGGCGTCGCCTATGTAGCGGGCCGCACCAGCAAATATTCGTCCGGAAAGCAGTGGAGCTTCCCGGACCTGATCGAGGCGGCGAGAGGAGCTTCGGATTTCCACTCGGTGGTCGACGCCAATGACGACCGGTTCCTCGCTCCCGAGAGCATGATCGACGCGATCAAGGAGTACTGCAGGATCAGCGGACAGCAGGTTCCCGAGACAGTGGGAGAGATCATGCAGTGCGTGTACCTGAGCCTGTCCCGCTGCTACAAAGAGGCGATTCTCAACCTGTGCAAGCTGACCGGCAAGATCTACACCAGTATCAACATCGTGGGCGGCGGCTGCCAGGATATGTACCTCAATGAGATGACGTCCAAAGCAATCGGGCTTCCCGTGTTTGCGGGCCCGGTGGAGGGAACCGCCATCGGAAACCTGATCGTGCAGTTCATCGCTGCGGGAGAGTTCGCGGATCTGCAGGCGGCGAGAGATGCTATCCGCAGGAGTTTTGATATTAAAGAGATTCGATAATACAGAGATTCGTAAACCGAGAGTACAGAGCAATACTTTAGCATTATTTAGGAGGGTAACCAGATGTTAGTAAATACCAAAGCAAGAATCGGCGTTTTCTCCATCGCGCTGGGCGCATATCTGCCTCAGTTCCCGTCTCTGGTTCCGGAGTTCGAGGGCCAGTACGAGGCATTTAAGAAGACCATTCCGGACACGGTCGAGATTATCGACGGCGGAATCTGCACGACCAAAGAGTTGTCCCAGGCGGCGGGCGACAAGTTCCGCGCGGCGGACGTCGATCTGGTCATCTGCCAGCTTCTGACCTATGCAACTTCTTACAACATGCTTCCCGCAGTTCGCGACGTGAACGTACCGGTCGTCCTGGTCAACGTCCAGAAGCTCAAGGCGCCGGATTACGCCAATACAGATACAGCGACATGGCTGGGCGAGCTCTACGCCTGTGGCGCGGTCGGCGAGATGGTCGCGGACCTTGAGCGCGCTGGAAAGCGCCACGCAGTTATTACAGGCGTCGTCGAGGGCGGCGATCCCTATGTGGCCAAAGAAATCGACGAGTGGTGCCGCGCGGCACAGGTCCGCAGGAGATTCCGCGACACCAACCTGGCCCAGATCGGAAGACCTTATCCCGGCATGATGGACCTCTACATCGACGAGACCAACCTCTACCACAGAATGTGGGTCTACACCAAGCAGTTCGACTGGG
>DGWK01000020.1:15304-15584 GCA_002395235.1 Lachnospiraceae bacterium UBA4260 | reverse complement strand
ACTGGGAGAAGATGTGGGCCATCGCTGACAACATCACCGATGAGGACGCCATCCGCGCCAAAGCGCAGGACATCCTGGATACCTTCGAGATCGAGGGCGGCGGCACCATCGAAAAGGTGTGGGATATGGCCAAATACGTGGTCGCTTTTGAGCAGTGGGTCAAGGACGAGCAGCTGGGCCTGATCGCATCCCACTATGACGGATTTGCCCAGGGCATAGCCGGCAAGCTCGACAGCATGCTGATCCCGGCCTTCTCCATGCTGATCAAGCAGGGCACCGC
>DGWK01000020.1:13298-15238 GCA_002395235.1 Lachnospiraceae bacterium UBA4260 | reverse complement strand
GCAGTTGAGGGCGATATCAAGGTCGCGATGGCCATGTCCATCCTCAAGACCATCTCCGGAACCGGTCAGCTCTCCGAGATGTATTCCATCGACTTCAACGAGGACATCTGCATCATCGGCCACAGCGGATCCGGTGACGCGGCCATCTCCACAGCAAAGAAGCCCACCATGAAGATCGTGGATGTCTTCCACGGAAAGACCGGCGGCGGCTACCTGACCCAGTTCTATCCTCCGGCAGGCGAGATCACTTATCTCGGCATCACCCAGGACAGAGACGGCCACTTCAAGTTCGTCGTGGCGGAAGGCGTCAACGAAGAGGGACCGATCTTCACATTCGGTGACACCAACATGCGCACACGCTTCTCAATTGGTGCCAGAGAGTTCTGCAACCGCTGGAGCGAGGCGGGCCCGACTCACCACATGGCGGCAGCCAACGGCAGGCATATTGACACTATTTTGAAAGTTGCGAAGATCTTTGACGTACCGGTAGACGTTATCTGCAGATAAATGAGTCACGGTGTGTCACGGGGATGTATCCGCTGACACACCACTAAATAAGAGAAAGGAAGCATATAATCATGAAAGTTTTAGACGCAGAATTTGTAAAAGGTTTTATGAGAATGGCCGATGACGGCTGGCAGCAGGGATGGCACGAGAGAAACGGCGGCAACCTTTCCTACCGCATCAAGAAAGAAGAGATTGAATCTGTGAGGGAAGAGCTCACCCCCGGTGAGTGGAGACCGATCGGCACAGTTGTTCCCAAGCTGGCCAATGAATACTTCCTGGTGACCGGATCCGGCAAATATTTCCGCAATGTGACCATCAAGCCCGAGGATTCCTTCTGCATCATCGAGCTGGACGATAAAGGCGAGAACTACCGCATCTGCTGGGGACTTGTGAACGGCGGTCGTCCCACTTCCGAGCTTCCTTCTCACCTGATGAACCACGAGGTGAAGGTGATCGCCACAAACGGCGCCCACCGCGTCATCTATCACGCGCATCCCGCCAACACGATCGCGCTGACCTTCGTCCTTCCTCTGACCGACGAGGCCTTCACGAGAGAGCTGTGGGAGATGGCCACCGAGTGTCCGGTCGTGTTCCCTTCCGGCATCGGCGTTGTGTCGTGGATGGTGCCCGGTGGACGTGACATCGCAGTCGCCACCTCTGAACTTATGAAGAAGTATGATGTAGCCATCTGGGCCCATCACGGAATGTTCTGCTCCGGCGAGGACTTCGACCTCACCTTCGGCCTCATGCACACCGTCGAGAAATCCGCGGAGATCCTGGTCAAGGTCCGCTCCATGACTTATGAGAAGAGACAGACCATTCAGCCCGACGAGTTCCGTCATCTGGCAAAGGACTTTGGCGTGAATCTGCCCGAGAAGTTCCTGTACGAGAAACACTGATTACGAGTCAGAGGGGCTGCGCAACCGCACACTGAGCTTATTATACTCAGGTTTATATCGGCGGATGCGCAGCCCCTTTTGGGCATAAACTCGTTAGTTTGCAGTTTCATCTCCCAATTGCTTGCCTGTTGGCAGTGCCGCAGGCAATAATTGGGAGATTATTTTTCCATAAAGCATCACTATGTCTGAATTTATGGAAAAAACTTCTCAATTTCACCTCAGTGCTTTTTCCACCTGCTCCGCCGTCGCCTTGTCACACTCCACGGTGATCTTCGTTCCCTCCGCCGTATACTCTGTCTGCAGAACGACGGACCGCTCCATCAGAAAAGAGACGAGGCTGCCGCGGTCATAGGGAATGAGGAAGGTCCGGACAGTCCGCTTGGCGTGGAGTATATCAAAGATGGTCCGGCACAGGCAGTCGATCGAGCTGCTCTCTTTGGCGCAGAGATAGAGATTCACATTGCTGATCCCATCAATGGTCTGTTCTACGGCACCTGAGATGGGATAGGAGACAGGCGGGTCGCACAGATCCGC
>DGWK01000020.1:11646-13173 GCA_002395235.1 Lachnospiraceae bacterium UBA4260 | reverse complement strand
TGGTAACTTCAATGTGCTTTCTGCAATGCGGGTCGGATCCGTCCACCACCTGCACGAGCAGATCCGCCTCCGTGGTCTCCTCGAGAGTCGATTTAAACGCCTCGACGAGGGAGGTGGGAAGCTTGTGGATAAAGCCGACCGTGTCGGACAGGAGGAACTCCTGGCCTCTGGCCACGCTGATGCGCCGCACGGTTGTATCCAAAGTAGCGAAGAGCATATCCGCCTCAAAGACCTGCCGCTTATTCGGTTCCCCTTCCTCCACCGGTTCCGACGCGTACTGCGCCAGCATGGCGTTCATGATCGTGGACTTGCCGGCGTTGGTATATCCGACCAGAGATACCAGCGGGAGCCCGGAATTCTGTCTCTTTTTTCGCTGGGTGGCGCGCTCGCGGCCAACGCCCTTGAGCTCTTTGGCGAGCTCACTGATGCGATGATCAATGGTGCGGCGGTCGATCTCCAGCTGGGTCTCGCCTTCCCCCTTGGCGGACATGGCACCCGAGGCGCCGCCCTGACGGTTCTGCGTCTCCCACATTCCGATCAGGCGGGGCTTGAGGTAGCGTAGCTTGGCGAGCTCCACCTGCAGCCGCGCTTCTCTGGTCCTTGCCCTGCGCTCGAAGATCTCGAGGATCAGGGCCGTCCGGTCCATCACGGGCAGCTTTAAGAGCTTCTGCAGATTGCGGATCTGGGAGGGCGACAAAGTGTCATTGAAGATGACCCGCTTCGCGCCGAACATTTCCGCGCCGATCCGAATTTCATCCGCCTTTCCGGCGCCGACATACAGACCGGTATTGATGTGGGCGAGCGACTGCGTCACGGTGTCCACCGGATTCATTTCGCAGGCCTTGGCCAGTTCCGCGAGCTCCGAGAGAGAGTGCTCAAATTCCTCTTCCGAGACCGGCTCTTTCGCGTCCAATTCGCGCACGCCCACCAGGATCACGGGCTCTCTGCCGTCCCCTTCATAGGTACTCCATATCTCATTTGCTCCAAAAAATGCTGCCATGCAGTAATGACCTCCTTAAGCCATATCCAAAATATCAATTCGCCGAGAGTACATCCGTCACTTTCCGGCTTTCCTGTTTAATCCGGGCGATTTGTCACGACAGTTATTATAACAGATTCTGTGAAAAGACCCAACTCACCCGGGATTTCTCAGACAAGAATACTGTGAAAATATTGACAATGTCAGCGCATAACGATAAAATTTTAACGTACTCAGAAGACGGCGTCTGAATGCCGAAGACAGCAAGAGGTAAAGGAGACAATCATGCAGAGATTTACAAACCCCAGAGACATTTACCACGGAAAAGGTGCTCTCGAGGCACTCAAAACACTTGAAGGAAAGAAGGCCGTGATCTGCGTAGGCGGCGGCTCCATGAAGAGATTCGGATTCCTGGACAGAGCGAAGAGCTATCTGGAAGAGGCAGGAATGGAAGTTAAGATCTTCGAAGGCATCGAGCCCGATCCGTCCGTTGAGACCGTTATGAAGGGCGCTGCTTTCATGCAGGAATTCGGCCCCGACTGGATCGT
>DGWK01000020.1:0-11584 GCA_002395235.1 Lachnospiraceae bacterium UBA4260 | reverse complement strand
GCCATCGGCGGCGGTTCTCCCATCGACGCTGCAAAAGCTATGTGGATCAAATATGAGTATCCGGAGACAACATTCGAAGATATGTGCAAGGTCTTCGGACTTCCCAAACTCAGAACCAAGGCTCACTTCTGCGCTGTTTCCTCCACATCCGGAACCGCTACGGAAGTTACCGCTTTCTCCATCATCACAAACTATGAGAAGGGCATCAAGTATCCCATCGCCGACTTCCAGATCACTCCCGATGTAGCGATCGTAGATCCCGAGCTGGCAGAGACCATGCCCAAGAAGCTCGTCGCACACACAGGTATGGACGCCATGACTCATGCGATCGAGGCTTATGTATCCACTGTACACAGTGACTTCACAGACGCTCCCGCGATCCGCGCGATCGAGATGATCCAGAGAGATCTGGTCAACTCCTACAACGGCGACATGCAGGCACGCGATGACATGCACAGCGCTCAGTGTCTTGCAGGTATCGCTTTCTCCTCCGGACTTCTGGGCATTGTTCACTCCATGGCTCACAAGACCGGCGCTGTCTTTGCAGACTACGGCGCACACATCATCCACGGTGCCGCCAATGCTATGTACCTGCCCAAGGTCATCGCTTTCAACGCGAAGAACGAAGAGGCAAAGAAGAGATATGCCGTGATCGCTGACTACATGCACCTCGAAGGAAACACAGAGGACGAGAAAGTCGCAGCGCTCATCGCTTATCTGCGCGGCATGAACGATCAGCTGAACATCCCTCACTGCATCAAGAACTACGGCGCAGACAGCTACTATGCAGAGCAGGGATTCGTTCCGGAGAATGTATTCCTTGAGAGACTCCACGACATCGCGGCGAACGCGATCCTGGATGCCTGCACAGGTTCCAACCCCAGACAGCCCAGCCAGGAGGAGATGGAGAAGCTCCTGAAGTGCTGCTACTATGATCTGGATGTAGATTTCTGATCTGAATAAGAAAATATAGTTTAAATAAGAAGGGTACCGGATCCGGGAGGATTCGGTACCTTTTTTTGAGCGGAGGATCTGCGGGCTCCGGAATCATGACCAGCCGTCGGATCCCCGCATCTTGAGAAGCTCCAAAGAGAGCTGCAGGCGCATGCGCAGGTCGCCGCTGTTAAGATCCAGGTCGAACAGGTCGCTGATCTTATTGATCCTGTAGTAGAGCGTGTTTTTGTGTATATGAAGATTGGCGGCGCAGAGGCCGGGATTGTTGATGTTGGTCAGGTATTCCTTCAGAGTCGCGAGAAAATCGGTTCCATGCTTGGCGTCATAGTCATAGATGTCCTGGATGTAAGGGTGGCAAAATTCCGAGAGATCGTGGTTCTCCCTGAGAAGGTCCGCCATGTGAAGCAGCGTATGGTCAATATAGAACCACACAGCCCTGGGGTCGCTTATAACGCCGCGGAGTCTGCGGATGGCGATCGTCTGATCATAGGCCTTCTTAACTTCCATAAGAGAAGAGAAAGGGTTGCTCAAAATAGCGCGGAAGTGGTTGACCTTCAATACTTCTTCTAAAGCCTCCAGTTCCCGGAAATAGGAGAGGGAATTGTTGGGCCTCGGAATCAGCAGTACCAGATTTTCATCGGTGATCCGCCAGCGGCAGTAAGGAAGGACCGCAGTCAGGTTGTGGACGAAGATCTCATAGGTCTTCTGAGTGATATTATCCGGATTTCCCTCAGCATAAACTGTCAGCATGAAATAATAGGGATGTGTCTTCCAGCCAAGGAGCTTTGCGCGGCGTTCGGCGATTTCTTCGGAGATGAACCGTCCTTCTATGAGCTCCCGCAGAAGGATCGCGTGGGACGCGCCGAAGTCTGAGTGCAGGTAGCTGTTTCTCTGAAGTTCATGCGCGATCATATGCCGCAGAAAACGGATGAAGCGAAAATCATATTCATCGAACTTGCGCCCCACCTCCTGTACGCCGATTTCGGCCACTTCAATGCCGTGAACCGTGACAAGCATGTTGACCCACCATATATCGGCGTCCGGAGCTTTGCTGTACATCATACGCCCGCGGGCTTTTCGAAGCTGTTCGTAGATTTTGTCCCGTTTCATTCTACGGAGATTGTGTTCCGTGATATTGCCCATTTCCTGCTGACTGTGCAGCCCTTGAGCGTCTTCCCTGAGATTTCCCAGGGAGATGGCCATAATGCGGTAGCTGTTATCCATGACAACAATGGGGCACCCCAGCATTTCCTGCGCGGAATCAATGAGGACCTGAAGACCCGCGCCGGAATTGGTGATGCCGTAGAGGTCGTGAAGCTGCGAAGTGAATCGGTTTTCCCTGTAAAAAATGTCGGAGATGATGTTGAACAGATTGACAAGCGTGTATCCGGTGACGAACAGAATGTTGGTGCCCGGATCCCGGTCAGCCATTTTCAGGTGATCGAACTGGATATCGGTACCGGACAGGATAAAGCTCTGCCCTGAGAGGAGGAGGGAAGCGGGAGCAAAGCTGTCTTCCGGCAGATACAGAGCATAGAGGAGACCGTCCTCAAACCGGCTGGCGACGTTGACGGGTTTAAAAGAGTAGAGCTCGCAGTCATTACCCTGCAGTGCACGGCAATCCGGGATTTCTTTTTTCAAAAGACTGTAAAACTGGCTGAACTTCATATTTGTCTCCTTATCAGCGTAATCTCAAACTGCGTAGTCTCAAATCTAATAATCTCAACCCGCACTGTCGCGGACTTTACTCTCAAAACGCCGAATTATGAATTGTACAATCGCACAATATTTTGCGGCGGACGGCATGCCGGTTTAAACTGCGTCACATTGTGAACCGTAAGTTAAGTATATATACTTTAAGCATATTAAGCAAGGATTCACACTATTCGCAAGGGATTTCGCTTGGTTTAAACGCAATCTCAAGAATCGTCAGAATTGTTTTATCACACAAACGTGAATGACTTTTTGACAGATGAAAGCAGCTTGTGGAATCCGTATCACACATAACGAAGGAGGTAAGTGTTTTATGAGCATCAGACAGGACGTCTTCAAACAGCTTGCGCTTCGTGCATCTCAGCTGTTCGGCAAGAACCAGGATGAGTTGACTGAGGCCACCAGATTCGTGGAAGACTGCAACGCCAAATCCGTTCAGTATTCCCAGATCACAACATTCCTTGAAGATGAATTTGACATCGAGATCCCTTACATGGAATTCCGCCGTCAGCCCACATTCGGCGATGCGGTCCGCTATGTGGTTGAGGAGTGCCTCGGAGAGTCTTTTGACGACGATGAGGAAGCAGCGGCAGAAGAACCCGCGGCAGCAGCTCCCGCCCCCGCTCCCGCCCCCGCTCCCGCCCCGGCAGCAGCTCCCGCGGCAGCAGTCGAGGAGACTGGCTCCGCCAAGTCCGATCACGACGACGAGCTGGCTATGAGAGAGCGCTTCACACTGAAAGAGACCTTTAAGGGTGAGGAACTTGAGGCAGTTTACATGGTGGCCAGAAAGCCTACCGCTGTTGATCCCAGTGTTGACCTGGCTGCTTCCGAGGATCCCATGGCAAGAATGGGCCAGGGTTTCTGCCCTGAGTTCAAGCAGAGAACCTATGAGTGCGCGCCCGGCGTTATGTGCGACCAGGATGTCCCCGTCAAGATGAGAGACGGCGTGACCATCTACTGCGACCTCTATCGTCCTGCGGATACTACCAAGAAATATCCGGTTATCGTCTCCTGGTCCTGGTTCGGCAAGAGACCCGGCGAGGGCATGAGCGAGTGGCAGATCATGGGTGTTCCGCCGCACACAGTATCCAAGTTCGCGAAATTTGAGTCTCCCGATCCGTTGTACTGGTGCTACAACGGCTACGTAGTAGCAAACGTCGATGTACGCGGCGCAGGCCATTCTGAGGGCAACGTCCACATGTTCACACATCAGGACAGAGAAGACGGCTATGACTTCGTAGAGTGGGCAGCACAGCAGTGGTGGTGCAATGGTAAGGTCGGCATGTCCGGCAACTCCGGCGTAGCTATGCATCAGTGGGGCATCGCTTCCATGCAGCCTCCGCACCTTGAGTGCATTGCTCCTTGGGAGTCAACGACAGACCTCTATCGCGAATCTTTCTATGAGGGCGGCGTTCCGGCTCTTTCCTTCAATAAGTTCATCTCCGCACAGGTCACAGGTACCGGCGGCGTAGACAGCCAGGTTGATATGGCTATTAAATATCCTCTGATGAACGGCTATTGGGAAGATAAGAGACCTGATTTCTCCAAGGTTACCTGTGCGGTTTACCAGACCGCAGGCTGGTCTCACTTCCATCTCAGAGGCTCCTTCCAGGCCTTCCGAAAGTGCAAGTCCAAGAGAAAATGGATGAGAGCGCACAGAGATTTCGAGTGGCCGGATACCTATACACCCGAGAATCTCGAGGATCTGAAGAGATTCTATGACCGTTACCTCAAGGACATCCACAACGGCTGGGAGATGACCCCCAGGGTAAGACTGGACGTCATGGACGCATTTGACTGCGATTACCAGGTCAGAAGACCTGAGAACGAGTTCCCGCTTAAGAGAACCGAGTACAAGAAGTTCTATCTTGACGCTTCTGATCCGAAGAACCTAACCATGCACGACGCTCCTGTTGCCAAGGAAGCGGTGGCTGCTTATGACGGAAATACAGAGCAGGTCGAGTTCGACATGGTATTCGACGAGGATACCGAGATCACCGGATATGCATATCTGCACCTGTTTGTTGCGGCTGAGTCCTACAACGACATGGATATGTTCATCAACATCCAGAAGGCAGATGCTGACGGAAACTGGGTACCGTGGTTTACCCTCAACGAGGCTCATCCCGGCGCATGGGGCAAGTGCCGCATCTCTCACCGCGAGCTGAGCAAGAGCGAGTCCCAGTATGTCAAGGGCCAGCTGGTACAGCCTGTCATGGCACACAAGAGAGAACTCAAGGTACAGCCCGGCGAGATCGTTCCTGTTGATATCGAGATCGTTCCTTCCTCCAGAATCTTCCACAAGGGTGAGAAGCTTCGTGTCCAGATCGCGGGCCGCTATATCCGCGAGGGCTGGTTCGAGCCTCTGGCATGGGATACCGACAACCACGGCAGACAGCTGATCTACACAGGCGGACAGTACGAGTCCTTTATCCAGGTTCCCGTGATCCCGCCTAAGTACAGAGCAGGAGATTACGTATACAGATAATTTACGGAATGTTCTTTTTTGACAAAATATCGACGACATAAAAATCAATAATCTGGAGGGAGACGGCATGATCCTCGGCATCGGGACCGATATATTAAACGCACATCAGCTTGCTGAGTCATCGCTGTCTCCC
Source organism: Lachnospiraceae bacterium UBA4260 (assembly GCA_002395235.1). Lineage (GTDB taxonomy): Bacteria > Bacillota > Clostridia > Lachnospirales > Lachnospiraceae > CAG-791. The sequence continues at coordinate 6,296 of DGWK01000020.1, read as the reverse complement.
TCCGATCCTTTTCTGAAAAAGACTTACACGGAAAGGGAGATCGCAGAGGCGATGACGCGCCTCGACGCGCACAGTTACTACGCTACCCGGTTCGCGGGCAAGGAAGCCGTGTTCAAGGCTTTCGGAGCCCATCCAGACAGCATAAGGCTGAATGAGATCGAGATTCTGGGAGATGATACGGGTGCGCCGAGGGTGACACTGCACGGGAACGCACGCAGGACGGCAGAGTCCATTGGTGCGACACATGTGCATATTTCGCTAAGCTACGATCTCCCTTTTGTTATTGCATTTGCCGTCATGGAAAAGAGAGACAGTTGACAATATCTAATAGAAATAATGGAGAGATGAAAATGAGCCTGATTGAAACTTTGATCGAAAAAGCCAAACAGAATCCCAAGAGAGTAGCGCTCCCCGAGTGTGAGGCTGACAAAACTCTTCTTGCAGCCCGCAGAGTTCTTGACGACGGCATCGGCACACCTGTGTTGGTAAATGATCCCGCGTTGATCAAGGAGACTGCTGAGAGAGTGGGCGTTTCCCTCGAGGGAATGGAAATCGTGGATATCACGGACGAGGCGGCACGCGATGCCGTCATCGCGCGCTACATGCAGTATCCCAAACTGATGCTGTCTGAAAAAGGATGCAAGCGCAAGATGAAGAATCCCATGTACTACGCGATGATCATGGAAGCGGCAGGCGATGTGGACTGCACTTTCTGCGGCCATGTTAATACCACCGGCGATGTCCTGATCGCAGCTCAGCAGACCATCGGCATGCAGGACGGCGTAGACGTCCCTTCCATCTTCGCACTCACGGAGATCCCCGGATTTGACGGGCCGGAAGGAAACAGGATTGCGCTTGCGGACTGCGGACTCAATGCGGAGCCTGCTCCCGACGAACTGGCTTCTATTGCCATTGCGACTTGCGACAATATCAAAGCCCTGATGGGCTGGGAGCCCAGATGCGCGTTCCTGAGCTTCTCCACCCTCGGCAGCGGAACTGCTTCCAGCGTTGATAAGATCAACGAAGCGATCCGGATCGCCCAGGAGAGAAGACCTGACCTGGCCATTGACGGCGAGTTCCAGCTCGACGCGGCAATTATTCCCGCTGTTGCCGAAAAGAAGATCAAGAGAGAGAGCAAGGTTGCCGGTAAGGCCAATATCCTTATCTTCCCCGAACTCAACGCCGCCAACATAGGTATCAAAATGATCCAGATCTTCGGCAAGGGCAAGGGATACGGACACACCCTGTCAGGATTCAACAAGCCCGTGGCAGATTCCTCCCGCGGCTCTTCCGTAGAGGAGATCGTTGGCGATATCGCCATGGTAGTGATCGCGGCGCAGTAAACGGATTATAAGAATCTGATACTGGCCCAAACTGGATTCAAACAGATTATTGACTGATAAAAAGGAGAACTAAAGTGGCACATCGTATTTTTACACTGAGTCCCGGATCCACATCCACCAAGCTCGCGGTGTTTGACGGAACCGAGCAGGTCTTTAAAGCTAACGTTCAACACGATCCCGAGGTCCTCAAGAGCTTTGCAAGGGTAAGTGAGCAGAAACCTTACAGAGTAGACACTATTTTGGGCCTTCTTAAGGAAAACAACATCGACATCGCAAGCATGGATGCCTTTGCGGCTTACTCCGGCGGCCTTGTCTCCACACCCGGCGGAATCTTTCCGGTAAATGATAAGATCCTCGAGGACTGCTCCTCGGGAAGACTGATGGAGCATCCCGCAATCCTGGGCGCCCAGATCATCGGCGACTTCGCCGAAAAGACCGGAAAGCCTGCTTTTCTGGTAAATCCTCCGGATGTAGATGAATTTGATGATGTCGCGAGAGTCTGCGGCATCAAGGGGATTTACAGAGAGTCTCACGTACATGTGCTCAACCAGAAAGAGGTAGCTATGCGCGCCGCAGCTGAGCTGGGAAAGAAGTACGAGGACTGCTGCTTCGTCGTATGCCACGTGGGCGGCGGACTTTCCATCACAGCACAGAAATACGGCAGGATCGTGGACGGAAACGACGTTCTCAACGGCGACGGGCCGATGGCTCCTAACCGCTCCGGTTATGTACCGCTGCTTCCCGTAATCAAAATGTGCTTCTCGGGCAAGTACACCGAAGACGACATGAAGAAGAAGGTAAGCAAGACCGGCGGCCTTATTTCCCTTCTGGGTACCGACAACATGATCGAGATCAAAAAGCGCATCGAGAACGGCGATGAGTGGGCAAAACTGGTCTATGAGAATTTTGCCTATCAGCTGGCAAAATATATCGGATCCTACGCCTGTGTCATGGAGGGAAAGGTCGATGCCATTGTCATGACCGGCGGTGTATCTAATGACAAGGATTTTATTGAGAACATCCGCAAGTACGCGGGTTGGATCGCTCCCCTGATTGTTTACGGAGGAGATTTTGAGATGGAAGCGCTAGCTTCCGGCGCGATCCGCGCACTGGACGGCGTTGAAGAAACCAAGGAATATACAGGCGTTCCGGTATGGAACGGATTCCCGTTTGAGTACAAAGACTAAGGTGATGCTATGGCCAGAAGACAAAGACAGCGGTTATGTCCGGAGATTACGGATCCTGAACTGAGAGGATTTCTTGATATGGTCCCTTCGATCCGCAGATTTCAGCACCAGGTACTGGAGGGGCAGACCATTAAAGGCGAGCCGGTGGTTATACCTCTGGAGGGCAGGGAGGTGCAGGTATACCTGCACCGCGCCCGCTCAGGGGGCAGACCGGTCATCTATGAACTCCACGGAGGCGGCTTTGTATTAGGCGAGGCAAGGCGGGACGACGCGATTTGTCAGAAAATCTGTGATCTTATCGATGTCAATGTGATCGGCGTCGACTACAGACTGACGCCCGAGTTTCCCTTCCCTGCGCCGGTGGACGATCTCTGCGACCTGATCCGATTTTTCGCACAGAGCGGAGAGCAGTACGGGATGGACGGCACGAGCATCGGCCTGATCGGCTTTTCCGGAGGCGCCACACTGGCTGCAGCGGCGGCGATCAGGAGCGCAGCCGGGGAGATTCCTGCTCTGAAGGGCGTTGTACTTCACTATCCTTATCTGGATTCCGTGCATATGCCCTCGGAAAAGGAACACTTTGACTGTGATATGGATCCGGCGGTCATGTCAGCCTTTACAAAACTCTACTCCCGTGAGGAGGAGAGGAGTCTGCCACTGGTATCTCCAATCTGCGCGACGGGGGAGGAGCTGAAGAACTTCGCACCGACTATGGTGATTCCGGCTGAAAAGGACGCACTGCGCAAAGAAGGCCTTCTTTTTGCAGACAAGCTCCGCGAAGCCGGCGTTTCCGTATACTGCCGGGTCATGCCCGACGTTCACCACGGCTACATCGAGGACGCGGGAAATATCGAATTTTTTGACGCGGTGACTCTCGATGATACGAAGAAGACACTGAGTCCCTTTTTTGCCGCGTGGGCAGAAGCAGCCGTAATCATGTCAGCGCAGTTTCTGGATGGAAGGTTCCGGGGAGAAGAACTATGAGGCCCGATATGACACCGATGCAGTTCTTCAAATGGAACATCCTGACGAATGTGCTGATGGCGCTCTCTATCAATACAGCGGCTACGATTCTGGCCGGAGGCGATACATTGGCGGGCTGGGTGACAGGATGCTGCCAGGCGTTTACGATCAATACCATCGCGGCGGCTGTTATTCCCGTGGGAAAGATCGGGAAATGGTTTGCGCAGGACATCTGTAAGACCAGACCGGGCACATTCGCTGAAGTGGTGGCGCGCAATTTTATAGTCAACGCAATCTATGTCACCATCGTAAGCTTCAGTATCGCCCTGATCCATCTCGGACCGTCTCCCGATTTGATCCGTGTGTGGCTCAGCACATATTTCCAGCTTCACCTGGTCGGTCTGATCACCGGAATAGTGATCGAGAGACCGGTGGCCGCACTCTTTAAAAACTAATACATTCGTTATGTCAGAACGGTAAATCAAACAGACTCCTGAACCTGCGGATTCTGGAGCCTGTTTTATTGTGCAAATACACAATAAACTTTAGGCAGGGACAGCAGGCTTTGAACTGGGGAACATTGTAAAAAACTCTGTAAAAATATATTGTTTTGTTATAAAGCAAGTATTTAAAGGGGTTTGATACTTGTGCACGATATTTCAATATAATATAAACACCATGCTGTTTGTTGTGCAATAACACAATGAATGGTTTGTTAAGTGCACCCAAAAATCGAAATTCCTTTGAGCGGCTTGCCAACCTCAAACACCATTAATCCATTGTTCAATTTCAGAAAGGGGAAAGGCATGGAACAAAAAAAGGTTACGGGTATTAGCAAATACCTTCCCGCGTTTGGCGTAAAGGGCTGGGGCATTGCACTGATGGGTATGGCATTCTACTATTTCTATCAGGGACCGCTTCACTTTGCGATCAACTTCTACTATGGTTACTTCGAGGCACTGTACGGATGGACAAACTCCCAGCTGGCAGCCGCGATTACGATCGGACAGCTGGTCGGCGTGGCAGGTATCTTCGTCTGGGGTCCGCTCAACAAAAAGATGGGTTCAAAAGCTGTTGCGATCATCGGTCTGGTCGGCGGCGCGATTTCAACTCTGTTCTTCGCGTTTGCGCCCAGCATTCCGACATTCTACCTGTCAGTCATCCTGTTCTGCTTCTTCGCAGTCGCCTATTCTCAGATTGCGGTAGCAACTTTCGCCGCAAACTGGTTCCCTCGTACCCGCGGTATGTACATGGGCATGGCGACCATGGGTCTTACCATCGGTAATGCGACCGTTACTCTGATCACCAGCAAGATGGTCCCCGTTTACGGAGTAAAGCTCACCCTGCTTATGTGGTCCACTCTTATGATCATTGTTGCGGTCCTCGTTGGTCTTTTTGCAAAGAACAACCCTGAGGAAGCAGGTGCGTGGCCGGACAACGACCGCAGCGTCTCCATGGAAGAGCTCATGGCTGAGGCAAAGGCGGCAGAAGAGTACAAGAAGCGTTCCCCTTGGACAGTATCTGCGGTCCTTCGCTGCAAATATACCTGGACAATCGCTATCGGTTGGGGTATCTGCATGATGTGCGCAGGTGGTTTCCTCGGACAGCTGGTTCCCACACTGGCTTCCTTCGGACATGATCCGGCATTCGGAATCATGCTTCTGACATCCCTGTGGCCCACCGGTATCCTCGGAAACTGGCTCGGCGGTGTCGCCGACAACATCTTCGGCACACGTACTGCTTCCATCATCTTCGTATGCTTTGAGATCGCAGCATGCATCGGTCTGATCATGGCCGGCGGCAATCCTGTGGTAGCGACTCTCTGCACAGGCACTTTCATGGCAGCAATGTCCGCTTTCTCCAACGTCACGGTATCCATGGTAACCAATGTATTCGGTCGTCAGGACTTCGAGAACGCATGGCCTGTTGTCTCCGTTCCCTTCAAGGTTATCGAGAGCTTCGGCGTTCTTCTGATCTCCATGGTTGCTGCGAAGAGCTCCTTCTCCGGCTCTTATGTCACTATGATCGTTCTTCTGATCATCGCCATCGTCCTGATGCTGATGACCACTACTAAGCAGATCGGCAGCCAGATTCATGAGGAAAAAGCGGCAGCCTGATACGCACAACAAATGAATACTTGAATAGAGTACTTGAATAATTCGACCTCAAAAACTACGTAAAAAGGCTGTGCCCGTTCACGAAATGAGTGGACGGGCACAGCCTTTTGGCGTTCTTGAGCGCCTCAGGCGGAAGTTGCATTTAATATGGCAATTAAGATCATCTCAAAAAAATTAAATTCGCGCGTGGATATCAGAGATCCACTCGTATATAGTAATGTAGCTGATAAATGATCAGCGGAAAGAACTGATAAAAAAGGAAATCGGGAACGATGGCACACTCAGGCCAATGAGAAATAAAATCCCGGAATTGGAGGACTAAAATGAGCGAAATTAATAACAACAAGGTAAATGACGAGCTGCTTAACGAAGTCGTGGGCGGAAACGACGGCATGGGCGGAGAGAACTACAGCGTGACCGATATCAAGCCTCGCTGGGTGAGAGTTACTTCTTCCACTCTGAACTGCAGATATTGGCCCAACGGCGAGATCGCCAAGGTTTATGAGAGAGGCCACAGACTTAAGGTCGACGGACTCACAACAGACGGCCAGTGGTGGAGACTCTGGATCTATGATCCCAGAGGAGGCGAGTGCTACGGCTACATTTACAGAGCATATACTGAGTTAGACTGATCGGACAGACCAGATACATCCCGGTAAATAATGAAGGGCGTGTGAAAAATGAGA
>DGWK01000024.1:69241-96481 GCA_002395235.1 Lachnospiraceae bacterium UBA4260 | reverse complement strand
GCTTACTCGATTCCCCACTTCTCATTCCATAAAGTCTGTATTTTGTCCCTCATAGCAGGGCGGATCAAATACAGGCTCCAGATACCGGCGATGATGAAAACAACAACGGTGAGAATTATGCCGATCGTAACTGTTTCTGAAGTCATAATACCGTTATCCAGAGTAGGATCTATCACAAAGCACATATAATCATACAAAGCGTGCATGACGATCGGAACCAGAATACTGCCGGACCTCAGATATACAGCAGCATATAGGAAACCGCCGAAGATTGTTGAAATGCCTTGTATCACGGCCATCGTGGGGTTGGCCCCCTGAAAGATGTTTCCTATGTGAAGGATACCGAAGATCAAGGCTGTTATACCTACAATAATATACATTCTGTTTTTGCTCTTAAGATACCTCATCGCGAGCGGAATGGTAACGCCTCTGAAAATGGTCTCCTCAAAAAAGCCCGCAGCCAAAGCCATAGCCAGGCTGAGCAATGTCGGATTGAAATAGAATCCGCTGTCAAAAACTGATGCAGCATATGAAAACACTAATTTGAATATAAACGGTATGGATATAATGAGTAATTCCCCGGCAGAAATGCCCGCTTTAAAAACTCCCTTGAACTCAGGCGCGAACCATCTGTTAAAACCGATCAAAAAGACTACCGCCGCAATGCATGAAACGATATGCCCGGCGAACGAGTCCCCTGCAAGCGCAGTGGGTACACCTATAACTACTGAAGCGATCAGGCATCCCAATATCATGGCCAGAAGCGGTACTTTTTCGCACAATATGTGTCTTTTTGCCTTAACTTCATTATTCATTTTGATATTTCTCCTTATTTTCCAGAATAGATAAATGGCAACATATCCTTATGTGTAATCTCTCTGCCTTGGGCTTTGTCTTCGCACAACCGGATTTTACAACGCAGCCACGATCTCTGTTACCGCCACCAAAGCAGCGTCTCCGCTGATCGTAATGCGATTATTCTCTTCCGGCCTGCAATACAGATATCCGCCTCGTTTTGATGCCTGATAAGCATAAATCTGTTTCTTCCCCAGTTCCTTAGACCAGTAATCTGCTATCTGGCAGTGCGCTGATCCGCAGACAGGATCTTCTGCGATGCCCAGCTTCGGACAGAAACTTCTGGAAACACAGTCGGTTTCCTTCCCTCGCGCGGTTGCATTCTGAATACGTCCATCTATCTGCGTCAGGAGAGCCTGATCAGGCTGCATGGTACGTACCTGATCCTCGGATTCAAATATGCAGACAAGATCCAGGCCAAGTACCGCTTTGATCGGACGGACTCCAAATGCCCGTTCCATTGCATCTGTAACCGGGATCTCTCTCAATTCATAAGTCGGGAAATTCATCTCGAAGAGGTTATCCTTTCGCCTTATCGTCAGAATCCCGCTCAGAGTATTAAACTGCACCATTTCGCTGTCCGGCTCATAGAAATTCAAAATTACAAACGAAGATGCCAGAGTCGCATGCCCGCACAACTCTACCTCCGTTGCCGGTGTGAACCAGCGCAGGTGATATCCGGCAGCTTCTTTCACAATGAAAGCTGTCTCCGACAGATTATTCTCCATCGCAAGTTTCATCATGAATTCCCCGGAAGGCCAGTTTTCCATCACGCAGATAGCAGCCGGATTCCCGGAGAATGGTTTACTTGTAAATGCATCAACAATATATTGTTTCACAGATATGCTCCTTTACAAACTTCGATCTGCCATCAAGTCACTTCCACGTCTTCCATACGTCCGGCTGGTAACCGACTGTCGCCTGTTTTCCGTTCCTGACAATAGGAAGTTTTAGGACTGACTGGTTTTCGAGCACTTTCTGCATCTTATCTTCTGCAGCAATATATTTGATCAGCATGAGCGTATCCTGGTCCTTGCAGTTTTCATCGATCATGGCTTCCAGCCCACCGACCGCCTGCATGACCGACTGGAATTCGCCCTTGCTCAGCCCTTTTTCCTTCATGTCTACGGATTGGAACCGGATCCCGCGCTCTTTGAAAAACCGTTCGGCTTTTCTGGTATCACTGCTCTTTTTTGTTCCGAATATCTGGATGTTCATGACCGGCATCCTTTCTGATAAATTCTCTGATAATGCAACCGTATCACACTTTGTGATGCATTGCTATATGATGGAGGACAATGGGTTATTTGTTATCCATCATATTTTTCGCTATCGACATGATTATGACCATATGTTTTGACTATCCAGGCATAACAAAATCCAGAGCCTGAGCCCTGGATCCTGTTTATGTGTTATTGAGTTATTCTTTTGTACAGTACCTGTATGTCACTTGATCTCCTCGATCGTCGTGACAAAGCCCCTGTCTCTGGTCTTGACGACACGGATCCTGCACAGTTCGTAGTTTCTGTTCACAAATGCGAAGATCGTGTCACAAGGACTCATGGGAAAAAGCGAAAGCGGGATCGGATAATCCTGGACAACAGAGGATACCTCTTCCCCGACAGCCCTGCGGTGTTTCCAGAAACTCTCCGTCTATGAATTGGTCATGTGGCAGACCACGCGTGGCTTGATATATCCGGCCATTTTACAACTGCCGGAGAACCTGGGCCGGAACTCCCCCGACAACAGTATTAGCGGGGACATCACTGGATACTACTGCCCCTGCGGCAACGACGGCGCCATCACCAACTGTCACGCCCTGCAGGATGGTGGCGTTTGCGCCGATCCATGCATTTTTACCGATCACGATCGGCTTTGGGATCAGGTCATGCCTTCTGGCAGGATCAAGAACGTGGTTCAGTGTCGCCAGGACGGCGTGATGCCCGATCAATGCGCCTTCTTTAATCAGGATCCCGCTCTGGTCCTGCATGGAGACACCGGCATTGACATATACGCCGTCCTCAAAGATAATGTTGGCGCCAAAGTCGGTACTGAATGGTGGGACGATCCCGACGTGAGCAGGTACTTCTCTGCAGGTCAGTTCCTCAAGGAGGTCATGGAGTTCTTCAGGTGTGTGATAATGATTGTTCATCTCATCCGTAATGATCAGGGCGCGCTGCGTCATGAAAGCCGACAACTCCATTTCCGGAGACTCCTGTGTTATGACGGCATCTTTTTCCTTAACAAATTCCCTGAAACGGCGGATCCGTTCCATATCCGGCCTGCGCAGGCTATTGGTAAGCTCTTTCTTCTGCATATTCCATGTACCTTTCTCGGAGTAGTTGACGTTATCCCTGTGATCAGAATACTATATCCTGATACCCTATCTCATCGATCTTCTCGTTCAGGAAGCGGATGCCCATTCCGTTCTCATCATCCCATGAGCAGCTGAATGCCAGGCATACACTCCGGCCGTCATAGATCCCGTCATCCGGGATCACCATCTGGTCCAGGCTGATCATTCCAAGGACATCTGAAGGATGGTCGATGGGAGGGTAACAGCTATTGTATTCCTCATCATATCCGAGCTCTTTCCGGAGGCTGATATAGTATTTCGCGATCGCCAGAGCGACGTCATCCATTATGCTGCTCCATGCCGCCATGAAGGCTTTATAAGAGCAGCGCTGCTGCTCTGTAACAGGCGTATCATCCTCACCGCATACCGTTAGATCGATCTCTTCCATTTTTCCGAAACAGTCTATTTCCACAGTCCCGTTCCAGCCATATTCGTATTCCAGATTTCCAAATACAGGATCTGTCATCATGATATCCTTTCCCTGATCAGTACCGGTCTGTTCGTTTCGCCTTCTTCTTTTTCAGCAGCTTCAGACTTCCTTATAGTAGTCCTTAACACCGATGCCGATCGTAGTCCAGTATTCTTTCTCTTCAGAATCCTTCCAGATCCCGATGCTGGTCTCAAGAAACCCGAAAGAATCGTCCTCGCTGTCATCAATCTCACCATTATTATGCTCGGACAGGGTCCTGACGACATCGGTATCCTTAGTATCAAACACAGAAATGCCGTAGATATACGGTCTCAATTTTCCATAGTGGCCGCCCAGAAACTCAATGTACTCAAGACGGTCATGCTGGTCGAAATCAAGAGCCAGCTCGGAGTCAAAATAGAAATGGCGCCAGCTCCCGCCGCCGTAGTTTTCGTGGATATGTTCAGGCTCTCCGAGAACGGGGATCACTGCCTGCTTTTTCTCACCCAGACGTATCTCTTTCCCGTCCAGGATCATCTTTTCCAATGGTATCAGTTTGATGTCCATTTTGTCACCTCAGGTCCAATAGCTGGCGGACAGCGTCCTTTGTACTGTCACTGAATTCCTCTAGATCACTCATGTCGATCACGCCCGTCCGGCAAAGAAGGACAAGATCGTAGATCGCGTCGCCTTTACTGATCTCGATGCTCACTCCGGGGTGCTTTTTGTCTTTCCTGATGCGCTCTTCCAGCTGCCAGAAATGATCTGCCGCATCGCCATCTCCGCTTAGGAGCTCGATATATTCCCAGTTTAGATTCCTGATGTAGCGTGTCTGCCATTTGGGGACGTATTCCCTGAACAACTTCCAGTCTCTTTTCGATATTTCCACAGGCCTCTCCTTTTTGTGTACCTTTGGCAAAAGTTACACAATATCATCTCTTTTCCAGGGCTGCCGGCATGACTTCCTCCGGCCAGAGACTCCCCTCATCGATCCCCACAGTATATAGCCAGTCATCGTCGGCAGTCAGCTGCCGGGTAAGACCGTCTTCATCTACCAAGGTTACTATGACCTGGTTTCTTTCCTCTGCGGACCTCTCCTCGCATCCGTAATCGCTTTCCTGGATCCTTTTGACTGTCCATGCCATTTTCTTATTTCCTTCCATCACTGCACTCGGATTCCCTGATTTCAGTCTACAAAATATTTCTTGCGGTAGACGACCACGATCAGGACCGGCGCGTTCTCTATCGCACCTTCAAAGTTCTTAAATATGCCTTTTGTTCATCCGTAATCCGATAGCTTTCAATACTTTTCTGGATAGCTTTATTATGCACCCAAACAGCCAGCCTTCTGTCTTCCAGATATGGTAAAACAGATTCATACTGCTTCGCCAGCGCGGTCGCAAAATACCATGCGATCATCATGTTGACGTAGTACTCCGCCGATTTGACCTTCGCAACCATATCCGCATACTTCGTGTCAAAATGCTCATCCAGAAAATACTTCATCAACATACCGATCGCAAATCTGACTGTGTAGGTCTTATCTGAATTGATCCATGTCTGAATGAATGAAAGCAGCTTCTCCGGCTCTTTTTTGAAAACTTTGGGAGAAAGCTGATCACAGGTCGCCCAGTTGTCAATAAAAGGAAGGAATGCATTGACCTTCCCTATGCACTTGTCATAATCTTTTTCCAACGATATTACAAACGCATGCAGCTGGTCTTCATCAAAATACTGATGCGGCAGATATGACAAGAATTCACCAATGTCCTGATCTTTGCTCAGGCTCTTTGCAAAGTCCCGAAGGGCAGGTGTTCTGACACCTATGATCCTGTCTCGGGATACAGTGGGAATGATTTTTGCCTGCATCAAAGCATAGTCCTTATCCTGCAAACGGAACAGCTCCGCCACGATCTCATTTCTGTTCATTTATTTTCTCCGACAAGCCTTAAGTTCATACAGGCGGTATATCTTTCGGTACAGCTTACCCGTAAACAGCAATTTAAAAAACAACCTGTCGGCTGGCGTAAGCTCTTTGACCAGCCTGGCAGGCGTGAAGCTGTGCTCTTTTACATATCTGACCCGAAGTCCATCTGTGATGCTCTCGATATCATCGATCCCATACAGTTTAGAAACGCCAACTTCATTAACAGGGTTTTTATATTTCGATGCATTGACACCGAATTCAGTATAAACATCCATAAGAATATGAAGTTCTTGGTACTTTTTATCAAGCGCTTGCAATAACCCCCGTACTTGGCTGCCTGTCAGATACATGCTCAGTCCTTCAAGGACAACGATGGCCGTATTAGAATCCGGGAGCGTTCCAATCTGTTCAGGTCTGGACGCATCCAAAGCCATCATATGGTACGTTTCATTTTCCTGAAAATACTTCTTGCGAATCTCTATGACATCCGGAAGATCGCAGTCCACCCATTCAGAACAGGGAGTTTTTACCCTCATATACCTGCTGTCAAGTCCGCATCCAATATGAAGCACCAACGCATCGCGGCTCTGTTGCAGCATACGTTCTGTCCAGTCGTCGAATACTCGGGCTCTCATCGCCATATTGTAAGCAAGCCATTTTGACCTGGACTTACCGCGAATTGGGAAGGCTTCTTCTCTCCATATTCTCTCAGCCGAGGGATCGTTCAGAATAATCCCCTGTTGGCTCACCTTTGATTTTCCGTACAGTGGAATATACAGTGTTTTATTTACTTCATTCATGTTTCTCTTATTGTATTGGCTCGGCATACTGGGATTATCTTCCCATGAACTTCTTGATTTCCGCAGCCATAATCTCCGGATGACCGATTATATCTCCATGTCCCATTCCTTCAAAGGGCTGATCTTCTGCCGCTGGGAATGCTCTTCTCAGTTTCTCTAATGCCTTCTTCATATTCGGTTCTTTTGCTCCATGCCAGATACTGACCTTTGCATTTGGGTCAGGCTCAAATTTGTCTATCACTTCATAGAGCCTCAGCGCTTCATCTGTACAGTTTTGCAATGTCTTAAGCGTTATATTATCCGGCATGGCATCAAACATTTTCAGCATATTTTCATCATCAGCCCGGGTGTATAACTTCAACATGAGCGGCATTTTCCCGCTTTTTCGTCCGCTCTTAACCTTCTGTGTAAGTCTATATTGATTTTTAGGAATCATCTTTTTTATCAGCTCAGTAAAAACACCAAGTCTCATATATTGCGGTCCACTCATTATTATGGAATCTATTTTCACTTTCTGCCTGTTGAACATCATTCCTGCTGTTGCCGCACCAAAGGACTCACCGAAAACAAGGTCAATGTGTGAATCAAGATTATCTGCTATGTACTTTTCTATACTTTCTGCAGATTTCTCTGTTGTGGTAAATTCGGTCTTTTCATCATATCCGTCAGTGCTGACTGCGATTACATGAAAATCTTTCTCCAGTATTGGAATAACACTTTTAAACTGACGCCAGCTCATCATATTACCGGGAATCAATACGATCTTCCGGTCATGTTCTTTTCCAAATTCCTTTGCAAGCATTAACAGTACAGCCTCCTCTAAATTCTGAGATTCACACCATGTACTTTCTGAGGAATTCTCTGATAATGCAACCGTATCACACTTTGTGATGCATTGCCATATGATGGAGATCAATACCATGTTTCGTGATGCATTGGCTATTGACAAATCTCCGCATCCGCCTATAATTTTTACAAATGAAATATCGTAATTCTCAAGGCGCAATGACGTGCCGGAGCTCAAATGCTTCGGGGGTCATTGCGCCTTCTTTGCGTGTAAGCAATGCGGCATGGCTCATTGCCCGCGCAACCGGAAAGGACACCTTCCTATGAAAAGAAAATGTGACCGCCAGATCATCCTCGAAGACGGAACTCACTACAGCGGCTGCGGATTCGGTGATCTGCAGGACAGGATTCTTGAGATCGTCTTCAACACCTCCATGGTCGGCTATCAGGAAATCCTCTCGGATCCCTCCTACACAGATCAGGCCGTCGTCATGACCTATCCATTGATCGGAAACTATGGCATGGCCGACGAGGACTATGAGACAGATCAACCCACGATCGGTGCGCTGATCGTGCACGAATACAGTGATGAACCGTCTAATTTCAGAAGTACGGCTTCCCTGGGAGACGTCATGAAAAAGTACGGAATTGCCGGCATCAGCGGCGTAGATACCCGAAAGCTGAACCGCTCGATCCGGGACTTCGGAACAAGGAAATGTCTGATCACGGACATCGAGACGCCACTCGAAGAGGGGCTGAAGAAACTGCGAAACTTTTCAGCGCCTGTGGACGCCGTATCGAGGGTCAGCAGCAAGGAGATTTGGAGCTCTCCTGCATGTAATGCGCAGACGGATGGCATGACCGGGCCGGTGACGGTCCCGGCAGCAGAAGACGCGGCTGCACCTGCGCAGACACCCGCTCCCCTCCACGTCGTCCTCATCGACTGCGGTATGAAGAAGAACATCCTGCGCTCCCTGAACCGGCGCGGCTGCGACGTGACGGTCGTCCCCTGGAACACGACCTCTGAGGTAGTTTGTTCTCTCAGGCCGGACGGCGTCCTCATCTCCAACGGCCCCGGCGATCCCACGGATGTGCCGGAGACCATCGAGACAGTGCGGACGCTGCGCGGCCGCTTCCCCATCTTCGGCATCTGCCTGGGCCACCAGATCCTGTCCCTCGCCTATGGGGCCAGGACCTACAAACTCAAATTCGGCCACCGCGGCGGAAACCATCCCGTCAGGGACTTGCAGTCCGGGCGCATCGAGATCACCTCGCAGAACCACTCTTACGCAGTGGATGTGAAGTCCCCGGCGCAGACCGGGCTTGAAGTGACGCATGTCAATATTTTGGACGGGACGATTGAGGGCGTCAAATGTGAGAAAGATAACGCATTCAGTGTCCAGTACCACCCGGAGAGCGCTCCTGGACCTCAGGACAGCGCGTATCTGTTTGACCGTTTTATTGCGTTGATGCAGGCGGCAAGAAGCAAGGAGGTTTCCAATGCCCAAGCGAACTGATATCCACAAGATTCTCGTCATCGGTTCCGGCCCCATCGTGATCGGGCAGGCGGCCGAGTTTGACTATGCCGGGACCCAGGCCTGCCTGGCGCTCAAGGAGGAGGGCTATGAGGTCGTCCTGTGCAATTCCAACCCCGCGACCATCATGACCGACACGTCGATCGCGGACAAAGTCTTCATGGAACCCCTGACTCTGGAATACATTGCCAAAATAGTGCGCAAAGAGAGGCCGGACGCTATTTTGCCGGGGATTGGCGGACAGACGGGGCTCAATCTGGCCATGCAGCTGGAGAAGAAGGGAATCCTGGCGGAGTGCCGGACGGAGCTTCTGGGCACCAAAAGCCGCTCCATCGAGCAGGCGGAAGACCGCGAGCTGTTCAAGGAGCTGTGCCTGCGGCTGGGAGAGCCGGTGCTGCCCTCGGAGATCGCCTGCTCCATGGAAGAAGGCCTTAAGGCGGCGCGCGACATCGGATATCCGGTCGTCCTTCGGCCCGCTTTCACGCTCGGCGGGACGGGCGGCGGCTTTGCGGACAACGAGGAGGAATTTCTTCCCATCATGAAGAACGCCCTCGCGCTCTCCCCGGTCCGCCAGGTCCTGATCGAGAAGAGCGTCAAAGGCTTCAAAGAGATCGAGTATGAGGTGATGCGCGACCGAAACGACACCGCGATCACCATCTGCAACATGGAAAATCTGGATCCCGTGGGCATTCACACCGGGGATTCTATTGTCGTGTGCCCGTCGCAAACGCTCACAAATAAGGAGTATCACATGCTGCGCGACAGCGCGCTGAAGGTGATCCGCGCCCTTGAGATCGAGGGCGGCTGCAATGTCCAGTTCGCGCTGGATCCCGGTTCTTTCCAATACTACCTGATCGAAGTCAATCCGCGCGTCTCCCGCTCGTCGGCGCTGGCTTCCAAGGCGAGCGGCTACCCCATCGCCCGCGTTTCCGCCAAAATCGGCGTCGGCATGACTCTCGACGAAATTCCGCTTGCCAATACGCCGGCCGCTTTTGAGCCGGCCCTCGACTACGTCGTCACCAAGATGCCGCGCTTTCCCTTTGACAAATTCACGGAGGCCGACAACTCTCTCTCCACGCAGATGAAGGCGACAGGCGAAGTCATGAGCATAGGCCGCACACTGGAAGAGAGCCTTCTTAAGGCGGTCCGCTCTCTCGAGACGGGGCACTTCCACCTGCATGATCCGAAATTTGATCAGCTGACTGCCTCAGATCTCCTCACGTATATTCGCACCGGAACCGATGATCGAATATTTGCCATTGCGGAGCTGATGCGCAGGGATCAGAAAAAATTGACCTCCGGGGTAGTTTGTCTCGAGGAGTCAATCCGTCGTCAGAGCGGCATCGACCCCTTCTTCCTGCGCGCCATCCGCCGCATCGTGGAAGAAGAAAAAGCGCTTTCCGCCGCTCCCGGCGACCTGGAGGAACTGTGCGAGGCCAAGAAGATGGGCTTCTCGGACCGGGAAATCGGCGTTCTGTGGGGGCTCTCCGAGGAGACGGTCTTTGCTCTGCGGTCAAAAAACAGAATCATGCCGGTCTACAAGATGATCGACACCTGCGCCTCAGAGTTTGAAAGTTATGTTCCCTATTTTTACTCCACTTACGAGACCGCCGGCTGCACCAATGCCCCGGAAGTCGAAAACGAAGTCCGCCTCTCCGCCAGGAAGAAAGTGATCGTTCTCGGCGCCGGTCCCATCCGCATCGGCCAGGGCGTGGAATTCGACTATTCCACCGTGCACGCCGTACAGACGATCCAAAAGGCGGGTTACGAGGCGATCATCATCAACAACAATCCGGAAACCGTTTCTACCGACTATACCTGCTCGGACAAGCTCTATTTTGAACCGCTCTGCGTGGAAGACGTGATGAACGTGATCGAGATGGAAAAGCCCGACGGCGTCATCGTAACGCTCGGAGGGCAGACGGCGATCAATCTGGCGGATCCGCTTCACGCCCGAGGGGTCAGAATCATCGGCACAGACTGCGAAGCCATCGACAAAGCGGAGAACCGGGAACTGTTCGAGAAACTCCTGGAGACGCTGGGAATCCCGCAGCCCAAAGGCTGCGCCGTCACTTCCGCCGCAGAAGGACTCGCCGCCGCGCAGAAGATCGGCTATCCGGTGCTGGTCCGCCCCAGCTTCGTTCTGGGCGGCCGCGCCATGCAGATCGTCGCCAAAGAGTCTGACCTGCGGGAGTATCTTGGGACCGCGGAGCCCATCGATGAGAGCAGGCCGGTGCTCGTGGACCACTATATACGCGGCAAAGAAGTGGAAGTAGACGCCGTGTGCGACGGCGAGAGGGTCTTCGTCCCGGGCATCATGGAACTGGTCGAGAGGACCGGCGTTCACTCGGGCGATTCGATCAGTGTCTATCCCCCTTACAGCCTCTCGGCGAACGTCAAGAAGACGATTCTCGACTACACGGAGAGACTCGGGATCGGCATCGGGATCCGCGGACTCTTCAATATACAGTTCATCGTCGATGAGCGGGAGAATGTCTACATCATCGAGGTCAACCCCCGCTCCTCCCGGACGGTTCCGTTCCTCTCCAAGGCAACGGGTTACAGCCTCGCGGATATCGCCACACTTGTCAGTCTCGGCATTACTTTGAAAGGTCAGGGGCTCATTGTTCGTTATCCCGCCGAAAAGGCCCGCTATTACGTCAAAGTCCCCGCCTTTTCCTTCTCCAAACTGCGCGGCATGGACGCCTATCTCTCCCCGGAGATGAAGTCCACGGGCGAGGCCATCGGCTACGACAGTAAGCTCCATCGTGCCGTCTACAAGGCCATGATCGCCTCCGGCATGACGCTGCGCAATTACGGCACTGTCCTTGTCAGTGTCGCCGACGAGGACAAAACAGAGACCATCCCTCTCGTTCGCCGCTTTTACGATATGGGCTTCAACATAGAAGCGACGACGCTGACCGCCGAATACCTGCGGGAAGCCGGGATCCGCACCAGAGTCCTCCACAAACCCAGTGAACACAGCGAGGAGATGCTGGACTCCATCCGCGCCGGTTATGTCAGCTACGTGATCAACACGCGCGCCGTTCTCTCCGGCGTCCACTACGGAGACGGCGTCGCCCTGCGCAGCGTCGCCGCGCAGAATAACGTTGTCATGCTCACCTCCTTGGACACTGTGCGCATGCTGCTGGATGTGCTGGAGGAAGTCACTATGGGAATCTCGACGATCGACGCGGAATGAAAATCATCCGCTCGCTCCGCGAGCCATGAACGAGGAAGAACCGAAATGAGCCTGCAAACAATTCTTGCTGTGGCTGCCGCCAAGGCAGCCCTCACAGCCTGTCATCTGACCGGCCGGCCCGGCTCTTCGCTGCCCGGCCGAGTCGCCCTGAAGGTCAACCCGCATATCATAAAAGATCTGGCGTCGCAGGTCCGCCGCGGGATCATCGTGACCTGCGGCACCAACGGCAAAACGACCACAAACAACCTGCTCTGCGACATGCTCGAGGCGCAGGGTTTTCGCGTCGTCTCCAACCGCCTGGGCGCCAACATGATGGAAGGCGTTGCCGCCGCTCTGGCCACTGCTGCGAGCCCTCTCGCCGCAAGATCTCCGAGCTATCGTAGTGCCCCGGCTTCCGCAAGACCTCTGGGGTATCTCGATGCGGACTTCGCTTGCCTGGAGGTCGATGAGGCGTCCGCCGCCCGCGTCCTGCAGCACCTCAGGCCCGATTACATGATCATCACCGGCCTCTTTCGCGACCAGCTCGACCGCTACGGCGAGATCGACCTCACTATGAAGGCTATCGATAAGGCGATCCGCCTGGCACCGGACATGACTCTCGTCATAAACGGTGACGACCCGCTCACGGCCTTTCTGGCAAAAGAGAGCGGCCACCGCTTCGTCTCCTTCGGTGTCAGCGAACAAACTACCCCAGAGGTCGATTTTCCATCCTCTTCCGGCGAGATCCGGGAAGGCCGCTTTTGCGAAAACTGCGGCTCCCCTCTGCACTATGATTTCTATCACTTCAGCCAGCTCGGCGTATACCGGTGCCCTTCCTGCGGCTTTAAGAGGCCGTCCATCGACTATGACACTGCCCGCGTGACCCTTGCGCCGCAGCTATCTTTTGATGTGCGGGAAGCGGATTCTGCCCCGGTCAGGATCTCTGCCCCTATGACAGGCTTCTACAACGTCTATAACATTCTGGCAGTATACGGCGTTCTGAGAGAGCTGGATCTTCCCACAGAAAGCATCAATAAAGTCCTGCGCAGCTATAAGCCGCAGTTCGGCAGAGGCGAAGTCTTCTGCATAGGCCGGAACAGAGAACAAAAGGTCCTTCTGAACCTCGCCAAAAATCCCGCCGGCTTTAACCAAAATATCGCCGCCATGCTGCAGGACCGCTCCCCGAAAGACCTGATCATCGTGATCAACGACAACGCCCAGGACGGCAGGGATATTTCTTGGCTGTGGGACGTGGATTTTGACAGGCTGGCCGATGAGACGATCCGCTCCATCACGGTGAGCGGGCTTCGCGCACTCGACATGCAGCTCAGACTCAAATATGCGGAGATCGCGTCGACCTCTGCGCCGACCGTGGAAGAAGCCATAGAGCGCCGCCTCGCTGACGGCTGCGACAACCTGTATGTGCTCGTCAATTACACGGCGTTGTATGAGGCGCATAAGTATCTGGAAGGGATCACGAAATGAAAAAAGACGAAAAGAAAGAATTGCGATCAGAATCGTCCCGGCCCGATCATACAATTAACAGCCCGGAGCCGGGCCCTTATCGGCTGCATATCGTCCACCTCTACCCTGACCTGCTCAACCTCTACGGAGACCGGGGCAACATCCAGTGCCTGCGGATGCGCTGCAAGTGGCGCGGAATCGAAGCGCAGGTTACAGAGTGCAACCTGAATGACAGGCTTTCTCTGGCATCCGCCGACATTGTCCTTCTGGGCGGCGGTTCCGACCGGGAGCAGCAGATCGTCTGCACGCGCCTTCAGAAGGTTCGTCCGGAGCTTCATGATTATGTGGAAGACAGCGGGACACTGCTTGCCATCTGCGGCGGCTACCAGCTGCTCGGTCACTACTATGACACGTCGGAAGGACGGATGGAGGGCCTTTCACTGGTGAATCTCTATACGAAACAAGGTTCACCCAGGCTGATCTCCAATATAGTCCTCAGAAATGAGACCATTCCCGAACTTAAAACCCTTGAAATCGTCGGTTTTGAAAACCACGGCGGCCGAACCTATATCGGTGACAACATGCCTTTCGGCAGAGTTGTCCACGGATACGGCAACAACGGAAAGGACGCCTGCGAAGGCGTCCTCTACCGAAATGTAATCGGGACCTATCTCCATGGGCCTCTTTTGCCCAAGAATCCCCATGTCTGTGATTATCTGCTGCAGAAAGCTCTGGACAGAAAATACGGCGTCCGACTGAGCAGCTTTCCCGCCCTCGACGATTCCCTTGAAACCAATGCAAACCGGGCGATTGCAGCCAGATACTCCTGAGAAGAATTTCAAGGCTCACAGAGCGATCTTCAGTGCCGGCAAGCCATACCTGCCGGCACTTTTTTGACAGATCCGGCAAACCATGCCTGCCGGCACTTTTTTGACAGATCCGACACGCCTCACTCTCCACTGGCCCCGTAGTTGGACAGAACTCTTGCTGAAGGATCCTTCACGTCGCAGCCCTCCCACTCCCGGTTGGGCATCCAGAAATCCGCCACCATCTGCGCCTGGCCAGGGTAATACTTCTCGAAGATCTCCCTGTACAGAAGCGACTCCTTTGTGAAAGGCTGCGCGTGCGCAAACGCAAGCCGCCGCTCCTCGAACTCCTCCTCCGAATACAGCCCTTCCGCATAGTCGATCAGATCGTTGACCAGCGAGTGCCCGACTGCATCCGAGAAGGCCGCCTTTTCCCGCATCAAAATATCGCGGGGAATCAGGTCATCCTCCTCAAAAGCCGCACGCAGAAGGTATTTTCCGATTCCGTACTTGTTCAGCTTTTTCTCCGGATCGATCTTCATGCAGTAGGAGACAAAATCCAGATCTCCGAAGGGCACCCTGGCCTCCAGCGAGTTCACGCTGATGCAGCGGTCCGCGCGCAGCACATCGTACATGTGGATCTCGCGGATCCTCTTCTCCGCCTCCTTCTGGAAGGCCTCCGCGTCCGGCGCAAAATCCGTGTACTTGTATCCGAAGATCTCATCCGAGATCTCCCCCGTCATAATCACGCGCACATCGGTGTTCTCGTGAATCCATTTGCAGACCAGATACATGCCGATCGACGCGCGGATCGTCGTGATATCAAACGTGCCGAGCACCGCGATCACAGGCTCCAGCGCCGCGATCACGTCGTCCCGGGTAATGATCACTTCATAGTGCTCGCTCCCGATATAATCGGCCACCTTGCGGGCGTACTTGAAGTCGATCGCATCCAGGTCCATGCCGATGGAAAAGGTCCGCAAGGGCTTGTCCATAAGCTTTGCCGAGACGCCGCACACCAGCGACGAGTCCAGCCCGCCGGACAACAGGAACCCGACCGGCGCGTCCGCATCCAGCCTCTTCTCGATTCCCGCGACAAGCTTATCGTGAATATTTCTCCGGATCGCCGGCAGGTCATCCTCCAGATAGTATCCGGCGCTCCAGATTCTGCTGAACTCCGCCATCGCGATTCCCTGGTGCTCCAACGGAATGCATTCGATGTCCCAGGGTCCCAGGTGCGCCGCGCTGATCACGGCATAGTGCCCGGGCGGGAACGGCTCGATCCGCTCGCAGATTCCAACCAGGTTCTTGGGTTCCGATGCAAATACCGGGATGCCCTTCTCATCTCTGCCAAAATAGAGCGGCCGGATCCCGATCGGATCCCTCGCGGCGATATACTCCTGCCGCCCGGCGTCATACAGAACCAGCGCAAACTCCGCGTCCAGAAACCGGAACATATCGATTCCATACTCCTCATAGAGAGGCAGCAGGATCTCGCAGTCCGATTCGCTCCCAAAGGTATAGCCTTTCTCGATCAGCCTCTCCTTCATCTTGCGGAAGCGATAGATCTCGCCGTTGCAGCCCACCGCATTCCCGTTTAAGGTAAACGGCTGCATCCCCTCCGGGGTCAGTCCCATGATCGCCAGACGGTTAAAACCCAGATATCCGTTTCCGGTATCCAGAATCCGGCTGTCATCCGGTCCCCTCGAGATCGTCCTCGAGAGCATCTCCGCCACCCTTTCATACTCCGCCTGCTCGCTGCAGTAAGCTAATATCGAACACATATTTGGTCTCCTTCCATTTTCCAAACGCGACCTCTGGGGTGGTTTGTTCTCGAAATACAAAAAGGCGCTCCAAGCACAGACCTCTCGGTCCGCACCTGAAGCGCCGTTGCCTCATTTCTATAATTTTTAATGCCCACCTCCGGGGTGCCGCACATTTGCCAAAAAAGTGACCTCCGGGGTACCTTGCACCTACATCTTCCGAATCCTGTCCACCGCCTCGACCGTGCTCTCCCGGCTTCCAAACGCCGTCAGCCGGAAATAGTGTTCCCCATGCGGCCCGAATCCGGATCCCGGCGTTCCGACCACATGCGCCTTCGTGAGCAAATGGTCAAAAAATTGCCAGCTCGTCATATTACCGGGGGTCCGCAGCCAGATATAGGGAGCGTTCACACCGCCCGATACCTCATAGCCTGCGGACCGCAGTCCCTCCAGGATATATTTCGCATTGCCCATGTAATACGCGATCTGCTCACGGACCTGCTGCCTGCCCGCTTCCGAGTAGACCGCCTCGCCGGCACGCTGGATGATATAAGGAGCTCCGTTGTATTTGGTCCCGTGGCGCCTCGCCCACAGCGGCCACAGCCTCTCGCCGCCCGCTGTCAGATCCATAGGGATCACTGTATAGCCCAGCCGCAGGCCGGTAAAGCCCGCCGTCTTGGAGAAGGAACGGAACTCGATCGCGCACCCTCTGGCGCCCTCGCATTCATAAATGCTGTGAGGCACATCCGACTCCGAAATATAGGCCTCATAGGCCGCGTCGTACAGAATGATCGAGTCGTGAAGATTCGCGTAGTCGACCCACTTCTGCAGCTGCGCCTTAGTCATGACCGCGCCCGTCGGATTGTTGGGAAAGCACAGGTAGATCAGATCAGGCACTTCCTCCGGCAGATCCGGAACAAACCCATTCTCCGCCGTGCAGGGCATGTAGATCACGTTCTCAAACCGCCCGGTCTGCGCATTAAAGGCGCCCGTTCTCCCTGCCATGACATTGGAATCCACATAAACCGGATATACCGGGTCGCACACGGCGATTCGGCTCGAAAGATCGAAGATCTCCTGAATATTGCCGCAGTCGCACTTAGCTCCGTCCGAAATAAAGATCTCCTCTGCCGAGATCTCACACCCTCTGGCCTTGTAGTCCTTACGTGCGATCACATCGCGCAGGAATTCATAGCCCAAATCCGGCGCATAACCGCGGAAGGTCTCCGCATGACCCATCTCGTCCACCGCTCCGTGCAGAGCATCTATAACGGCAGGTGCGATGGGCTGTGTGACGTCGCCGATTCCCAGCCGGATGATCTTTGCCTCCGGGTTCGCCTGCGAGAATTCCCGCACTCTTCGTCCTATCTCCGAGAACAGATAGCTTCCCGGCAGTTTTAAATAGTTTTTATTTATCTTTGCCAAAATAGTCTCCTTCCGACTGCAAGCTCTCGCTGTCCACTCGACACCCTGTCCACGCATGGCTCTATATTCGCAATGCCCCATGCCGACAGGTCACTTCGATGCTTCGCGCAAAAGAAAGGCGCACCAAATACAGATCTTTCGATCCATACCTGAAACGCCGTTGCCTCATTCACAATATCAATATAACCGTCTCGCTTGAGACTTTCTTCTGTCTATACTACTTCCAACACACCGAAAAATCAAGAGTCGGAATCCTGTGTTTTTAATCCTCCTGCTGCCGGTCGGACATAGCGGCCGCGATCTCCTCCAGAAATGCCCTCGCTTCCTTCGCGCCGCCGCAGGCGCGGAAGCTGTCAGAGATCTTCACCGCACTCGCTTTATAGGAAGGCTCATACAAAACCTTCCGGAGCGAAGCCATAATATCGTTCTCTGAAATGGACCCCAGCATAACGCCGGCTCCCAATTCCTCCGTTCTCCCGGCCACGGCTCCCTGCTCCGGCGTCTGTGGAAAGAGAACCAGCGGAACCCTGAAGTACAGCCCTTCGGAAGCGGAGTTCATGCCGCAGTGCGTAATAAATGCATCCGCAATGGAGAGTACTGCCATCTGGTCGACGGATTCGTGAATCTCGATATTGTCCGGTAAATGATCGAAATGCTCCGTATTGGTCCCCATGGAGATGATGACCTGCCAATCAGTCTGACCCAGCGCATGAATACAGTTCCGGTAGAATTCTCTGTTCTGGTTGACCGTTCCCATCGAAATGTAGACGGTCTTTTCCGCCCGTTTCTCATACGGCTCCGTGACAGGCCGAATGGACGGCCCGATGAAATGATACCGGTCAGAGAAAGTATCCGAGCAAGGCTGGTAGTATTTTGACGTATAGACTATGGTGTTGGTTTCGTTGTCATTCTGGACAATATCCAGGATTCCCTTCACGGGATAGCCCTTCTCCTGCAGCCGCCGGATCTGCTTATTAATCTTGGGCATGGTAAAGAGCATCTTGGCGATATCCCAGGGCGACTCCTTCATATACTTTGCCGAGTAGCGGTTGAAAGCGAAAGTCGTCGTCGATGAGACATACGGGAGCCTGTGTTTCATGGCGACGAGCTTTCCCCAGAAGGCGACCGAATCCGACACGACAATGTCAGGCCTGATCTCCCGGACCTTCTCCGTCGTCATTTCGTCCAGCGCCAGCGTGGAAGAGACCAGCAGCTCCGTGGCGAAGGCCTTGTCCTTGCCGACCCGGTCGGCGTTCTCCTTATCCTCCATCTCGAAGTCATATCCGTCGCAGCCGATAAAAACTGCGCCCGCCCGCTCAATCTTCTCCCGGAACATTTCAAAGGAGAAGTAGTAGACCTGATGGCCGGCCGCCGTCAGCTCCTTCACGATTCCCAGTGTCGGATTGGTGTGCCCGTGGGCCGGAATGCAGAACCATGCAATTTTCATCTCTCGTACCGCCTTTCTGTTTAGCCAAGCTGTAATGTGCGCCTCAGATCTCCATCTCCAGTAGGATCGGCGTATGATCCTGCCTGGGCCCCGAATCGATCATCTCCGACCGCTTCACCCGCTCCTTGATGCGGTCGCTGACCAGGAAGTAGTCAATTCTCCAACCGGAATTGTTGATCTTGCTGGTCCGGATTCTCTGCGCCCACCAGGAATAGACGTCCTTCACATCTCCGTGCACATATCGGAACGTGTCGACAAATCCCTTAGCCAGAAGGTTTGTAAAGCCTTCTCTCTCCTCATCCGTAAATCCCGCCGACATATGGTTGGATTCAGGGTGCGCCAGGTCGATCTCTTTATGTGCTACGTTAAAGTCGCCGCAGGCGATCACGGGTTTCTTCTGATCCAGCTGCGAGATATACTCCGCGTAGCATTTGTCCCATTCCTGGCGCTCGCCCAGTCTCCCCAGTCCGTCTCCGGCATTCGGCGTGTACACGTTGGCAAAATAGTAACCGCCGCAGTCCAGCACAAGGAGCCTCCCCTCGTCATCCATGGTGCTCGGCGCGCCGATTCTGGGGGCGATCTTTTCCGCCTGAATTCCTTCTTTGTAAAGGATCATCGTTCCCGCATAGCCTTTTCTGGCCGGAGGCTCCGAGCTGATCCACTCGACGTGATAGCCCGGGAACAACGTTTCCAGCGCTTCCGTGTGTTTTTTGGCCGGTCCCGTTGCCGGAAGCTTGGTCTCCTGTATGGCAATAATGTCGGCGTCTTCCCTGGCCAATGTATTCAGTACGTCTCTGGAGAGCAGCGCTCTGGGGGAGTCTGATGTCAAGGCGGCGTTTAGTGAATCTATATTCCATGATATGAATTTGGTCATGTGTTCCTCCTTTTCCGAAACGTCCCTGGTTGCCTCGGATATACGCTTCGGTTGTAAGCAGCTCTGCTTTAATTCTGTACTTCCACTTTATCAGACTTTCTTCGTTTTGGGTATGCACCATATTCTTAATTGATACTTCAGCTTGATAGTATGACTCTTTAGAGATATACTTGCTCTCTGAATGAACTATCGCTGGATCTGACTGGCAGAAACTCCTTGAAACTGATGATGAAGAAGGATTGTATATTCGGGATCTGATGCGATTGACGCCTGATGAAGATGAACTGAAAAGATTAAGCGGTCACGCATGATGACAGAACCATTTCTTCTGCATGACGTGCCGCATAGCAAGAATCTTCTCACAGTAAGGAGATCGACATGTACGCATATGAACAATGCTATATGGATGACGCAATGAAAAACCTGGGGGAGGCCGTGGAATACGCAGTCCTAAAGTGTCAGCTTCTCCCTGACCGCTTCATGGAAATGTTCATTGCCAGTGGTTTGGCAGATGGATTTGAGCGTGGCGCTCCCTGGTGTGTGTCCGGAATGTCCGGAACAGAACTGGCATGCGAAACGATTCGTCGGGCGGGGCTGCGCAGAGAGTTTCCCGACGCGGTCAATTCTGACTCCTACTCACCGGAATACTGGAGCGGCTGGATCCTTGCCCGCTATCAGTATGAATGTGGGCTGCGCTTCAGAGATATAACACGCTTTCTGCCCCTTCAGGATATCATCTGTATGTATCCCGCTCTCCATGAAGCATCTGAAGAAAAATTCATAGACACCGCTGAACAGATCAGACAGCGCAGCATAAAGGAAGCCCGTCTGCAGCAGCTTCGGCGCCTCAACGCATACTCACAGAGAATGCTGGCGGACCGGTCCGGTGTGTCCCTTCGGATGATCCAGCAGTATGAGCAGGGAGCCAAGGATATTCGGAAGGCTTCTTCTTCCGGGCTGCTTGCACTTGCTGGGGCACTCCATTGTGACATAGAGGACCTCATCTGAGATGAATTGTAAACAGACGATATTTCGTAAAAAGACCTGCCTTGCAGTTTACTGCGCGGCAGGTCTTTTTCACTGTATTTCTGCTGAGAGAGCCGTTTCGCCTCCAGGTCTTATCACCGGTTCACGATCACTCTCGCCTCATAGTGCTCTGCACGTAGCTCTCATCCGCAAGCCTGGCGATCGCCCTTCGAACAGTATTGCGGGACACGCCGTAGCGCGCCGTCAGTATGTTCTCCGAGGGCAGGATCGACTGCGGGGCATAGAGACCTTCCTCAATTTTTTCCTTTAAATCATTGTAGATGGCTGTGTATTTCTCGGCAGGCATTCTGAAGTCCTCGTTCCTGTAGTATTAGCAGCGCTGTCGTTGACCTTGCATGCTATACCTTATTATCTGACTTTTTGCGGGTTGATGCAACTAACACTTTACAGCGCGTCTATGAGCGCCCTCGTCTCTTCTTCCGTGGTCCCCCAGTCCGTCGCGAACCGGATCACAGTATGGTCGTCATCATATTTCTCCCAGAAACTGTACTCCACCTTCTCTTCCAGTTTCTTCAGGACTTCGTTCTCCATGACATAGAAGATCTGGTTGGTCGGATTGTCAAAATACAGACGATATCCCTTTTCACGCAGCGCTTTTTTGATGCTCTCCGCGGCTCTGATGGCCGGCTCTCCGATTCTTTCATAAAGGCCGTCCCGGAACAGCTCGTCAAACTGGATGCCGAGAAGTCTCCCCTTGGCCAGCAGGGCTCCGTGCTGTTTGATGATCGTAAAGAGGTGCGGTATTTTCTTCGGATCCGGCACCACCACCGCTTCTCCGAACAGGGCACCGCACTTGGTGCCGCCGATGTAGAAGGCGTCGCAATATTTTGCCAGGTCTCTGAGTGTCACATCGCTTTCCGGGCTTGCAAGCGCATAGGCGAGTCTGGCGCCGTCCACGTACAAAGAGATGCCGTACTTGTCACAGATCTCTCTGAAGGCAGCCAGTTCCGCTTTGGAATACAGCGTTCCGTACTCTGTGGGATGAGAGAGGTAGATCATGCCCGGCATGACCATGTGATCATGGTTGGCGTCATTGTAGTAGTCCGCCAGATATTTCTCCGCGCTCTCCGGCGCTAATTTACCAAACCTATGCGGCAGTGTGAGGACCTTGTGGCCGCCGGCTTCAATGGCGCCCGCCTCATGGGTGCTGATGTGGCCCGTCTCGGCTGCAAGAACGCCCTGATAGGTCTTCAGAAGTGCGTCGATCATGACCGCATTTGTCTGCGTTCCTCCTACAAGAAACTCCACAGCTGCTTGCTCGCAACCGCAGGCCTCCCGGATTCTTCTTCTGGCAGACTCCGAGATCTCATCCAGGCCGTAACCCGCCGTCTGCATCATATTGGTCTCGAGCATCCTCTGCATGATCGCCGGATGGGCTCCTCTTGTGTAATCGCTGCCGAAGTTAAGCTTTTCGTTCATGATCGGGTATCCTCCTGTTGGTTTGTCCTGATTCCGATTATATTATCAATTGGTCCGATAGAAAAGTTCCGTATTACTCTGACATGTCCCTGTGGACGGTGTATGCGCAGAAAGTGCCGCTGAAGTTCCCTTCAGCGGCACAAACCATCCTCCCTGTGTCAAATCATCCTCCCTATGTCAAATCACTTCCGCAGCAGTTCCACAAACGCATCTCCGCACTCGGAAGTCTTCGCCGTCCCGCCCTGGTCAGGCGTCAGCTTATCTCTGTGCTCTGTCAGCATCACTTCCATCGTGTCCAGAATCTTCCTGCCAAGGTCCTCGTGGCCGAAGAAATCCAGAAGCTGCGAAGCGGACCAGATTGCCGCCAGCGGATTGGCGATCTGCTGCCCTGCGATATCAGGTGCCGAGCCGTGAATGGGCTCAAACATAGACGGGAACTTCCTCTCCGGATTGAGGTTGGCGCCTGCTGCCAGTCCCATGCCGCCTGCAATGGCCGCTCCCAAATCGGTCAGAATATCCCCGAACAAGTTGGAGGTCACCACGATCTAGAACCGCGAAGGATCCTTTACCATGAACATGGACGCCGCATCCACGAGAAGCGAGTAAGTCCTGACGTCCGGGTATTCTTCTCCCACTTCCTTGAAGATGCTGTCCCAAAAGACCATGGAATAGTTGAGGGCATTTGCTTTACTGACGCTTGTGAGCGTCTTGTGCTCTTTTCGCGCCAGCTCATAGGCGTATCGGATCACGCGCTCCGTTCCTTTTCGCGAGAAAACGCTGTCCTGAATGACCACTTCATTCGGCTGCCCCTTGTAGAGCCATGCGCCCTGCCCGGAGTACTCGCCTTCCGTGTTCTCGCGGATGAAGGTCATGTTGATTTCTTCTTCCTTCACATCCCTGAGCGGGCACTGCGCACCTTTCAGAAGCTTTACCGGCCGCAGATTGATATACTGGTCAAAATCGTGCCGGATCCGGATCAGCAGATCCCGCAGAGAGATGTTATCCGGAACGCCGGGATAGCCCACCGCGCCGAGAAGGATCGCATCATATTTTGACAGAATATCAATTCCGTCCGCAGGCATCATCTGGCCGGTCTTCAAATAATACTCGCATCCCCATGGAAAATCCGTGAAAGCAAACCGAAAGCTTCCGTCGAGTGAGGCTGCCGCATCCAGCACTTTTTTGCATTCTGCCATAACCTCCGGTCCGATTCCGTCTCCTGCTACGACTGCGATCCGATATTCCTTCATAGTTGCCTCCTTCTGCATCGCTTTGCGTTTACGAAAATGAGGAGAGCATCGCTCCGAAGTCTGCAATATTTTGGCAACGACTCGCAACACTCTCCTCTATACTCTCTTACTTAATGAATCCGACCTGCTTACTGATCAGCTCAACCTGCTCGTCTTTCTTACGATTATACTCCACTTTCTTCTCCTCGAAATAATTTCTTCCGTAGGAGTCGATGGAGACGATCAGAGGACCGAACTCCTTAACATGGCTGTGCCAGAGGGTCTCGGGCATGCCGAGGTCCTTCCACTGTGCCTCGACGATTTCCTCTACTTCTGTCGCCGCAACAACAGCGTTTCCTGCGGGAAATACGCAGTGGATGGCGCCGAAGTCTTTGCACGCGCGCTCTGTATTTTCTTTCATGCCGCCTTTGCCCAGGATCACACGGACGCCGGTGATCTTGACAAATTCATACTCGAACTTCTCCATGCGCATGGAGGTTGTCGGTCCAACGGAGACCATCTCATATTTGTCATCGCCGAGAGGGCGGATGATGGGGCCTGCGTGCAGGATCGCTGCGTCCCTGACGTCTACGGGGATCTCGCGTCCCTCTTCCACAACGCGGCGGTGGGCCACGTCGCGGCAGGTGGTGAGATCGCCTGTCAGGTAAATGATGTCGCCGATATGGATATCTTTGAGGTCCTCCGCGGAGATGGGGGTGACCAGGATCTTCTTGCCGTCTCTGATTTCTACTGCCATTTTTGTACACTCCTTCCTGAGTATCTGTGTATGTCCTTCGTCTTAGGACTTTCCGGATCTATCTGAACTTCAAGTCTGTGTTTAACTTAGCGCTGTATCGTCTTTATGACATTTCTGTATTCAACTGAGCGCCATGTCGCTTTTTTGACAATTATTTCTCTTTGTACTCAAATCCTGTGTGCGTATCTACCGTGAAGTTGAGGTCCTTGTCAAAAACGATATGGCCTCTTCTGTGGCTCCAGCAGCCGACGTTTACTGCGACGCCGATCGCGGAAGGGTGACGGGCAGTGTTCTCGATGTTTACGCCCATAACGGAGTAGTTGCCGCCCATGCCCTGGGGTCCGAGACCGATCGCGTTGATGCCGTCCTCGAGAAGCTTCTCCATCTTGGCAGCGTTTGCGTTGTCATTGTGAGATCCGATGGGACGCATCAGAGCCTTCTTGGAGTTGAGGGCCGCCGTCTCCACGGATGTACCTACGCCTACGCCGACCAGCAGGGGCGGACAGGCGTTGAGTCCGTAGGTGGTCATTCTGTCGAGGACGAATTTTGTTACGCCTTCGTAGCCTTCACCGGGCATCAGAACGGTTGCGTTGCCGGGCAGCGTGCATCCGCCGCCTGCCATATAGGTGTAGATCTCGCACTTGTCGGAATGAGGAACGATGTCCCACCAGACTGTAGGTGTGCCCTTGCCGACGTTCTTGCCTGTGTTGTACTCGTCAAAAGTCTGCACGGAATTGTGGCGAAGAGGCGTGTCCACGGTCGCCTGCATGACGGCTTCCTTGAGAAGGACTTCCAGATCGTCGATATAAGGGAACTGTGTGCCGCACTTTACCCAGAACTGCAGGACGCCTGTATCCTGGCAGGAGGGACGGTTCAGCTTAACAGCCAGCTCCTGGTTTCGGAACATGGTCTCGTAGATGACCTTTGCCATGGGAGAAGTTTCCTTCTCGCTGAGCTCTTTGAGCTTTGCGATGACGTCGTCGGGGAGCTTGATGCCGGTGAAACCGACAAACTGTGCCATAATGTCTTTGAGTTTCTTTACCTGTGCTTCGTGTGACATGGGAATCTCCTTTCAATAATAGGCATTATTACCTTTGTGTTTCGTTATTGTCTGCGGCTGCCCTGCATTCCGTGCGAGGTGCCGGAGCTCACTATTTTGGCAATCCGTGCGCATCAGCCCGGGTAGAAGGGGAATGCGATCGGAAGAATGATCATACTTACAACGGTTGCGATGACGATCAGCGGCAGGCCGGATTTCACATAATCGATGAACTTGTAATTGCCGGCGCCTACGACCATGGTGTTGGCAGGCATTCCAATCGGCGTTGCGTATGCGCAGGAGCCGCCGATGACGCAGGCCATCAGGACTGCTCTGGGATCCGCGCCCATGCCCTGCGCAATGGAGAGGCAGATGGGAGCCATCAGAGCGGTGGTCGCCGTGTTGGACATGAAGTTGGTCATGACACAGCAGAGGATGAATACGACGAAGGTGAAGATCAGCGGAGAAGGATTGGATCCCAGCGCGCCGATCACCTTGCCTGCGATCATCTCGCCTGCGCCGGTGCTCTGCAGGGCCGATGCCAGGGAGAGCGTGCCGCCGAAGAGGAAGATGGTCTTGAGGTCAATCGACTTGAGCGCTTCTTTCTCGGAAATAACGCCTGTCAGGATCAGGAGGATCGCGCCGACGCAGCCGGAGACACAGAGTTTGATGCCGATCTGGTCTTCGAAGATCATGGCTGCAAGTGTTGCGATCAGGATGACCAGAGAAAGCGTCTTCTTCCACTGCGGTACCTTGGAGAAATCTTTCTGCTCATCGAATACGGAGCTTCCGTCATCCGTGGTATCGTGATTGGGCAAAAGCTTGAAGCCGATAGTCGCGTAGAAGATGATACCGCAGATCAGGATCGGGAGGCCTACGATCGCGTATTCGAAGAAGCCGAATTTGAGGCCGAGGGGCTCAAGGGTGGACTGTGCGATCATGTTGCCGGGCGCGCCGATCAGGGAGAGGTTTCCGCCCATGGCCGCTGCGAATACGAGAGGCATCAGGAGTCTGGAGCGCTTGAAGCCGGACTTGGCTGCGATTCCGATCACGACCGGGATCAGCACTGCAGCCGTTCCTGTGTTGGAGAGAACGCCGCTCATCAGGCCGACGATGACCATGATGGCTACGATGAGGCTCCGCTCTGTTTTGGCGAACTTGGTGACGATGCCGCCGATCTCATTGGCCATCCCGGTCTCGAAGAAGGCCCCGCCGACGATGAACATGGCTACGAACAAAATGACGTTGGAATCGATGAAACCCGCGAATGCGGTCTTGACGTCGAGGACACCCGTGACACAGAGGCCTACGCAGACGATCATGGATGTGAGGCCGAGCGGGATCTTTTCCGTGACGAACATAACAATGGCAAAAGCCAGAAAAATCAATGTAATTGTGGCTGGACTCATTTTCTTTTTCCTCCTAAATGCAGTGTTTAATTGCTTCCGAAAGATTGATAATCCGGCCGGGATTTCTTTGATCTGACTTAATTGTATATTAGGTGTAGTGATAAGTAAATTTGTGTATTTTTAGATATGTATAGTTAAAATTTATACTGTCAACGTGATTTGTGCACTTTGCGAAATAGCCATTGCTGCGCGCAAAAACAGCCCGGGAGATGCTGCCATCTCCCGGGCCTTTTCACCCGATGATCGGATGCTTTTTGATATACTCAATGAATTTGTTGGTGCGCTCCGGGACGAAGATCCCTTTCTTCCAGATGACGCCGAACTTACTGGTGATCTCGGGGGTGATCGGAATCTGCACAAAGTCCCTGGGATTAGCCGGCAGTACGGAATACAGCATTGCGCCGCAGCCGCCGCTGCGCAGGAAATTGAGAATTGTGTACAACTGGCTCGTATAAGCGATCACGTTGGGTTCCATCCCCATGGCCCTGTAGCGGGCGGTCACCGTCTCATTCTGCACGGAGTCGGTGTTGAAGAGAATGAGCTTCTCGTCCCTCAGCATGTCGAATGTCACTTCTTTTTCACCCGCGTACTTGTGATTTCTGCCGACACAGTACACATACTTGTCTTCCATCAGGACATGGGAATTGAACTGGTCAATATTGTAGAAGTCCATGTTGACCAGCGCGCAGTCCAGCTTCTCCTCCTGGACCAG
>DGWK01000024.1:0-69104 GCA_002395235.1 Lachnospiraceae bacterium UBA4260 | reverse complement strand
GGAAAAAACACGGTGCTGACAAGCGGAGGAATTCCGATCCGGATCGGCGTCTCTTTCTCTCCCAGAGAGGAAAACTCCGCCACCATAGCCCGCGTCTCTTTTAAGAGCGCCTCCGCCCTCTGATAAAAGGCTTCCCCTTCTTTAGTCAGAGAGATTCTGTTCTTCTCGTGGTGAAACAGCCGGAGCTTTAATTCCTTTTCCAGCTCGCGGATGGCAACCGAAATCGTGGGCTGCGTCACATATAATTCTTCTGCTGCGCGGGTTATGCTGTGGTAGCGGCAGACAGCGCAGAAATATTCTAATTGGTTGAGTTTCATGGATGCCTCATCCTATACTTTTTTCGGATGCTCTGCTATTTCTGGCAGGCCCGCTGATCTGTTATTTTAGTCCGCTCATCTTTTTATAAACGTCACCTCTTACCCCTGCAAGAAGAGTACAGATCACAACAATTCTTCCATTTATTACAGTATACACAACCCGTACCCCACCAAGTCTGATCCTGAAATAGGTGCTTCGCTTGCCTTTAATTCGCTTAACATCTATCTTTTCCGGATGTTCTCCGAACAATAATTCCTTGATGGAATCTTCGTACGCTATCCTTACATCTTCATGCTGCCTGAAGAACTTTTCTGCAGCCTTTGTGTATTGAATTTCATATGCAAATCCTGCTTCTGCTGCCATTGTTCCTCCAGTCATACTGAAAAGCGTCTCACGGATTCAATCGTCAGATCATCATCGGACAGACTGCCAAGTTCATCCAAAATCTCCTGCGTTTCTTCATTCGATGCATCTTCTACGTTCGCAGTAAGTCGGTAGAAAGGGTCATTCATCATTTTGAGAAGGTATTCATCCAATGCATCGGTCACGACGTCTGTGATAGACATATGAAACACTGCAGCAACTTTTTTGACATCCGCCAGTTTATCTTCATCCATCTTGATATTTATTGCCTTTGTAGCCATAGAATACGCCTCCTTACTATATATACAATATATACGGTAAATCTAATAAATTCAATACATTTCAGCTGCGGAGTGCGGGAACCGGCTCTTTTATGCTAAAATAGGGTTGGGCCGGGACACACTATCCTGCCTGAAAAAATAATACAGGAGTACATCTATGGCACAGAATATCCTTTTGACCTCTCTGAGCGCGGCGGGAAATGATCTGCCGCTGCGTTATTTTTCCTTTCAGAAAGAATTCGGCTTCAATTACTGCGATGCGCTTCTGGACGCAGAGGCCGGCATAAAAGCCGTACTGGCCAGATACGATATCGATGAGATCATCGTGATCGGCGGAGACGGAGCTTATGACGGGAAGGACAAACCCGATTCTGCTATCCCGCTCCGGCAGGGACGCAGTCTGTATTCCGAAGACAAGGCTTCCTTCTCCACCTTCCGTCTTCTTATGTACAGAATCGCGCAATATGCGGACGAGATGGTATCAGACCGGAAAGAAGAAGAACTCCTTCCCGCAGATGTGCGGGAAAAGCTGACCGGCTTCATTCAGGATTTCCATGCGGGCAGCGCCGAACTGAAGGAGATAAAATTCAACCGGCTCTTTGATGTGCTCTCGCAGAACGATCAGATCTGCGATGAGTTTGAGAAAGCGCTCTTTGAAGCCTATCCTGATCTCCGCGATTGCCAAAGCCTGTGCGCCCGGTGGATCAGGAATTATCTCTACAAAGCTCTCAAGCCCTCTGCCAAACTGGAGCTTCTGCCCGTCAACGAGAAAACCTGTGTCCGCCTTGTTCCCGCGGACAGCATGGAAGGAAACGGGAAATGGGTCAGCAATATGATGGCGATGAAGAATTCCATCCTGTTAGGCAGAGAAGACATAAACCTGTATGTTTCGCTCTGCAGTGACGACGCCACGGATACCTTCATTCTCATTAACGTGCTTGACATCCTGACTTCGATGCCAGAGATCCGGGTCCGTCTGAAAAAGGTCTTCGCGCTGCAGGATCTTCAAGACCGCATGGCGGGTATTATCCGCGATGATACCGAAGTCTTTGGCGTTACCGAGCTTTTCCACGCGCTTCATTCCTTTGTCAATTACGGCAAGGCGGATATGATCGTGAAGATATGGGAAAAGAGCAATGAGCACAATGAGAGCGTTGCCGGAATGGTTTATGCCATGCGGCATGTGGATGTGGGACTTTCCATGTGCAACATACCGGAGGTGGAGAGCGGCATCCTCCGCCTGCGAAAGCTCTTCCGGGACGAAGAATTCTGGAAAGAATCCGGCTACTACGGCATGCTTTTCAGCGTGATCGCGGAAAGCATCCGGGAGGATTACGGCTCGCTCCTCGAAGGCGACGGCAATATCCCGTTTATCGAGCTGGTAAAATGGGCCTACCGGCATCAGTTCTACCAGCAGACCCTGACCCTGATCGAGTCCAGGGCACCGGAGAATCTGGTGAGATCGGGAATCTTCTATTACTGCGGTGACGAGAAGACAAGAGAGCAGGTCACGGAGCTGTTCGCGCGCGAGCGGTTGGAGCTCAAGCCCTATGAATACTATAAGATAGACGAGATCGACCACTATTTCATCAAGAGTTACAACCGCGCAGGGGTCAGGGGCCAGGGCGATCGGGACGAAGATCCGCAGCGCGTGTACGCGGCCATGAGGACAAAGTCCCTCGAGAACACGGATTCCTCGATGATCACAGGTCTCTCCGCCTGCGACGACACGGACACACTGCAAAACGTTCTGTTCGCCTATTATCACTTAGGATTTGTCCGCAACAAGATCAGCCATGCCGACGCGGATGCAATGGCCGAAAACCGCCTGATGGTTTCAGACAGCGATGACAGTTCCGCACTGACCTGGATGAAGGACAGCATAGACTTTTTCATCGACAGCTACGAAAAAGCGATGGCCCAGGTTCAGGGCAAGAATCCGCAGATCATCCTCATCAGCGGAAATGATGTCCGCAAAGCCGCAGAGCGCATGAGGCATGTGTCACGGGGACGTATCCAGTGACACATTTTACCGGCATAGATGCAGAAATAGCCGCCCTCGGTCGCAGACCGGGGGCGGCTTATCGTTTGGATCATGTTTCAGTCCTTCTCAATCGTTTCAGGCTGTGTATTCTTATCGATATATCGTACATAATTAGCCTTGCGGAATCATTTTTTGAAAGAAGGGTTTTTAAAGACACATATGGCATTCCAAAAAGTGTACGATATTTCATTTTCCTGGCAGCCACGCAGCGAAAACTGCCTCGCTTGTTAAGCGCCCCTGGCTCTTTACAAACTCGCCCTAATTGCCGAGCGTCAGCAATGCCACCGTCTCAATCTTCCCTTCCGCATAAGGGAACATATCCACCGGCACCGCTTTCTTCATCTTATACCCGCCCTCTGTCAAAATAGCGAGATCCCTTGCAAGCGTCGTAGGCTCGCAGGATATATATACGATCTTGGCCGGCTTCAGTTCAAGCGCCGCCATCAGAAACTCTTCGCTGGCGCCGCTCCTGGGCGGATCCAGGAAGAGAATATCGAGCTTCTCCTTTTTGGCCGCCATGTCCCGCATGAACCGGCCGGCGTCATTCTTGAAGACCTGCACATTGCCGGCCTCGTTCAGCTTCGCGTTGACCTTCGCGTCTGCCACCGCGTCAGCGTTCAGCTCCACGCTCAGGACCTCCTTGCACCGGTCGGAGGCGATGATCCCGATCGTGCCTATACCGCAATAGGCGTCCAGAATCCTCTCCTTCCCCGAAAAGCCCGCATAATCCAGAGCGATATTGTAGAGCTTCTCCGTCTGCAGAGAATTGACCTGATAGAAGGATCTGGAGGAGAGCCGGAAGCGCTTTCCGCACAGGACGTCCTCTATATAGCCGGGACCGAACAGCACCTTCTCCCGCTCGCCGAGGACCATCGTGGTCTGCTTGTCATTGATGTTCTGCACGACCGTCGTGATCTCGGGATGGCGCTTTAGGAGGGCGTTCACAAATTTCTTCGCGACAGGAAAAGCGGACTCTGCCGTGACCAGCGTCACCATTACCTGCCTGGTGCCCCGCGCGGTGCGAACCTGCACATAGCGAAAAAATCCGTTCTGCCGGTCCTCGTCATAGACCCGGATCTTGAAGGATTCCATGAGCGCAAAAACAGTCTGGATGATCCTGTCCGCCCGCAGGTCCTCGAGCAGACACGCCTTTACAGGCACCACTTCGTGGGTGCCGGCCCTGTAGATGCCGCAGACGGGCCTGCCCTTCTTATCGGGGGCAAACACGCTCGTCACTTTGTTTCTGTAGTGATCCGGGTTCTTCATCTTCACGATCGTATCCACGCGGCCAAACTCCCCGATCAGCTCTTCCACCAGCTGCTGCTTTCCCTGTAGCTGTTCCGGGTAAGGAACGTCGATCATCGTGCAGCCGCCGCACTTCCCGGAGACCGGACATCTGGATTTTCTGGTTTTCGTGTTCTTCTTAGTTGTCTCTGCCATTTTATAACGTCTTTCCTTCTGTCGTACAGGAGCTTATCATTCCCGAAGATTCATTCGCCGCGTCCGGATGCTTGCGGAGCGAGCCGCTGTGACGCTTCTATGCCGTCAAAGAGGCCGGCGTCGCTCCGCCGGCCTCCCTGTTCATTTCACATCATAATAACTGCACTGATCAGATATCTGCCTTCCAGAATCCGTGCAGGTTGCAGTACTCATAAGCCGCTACGGGATCCGCTGCCTTGAAGACTGCCTTGGGCTCCTGGCCGGGCTCAAGCTCCGCATACTGGAATCCGCTCTTGGTCTCCAGAATGATGAACTGAATATAATGTGCGTCTGCCATAGGATGTGCTACGCTGCCGACCTGAACAGTCACTGTATCGCCGTCAACTGTGACTGCAGGAACGTGTTTCTCTCTTGCGGCGTCGGTCGTTCCCGGTTCGATTTCCTTCATGGGCTCGCCGCAGCAGGACGGGGAACATCCCTTCGCGTTGAGTTTCAGGACCATGCTTCCGCACTTCTCACATTTGAAAAATCTTACTGCCATAATAAACCCCTTTCCGGCCTCATCGGCCAAATAAAGTTTTGATAATACCCACTTATGTATCTATTGTAAAGCATTTACAGGCAAAAGGAAAGCCGAATCTGACCGCCCGCGCATGCACTATTATACACACTTTCAGCAGTCCGTCACTCCTCCTCTTCCATCTTCTTCAGATGCTCTTCGAGCGCCCTGGCCGTCTCCTCATCCATTCCTGCCAAAAGACCGCCTTCCTTCTTTCCTTCCTTCTTCTCGTAGTGTTCCCGCATCATTCCTTTGGTGAGCATGAGCTCCTCCAGAAGGTTCTGCGCCGACATGCGGTAGGCGCCGGCCCCGTAAATGATGACCTGTTCCACCGCATCGGAGGTTGCCACCGTCACTTTATACTTCTTTGTCAGTTCGTGGGCCGCCTTCTCGATATAGAGGTCCGCCGTCTCCGCCTCTTTGGTGTAGATGACGTCGATATCCCCCACGCGAATCACTTCGCCTTTTCCGCCCCTCACTTTGTAGGCGTCAAAAACCAGAATCACGTGCTCCTTTCGAAATCCCGCGAAGTCCACCAGCAGGTCGATCAGCTTATCTCTCGCCGCCATGATGTCCTTCTGCGCCAGTTCCCGCAGATCTTCCCAGGCAAAGACGATATTGTAGCCGTCGATCAGGAGATACTCTTTCTCCGACACTTTTTTGGCGGCGTGAGACCTTCTGTCCGGCGGATCCGCGCTGATCACGCGGGAAGCCTTCTTCCAGGACTTTACAGACCTCCCCGTATCATATTCCTCCTCGCCGAAGCGACTCTTAATTGGCCCGTAGGTCCTCTCGAAGATCCTTCTGAGCTCATCTTCCTCGGCGAAAAATCTGGCCTCCCTCTCTGCGAAGGATGCGGGCTTCTCCTCTTTCCTCACACCGGCGCGCATGCCGGTCCTGCCCGCGCCGCCGTAGGAGAGATCCTCGTCCCACTGCGTATCGTCATAGCCCAGCAGGGCCTTGCCGGTCCCGGGCCCGTCCGACGGATCCCGCCAGCCGCTGTCCACGTGCATGCGCTCCCGCACTTCATACCAGGGCACCGGCGTGCCCGCACCGTGGGCGCAAAATACCGATCCGGTCGGGTTTCTGAGATCCAGCTCAGGGTCATAGCCAGAGGCCTCGATGATCTCCTCCGCATTTACACAGGGCTCGTATCCCTTCAAGGTACAGGTGATCTGTCCTTCTCCGCGCGTATAGGCCGCCAGCGTCTCCGCGTAATTGGCGATCTTTGACACCGGCGCGCTTCCCGTGATGACAGAGCGCCCCTCCTCCAGGTCGGGCTGTGTGAAATTCGCGCCCATCTGCTGCAGGTCGTTCATGGCCCTTCCCAGGGATTCCTGCGGGATCTCCAGCCGGAAGTTGTAGAAAGGCTCCAAAAGGACACTCTCCGTCATCATCAGTCCCTGCCTCACCGCGCGGTAAGTGGCCTGACGGAAGTCGCCGCCCTCCGTGTGCTTGAGGTGCGCCCGTCCAGTCAGCAGCGAGATCTTCATGTCGGTGATCTCCGCCCCGGTCAGAACGCCACGATGCCTTTTCTCCTCCAGATGCGTCATGATCAGGCGCTGCCAGTTGACTGCCAGCACGTCTGCCCTGCACCTGTTCTCAAATACCAGGCCGCTCCCGGGGACGCCGGGCTCCAGCAGAAGATGCACCTCCGCGTAGTGCCGCAGCGGCTCAAAGTGCCCCACTCCTTCCACCGCTCTGGCTATGGTCTCCTTGTAGATGATCGACGGATCGCCGAATCCGACCCGCATTCCCAGCCGCTCCAGGATCATGCGCTGCAGGATTTCTTTCTGCACCTGTCCCATGATCTGGGCGGTGATCTCTTTTTTCTCCTCATCATACGTCAGGTGAAGGGTCGGATCCTCTTCTTCCAAAATAGAGAGGTTCCTGTACGCTTTGAACAGATCTTCGCCGGGCGGCAGGATCACTTTGCAGCGAAGAACGGGCTGCAAGAGCTCCTCTTCCGCGCCGGCCTGCGCCCCGATTCCCTGGCCTACCCGGGTCCTTGTGAGGCCTGTCACGGCGCACACCTGCCCTGCATGGGCCTCCTGGCTCGTCTCATACTTAGTTCCCGAATAAAAGCGGATCTGCTCCACCTTCTCCGGCATGCCCTTGTCGTCCAGGCAATCCTCCAGAGGTGTCTTCACCGAGAGTTTTCCGCCGGTCAGCTTCATCCAGGTGAGCCTTGCGCTCCCGTCCCTTGTGATCTTGAAGACCTTTGCTCCAAACTGGTCCCCGTAGACGGGAGGCTGAATCAGCGTGTCCAGGCACTCCAGAAGTTCTGCCACGCCCTGCTCCCGGAGCGCCGCGCCAAACAGCACCGGAAAGAGCTTTCTCCCCGCTGTCAGCCCGCAGATGTCGTCGATCGTGACCTCTTCGCCCTCCAGGTAGCTGTTCATCAGGTCGTCGTCGCAGACTGCGATCTCTTCCTGCACACTGTCTTTCTTAAGACTCTGCGCGAGACTTCCGGAAGAAACCGCAGCGGCGCCCGCTCCTGGCATGATGTCCACGCATCTCGTGCTCAGCTCTTTTTTGACGTCAGCCATCAGCGCCTCTCTGTCGGCACCGGTTTGGTCCATCTTGTTGACGAAGAGAAATACAGGCACTCCGTAGTGGTCCAGAAGGCGCCACAGCACGCGCACCTGTCCGTTCACGCCGTCCGCCGCGCTGATGACCAGCACCGCGCAATCCAGAATCCCCAGCACGCGCTCCATTTCCGTGGAGAAGTCGACGTGCCCGGGCGTATCCTGCAGCGTGTAGGTCCTCGCGACCTCTCCCCGCTCCGAGGTCAACCTGGCCTGTTTGGAGAAAATAGTGATCCCTCTCTCTTTTTCCATATCATTGGTGTCCAGGAACGCGTTGCCGTGGTCTACGCGGCCGGCGTTTCGGACCGCTCCCGTGATGTGCAAAAGTGCCTCGGAAAGCGTCGTCTTGCCGGCGTCCACGTGGGCAAGGATTCCCAGAATCATGTCTTGCTGTCTCATAGTTTTATATCCAATCCTGCTTTTGTTCTCTGTTTTGGCAGATGTTTGTGACAAATGCACCTGTCAGGCCCGACAAAAAGTCAATTTCTGCGCAGAAAAGCAATTGTTTTACATCTGAAAATGATTATACTAAAGAAGTATTTAGATGGTAAATATTCAGTGCCGCGAAAAAAATGGTCAAAACAAGACACGGAGGCGCTGAACATTTGATTTTAGCCCTAAGGAGGAAAGGACGCATGCAGGAATACACTCCCGTCAAGGAAGGAAAGG
Source organism: Lachnospiraceae bacterium UBA4260 (assembly GCA_002395235.1). GTDB lineage: Bacteria > Bacillota > Clostridia > Lachnospirales > Lachnospiraceae > CAG-791. The sequence goes on along the minus strand of DGWK01000024.1, from coordinate 60,842 downwards.
TACGTGAAATTTATGACATCGGCGACAAGCTCATCATGGTAGCCACCGACAGGATCTCCGCATTTGACGTGATCCTGAAGAACAAGATCGTGAAAAAAGGAACGGTTCTCACGCAGATGTCCCGCTTCTGGTTTGACCTGACAAAGGATATCATCCCCAACCACATGATCAGTGTCGATGTAAACGATATGCCCGAGTTCTTCCGTCAGGAGCGCTTTGACGGCAACAGCATGCTGTGCCAAAAGCTCACCATGCTCCCGATCGAGTGCATCGTCCGCGGCTATATCACCGGCAGCGGCTGGGCCAGCTACAAGAAAGACGGCACAGTCTGCGGCATCAAACTCCCCGAAGGACTTCAGGAGTGCGACAAGCTCCCTGAGCCCATCTACACTCCCAGCACAAAGGCTGAGATCGGCGACCACGACGAGAACATCAGCTTTGAGAAGAGCATCGAGGTCCTCGAGAAAGCATTCCCCGGCCACGGCCGGGAATATGCGGAGACCATCCGCGACTGCACCATCGCGCTCTACAAGAAGTGCGCGGACTACGCGCTCACAAGAGGCATCATCATCGCTGATACCAAGTTCGAGTTCGGTCTCGACGAGAACGGCAAAGTAGTGCTCGGCGACGAGATGCTCACACCCGACAGCAGCCGCTTCTGGCCCCTCGAAGGATACGAGCCCGGCCACGGCCAGCCTTCCTTCGACAAGCAGTTTGTCCGCGACTGGCTCAAGGCCAATCCCGACAGCGACTACCTGCTTCCTCAGGACGTCATCGACAAGACTATCGATAAGTACAAAGAGGCTTATCACCTGCTGACCGGCGACACGATCGACTGAATACAGCCGGGAACTTAATAGCTGCATATGCAAAGAGGGGAGCCCGATCGCTCCCCTCTCTTAGTCTGTTTTCTTGTGTTGCTGCCGCTTATGATTGGCGGGCATCAAAGGGCTCGCGGCGCGAGTTGCTGCGATTTACGGACAGCCATGGCTCGCGGCGCGGGTGGCTGTGCCGCGCGCGGAGGTACTGACTTACATGGAATATGAACTGATCAGAAGTAATCGAAAAACACTTGCCGTGGAGATCAAGTCGGACGGCCGCGTCATTGTGCGCGCCCCCATGCGCGTTTCCAAGCGATACATTGAGTCCTTCCTCGACGATAAGAGTGAATGGATCCGCATCCACCGTGCGAAGGTTCTCGCCCGCAAGGCGCAGGAAGAAGCCAATCCGATCCCCGCTCTTACAGACGCGCAGCTGCGCGGCCTCAAGAAGAGAGCTTCTGTTGTGATCCCCGAGCGCGTCGCCTACTTTGCGCCGCTCGTCGGCGTCGACTACGGAACCATCACGATCCGCAGCCAGAAGACCCGCTGGGGAAGCTGCAGTTCCAAAGGCAACCTCAATTTCAACTGCCTCCTTCTTCTGGCGCCGCCCCAGGTCCTCGACTACGTCGTCGTCCACGAGCTCTGCCACAGAAAACAGATGAACCACTCTCCCCGCTTCTGGGCCGAAGTGGCCAAGGTGATTCCTGACTACAAGACAAGTGTCAGGTGGCTGAAGGAGAATGGAGGGCAGCTGATGCATCTGATCAGTTGACGGGTGTGTCACATCCAATGAATCCTCTCCAAAACCCTCAAGATCGCCGTCCCCTTCGGAACCTGCACGATATCCTGCCTCTTCAGCCCTCCCATACGGATCAGCACAAAGAAATACACGATGACCGCCGCAACAATCGAGACGGCTGTCGCAATCAGGTTTACAAAGTAAGTCCTCTCAAGAACGATCATTCCGCCCCTGAAAATGAGCTCATAGACAATCTTCGTCACTACGCCCATCACTACAGCGGCGATCACCGGCGGCCCGTAGACCTTGTAGATCCGAAGCCGCATTTTCAGGTACTTGCAGATAAAGCGGCTGTCGATAAAAAAGATCAGCACCGAGTACAGGACACTACACAGCACAAGGGAGTGAATGCCGAGATCCGTGAATAGGATCAGTACGCACAGGACCACTGTCTGGATTGCAAGGGCAATTCCGGCACTGACCAGCGGCATATGAATCCTTCCGATTGACTGAAGAACCGCGTTCATGATCGTTCCGACCGAGTAGAAAACGACCGTCACAGCCAGCTCCGCCAGAAGGAGCGATGCCGTATCCAGCGTATCCCACTGCGGGAACAGGAGCATGGTGACCGGCTTTGCCAGCGCCATGAGTCCCACTGCGCAGGGAACCGCAATGACCAGCGTCATGCGGATCGCGTTGACGCTGCGCTTTCTCGTCTCTTTGATATTCCCCTGTGCGAAGGAAGTCGAGATGTTGGGCAGGATCGCCGCCGCCACCGCTGTCGCGATCGAGATCGGAATGTTGGTGATGACGACCGCTTTGTTGGAGAAGAGCCCGTACAAAGTCGTCGTCATGACCTCCTCCCATCCCCGGACGCCGATCATGATCTTCATAAAGATCGTCTGGTTCACGGAAGTCGTCAGGTTCAGAATGAAGCTGCTCAGGATAAAAGGCGTGATGACCAGAATGGTCTCCTTCATGAGCGGGCCGAACGGCTCCTCCTCATGCTCCGAATCCGCCCTGACTCGCGCCATGAACATCCCGCGGTGCCTCATGTAGACCGCGATCATAAAGAGCAGCGCCACGAGAACGCCGCTTCCGGTGCCCAGTGCGCTTCCCATCGCGCCGCGGATCGCCTCTGCCGTCTGGCCCTGTCCCACCACAGTCCGCATCAGGAGATAGGCCGCCAGAATGCTGACCACCGCATTCGCGATCTGCTCCAGGATCTGTGAGACCGACGTCTGCAGCATGGACTGGTTGGCCTGGAAGTAGCCCCGCAGCACGCCCAGGATGCCGAACAGAAATACAGTCGGCGCAAAGACCTGCAGGACCGGAACGCTGTTGGGCGGCACCAGTGCTCCCGCGCCAAAATAGAGCAGGAGGCTCCCCGCAATCCCTACCGCCAGCGCATAGATCATGGAACAGTGGAACACCTTCTGGGCGTTTTTGTAATCTCCCACCGCCATCTTCTGCGCCATCTGCTTGGAGATGGCCGAAGGCACTCCGAAGCTCGAGACCATCAGCACGATCGTGTAGATGTTGATCGCCGTCCCGTAATAGCCGTTTCCCTCGTCGCCGATGATCGCCGTCAGCGGCGATCTGTACAGCAGTCCGATAATTCGGGACAAAATAGAGGCCGCCGCCAGGATTCCGGCCTGCGCCACAACATTTCCGCCGCCCAGCGAGGCGGTCTTTTTCTTCTTATTTGAAGTCATATTCTCTGAAGCCATATATTGAAAAGTCCTCTGCTGTCTGTACTCTTGATCCTTCTGCAATGCACACATAAAAACAGGGTGACGAGCCTGTCGCTCGTCACCCCATTATAAATGCCATTTTAAAAACTTACAACCGTGTTCAGCCGCCGATCATCCAATCGTACATTTCCTGATACTTCAGAGCGGACTGCTTCCAGGAGAAGTCGGCTCTCATAGCGCGCTCGACCATCTTGTTCCAGTCTCTCTTCTTGTCATAGTAGATCTTCTCAGCGTAGCGGACTGCATGCATCATCTCATGTGCATTGTAGTTGGCAAATGTGAAGCCCGTTCCTGTGTTCTCGTACTCGTTGTAAGGCTCGACAGTGTCCTTCAAGCCGCCGGTCTCGCGAACGATCGGAAGTGTGCCGTAGCGCAGGGACATCAGCTGGCTGAGTCCGCAGGGCTCGAACAGAGAAGGCATCAGGAATGCATCCGAGGACGCATAGATCTTGTGGGACAGCTCATCGGAATAATAGATATTCGCGGAGATCTTGTCGTTGTACTTCCAGTCAAAATAGCGGAACATGTTCTCGTATCTCTCTTCGCCGGTGCCCAGAACTACGATCTGGATGGCGTCGAGGGAGAGCATCTCTTCCAGCACATAGGCGATCAGGTCGAAGCCCTTCTGGTCTGTCAGACGGGAGACGATACCGATCATGAAGCACTTCTCATCCTGCTTGAGGCCCAGCTCTTTCTGCAGAGCGATCTTGTTCTTGACCTTGTTCTTGCGGAAATCATCCACCGTATAAGGCTTGTAGATCTTCTTGTCGTTGTCCGGGCTGAAGTCTGTGTAATCGATACCGTTGAGGATACCGCGCAGGTCATTGGCACGGGCGTTCATCAGTCCGTCGAGACCCTCGCCGTAGAACTGCGTCTTGATCTCTTCCGCGTAGGTCGGGCTGACTGTCGTGATGGCGTCCGCATATACAAGGCCGCCCTTGAGCAGGTTTGCGTCTTTATAAGCTTCCAGCTTGTCCGGCGTGAAATAGTAGCCGGAAAGTCCGGTGATGTCCTCGACATCCTTCACGTTCCACTTGCCCTGGAATTTCAGGTTGTGGATGGTCATTACGGTCTTGATCCCGTGGAAGAACTCGTTTGCCTGGAATCTCTCTTTGAGATACACGGGAACAAGTCCGGTCTGCCAGTCGTGGCAGTGGATCAGGTCAGGACGGAAGCCGATTGTAGGAAGGGCAGACAGGCAGGCTTTCGAGAAATAAGCGAATCTGGTGATCTCAAAGAGCGGATCATCGGTATAAGGCTTATCTGTGGTGAAGAATCCCTCATTGTCGATGAAATAGAAAGTGATTCCGTTCTTAACAGTCTTGAGAACGCCCACATACTCACTCTTCCAGTGATAGTCCATATAGAAATGGGTGACATACTCCATCTGATCCTTGACTTCCTGTTTCATGCAGGAATACTTAGGAATCATCACTCTTACATCGTAGTACTCCGGATCAATATCCTTGGGAAGAGAGCCGACAACGTCAGCCAGTCCGCCGGTCTTGATGAAGGGTACGCACTCCGATGCGACAAATAATATTTTTTTTCTCTCGTTTGCTGCCATTGTTTGACCCCCTTGTATTGACATAGATTGCAGATTTTTGGTGATTTTATAGTAGTATTATAACCTATTCAATCAGTTTTTGTGCATTGTTCTTATAAATTCCCTAAAAAAAGTAAAGAACCGCGCCATTGGCCTTTACAGAGTAAAAAATTGTCCGCGCTCACATCGACCTGAAGCAGTCTTGGATGCGCATGGCAATGAGCCATGCCGGCAGATCGCTGCGCTGCTTCGCAGCTTGCGATTGCCGCGGCGTTCGCCGTATGCATCCAAGACTGCTCCCATCCGATTGTGAGCAAGCTCACATCGTATGGGAGCAGTCTTGGATGCGCATGGCTCATTGCTTCGCGCAAAAAGCGGAGACGAGATCTTCTCTCGTCTCCACTCCACTTTCAACTCTCTTGCCTTATTTGGCATAATCCGTCACTCTGGATTCTCGGATCACGCTGACCTTGATCTGTCCGGGATATTCCATCTCGTTTTCAATCTTCTTGGAAATATCGCGGGCCAAAAGGACCATATCAGTATCGTTGATCTGCTCAGGAACTACCATGACACGAACTTCTCTGCCTGCCTGAATAGCGTAAGAATTACTAACCCCTTTAAAACTGTTTGTGATTTCTTCAAGCTGCTTGAGCCTGGTTGTGTAAGTTTCCAGTGTCTCTCTGCGAGCACCCGGTCTTGCTGCCGAAATGGTATCTGCAGCCTGTACAATGCATGCGATCAGACTTGTGGGCTCCACATCGCCGTGATGGGATTCCACTGCGTTGATCACAACCTGGGACTCCTTGTACTTGCGGCACAGTTCAGCGCCGAGCTGTACGTGAGATCCCTCCATTTCATGGTCAACTGCCTTGCCGATATCATGCAGCAGGCCGGCTCTCTTGGCCAGACGGATGTCCAGTCCCAGTTCCCCCGCCAGCAGACCTGACAGCTGTGCCACTTCGATCGAATGTTTGAGAGCGTTCTGGCCGTAACTGGTACGGAAACGCATTTTGCCCAGAAGTCTGACGAGCTCAGGATGAATTCCGTGTACGCCGACTTCAAGAGTCGCCGCCTCACCTTCTTCCTTGATTCTCGCTTCCACTTCACGCTGTGCCTTGCCGACCATCTCTTCGATTCTGGCGGGATGGATTCTTCCGTCCACGATCAGTTTCTCAAGAGCAATTCTGGCAACTTCACGGCGAATGGGATCAAATCCGGAAATAACGACCGCTTCAGGCGTGTCGTCAATGATAAGATCTACACCTGTCATTGTCTCGAGCGTGCGGATATTTCTACCCTCACGACCGATGATTCTCCCCTTCATTTCATCACTGGGAAGCTGCACGACAGAGATCGTCGCTTCGGAAACATGGTCTGCCGCGCAACGCTGGATCGCGCTGATCACGAATTCCTTGGCTTTCTTGTCTGCCTCTTCCTTTGCCTCCGTCTCGATCTCCTTGATCATGACGGCGGAATCATGTCTTACATCGTCTTCAACAATTTTTAAAAGGTATTCTTTGGCTTGTTCAGAGGTTAATCCCGAAATTCGTTCGAGTTCCTGTTGACGCTGCTCACCGAGTTTAGTGACTTCTTCTCTCTGCTTGCTCAGTGATTCTTCCTTGGACTGCAGACTCTGTTCCTTGCGCTCAAGATTTTCCATCTTGCGGTCGAGGGACTCTTCCTTCTGCTGAACCCTGCGCTCGTTGCGCTGCACGTCGGCTCTGCGGTCACGGATTTCCTTGTCCAGCTCATTTCTGGCCCGGATGGATTCTTCCTTGACCTCCAGCATCGCCTCGCGCTTCTGGTTCTCGGCAGTAGTCAGCGCCTCATCAATGATCGCTCTGGCCTTCTCCTGCGCATTTCCGATCGTCTCCTCCTGCTGCTTCTTACGGTAGTTGGAAGTTACAAGAAAAGTGACCGGTACAGAGATTGCAAGTGTAATAATCACTGCGATAATTGCAGTAGTCATACAGGAGCACCTCCTTATTAAATTCGCGTTTCATTGCCAATGCGGTTCCCGCTGACGTTGTTACGGCTCACAACACTGCGGTTCCCCGGATGGCAGATTCGCACTCAATAATTTTATACACTAAACCGGTCACTGTCAAGGGATTCCACTTCCATGGCCGCCCTTACGGATGATTGATCATACCCCTTTCTGTACAGAAAAGCCTTCATTTTATTCTTTTCTTCCCAGGTCGCATTCTGCGGATCAAACCTGCGCTTGCGCATGAGCTTCAGGATCTGCCTGATCTCGGCTCCCGATCCGCGCTCCTGACTCTCCGCACGGATCACTTCGCCTATGATCTCCGATGGCACGCCGCGGGATTCCAGGTCCATTCGGATCCTGAGCCGGCTCCTGTCCTCCCAGTGCGCCTGCACATAATTCTGCGCGTAGCGCTCATCATTGAGGTAGTTGGCTTCCCTGAGGCTGTCCAGCACCGAATCGGCCACTTCTTCGTCAAAGCCGCCGGATAGGAGCTTTTCCCGAAGGCGGCTGCAGGTATAGTCCCGCTGTGCAAGAAGTACGCCGCACTTTCGCAGGCACTCTTTCCTTTTCTGTTCAAAATCCTTGTCTGTCTCGGTCATTCTCCATCCCTTTCTCATGTTCCGTGTCTGCCGGCATGTGCCTCCTCTGCCCTGCAGCGGCAGGACGCCCCGAAACATCCCTATTGTAACAGGAGGCCGCCGCACTATCTGTTAAATAAGTGTGGCAGCCTGCTGCTGACTGTCCTGTTTATTCTGTCAAAGTCTCTGCATCGCCCTCAGGCATACAGTCCCTCATCATTTCTTACTCTTCGCTCTCCTGTGCCGCGCCCGCAGGTGCTTCCGGCGCCTTGAAGGCTCCCGCCGGATCAAGCTGATAGTATTCTCTCACCTGACGGTCAATTTCCTCGAGGATCTCCGGGTGCGCGGTGAGATAAGCCTTGGCGTTCTCACGGCCCTGTCCGATCTTGTTGCCCTTGTAGTTGTACCATGCGCCGCTCTTATTGACGACGTCACACTTGGCGGCAAGGTCCAGCACATCTCCTACATAGGAAATGCCTTTACCGAACATGATATCGAACTCCGCTTCCTTAAAGGGCGGCGCGATCTTGTTCTTCACGACGCGGATCCTTGTACGGTTTCCGATCACTTCTCCGCTCTGCTTGAGGGATTCAATCCTTCTCACATCCATTCTCACGGATGAGTAGAACTTCAGCGCGCGGCCGCCGGTGGTCGTCTCGGGATTTCCGAACATGACGCCGACCTTCTCTCTGAGCTGGTTGATGAAAACAACGGCGCAGTTGGACTTGCTGATGACTGCGGTCAGTTTGCGCAGCGCCTGGGACATAAGGCGCGCGTGAAGACCCACATGGGAATCGCCCATGTCGCCGTCAATCTCAGCCTTGGGCACGAGCGCGGCGACAGAGTCGATGACGACGATGTCGATGGCTCCGGACCTGACCATGGTCTCGGCGATCTCAAGAGCCTGCTCGCCGCTGTCGGGCTGGGAAATATAGAGATTGTCGATATCGACGCCGATATTCTTGGCGTAGACCGGATCCAGCGCGTGCTCCGCGTCGATAAATCCGGCGATTCCGCCTCTCTTCTGCACTTCCGCGATCATGTGCAGCGTCACTGTGGTCTTACCGGAAGACTCGGGTCCGTAGATCTCGATGATCCTGCCCTTGGGAATTCCGCCGAGTCCCAGCGCGATATCAAGGCTCAGAGAGCCTGTGGGAATAGTCTCAATATTCATCTGGACGGAAGGGTCTCCGAGCTTCATGACGGCTCCCTTGCCGTACTGCTTCTCGATCTGCAGCAGTGCTGCGTCCAGCGCTTTCTTCTTCTGTTCATTATCTATACTCATTTGATTTCCTCCGATTTGCGAACGTCTGTTCTTGTGTTAGTATAGCACTCACTATTTTGAAGTGCAAGCGATTTCGGCAAAAAATCGAAAATACATTCGATTTTTTGCAGTTGCAAATACAGTTGCTTATTGGAAAATGCCGGAAGCCGGCTGTAGATCTGCCATGAGAAATTTGCATCTGATTTCGCGCCCCGCAGAGCGGGCCGCCGCACGGCGGGCGCATAAAAAAGCGGACAGCGCAGTGCTTTCCGCTTCTATTATCCTTTCCGCTGTCCGTTTTTGTCAAGCACACAGGACACAGTATCAAATCACAAATTCCCTGAGTTTCCGCTTCGGGATCTGGATCTCCGAGATCACGATCCCCCGAAATGATTTCTTCTGCGCGCTCAGCGCCATGAGATCCTCGATCTTCCAGATCTCTTCCTTATAGACGCGCTGTTCTCTGCCCAGAAGCCCTTTTTTGACAGTCGGCACGTTCACTCTGACGCGTGCCCCCAGGCTTGTGTACACCTCCGCCGCCCTGTCTGAGGGCGACATGTAATAAAAATGGCTCTCCAGGGTCGTATCCCGGTCCACTTCCGTGATCAGGCAGTTCCTGCACAGAGCTTTGAATCTGGTGTAAGTCTCATCGCTCTCCATGATCTCACTGTAGGTGCATTTGGCGCCAAAATAGAGCCTGTACAGGTCCTGTATTATGTATTTAAATTCGTTTCCGGGTCTTTCATCCGTCATTGAATATCTCCAATCGCGCTGCCTGAGAGCCGGATCGCCTCCCGGATCTCATCGGGATCCATCTCGTACTCGGCCGCGAGCTCGTCGACTGTCACTTTCCTGCCGAGTTCCTCCGCAAGTTCCCTGGCTCTGTCAGCCACCAGGTTGACCTTCTCCTCGACAGCCTTCTCCGCCGCCTTTTCATCCAGATTCATGGCGATCAGGTCTTCCATGGCGTCCATGATCCTGCGTCCCAGATAGCCGTCTACTTCGTCCGGACTCTCCAGCGGAGCCAGCTGTGTGACAGCGATCAGGAGCGCTTCATTTCCCGTGCCGATCAGATCCTCCATATAGACTTCCTGCCCGGCATAGAGCCTTGCGATATCCACGACTTTTCGGAGGGAGCACTCCACGAGTTTCTTCTGGGCCTCGCGCTCGCCCGCCATGGCGGAGAGCTTGATCGCATCCAGTACTCCCGCCGGAGGGATCTCTATGGCGTCGATCATCTCTTCGTACTCCCTGAGATGGTTCATCTCCTCTTCGGTGATCACCTCTTCGAGGGGCAGCGCTTCTCCAATCCCCACGCCCTTAGTCTTTAAAAAGTCCCTGACCTGCACCATCTGGGCATCCGTCAGATCCAGGTCCGCAAAAGCTTCCTGCAGCTGCTCCTCTGTGATCATATTGCCGTTTTCCGCGGCTTTCTTCGCTGTCTCCTTCAGTCTCGCAAGAAACAGAAGCTGTTTTTCTCTTTCATCCATTCTGTGTCATTCTCCGATGGTAATATCCTTCACGCCGGCCGCCCGCAGTTCCGGGGCCGGCTGTATGATTGTCTTTAGTTTCCGCCGCCCGGCGCCTGCATGTGCGGTCTCTCGCCCGCCTTAACGTGCACGTGGGTAAACAGATGATCCTGGCAGTATTCCTGTCCTCCTTCGCACTTGGAGCAGTACCGGAATTCCAGATCCGGGTTGTCCGCCTGGGTCCGGCCGCAGATCGCGCACCTGTGCACGACCTTTCCTGAGCCGACCGGCTGTCTGCGGGATGCGGCATTGGTCCTTCCGCCTGTCCCCTGACCGGTCCTGCTGCCGAAGAGGCCCGCCAGCTGCCTGCCCTGGAAACGCACCGGTCCCTTAAAGCGCAGGTACAAAAGCCCGATGTTGAGGAAGGTAGCCGCGATCGCGAACCGCGTGGCGCTCGATGCGCCGATGAACTCATAAAGAAGGTAGGCCACATCCAGAAGGCCCAGCCACTTGACCTTGATCGGGATGATGAAGAACATCAGGACCATGGCGTCCGGGAAGGTCAGCGCGTACGCGAAGAAAATTCCCATGTTTATATAATAAGTAGAAAACGCCATTGAGTAGTAGTCAAAATAGGAAGAGGCCCCCACCTGCGCCATCACGCCCGACGCTCCCGTCAGATAAGAGAACCCCATCCAGAGGAAGGCGGAAAGGATCGTCAGCAGGATGCCCGTAAAAATAAAGACATTGTACTGCCAGGTGCCCCAGATCCTCTCCAGCGACGTTCCTATGCTGTAATAGAAAAACATCATGATCGCTATAAAGAAGATATTGCTGGCCGACGGCGGGATCAGGATCCAGGATACCAGTCTCCAGATCTGCCCGTGCACGATGGCATAGGGGTTCAGAGTCATATAATACAGAATCTGCGGATTTACATAGTAGATCACATATCCGATCAGATAGAGTATAATCAGCTTGAGGGAGAGATCCCTCACTGCGTATTTCTTAAACTTTCTCTCAAAATCGTTCATATTCATCACCTGTTATTAAAATCAGTATATTGAAATCAGTATTTTGCAGACATTTTATCATCGCTTTATTTAAATGTAAACGAGTCCGCCCGGACAATTGTTAAGTTTGGACCGAGGCGGGAGACTCCTGCGGGTTAACATGTTTAAATTTTGCACAATGCAATACATTGCATTTTTGAAATTGCTGACTTATACTGTTCTATTAGACGTAAAGAATTGTAATTATTAAGGTTTTATAAAGTTTTAAAGTTAGTAGGAGTTTTTCTGTGATTGCCAGGGATTTTACTTTAGGAATTGACATCGGATCCACCACCGTCAAAATAGCGATTCTGGATCCTGAACATAAATTGCTCTTCGCAGATTACCGCCGCCACCACGCCGATATCCGCGGAACACTTCACGACCTTCTCGAAGAGGCCATGGGAGATCTCGGTGAATGCACCATTCACCCTGTGATCACCGGGTCGGGCGGACTGACCCTGGCCAACTACCTGGGCGTTCCCTTTGTGCAGGAAGTCGTTTCTGTTTCTACAGCCCTCGAAGAGATCGCGCCCAAGACCGATGTCGCGATCGAACTGGGCGGTGAAGACGCCAAGATCATCTATTTCGAGAACGGCAATGTAGAGCAGCGCATGAACGGTATCTGTGCCGGCGGCACGGGCTCCTTTATCGACCAGATGGCGTCTCTTCTGCAGACGGACGCCTCCGGACTCAACGAATATGCCAAGGACTACACGTCCCTTTATACCATCGCCGCGCGCTGCGGCGTCTTTGCCAAGTCCGATATCCAGCCCCTGATCAATGAGGGGGCCACCAAAGAGGACCTGGCCGCTTCCATCTTCCAGGCGGTGGTCAACCAGACCATCAGCGGACTCGCCTGCGGCAAACCGATCCGCGGCCATGTCGCCTTCCTGGGAGGTCCGCTCCACTTCCTGACAGAGCTCAAGGAAGCCTTCATCCGCACTCTGAAGTTGGATGAAGAACACACAATTGAAGTAGAGAATTCCCACCTGTTCGCCGCCATGGGCAGCGCCATGAACGCGAAGGAAGACAATTTCCTGACCTTCTCGGAGATGAAAGAGAAACTCTCCGGCGAGATCAAAATGCAGTTTGAGATCGGCCGCATGGATCCTCTCTTCGAGAGCAAGGAGGAGTACGCCGCTTTTAAAAAGCGCCACAGCAAGGCCCGCGTAAAGCGCGGTAATCTGGCCGATTATCACGGCAACTGCTACCTGGGGATCGACGCCGGCTCCACGACCACCAAACTGGCGCTGGTCGGCGAGGACGGCTCGCTCCTGTATTCTTTCTACAGCGGCAACGAGGGAAGCCCCATCAAGACTGCCATTCGCTCCATTAAGGAGATCAAAAAGCTCCTTCCGGAGGACGCCCATATCGTGCGCAGCTGCTCCACCGGTTACGGCGAAGCCCTGCTCAAGGCGGCTTTCCTTCTGGATGAAGGCGAAGTCGAGACCATCGCGCACTATTACGCGGCGGCCTTCTTCAATCCCGATGTGGACTGCATCCTCGACATCGGCGGACAGGACATGAAGTGCATCCGCATCAAGAATCACGCCGTGGACAACGTCCTCCTCAACGAGGCCTGCTCCTCCGGCTGCGGCTCCTTCATCGAGACCTTCGCCAAGTCGCTGGACTACAGCGTGCAGGATTTTGCCCAGGCGGCGCTCTTCGCGGAGCACCCCATCGATCTGGGCACGCGCTGCACCGTGTTTATGAATTCCCGCGTCAAACAGGCGCAGAAGGAAGGCGCGGAAGTCTCCGACATCTCCGCGGGCCTTGCCTACTCCGTCGTAAAGAACGCGCTGTTCAAGGTCATCAAGGTCTCCGACGCGTCCCAGCTGGGCCGCAACATCGTCGTACAGGGCGGCACCTTCTACAATGACGCCGTTCTGCGAAGCCTGGAGCTGATCTCCGACGGCCAGGTCATCCGTCCCGATATCGCCGGCATCATGGGCGCTTTCGGCGCGGCCCTGATCGCCAGAGAGCGCTATGACGGGGAGACGCCCGGCACCATGCTCTCTTTTGACGAAATCGAGAACCTTCAGTTCGAGACCTCGATCCGCAACTGCGGAAAGTGCAACAACAACTGCCGGCTGACCGTCAACCACTTCAGCGGCGGGCGCGAATATATCTCCGGCAACCGCTGCGAGCGCGGACTCGGCCAGGAGATCAAAAAGAACGATATCCCTAACATTTACAAATACAAGCTCAGGCGGATCTTCGCCTACAAGCCCCTCTCCAAAGAGGAGGCGTACCGCGGAACCGTCGGAATCCCGCGCGTGCTGAACATCTACGAGAACTACCCCTTCTGGGCGACCTTCTTCTCGAAGCTCGGCTACCGCGTCGTGATCTCCCCGCTCTCCACCCATAAGGTGTATGAGATGGGCATCGAGTCGATTCCCAGCGAGTCGGCCTGCTACCCTGCCAAAATAGTGCACGGCCACATCATGTGGCTGATCAGGAAAGGCGTGGACTTCATCTTCTATCCGTCTCTCTTCTACGAGCGCACGGAATTTGACAAGGCGGACAACCACTACAACTGCCCCATTGTCACCTCCTATCCGGAGAACATCCGCAATAACGTGGAGGAGATCGGAAGGGGCGAAGTGGATTTCCGCAATCCATTCATGGCTTTCACAAGTGTCGCTACGGTCAGCGCCGCTTTGAAAAAGGAGTTCTCCTCCATCCCCGAGAAGGAAGTCGAGGAGGCAGCCTACAGCGGCTGGACAGAGCTCATGAACTGCCGGCGCGACATTCAGAAAAAAGGTGAGGAGATCCTCAAATACATGGAGGATCATAATGTAAAGGGCATCGTCCTGGCGGGACGTCCCTACCACGTGGATCCGGAGATCAACCACGGCATTCCCGAGATGATCAATTCTTACGGGATCGCCGTCCTCTCCGAGGACTCCATCTCCCACCTGCAGGATCCCGAGCGGCCCATCGTCGTTCTGGACCAGTGGATGTACCACTCGAGACTGTACGCCGCCGCCAGCTATGTGCGGGGAAGAGATGATCTGGACCTGATCCAGCTCAATTCCTTCGGCTGCGGCATCGATGCCGTCACGACCGACCAGGTGGACGATATTTTGTCCGGTTCTGACAAAATATACACCTGCCTCAAGATTGATGAAGTCAACAACCTGGGCAGCGCCCGCATCCGTGTGCGCTCCCTGATCGCCGCCATCCGCATTCGCGACGCCAAAAAGACCAAACGCAGGATGCGCCAGACCGCGATCAAAAAAGTCCCCTTCACAGAGGACATGCGCAAGAACTTTACGATTCTTGCCCCGCAGATGTCGCCGATCCACTTCGACCTGCTCGAACCGGCGGTGCGTGCCTGCGGCTACAACCTGGTCGTCCTGCCCAACGACAACCGCAAGGCGGTGGACTACGGCCTCAAATATGTAAACAACGACGCCTGCTATCCGTCCCTGTTCGTTGTGGGACAGATCATGGAAGCCCTCAGTTCGGGCAAATATGACCTGAATAGGACTGCTGTCATCATGACGCAGACCGGCGGCGGCTGCCGCGCCTCCAACTACGTCGGCTTCATCCGCCGCGCCCTCAAAAAGGCCGGCATGGAACAGATCCCGGTCATCAGCGCCAATATGTCCGGTCTCGAGGAGAATCCCGGCTTCAAGCTGGACCTCAAGCTCATCGGCCGCGCCGCGTTCGGAATCGTACTGGGCGACGTCATGATGCGCTGCATCTACAGAATGCGTCCCTATGAGCTTCGTGAAGGCAGCGTTGAGGAGTGCCATCAGAAATGGCTCCGCCGGTGCTCCGATTTCCTTACGAAGACCTCCGGACTCAATGTCCCCAAGGTTCAGAGATTAGCCATAGAGATGATCCGCGACTTCGACAATATCCCGATCCGCGAGGAGAGAAAGCCCCGCGTCGGCATCGTCGGAGAGATCCTGGTCAAATACGCGCCCGCCGCCAACAACCATCTGGTGGACCTCCTGGAGCAGGAAGGCGCGGAGGCGAGCGTTCCCGACCTGATGGGCTTCATGCTCTACTGCTTCTACAACCAGGTCTACAAGGCGGAAAACCTCGGGACCAGCAAGAAGACCGCTATGCTCTGCAACGCGGGCATCAGGACCATAGAGACCCTTCTGGGCCCCATCAACCGAGCCTACAAGAAGAGCCGGCACTTCGAGCCGTCCACCAGCATTTATCAGCTGGTCAAATATGCGGAGCCCATCGTCAGTATCGGCAATGAGACGGGCGAGGGGTGGTTCCTCACCGGAGAGATGATCGAGCTGATCCACAGCGGCGTCGAGAACATCGTGTGCATTCAGCCTTTCGGCTGTCTCCCCAACCACGTGGTGGGCAAGGGTGTCATCAAGCACATCCGCAGTCTCTACCCCATGGCCAATATCGCCGCCATCGACTACGATCCTGGCGCCAGCGAAGTCAACCAGCTCAACCGCATCAAGCTGATGCTGGCCACAGCCGGCAAGAACGCGGCCCGAAAAGCTGCCGCGGAAGAAAAGCGCGCCCGCTCCGCTTCCGGGAAATCCGGGACCGGCAGCCGCAGGAAAGCTTCCAAAACGGCGGCTTCCTCGGAAAAGAAGTCCGGCCGCAGGCGGAAACTGTTTCCGTTCTGAATAATGTTCTGAATACTGTTCTGGATACGGTTATAAAAATGCCGCAGCGACTGCTTCACGGTCGCTACGGCATTTCGCATTCATAAGCCGAATCCGCCATCTGAATTCCAAAACGCATTAAGAAAGGGTACTGATCTTCTTTACGACCGGTACCCTTTCTTAGTGTGCCTTGTCCAATGGTATAACCCTCCTTGAACTTTTCTGTATGATCCTTATCTTTCCACCATTTCTCTTTTTGTACTGATTGTACTGCGGTGTTCATGGCTGACTTCCTGCATCTGAGTGCCGACCCTCTTATTAGATGCTTTCTTATCATTCTGTTCGAGAAATCTGAGAATGTATCCTTCGAGAACTTACCTGCTTGATGAAGCTGATCTACTGTTTGATTGATGCGATGATCTGAAATATGGGATTAGATCCGGATACTTCTCATCCTGCATCTTTCCGGTTTCCGATCAGATCAGAAGCCTTGGTTTTTATCTCTTGTGGATTCATTTGTTTGCTTGTCTGCATTCATGAGTTCTTCGGTTGACATCGAATCCTCTGTTTTGTCAGGCAGCTATCAGATCAATTTTACAGTTTGTAAAGAAATAATCTGCTCAAATGAAATTCGCCGCTATCTGCGTGTACTTAATTCGGATGTTTGTAGGTATCAAATACAGTTACTAAAGTTACCTTATAGGTACTCCAGTGGAGTGATCTGTCCTTCCTTTCTTCCTCTTTGTTGAGGAGTTTTTGTTTTTCTTTGTGAGTTTATTGTACAAAATCAGGTGCAATTTGTCAACAACTTATATTTTTGTTTTATTATTATCTGAATTTTCAGTCTTTTAAAGGCAAAAGGAAAGCGTGTGAAAGACTATTTATCTTCCACACGCTTTTAGTCACTTTAGTTCAGAGGATACTTGTCTGTGATCGTCTTGACGATTGCCTTCGCCTCTTCGATGCCGTCTTCCTGCTTATTAATCACGATGGAGATTGCCTCGGCCACGCGGTCGAAATCTTCCGTGTTCAGGCCTCTGGTCGTAGCCGCGGGAGAACCGAGACGGATTCCGCTGGTCACGAAGGGAGATCTCTGTTCGTTGGGGATCGTGTTCTTGTTGGCAGTGATGTTGGCGTCGTCAAGGAGCTTTTCGACCTGCTTTCCGGTGAGGCCGGTGCGCGTAAGGTCAACCAGCATCAGGTGGTTGTCAGTGCCGCCGGAGACGATGTCGATTCCTCTTGCCTGAAGGCCCTTGCAAAGTGCCTGCGCATTGTCGAGAACATTCTGCGCGTAGACCTTGAAGGAAGGATCGAGCGCTTCCTTGAAGCAGACAGCCTTAGCAGCAATCACATGCTCGAGAGGGCCGCCCTGAATGCCCGGGAAAACAGCCTTGTTGAAGTTGTACTTCTTGGCCGCTTCCTCGTTTGCCAGGATCAGGCCGCCTCTGGGACCTCTGAGGGTCTTGTGGGTCGTAGTTGTCACAACATCCGCATAGGGGAAGGGACTCGGATGAAGGCCCGCCGCCACAAGGCCGGCGATGTGCGCGATGTCAGCCATAAGGACTGCGCCGCAGGCGTCCGCCGCTTCTCTGAACTTGGCAAAATCGATGGTTCTTCCGTAAGCGGAAGCGCCCGCAATGATGAGCTTGGGTTTCGCCTCGATGGCGATTCTCTTAAGCTCGTCATAGTCGATAAAGCCGTTCTCGTCTACGCCGTAAGGCACGATATTAAAGTAGCTGCCGGAGATGTTGGCGGCGCTTCCGTGTGTCAGGTGGCCGCCCTGGTTGAGGTTCATGCCCATCATGGTATCGCCGGGCTTAAGGATTGCAAATTCAACCGCCAGATTAGCCTGTGCTCCCGAATGGGGCTGCACATTTGCGTAATCACAGCCGAAGAGTTTCTTTGCTCTCTCGATCGCAAGAGTTTCAATCTCATCGATCACATAGCATCCGCCGTAGTAACGTTTCCCGGAATATCCTTCAGCATATTTATTGGTAAGAGGGCTTCCCATCGCGGCCATGACAGCCTTGCTGGTCCAGTTCTCGGAAGCGATCAGTTCGATATGGTCGTTCTGTCTCTTTATCTCTTTTTCAATGGCAGCTGCGATTTCCGGATCTGTCATTCTAACTTCTTCGATCGAATACATGTAACTCCTCCTGTGTGAGTGTTCTGTCTGACGGACATTTGTCTTTTTTTAAGTTGCCAATGTGTAGTATAGCAAGGACCAAAAGGCTCTGCAAGAGAATCTTCCACTAAATCGGGAATGCAGGATTTCGGTTCAGTTGTTCAAACTGCTCCATTTTTCGAACATTTTTTACTCGCTCTTGTTTTTTTTCCGTTTTGGATGTAGTATTGCATGCGGACTAAATGTGACTTAAAAACAGCAAAGTATTTTGGATATTTCAAAGGAGATTACTTATGAAAGATCAAATTTGGGATTCAGGATACGGATACGGACCGCTCGCAGGCAAGAGTATGCGGGAGATCATCCGCTACAAGCTCAAGGTCGCTCTGCCGATGGCATTATACGGTGTGTTTTATCTCGTTTCATTTGCTTTGATCGAGAACCGGAACTGCCTGCGCTACACGGTAATCCATACTGCCGTCGATGACATGATCCCCTTTTGTGAGGTGTTTATCATACCGTACCTTCTGTGGTTTGTTTACGTCTTCGGATTTGCGTTCTACCTGTTTCTGCAGGACGAACAGAGTTATCACGAAGCCGCCGCATTCCTGGTGATCGGCATGACGGTATTCCTGGCAATCTCCGTCTTCTTCCCCAACATTCTGCTGCTGAGGCCGGAGACGATGCCCAGACACAATTTCTTCACCTATCTGTGTGAGAGGCTGTACGCGATCGACACGCCCACCAATGTGACGCCGAGCATTCACGTTTACAATTCCCTGTGCGTGATGATCGCCGTGTGGAAGACAGACGCCGGGCTTGTGAGGGCGCGAGCGAGCAAGATAGCAATGACATTGTTCGGCTTCCTGATCATTTTGTCGACGATGTTCCTCAAACAGCACTCTTTCTCAGATGTGCTGATCGCCACGGGATTTGCTCTCTTTTCCTACATTCTCGTCTACAGGATGGGATTTGTGTTCGTAGGAAACAAGAGACGCCGGGTGATCTACGAATCCGTATTCGAACACTGAAAACCTGAATATCAAAAAAAGAGGATTATGGTTCGCACCTCATGTGCGATGAAAAGGCCGCCGGCCGGGATTCATTCCCGGGCTGGCGGCCTTTTTACATTCCTTCAGTCATTCAGTTCTGCGCCGCAACAGTATTCTCTGCGCTGTTCTGTGCCTTCTCGGTATTTTCCACATTGGATGTGTACCCTTCGCTCATGATCATCTCGATTCTCGCGGTGTTGGTCTTAACACTCGCGTCATCAGGCCACATGATATACAGGGGCGTGCTGCCTGCGGAGTAGGTGGTCTCCAGCGCGCTCTCGCCCTGCTCGGCTGTCTGCTTGAGGATCTGCCAGCTGGCGTTGTCCGTAAGCTGCATGTTGACCAGCTCCGCGATCTTCTCCTGAGGCATGTTGAGCTGGAAGAATCCGTCCAGGCTGTCCAGGATCTCCGCGTAGTGCGGCAGGATCGCGGGAGAGAGGAGCTTTTCGATCAGGGCCTTGAGGACCTGCTCCTGGTTGCGTCCGCGCTGGTTGTCGCCGTCCGCGAAGCTGTATCTCTCACGGCAGAACGCGAGCACCTGGTCGCCGAACATGTCGTGCCATCCCTTGTCGAAATGATATTCATCCGTGTAGCAGTCAAACGGGTACTCGACATAGACGTCGAGGCCGTCCATAGCGTCCACGAGCTTGATCAGCGTATCGAAGTTGACACGGACGAAATACGTGATATCGATGCCGTACAGCTCTTCGAGCGTTCTCATCGAGGCGTCGACGCCGTAGATTCCGGCGTGGGTGAGCTTATCTCTGACGCCGTTCGATACATCCGGGATCGGGACAAAATAGTCACGGGGCGTGGACGTCAGAAGAACCTTTTTCGTCTTGGGGTTGACTGTCACGATGATGTTGACGTCGCTTCGGCTGGTCTGGGAGATGTCGCCGTAGACATCGATACCGCTGATCAGCACGTTGAAGGGCTCGCCCACATCGACGCTCTCTTTCTCGATGCTGGTCTGAATGCCGTACTGATACAGCACTCTGACCTGGTCTTCATATTCATCGTTTTCGAGGGACTCCGCTATGATGGACGTATAAGCCTTATTATAGATCGCCGCGTCCACTTTTCCGTCCAGGAGCGCCTTGGCGGCCTCTATATCGCTGCTGTACTCCTCCACCTTGATCTTGGAGGAGAGGGCCCCTTCGATGTCGGTGATCATGGCGTCGCTTCCGCTCGAAGTCGGATGGATGCCGTATTTGTAATCCTTGGCATCCTTGAGGTCCTTGGCGGGATCATCCGCCCTTACGACAACGATCATGTTGTCTGTCTTGAGCGCTTTCTCACCGCCCGAGATCAGTCCGATTGTCCTGTTGAAATAGTTGGTAAATACAAGGATAAATATGATCGCTACTACGCTGATCCCGGCTCCCGCCAGTCGGATCTTCCTGTTCCTCTTGAGGTTCATCGCGAATGTGATCGCCGAGAGGACAACCAGTCCGAGGAAGATCAGGACTATGTACTTCCAGGGAAGCATTCCCGTTCTTCCTATTGTAACGATCATGATCAGGGACAGCAGCGCCTGAATGATAAAGGCTACTCGTCCGGTGATCCGAATGTATTTGTTGATCTTCCTGCGCTGCGCTTTTTTCTTGCTGACAGCGCTCTTCTTTCTGGGAGGCCTCCTCTTCTGTGGGCTCACCTTGCTACTGCTCATTCTCAATAACTCCTTAATTTCGGACAAATAATGCATCAAAAGACAATATCTTAATTAAGATACTCCATTTGTTTGACAAATGCAACGATTATCAGTCTTTTGACGCGTTCATCTGCGCACATTTCTTAATACAGGCGCCCGTTCCTTCCATTACCGCGCTTCGCAGGCCTTTCTCCTCAAGAACTCTGACAGCCTCGATCGTCGTCCCTGCCGGCGATGTGACCATATCCTTGAGCTCCCCGGGATGCTTTCCGGTATCCAGCATCATCTTCGCGCTGCCCAGGACCGCCTGGCCGACGAACCTGTAGGCCTGCGCTCTTGGCATGCCGGCCAGTACGGCGGCGTCCGCCATGGCTTCCATAAACATGAAGACATAGGCCGGAGAGCTTCCGCTCACGCCGGTCACCGCGTCAAACAGATTTTCCGGCAAGATCTCAAACAGTCCGAACGTCCTGCACAGGTCTCCTACGGTCTCCATCTCTTCGCCGCTCACCGCTTCACTGCAGCAGCCGGCCGTCATGCCGGCGCCCACGAGAGCCGGCGTGTTGGGCATGAGCCGCACGATACGCACACTCTCTCCCAGCATCTTCTTGAAATAGGCGATGCTGCGGCCCGCCACGATGCTGACCACCAGCTGGTCGCCGCGGATCACGTCCCCGATCTCCTCGAGCACGCCGTCCAGGAACTGTGGTTTTACAGACAGAAAGAGAATGGACGCATTCTGCGCCACTTCGCGGTTGTCCGTAGTCATCTCTATGGAATACTGCTCCCTCGCGCGCTCCGCGCCCTTCTGCGACCTGCATGACCCTATGATGTCCCCCGGCTGCGCCTTGCCGCTTCTGAGGATCCCGCCGATCATGGCACCTGCCATATTTCCTACGCCGATAAAACCTAATTTCTTCATTCTGCCTCCTGCCTTCATGCATTGGTTCTTGCCTGCCGTTCCCGACAGGGGTAATCTACTAATTAAGTGAACACAAGTTTAAATGATCACAATTCAATAACACAGACAAAATTCTACTACAAGGTAACCCATATGCTTAAGTCAACTGTACGCTGCATCGATGAACGCCGGTGCCGCATTTTATACAAGCTCCGCAGCTTCTCACTGTTTTGCCTGCTCCTTGCCGCCGTCATCCTGCTCGGTTCCTGCGGCGGATCGTCTCAGACGCAGGAAAAACGGCAGGTCTGCAAGAATCTCGCTTCCTATGAGATCCCTCTCTCCTCCGGCCAGGGAGCCCTCTATGAGATCACTGCGCCGTGCCGCCCCGAAGAGGGAAAAGTCCTCTGCTGCGCCGGGATGTACGACGAGACTCATATTCTCCTTCTGGAGGGAGAAAAAGCGCAGGACGGGACTATTGCGGGCTATTCCGTGCAGCTCCTCGATCTCACCGATTTCGGAAGGAAGGAGCTTTGCGCCTTCACTAAAGAGGAAATGCCGGGAAGCAGGAGTGACGGATCCGCGCAAATGAACTTTCTCGCCGCCGATCCCCTGATCATTCACGACCGTGAGAACGGCATTGTGTACAGGCCCGGCAGCGGCGCCGAAGCGGTCGTTCTTCCGGCCCATCTCAGAGACGGCGAGCTTTACGTGCTTGACGGAAGTCTCCTCCTCTCCTCCGACAGAGGTATTCTATATAAGATTACGGAAAACGGACAGCTTTCTGTCACATGGACACTCCCCTGTGAATACGGGGCCTTCACGCCGGTCGTGAGCGGAGCAGAAGGCAAGCTCACTTTTTCCACCTATTCCAGGCGCGACCCGTCCCAGCAGGTCTACGTGGATGTCGACCCCGACAGCGGAGGGAGCAACTATTATCTCTCCGACATAAATCCTTCCAGGTTTTCCGTCTATTCGGACGGGCTCCTTCTGGGCTCCACATTCCGGACAAAGCCCGCCGTCTCCGTCTGTTCCCCTTCGGCCCATGTCAAAAAAGAGATGACCCTGCCGGATGACATAATCGCCCTCCTGAGCGCGGAGGACGCCGCACCGGAGCCGGACAGCACCGCAGACGCCGCGCCGGATTCCGAAAACACACAGGACTCCTTCCTGGCCTTTTCCACCTGTCCCCTGTCTCTGTGTGAGGACTGGTGCCTGTGGATGCTCAGCGATGAAGAAGGCCGTCCGGTGCACATTTACTTGTGGGACACCGCCTCCTGCCGGAGTGAGCAGTGGGATGGACCCTCGACTTCCGAGTACACCGCGCCGGAAACCGTCGACTACGGTAATCTCACAAAAAGAGCAGAGGCTCTGGAAGACAGATATGGTATCCGCGTCCTGATCGGCGCCAATGTCCCTGCGGAATTCGCGGATTACAGCGCGCAGCCCTTTGAGGAGCAGGCCATTATAGACGGCTCCCTGTCCGTCCTGGAAAACGTTCTCTCCTATTATCCGGACAATTACTTCGACGCCCTCAAGGGAACGTATTACAGAGATATCGCCTTCTACCTGACAGGTTCGCTCAGTCCCCTGAACGCCGGGACCAATATTTCCAATGCTGGCGCCTTCGCCACCGAGTCCAACGGGACCATGCAGCTCGCCTTCGATCTTAACGATGACCTGAGCCCCGACACGGTGATCCACGAGCTGACGCATGCGGCGGACTACCGTTTCGCAGGGGAAGGATCCCTGGACGAGGAGGCCTGGAACAACCTGAATCCGGAAGGCTTCTCCTACTATTACGCCTATATCGATGAGAACGGCGAGAGCTATGAGTACTCCGGAAGCCTCGACCACACGGCCATGGGCGGCTCCGCCCCCGGAGACGTATGGTTTATAGATCCCTACAGCAAGACATTTCCCATGGAAGACAGGGCCCGCCTGATGGAGAATCTTCTGTCCGGAAAGTCTCCGTATGAGGAGTGCTTTGCCGGCCGCCATGTGCAGGAAAAGCTGACCTTCTACTTCCGTTTTCTCAGGGAGACCCTGGACGATGATTCCTGGCCGCAGCAGACGGCCTGGGAAGAAGCGCTCTCAAAGTTCGCGGAGTGAGGAACTCTCATGCGAGGCAGCTGCCCGCAGGCCAAAAGTTCCCTTTCCGCAAGTGCGCGGCCGGCAGGCAGCCTGCCGGCTCACCCCAGCTTTTCGATGGCATGCGCCACGGAGAGGACGATCTCGTCCGCCGCTTCCCTCAGCTTTAAAGGGGCGTTGGGGAAAGTAAATCCGACGTCGGAGGCCTCGAGGAGAGGCAGGTCATTGAACGAATCTCCGATTCCGCCCAGCTTATCGATCCCGAAGTGTTCCTTGACCTTGGAGGCTCCTGTCCCCTTGGAACAGCCTGCTGCTACCACGTCCACATTTCTCACATTCTGATACGGCGCGGCGTAAGCGCCGTATTTTTCTTTGATGGCCATGGCGGCCTCTGCCGCCGCCTTCTCGTCTTTAAAACGCATGGAGATGCCGTAAATAGAGTCCTGCGGCAGCTCCGCAAAGTCTTTAATGCAGATCTGCAGGGGATATTCGGCTTTTCCGAGAGTGTAGACTTTTCCGCCCGCGTGGACGACCATCACGGCTTCGCTGTCGTAGTCCTTCATAATCGCCTGCGTCGTCTGCGGCGAAAGAGCGTGGCTGTCCAGGATATTTCCATTTCCGTCAACGATGAGCGCGCCGCTCACCGAGATGATGAAATCGGGATGCATAAAACTCCCCACCGTGTCCAGAATGCTGTCGGGGGACCTTCCCGTGCAGATCCCGAAGCATCCGCCCCTCTTCTGGTAAAAGAGGATCTCAAAGATATCCTGTGCCTTGAACCTCTCCTCGGTGTCCATAAAGAACAGCGTGTTGTCAAAATCACTTGCAAGTGCAGTTTTCAAATTCTTCTCCTTATATATCGTCCTGTGTATCTTCCGGCGTCATCACCTGCTCCAGGACCAGCTTGATGGCCTCCGGCTCCACCGGTTTGGCGATATAGGCGTTCATACCCGCGCTGCGGGCTCTCTCCATATCCTCTTCAAACGCGTTCGCCGTCATCGCGATGATCGGAAGCCGGGCGTGCTCGTTGTCGTGCATCTTCCTTATGCTTCTGGCCGCCTCATAGCCGTCGATGCCCGGCATCTGGATGTCCATCAGCACGGCGTCAAAATATCCCCGGTCGGATCTTCGGATCATATTGATCGAGGTCTCTCCGTCCTCCGCCGTCTCCACCATATAGCCCTCATCTTCCAGCAGCTCTTTGGCAATCTCCCGGTTGAGCGCGTTGTCTTCCACGACCAGGATCCTGGTCTCGCTCTTTTTCTTCCTTACAGGCGCGTCCGCCGCTTTGCTGAACACCGCGTAGCGGGAGGAGAAAGACTCTCTCCCCGCGCTCTCGGACGGTATTCCCGTCGCCTGCATCTCCCCGCTATCCTTGCCCTTGTAGCGCATGGCGAGATTCACAGTGACTACGGACCCTCTCCCCTGCCGGCTGTCTATCGTCATGGAGCCCCCCATGGAGTCCACGATTCCCTTGCAGATCGACATTCCCAGGCCGCTTCCCATCACTTTGCTGACGGTGGAATTATTCTCTCTCTCAAAGGGCTCGAAGATGCGCTTCTGGAACTCCTTGCTCATTCCGATGCCGGTGTCGCTTATGACAAACTCCAGAGCAAAATAGCCGACAGGAGCTCCGATCCCCTCTGCGACCGACAGACGGACCCTTCCCTGCCGGGGCGTATACTTGACCGCGTTGCTCAAAAGGTTCAGAAGAAGCTGCGTGACCCTGAGCTTGTCGCAGAGCACAAGGTCCGGTATGTTTTCGGCGACTCTGATCTCGTACTCATGCCTGTGGGAGAGGATCTCCGGTTTCATAAGGTCCGTCACTTCCTGCACGATCTCCCGGATATCGACCCAGGTCTCCTCCAGCACCATCCTTCCGCTCTCTATGCGGCTCATGTCCAGAACGTTGTTGATCAGCTGCAGCAGATGGTTGCTGGATGCGATTATCTTGTTCAGGCTGTCCATGACCCTGTCCGGCTCGTCCGAATGCGCGCGGGCGATATTGGCAAACCCTATGATCGCGTTCATGGGCGTTCGGATGTCGTGGGACATATTGGACAGGAAGGTGTTCTTGGCGTCGACCGCGTGCCTGGCCTGTTCCAGGGCATCCTCCAGAAGTCTCCTCTTTCGGAGTTCTTCCTGTCTCTCCTCCTCAATGTTGGCAAATCCCAGCAGGATCTGCATCTGCCTTCCGCTGCCGATCCGCACGCACTTTACCTGATAGTACTGCGGCGCGCCGGTGTTTCCGCTCCTGAAGGAGAAGGTAAACCCGTTTTTCTTTTCCAGCGTCTTCCGGATCGTATCGATGCTGAGAAGCCGGATGAAATTTTCCCTGTCCTGCCTGTAGACTCCCTTGTAGGCGAAGGCCTCAATGGTATCCGAATAACTGGGCAGAAATACGCTGCTGTACTTTGTCGTGATCGTGTCCTGGCGCCTGTAGATATCGTAGGAGTCCGTCTCAAGGTCCACGAAATAGACCGACTCATAGTCGCCGGTCAAACCCATGATCAGGTCCAGGCGCCTTGTATTCTCGAACTCAATCTTCTTGCGCTCCGTGATATCGCGCACGATGATCACGGCCATGATGTCGCCGGTCACCTCGTTCTTGGACAGCGCGATGATCTCCCTGAGCCAGACGCGGTTTCCGAACTTATCCTGCACCATGTATTCGATCCAGGGATCTCTCTCCCCCATCCCGTACATAGTGATCAGGTTCTCTCTTTTCACCAGTTCCCGGAACTGCTCCGCGTTGTCGGACAGGATCCTCGTGGCCCAATACTCCGTATAGCTGTCAAAATCTCCGGGTATTTCGAAGCCCCTGTCAGTGTAGTACAGGTCTTCATTCCGGTTGATGTAGGAGATCACTTTATTGCGGGTGACGTTGATCTCAAAGGTGGAGATGGAGTCGAAGGCCAGGACACCTTTGATCAGCTTTTCTCTCTCTTCGTTCAGCCTGCGCTCCGTCGGGGACGTGATTATAGTGTGCCCTTCTTTCAAGATCTTCTCGTTCTCCGCCATCTGCCCTTTTTCCTCTTTGGGAATGCAGGCAAATACTTTGACGGGAACGCCGCCCTGCTTTTCCAGGATGCGGTTCTCCACCTTCATCCATCTCCCGTCCTTCATCTGATAAGAGAGCGTGAAGCTGTTTCTGTCCGCCAACACCTTCCGGATGTTCTCAATACTTCCAATCATCTCGCGCCATGCGCTGTACTCCGGTTCCAGCATGCTGTAGCTGTAGATTCTGTTGAATTCGGAATATTTCTTCTGTTTTACCGGATCCTCCCAGGTCTCCTGCTCGGCCTCCAGTATTTTGACGATCGTATCCTTCTCGAGATCGATCAAATAAATGCGGCAGTAGCTGTCCAGAAAAGAACACAATAACTCATCTTTGTATTTATCGATCATCATCTCTCCTCCGCCCTCTCCATCAGGAGATCAATAGTCGACTTTCATCAGGCACAGACCCTGTGCGGGCGCCGTAAAGCCCGCTTTGCTCCGGTCCCTGGCCTCAATGATCTTCGAGATGTCCTCCGGTTCTTTTTTGCCAAATCCCACTTCCAGAAGTGTCCCCGTCATGATCCGGACCATATTCTGGAGAAATCCGTTGCCGTGATAGTAGAATCTTATATAATTGCCGCTCTGCTCGATCCGGATCACATCCACGACCCTGACGGTCGACTTCTTCATCCTGGCATTGCCGCAGAAGCTCTTGTAGTCATGCATGCCTGTCAGGTATTCAGCGGCGTCCCGCATGCGCGTAAGGTCCGGCTGCCGGTCCAGGACGGTCACATAGCGCCTGTCAAAGACCGGTTTGGTCTTCCCGCACCAGCAGGTGTATCGATAGGTCTTGCCGATGGCCTTAAAGCGGCTGTGAAAGCGCTCTGCGGCCAGCTTCACACTGTTTACGCTGATGTCGTCCGGGAGGTACCGGTTCATGTAGTCCTGCACCTCCTCCTCGGACTTGTCCGTATCGAGGAGTACGTTGCAAGTCATGGCCCTCGCGTGCACGCCCGCGTCCGTGCGCCCTGCGCCGATCACGGTCACGGACTCCCCTTCGGGGAGATCCAGCATCTGGCTGAGCACTTTTTCCAGTTTCCCCTGGATGGTCATCTCCGTGTCCGGCTGGTGTTCCCAGCCAAAATAGCGCGTCCCGTCATAACTTACGACCATTTTGAAATTTTTCAACCGTGCCCCTCCTTTCGCTGTCTCTTATTCTGTCTCTTATTTTGTCTCTGATTCAGTAGTTTTTCTTCAGGAGCGAAAACAGCCTGTCCGCCTCTCTTGCGCTTTCCAGCGTCAGGATCTCGACGCCGCCCTCGTGGATCACGCGGACCGTCGGCTGCTCTATGTGATAGCCGCCCATGGCGCTCTCCTCGTCCCGTCTCTCTCTGCCCGGGATCACGCCCCGGATCCTGTCCAGCGGCAGATACTTCCACGAAAACCCGCCTCCGGGCATGTACAGGGCTCTGCCGCTCAGATGATATTGCTCGATGACCTCTGAGGTCCTGAAATCCCCTTTGGGATCCTCCATCTCAAACTCCGGCAGTACCGGCCGGTATCCCCAGAAAGCCATACTCAGTCCTCCAGAAGCTGCAGCGCCTCCTGCTGCAGCGCTTCCCTGCGGTCCTTCAGGAGCAGGAGCCGGTTATACCTGTAATAAGCCTCGTTCCCGCACTCATTGACGAACTTGAGGCTGTAATATCCGGCCGTGAGCTCCGACAGAAACAGCACGATCTCCTGTCCCTCGCCGAATGTGGCCGACAGGAATCGGAAACTGCCACTGAGATGTCTGTCCGCGTCCGCGATCTCCTCTTTTCTGCGGCTCTCCGCCTCGTCGAAGGCCCGTTTCAGGAGGCCGAAATCCTTCCTGGCATCCCCGCTTCCGTTCACCGCAAGGAGCTTTTCCATCTCCATGAGCCTCATGCAAACCTTCTTTTCCGCCCTCTCGCTCTCTTTGTCCAGCATCCTGGCGTTTTTCCGGCGGGCCATCTCCTTTTCGCACGCGAGTCTGCGCGCTGCCAGGAGCTTTCGGGCACTGCAGTCCTCCCTCGACAGAGAACCGTCTGCGGCCCCTCTCGCGGCCTCTTTCAGATCCGCCCGCAGGGCGGTCAGCTCCTCCAGAACGCGCTTCTGCACGCTCAGGTTCTCCGCATAAGACCGGAATTCCCCATTCAGGCTATCGATGAGGAGCCCCAGAATACTGAGCTTCTCGTCAAAGGGCGCTTCTCTGAGCGCCGCGCTCTCCTCGGGGACCGCCCCTTCCAGGATCTCAGGGATTCTGTACAGCGTGCGGTATTTGCTGTACAGCTCGTAATAGGACGCGAAACCGGACGCGATCTCCGGGTCCTGCAGGTACTGGATGCAGAGCCGCTCTCCGACCTCGATCCCCAGCTCCTCGTAGACCTTGATGATCCTTGAGAGGTCTTCCCAGCCCCTTGCTGTCACGAACTGCCTGCCGTCGATCTGTGTTTTGACACTGTAAAAGTCCTTCCCGCGGATCTGAAGGTAGGACAGGATCGCGCCGTGAATGCCCGCCTGATAGGCGTATTCTTTCCAGACGGAGAAATCCTCCTCGATATCGATCCTCTTGACGCGGTCCAGCGTGACGATGTCGAAGTCCCGGACAGACTTATTGTACTGGGGAGGGTTGCCCGCCGTGACAATGATAAAGCCGTCCGGCACCTTGTGGTTTCCGAACATCTTGTACTGCAGAAACTGCAGCATGGTCGGAGCCAGCGTCTCCGAGACGCAGTTGATCTCGTCCAGAAAGAGGATCCCCTCCGAGATCCCGGAGGCCTCGATCTGATCATAAACGGAAGCCACGATCTCGCTCATCGTGTACTCCGTCACGGCGTATTCTGTTCCGCCGTATTCCTTCCTGGAAATAAACGGCAGTCCTATGGCGCTCTGCCTGGTGTGGTGCGTGATCGTATAGGAGATCAGGCTGATCCCGCACTCTCCGGCCACCTGCTCCATGATGGCGGTCTTTCCGATCCCGGGAGGTCCCATGAGAAGGATCGGCCGCTGTCTCTCCGGAGGGATCTCGTAGGCCCCGGTCTCATCCTTCTTCAGATAGGCCCTGACTGTGTTGATCACTTCCTGCTTTGCTTCTTTGATGTTTACTTTTATGTTCAATTTGTTACCCCGCGTCTGTCTTCTGTCTCCATCCCTTCCGGTGTCAGAAACAGCTTGATTGCCCAGTCCGGCACTCCCGTGTCATCGAGCTCCTCGTCCCTGAAGAACACGAACGCCGTGTCATAATCCGTCGGCTTCTTCGGATACTCCCCGAATCCGTCCGTAAAGTACATAAGTCCTTTGAGGTTTTCCAGCTTTCCCGCTGCCCTCAGGTCTTCGATATAGTTAAAGACCGGCCGGAAGTCCGTCCCGAATCCTCCCTTGACCTCAAACCCCTGCGCGTACTGCTGCAGCTGGGAGAGGTCCGTGATCACCCGGTCGTTCTGGACCCGGTCGTCGCACTCGATCAGGTGGATCTCCGTCTTTTTAAAGAAACTGCCGATCCCCGACAAAAGGTCCGCCGTCTCGTTCAGAAACTGCTGCACCAGCACTTTCTGGCAGGACGCCGACGTGTCGATGGCGATGACCAGCGAGTCCACCTTGCGGATCTCCCGCAGTTCATTTTCCTCAATGAGCGGCATGTTGCCGTACATCTCCATGCCGTAATAGTAGAACCCGTAATCAAAGGAATCCGGATCGATTCCCGCCTCCTCGCGCAAAACAGAAAATCTCTGAAGGAACTCCCTGTAATCGGTCCGTTTCCTGCTCTCAAAGCGAAGGATCCGGGACAGGGAGCCATATTCCTGAGATCTCTCCTTCCCCATTATATCCAGGTCCGCCTCGATCTTTTCGGCGTTTTTCTTCCACTCGTCCTCTTTGGGGTTGACCGGTTTGAGGTCGCGGGAGCTCTGCTCCGTCTCCTGCTTCCCCTGTTCGCCGTCATTGTTCGGCGCGCCGGGCGGCGTCCCCGGAGGGTTCTTCTGCGGCTCCTGCTCGTCCTCCAGGCGCTGCCAGAAGCTGTGATCGTCCACCGTGAACTCCCTGCGCAGGGCTTCCTCCACCGCGTAGTTCCGCTCTCTGTCCAAAAACCAGGCGTAGATCTTCTCCGCCGTCAGTATTTTGACCTCGGACTCAAGGCGCTCATACCACTCCTCCCTGAAGGGCGAGTGGGTCCTGGCGACCACGTCGTACGTCATGGAGTCCACCACCGATTCCGCGGCGATATCACAGCACAGGTCCCACAGCTCCGGATCCTCCCGGTCCCTCGCCGAAAACATGTGCCGGAACAGACAGTGCATCAGCATGTGCACATACATCCTGTTCATTCTGCGGGGCCTCTCCACGTAGACCTGCAGCAGGAAGCCGGGATTGAACCGTATATAGGCGGCGTCTGTGCCCGCGGACGACGTCGCCAGATCCATTTTAAACCCGAGGCTGTTCAGGGCGGGAGCCATGAACCTCATGGACAAAAGCAGCTCCGTGCGCACCGCGTCCAGGATCCGGAACCCCATCTGCTCCAGTTTTTCTCTGGTCTGCGACATTCTGATTCCCTTTCTGTTTGCTTTACCAGTCATCCCAGTCATCGAGCTGCAGCGACAGATCCTGTCCTTTTCTCTCTCTGCCGCGCCCACTCTCCATCAGTACCGCGCAGATCGCGGTCTCCTTTCTCTCGGAAGCGAGCTTTAAAGCCTCCGACAGGGCCTCCTCGTCCGCGAGCCCGTTTTCGGTGATCAGCTGCACCTTGTCCATCTGTCCCTTTCGGATAAAGGTCTTAAGGGCGTCCGCCGCGTGATCTGTCAGAAACGCAGTGTACCTCTCCTCGGAAGACGAATCCAGGTCATGGGCATACAGAAGCCGGTCCGATGCGATCACGGCCGCGAACTCCGGGTCATCGTGTTCCATGAAAGGAAACAGCCGGTCATATTCCCGGAACCTGATCTCCTTTTTTCTGACGCAGTTCCTGTAGGCATAGCCGCCTCCCTCGTAAGCGAACTGGATCGTCCTCGCCATCGTGTTCTCCGAGGCGATCAGCGCGTAGTCGGGGAAAGAGAGGCGGATCTCCCCATCGGGAAGGTACAGATGAAAACTCATGGCCCGGTCATTGTCCTCAAGCATCTCCTTCATCAGCGCGAAGGACCTGCCGCTCCCTCGGATCGTGATCTCCTCGAGGGCGCCGCACTGCCGGATCACGCCGTCATAATAATCTTCGACACTGTCGTAGAGGGACATTGCTCTGAGCCGGGAACAATTATGGAACGCAAAAAGGTTAAGCCTCCTCAGAGACTGAGGGAGACTCACCTCCTGCACATCTTTTCTTCCCGCGAAAGCGTGCTTCCCTATGCTTCTCACCGGCAGCTCCCCGATCCTGTCCGGGAAGGTAAGGCTCCTGACGGCCCCTTCGAAGCCTGTGATCTCAATGCACGCTTCACCGCGGTATTCGATCTTGTTGTAAGTAAATGGCATATGCTGTCACTTCCCCATAAAAATACTGAGCAGATCAAACTGCTCCGGCTTCACCGCGGACGAAATCACTTCCTGCGGGATGGTGATCTCATCGATGGTATTGTAAGCGAGGACATCCGCCGTGATCACAAAACTGTTCGTTCCCGTCGATACGGATTCCCCCGCCGCGCTGTTTTTCAGCAGGTTCCGGATCACTGCCCGGCCCAGTGCCGTGCAGTCGATGACCAGCTTCGCCGGCAGTCTCGTCTCCTTGAAGATATACAGTCTGATCGCGGCATCGCCGTCTGATATGTCAAAATTGTCCGGAAGAGCCGCATTGTTTCCCTGTGACGCGGTCAAAGCCTGAACAATCTCGCCGATCAGTTCTCCGGTGACGGAAATGTCCATCCTGTAGACCTCCTGGCCGCGCAGCTGTTCCGTCTCTTCCGCGAGCTGCGCCTTCATCTCTCCTTCGGAGATCTTCTGCATGATGCCCAGCACCACTTTATAGTCGAGATTAAACTGGGCGCCTCCCTCAGGCACCTGCACCGGCTGCACCTCGTTCACCAGCCAGTCGGAATTCCGGAACCTGGTATATGTGACCATGCCGGTGTCCTGATACTGCTGATATCCTTCCACAGGTACGGAAAGATCCCCGAGGATCGGAAGCTTTGTCCCCATTGTCCCTTTCATATAGGTCGTTCCGGTCCTGACGACCCCCTTAAGATTACAGTCCGAAGTGAGCGCAAAATCCACGTTATTTCCCATAAACGCGATAGTGCCCTCATATTCCATCCGGATATCGGAGTCAAAGGACTGCACCTTGGCCAGTTCCTTCATGCTCCTCCTGGCCAGCTTCATGGGCGTAAGTTTGAAAAAGCCGGCGAACCAGAGTCCGCCGATCACGGCCGCTGTGATCAGAACTGCCGTAAGGACAGCAACCAGAACTTTCTTGTTTTTCACGTGCTCTTCCTCCTCATTGCAAGCTGATGCACTGTCATGTGTTATACACATAATAACACGTTTTTTCTTCCCTCTCGACATAAAGATAGCTCTCTGCCGCTTCCGCAGCAGAGAGCTGTTCTGTTTTTTCCGTATTGCCGCCCGTACCGGCGGCAGAGGTCCCGGAAGGCTTATTCTACGTATCCGTCAGGATTCTTGCTCTGCCAGTTCCAGCCGTCCCGGCACATATCCTCGAGATTCTTCTCAGCCGTCCAGCCCAGGATCTCCCTGGCCTTGGCGGGATCGCTGTAGCACACCGCGATGTCGCCGGGCCTTCTGGGATCGATCACATAAGGGAGCTCCTTGCCGCAGGCCTTGGAGAACGCCTTGATGATGTCGAGCACGCTGTAGCCGTGTCCCGTTCCCAGATTGAAGACATTGACGCCGTCCAGCTTCTCCATGCCCTCGATTGCCTTGACATGGCCCTTCGCCAGGTCGACGACATGGATATAGTCGCGGATTCCCGTTCCGTCGGGTGTGTCATAGTCGTTGCCGAATACGTGGACCTTCTCCAGCTTGCCGGAAGCCACCTGGGCCACGTAAGGGAGCAGGTTGTTGGGGATTCCCTTGGGATCTTCTCCGATCATGCCGCTCTCGTGCGCTCCGATCGGGTTAAAATAGCGAAGCAGCATAACTTTCCAGCGATCGTCCGCTTTCCATATATCTGTGAGGATCCTCTCCTGCATGGACTTTGTCTCGCCGTAAGGATTGGTCGTGATGCCCTTGGGGCACTCCTCTGTGATCGGGACAAAAGCGGGATCTCCGTAGACGGTCGCAGAGGAAGAGAATACGATCTTGAAGCAGCCGTGCTCTCTCATGGACTTGCAGAGCGTCAGCGTGGAACCCAGGTTGTTCTCGTAGTATTCGATCGGTTTTCTCGTAGATTCGCCGACTGCCTTATATCCTGCGAAGTGAATGACCGCGTCGATCTTCTCTTTCTCAAAAAGGGCGTCCAACGCGGGCTTATCACAGACATCCAGCTCGTAGAATGTCGGGCGCTTGCCGGTGATCGCTTCGATCCTGTCGACCACCATAGCCTTTGAATTGTAAAGGTTGTCTGCGATGACTACTTCATATCCTGCCTGCAGAAGTTCAACCACTGTGTGGCTTCCGATGAAGCCTGTTCCGCCTGTAACTAATATTGCCATGGTGTATTTCCTCCTTCACCTGTGTTTTGATTCATATGTCAATTATACTGCATAAATCAGCTCTTAAAAACAATGTATTTATGTATCACAGGCATTTCCTGTTGTGCCATACAAAAGCTCGCCGGCAGGCTCTTTGCCGGCGCCGTCACCGGAGCACGCACTCCAGCAGAACCGGCTCATGACCCGCGTATTCGGATCCCGTTTTCTTTCTCTCGCAGGACCGGACTTCGATATTGGAGGACAGGACACAGCCCCCCTCCGGGTAATACTTCAGAAGACTTCCGTCCGCATCGCTGAAGGTCTGATCAAATTCACCGGCCGCAATGACATAATTGCCCTTGTCCGCCTCCTCCTGCAGGAACCCGAGGATCGCTTTCTCCTGCTCCGACTTCCCTTGCGAGCTGCTGCCGGCGTCCGTCTGAAGGTTGATCAGAACGAGCTCCCTGTCGCTGTTTTGCACCGGCAGACGCTCCACCAGCAGGCAGTGCTTGAAACCGACCAGTCTGGCCGGCCATTTATCGGCGTTTGGAAGCTGGATCCGCTCCGCCGATTCCATCTGCTTTCGTGTCAGTGTCAGCAGGCCGCTCCGGACCAGCCCTGTGGGCGGGATGGGATAAGGGACGAAGAGGACGCTTCTGTTGTACGCGAAGGCGGGTGTAAAATCGAGCTCATGTTCATCTATAAATACGTTGACCAGCTCGATCATCTCATCGATGCGGTGCGATCTTGCCGCGTCGCGGTCGACCTCCTGCAGAAAGACCACGTCGGGATCCAACTGCGCCGTCTCCCTCGCGATCCCGGAAAGGTTGCTTCGAACGCTCTCCTCATCGGCCGCCTTGCCGCCCCCCGCTGCGAATCCGATCTGCCAGGAGAGGACTTTCAGGCTGTCGCCGGGCTTTGCCGACTCCCAGCCAAAGTTGTTGATGGCTACCTGCTCCCGTTCGGGGGGCCTGTACTCCGTAAGCGTCAGCACTTCGAGCATGGCCGCGATCAGGACGCCGATCATAAGGATCACGGAGATCCCCCGCTTTATGAACTTTTTTGTCCGCTTCGGGACGGTCTTCTCTTGATTCTCTGTCATAATTCTCGGATTTCTACTGTATGGCGTTTCCCATGATCATATACAGCAAAGGGACCACTGTGAGGAGCCACCCCGCCGCGAACACGGCGAAATTCTTCTTTTGGCTCATAATAGCCGCGAACTCTCTGATCAGGGCACTAGGCCAGTAATACGAGGCGACATGGGCCCCGATCCCCGTGCACTCCAGATCGATCTTCTCGCACAAATTCAGTGCCCTGTAGACATGATAATTGCTCGTTACCAGCGCGACGTAGGAACTTCCGCCCCGCTGCCGGATGATCTTTTGCGAGAACAGCAGGTTCTCCCGGGTCGTCATGGACTTGTCTTCCTTTATAATCTGCTGACTCGGTATCCCGTGTTCTATGAGATACGCCTCCATGGCCTCTGCTTCGGAGATCTCCTCGTCCTCTCCTTTTCCGCCGGACGGGATCAGGATCGGAGGCGTGGGATCCTTATGGTAGACCTCGATCGCCTTGTCGATGCGGTCCGCGAGAAGTTTCGACACTTCTCTTCCCCTCAGCAGGCCGCATCCGTGAATGATCACGTAGTCAAAATCTCTCTTTGGAGGAATCAGCTGCAGCAAAATCGTGTATCCCATGAACGCCGCGAAGATCACCGACACATAAGTGATCGACAGGCTGATGAACAGGAGCACTCGCATACCCGTTGTGATAAACTGCCAGTTTCCCTCCGACCAGAATATGGGAAAAACATAGAACAGAAAGGTGCACAGCTCTCCCACTGCAACCACGATCCCGAGGATGAGCGAGAGCTGATTGGCCAGGCTCCTTCCCTCCCTGCGGTACATGGTCACGCCGTTTCCGATCAGAATCCCCGGCACGGACAGAAGCGCCGCGAAGGCTATGATCGAAAGGGCCCTGGCCGTTCCCTCCTCGTGGCTGCCGGTCAGCGCGCACAGAAGCGGCGCGGTCGACACTGTCGCAAGCAGCAGGAATATGCAGTTTCTGAACCTGCTTCGGTCCAGCGCAAGAGACGCCGCCAGGATCCCCCAGAACATTAGGCAGGGGATGGCAAGTTCCAGTACTCTGCTGAAGTTTATTCCCATATAAATATGATCTCCTGATGTTTCTTTGACGTAACGGAACGTTACTCAATGAGTATAACACTTCCCCTCGAAATGAAACACCTCCCGTCACCACAAAAGATGACGGGAGGTGTTTCCTAAAATTCGTTTCAGCTCTGCAAGGCTACGCTCTTCACCCTGCCAAGCGCGTTGGAAAAAGCGGGAATGCTGATCAGTACCACCACGATGACCGCCTCTCCCACAATGTAGACGATATTATAGACGGCGGAATAGGCCGCCGCGTTCCAGCCTTCCCAGGCATATTCGCCGAAAAAGATCCAGCCGGAGAGAAAGGCGAAGAACCAGCGCCCGACGCAGGCTGTCAGGTATCCCTTCTGAAGCCCGAACTTCTGGGAAGCGAAAAATCCCGACAGTCCGAAGGCCGCAAACGCGAGCCCGTAGTCGATAAAGACCTGGACCGGAGTCAAAATATAGGGGCCCAGAAAGAACTGCAGGATTCCGTATGCAAATCCCGCGGCGATCCCGACGACCGGGCCGAAGAAATACCCCGGCAGGACCGCAAAGAGCGTTGAGCAGAGAGTGATCGAGCCCCCGGTCGGAAACTCGAAGACCTTGATCATACTCGTCACGCTCGCCAGCGCTATGCACATGGCACAGAAAACAACGATCTTCACACTTTTGGACATAAAAAAACCTCCTTTTCGCAGGAGGGGAGTTGGTTCACGGCGTCGGAGCAAGACAGGGCAGTCCCGAAAAACCGGAGTCAGTCTCCCGACATGCCTTCTCACTCAACAACCGTGTGCTTCCTTACGCCGGTATTACCCGGTTCAAGTAATAAGGGTCAGCCGCTTCGATCCGCACTTGCGAACGGCAGCTGTCTCAGCATTTGCTCCCCCAGCAGTTATTGAATCGATCACTACATTACACTCAGTAATGCGGTTTGTCAATGCACTAAATCGTCTGATTCTGATAATACAAAATGAGACGGGCACCGCCCGCTGCGGCGCCCGCCTTGTGTCGGTTCCTTTTGTCTCCTCACTTCACTTCGGACATGCCGAAAGGCAGGCCTTCGTTGAAGTTTCTCGCGTTCTCCATGGTGACGGCCGCGATCGCCTGCAGAGCCTCTCTCGTGAAGAAGGCCTGGTGCGAGGTCAGGATCAGGTTCGGGAACATGGTCAGCCTTGCCACGATATCCGTGTCGATCATCTCGTCCGACCTGTCGTTGTAAACGTTGGGATCCTCTCCCTCGTAGACGTCCAGCGCCACGCAGTGGAACTTGTTCGCCTTGAGGCCTCTGATCAGCGCTTCGGGATCGACCAGCGGTCCGCGGGATGTGTTGACCAGCATTACATTGTCCTTCATCATGGCGATCGCGTTGTCATCGATCAGATGATACGTTCCGTTCGGTCCCATGACGAGCGGCGCATGGAGCGAGATCAGGTCGGCTTTCCTGAGGAGTTCCTCCTTGGTGACATACTTCAAAAGGCCCTTCTCCTCCAGGCTCATGTTCGGGAAAGCGTCCCAGCCCAGTACGGTCATGCCGTAACCCTTGCAGATGTTCGCCATGATCTGGCCGATCCTGCCGGTTCCCATGATGCCGGCCACCTTGTTGTGAAGGTCCAGTCCGAGGAGTCCGCTCAGGGCGAAATTGTTGTCCTTGACCTTGATGTAGGATTTATGGATCCGGCGGTTGGCCGCCTGAAGGATAGTCATCGCGTGCTCCGCGACCGCATAAGGAGAATAAGCCGGCACGCGCAGAACTGTGATGCCGCACTCTGCCGCCGCCTTGGCGTCGACATTGTTGAAGCCGGCGCAGCGAAGAAGGATCAGCTTGACGCCGCACTCGCTCAGGATCTCGATTACTTCCCTGGGCGCTTCATCATTTACGAAAATGCAGACAGCGTCGTAGCCCTTGGCCAGGTTCGCGGACTCGATCGTCAGACGGCTGTTGAAATACTTGATGTCGACATTATAGGTCCCTTCGCCCTTGTCTCTGGAGAGCTCGCTGAAGAACATGCGGTCATAGTCCTTGGTGCCGAAGAAAGCGACCTTGAGGACCTCTTTCTTCTTTGCCTTGGGCGCGATATCCGCCAGGACTTCTTCGATCTTCGCGATCGCGTCTTCCTCGTCGGGGCCGTCAGCTGTGATATTAAGCACAGACCCTTTGGCGGCGTGCAGTCCGAGGATCTGTAGGACATTATTGCCGGATGCAACATTGCCGTTGCACTCGATCATTACCGCGCTCTTGAAATTGGTGCATGCCTGGGCGAGGAGTGCTGCAGGGCGTGCGTGGATTCCGAGAGGATTCTTAACTGTGTACTGCAGATTTTTCATTATCTTTTCCTTTTCTTTAAAATGACAGTGGACAGTTACCTACATAATATGCTACCGTCATTATATACAATCTATACTAACTGTTCAATTGCAGAACGCTCTATTTAGGCAATTATTAACAAATTGTAATTATTATTCCCGAATCCGAAGCATTTGGGATTTGGGGTGCTGAGTAACTGCAAAATACAGAAAGGAAATCTTATGCTGAGCGGTGCTGTTTTCGATATGGACGGTCTGATGTTTGATACTGAACGGATTTACAGAGATACCTGGGTCCGCCTGGCGGATCTGTACGGCGTGCCTCATAATCCCGAATTTCCCAAGGCGGTCTGCGGCACCAGCGGCAGCCATATGGTGGAAGTGATCCACTCCTACTACCCCGAGGTCGACGCGCAGCGGTTCTGCGACGACTGTCTGCGGCTCGTGGATGAAAGCCTGCAGGAAGAAGTGCCTGTCAAGAAAGGGCTGTATGAGATCCTGGAAGGCATGAAGAGGCGCGGCATCAGGATGGCGGTTGCCAGCAGCAGTCTGCCCGACCTGATCAGGAGGAACCTGAACAAAGCCGGGGTCTATGACTATTTTGACGCCGTAATAAGCGGCACAGAGGTCGAGCACGGAAAGCCCGCTCCGGACATTTTCCTTCTCGCCGCCGAGAGGATCGGTCTCCCGGCTTCTCAGTGCTACGTGTTTGAGGACGGCCGCAACGGGATTTACGCGGGCGTCGCGGCGGGATGCCGCACCATTATGATCCCCGACCTGACCGAGCCCGACGAAGAGATCCGCAGGATCTGCTACGGGATCTACGAAGACCTGAGCACCGCATTTCATGCGCTGGAAAAAGAATAACGGCTGCCGGGCGCTTCCGGGCGCTCTCAAACGAATGATGCGTAAAAGACCGCAGCGAAAGGCTGAATGATCAGTCTCTCGCTGCGGCCTTTATTTGTCTTACTGCTTTTTGCGCCGCGCCAATTCAGAACCGGCTGCCGAGGTCGCGGGTCAGGACACCGCCTGCTTGGTCGCGATCTTGCGGTACTGGGCCGGAGATACCTCGAAGGTCTTCTTGAAGACTCTGGAGAAATGCTCCGCGTTGGGATAGCCGATGGAGTAGGAAATATTCTCGATCGTCATATTTCCGTTTCGAAGGAGCGTCTTGGCTCTCTTCATGCGGACGGCCGTGACCTGCTCGCCGAACGTCTTGCCGGATTTCTCGCGGATGTACTTGGAGATGTAAGGCGTGGAGAGATGGAACTCTTTTGCCATATCCTCGAGCGTGACGGTCTGATAGTTGGCCTGGATATAGTTGAGCATGGCGATCAGCCTGTTGTCCTTCTCCAGCGCGTTGTCCTGCAGCTGCGGAAGCTTGTTGACCGCAACTACCAGCGCGTTGATGGAGGCGTGAATGATATCCTCGTGAATGCCTACGCCCCAGTATGTTTTGCCGTTGCAGAGAATGCTGACATAGGCCATGGCATTGGAGGAGGATCCTCTTGAGAGCGCGTGCTCCTCATAGGAGGAGAGCTCGTAGCTGATGCCGTAATACTGCTTGATCGTATTGCTGACAGCGTCCAGACGGCCGTTTCCGTTGGCGTCGACGACGGTTCTGTTGTTGCCCGCGGCAATCGTGGCCTCCGCCATGATGCCGTCCGCCTGGCGGAAATGGCACTCCGGGATCGTAAAGTGGGGAGTGTAATCCACATAGCGGTCCGTGAAGATCTCGTAGACAGCCTGGGGCGCCAGCTCGCTGTGGGTCTCGTCGGAGACCTGCTTGACCGCGTAGCCCACCTCTTCTCTCATCTTCTCGGGGAGCACGATCGCGTAGTTCTGTCTCAGGACATACGCTACGCCGCCCTTTCCGGACTGGCTGTTGATGCGGATGACGTCCGAATCGTACGTTCTCGAGACGTCCTGCGGGTCGATCGGGAGATAAGGGACCGTCCACTTATTGGGATCGTTCTGCTCTTTGTACGCCATGCCCTTGGAGATGGCATCCTGGTGGGAACCGGAGAAGGCGCTGAATACGAGGTCGCCCGCATAGGGCTGCCTGGGATGAACGTACATACCGGTCAGCCTCTCGTAGGTCTCCCGGATCTGCGGCATATTGGAGAAATCCAGTTCGGGATCGATCCCGTATGCGAACAGGTTCATAGCCACTGCGACTATATCCACGTTACCGGTTCTCTCGCCGTTTCCGAACAGCGTTCCCTCGACGCGGTCCGCGCCCGCGAGAATACCCAGTTCTGTGTCCGCCACGCCGCAGCCGCGGTCGTTGTGGGGATGGAGGCTGAGCACTACGCCGTCCCTGTACTTCATATTCTTGTTCAGATACTCGATCTGGGAGGCGAAAATGTGGGGCATAGCCGTCTCTACTGTCGCCGGAATATTGATAATGGCCTTCCAGTCGGGATTAGGCTGCCATACATCCAGAACGGCGTTGCATACCTCCAGGGCGTACTCCACCTCTGTTCCGTGGAAGCTCTCGGGGCTGTACTCAAACATGAAGTTTCCGTCGGTCTCTTCCGCCAGCTCCTTCAGAAGCTTTGCGCCGTCCACAGCGAGCTTCTTGATCTCTTCTTTGTTCTTCTTAAAGACCTGCTCCCTCTGTGCGACGGAAGTGGCATTGTAAAGGTGAACAACGGCCTTGGGGGCTCCCTTCACCGCCTCGAATGTCTTTCTGATGATGTGCTCTCTGGCCTGAGTCAGGACCTGAATTGTGACGTCGTCCGGGATCATATTTCTCTCAATGAGCGAACGCAGGAAGTCATACTCCGTCTCGGAAGCGGCGGGAAAGCCGACTTCGATCTCCTTAAACCCGACCTTTACCAGCATCTGGAAAAACTCGATCTTCTCCTCGAGGCTCATGGGCTCGATCAGGGCCTGGTTGCCGTCGCGCAGGTCGACGCTGCACCAGATGGGCGCTTTCTCAATATAGTCTTTTTTCGTCCACTCCATGCACTCCTGCGGGGGGAGAAAATATTGCCGCATGTACTTCTTGTAGTTCATCATTGTTGCATTACCTCTCAATCATTTAAGATCGGTTTTTGCGGTAGGAGATCAAGCTTGTAGTTAAATATTATCAAAAACCGTGATTTGATTTTATCCCCGTTGGGACGTAAATAGAATGATTATATTTATTCGGTTTTAGTGATATTTTTTAATATTTTTCTGAGATACCTCTGAGGTAGTTTGCACCTTATCGGAATCCTCCGGATACACCTCCTGGGTAGTTTGCACCTTATCGGAATCCTCTGCAGCCAAAAAAGAGCGCCCCTCCCGGCCGTCTCTCAAGCCGGGCGAAGCGCCCATTCTTATCGCTGTTTAAATCACTGTAACTTACTTTCCTTCGTAGACCAGCACGGAATCCACGCGATAGCCCTCAAGGAACTTGCGGCCGTTGAGGCCTGCCAGCTCGATCATGAACAGCATGTCCACAACTTCGCCGCCCAGCTTCTCGACGAGCTGCGCCATGGCTTTCGCCGTTCCGCCGGTCGCCAGAAGATCATCGACTACCAGGCATTTCTGCCCGGGCTGTATCGCATCGATGTGCATTTCCAGCGTAGCCTTTCCGTATTCCAGGTCATAGTCCACGGAAATGGTCTTCCAGGGGAGTTTTCCCTTCTTGCGGATCAGTACCAGCGGCTTGTGAAGATTGTAGGCCAGTGCCGCGCCATAGATGAAGCCGCGGGACTCTGCGCCGACGATCACGTCGAAATCGAGATCCTTGATCAGGTCCTGCATGGAATCGATCGCAAGCTGCAGACCGTCCGCATCCTGGAAGACTGTCGTGATATCGCGGAACATGATGCCCGGCTCCGGGAAGTCCGGAATTGTACGGATATAATCTTCTAACTTTTTCATGATTACCCCTTTTCTTTATGTAGTGGTGTTAGTGTACGCGGAATTCACTATGATTATAGCATGTTCAATTCTCACTGAGTATCCCCGTAATGGACCACTACCGGCATATTTTCCTCCACAAGCTCAAAAATCTCCGGCATCATGCTCGGCGGCGTGTTGATGCAGCCGTGGGAGCCGCTCCATCGCCAGATATTTCCGCCGAAAGAGTAGCGCCAGTTTGCGTCATGGATGCCGATCCCGGTGTCTGTCAGGCGAATCCAGTATTTGACCGGAGTCTCATATCCCCACTCTCCGTCGTCCTGTTTGTCGCCGCGCAGCACTGTATCTCTCTTTTTGTCGTAGGCAAAAAAGGCTCCCGCCGGCGTCCTGTGCTCATTGTCATTGGTGCCGGAAACCACATCCGTCTCCAGGACCACTTCGCCGTCTTTGTAGATCCACAGGTGCTGCAGAGACAAATCCACTTCCACGTAATCACCACCAAACCCGTGGTTGTCGTCCGGATCCGCCGCCTCCGTTCGCCAGTAGACCGGCTCGCGCTCGAGCTGTTCGTTTCCGTCCAGTTCTTCCCACAGCTGCTCAGCCTCATTCTTTTTGTCGATGCGGTAGCCGTAGTAGCCTTTGCCGGGAACCGTGATCTCGTCTCCCTCATGGGTGGTGAAGGGGTGCTCCTTGTAGACGGTATCCACCTCATCGGCCAGTTCCTTCACAAATTCCGTGATCCGCTCGTCCCAGAGATCGTCGTCACGGTAGTAGTCTCCCTCGTCGTCAACTTCCAGCCACTCCTTGAGTATGGGGCCGTCGAGCACTTCTGTCTCACCGCCCGGAAGATCATATACCACCCTGGCTCCGGCGAGATCATTGAGCTGTTCCGCTTCCTCGCCCAGGTCCTCATCATCTTTCCTGACCTCAGGAGAGCTGTAGACTCCCTCTGCGCCGGCGAGGTCCAGAGTCTCCTTCTCCCCATTGACTGCCCCGATAATCATCTCCTTTGCGAGCGACGGATCCAGCGTTGTGCCCTCCACTTCGGGCGTGACCACAAATTGTCCGTCTTCATATCCCAGATGGGCGTCCTCGGGCGCCGTCATATTCTCCTTCTTCAGCTGCGGCATCGAGTCGATGACCTCCATCAGCTTCTCCTGAGAGTACGCCTTTTCCTCACTGATCTCATAGGGCGTCTCTCTGTAAAGTCCAAGTCCCCACAGATACAGCTTCTGGTTCTCCATGAGCGATTCCAGACTTCCGTCGGAGACATAGTGATACTCTATCTTTTTCCCCGGGATCCGCTCCTGCTTCCCTTCCCGGAATCGCACGGTCAGGTCATACTTTCCGAGTATCTCCTCCATCTCACTGACTGTATGGCCGGAAGCGTCTTCCCCATTGATCACCGTCCCGGGCATAAAGACGCCCCGATAGTCCAGCGCCTTCATCCCGTACAGACTTCCGGCGAGCGCCGCCGCCGACAGCACAGCCGCGATCACTCCTTGTTTTACTTCGTTTTTTCTCTCGATCATGTGAATAACCCTGTTCTCATCCCCAAGTCCCCCTACCGGAAATGATACCGTATTATCAGTTCAAAAGAAATATAAAGCCCCCGAAAACAGGTCGTTTTCGGGGGTGGATAAACATTGTTCCGAAGAGATTATCTCTTGGAGAACTGAGGTGCACGACGAGCGCCCTTCAAGCCGTATTTCTTTCTTTCCTTCATACGAGGATCTCTTGTAAGGAAGCCGGCCTTCTTCAGAACGGGTCTGAACTCAGCGTCTGCCTCGCAGAGAGCACGAGCGATACCGTGACGGATCGCGCCTGCCTGACCTGTTGTGCCGCCGCCCTTGACAGTGATCTTGAA
Organism: Lachnospiraceae bacterium UBA4260; assembly: GCA_002395235.1. Classification (GTDB taxonomy): domain Bacteria; phylum Bacillota; class Clostridia; order Lachnospirales; family Lachnospiraceae; genus CAG-791. The sequence goes on along the minus strand of DGWK01000024.1, from coordinate 16,446 downwards.
ATCATACTGATCAACAGTCTGGGTCTCAACGAGGGGCTGTCTCACGATAACCTTCAGAGTCTCAAGTCCGAAGTAATCATCGATGGTTCTGCCGTTGATGGTCATCTCGCCCTTACCGGGGGTCATAAAAACTCTGGCAACAGAGGATTTCCTTCTGCCTGTTCCATAGTAAGTGGTTGCTTTAGCCATTTTTATCTCCTTTCAGTCTCCGATTAGAACTTAAGCTCTTCAGGCTTCTGGGCTGCGTGATTGTGCTCGCCGCCTTCGTAAACATAAAGCTTCTTGTACATCTGCTCGCCGAGTCTTCCCTTAGGAAGCATTCCGCGGACAGCCTTCTCGACAACCCTGACAGGCTTCTTCGCGAGCATCTCACGAAGTGTTGTGTACTTCGCGCTGCCGACGTACTCGGAATGTCTGAAGTAGATCTTCTGATCAAGCTTCTTGCCGGTTACTTTAACCTTGCCGGCGTTGAGGATGATCACATAATCACCTGTGTCAATAAAAGGGGTGAAGATCGGCTTGTTCTTGCCGCGAAGAACCTTCGCGACCTCAGAAGCAAGGCGACCAAGGGTCATATCGGTAGCGTCAACTACATACCATTTTCTCTCGATCTTTGCTGCGCTAGGCATATAGGTTTTCATCTTATATCCTCCATTATCAGTTAACCGTCATAGATAGTCATTGGTGTGCGATTCGCAGTCGGTGTATGATCCAAAACCGGGGAGTTTGGGCATCAAAAAAGACGCAGTTCATCACCGTCGCACCCGAATATTATAGAATGCTGAAAAATTGTTGTCAATCATTTTTTTCAGAGCCATCAGCCAGAATCTGATAGCGCACCAGCGTCAGTCCTTCCGGCGGCGCCGTCGGCCCTGCTTTGCTCCTGTCACAGGCTTCCAAAATAGTGACCACCTGCTCCGGCTCGATCGCACCGCGGCCGACCTCCATGAGGGTCCCTGCAATGATCCGCACCATATTGTACAGAAAGCCCGTTCCGCTCACACGGATCACGATCTCCCTCGGGGAAACTCCCCTGCGCGCGGGTCCCGCACTTCCCTGCTGCGTTCCCGCCTCGGCCGGGTACGGCGCGCCATAAGCGGCGGTCTCTGCGATCCGCTCTTCCTCACAGGGCCTCTCGATCACTTCGATCCCCGTCACCGTGCGCGTTGTGGTCAGCGCCTGCGTGTGGACGCTGCAGAAACTCTTGAAATCATGTTCCCCCACCAGGAACTGCGCGGCTTCCCGCATTCTGTCCACATCGAAGGGCGTATAGGAATAAAAGGAATATCTTCCCCTGCGCGGCGAAGGGAACTGCGCGTTGTAGATCACATAGTCATACGTCTTGACCGTGTCGCAGAACCTGGGATGAAAGTCGAGGGGCACCTCGCGGGAATTCTGCACGCAGATCTGCTCCGGGAGCCGCACATTGAGCGCGTTCGCAAACTTTTCGGGCGGAATGCGGCTCTCCGTGTCGAACACCGCCAGATTGCACAGCGCGTGCACGCCGGCGTCCGTCCTGCTGGCGCCGCTCACCTCCGTCTGCGCGCCCGTCAGCTCCGTGATCGCTCTGTTCAGTTCTCTCTCGATCGTCGGGACGCCGCTCTTCTGCGCCTGAAATCCCGAGTACCCGGTGCCGTCATAGGCCACCGTCAGCAGTATTCTTTTCATCATGATCCGTCCGTCAGAAATAGATCCTGGTCAAAATACAGACAACAACAAAGGCCAGCAGGATCAGATAGGCGATGCGGTCCCTGCCCTGGTAGACCAGAGGCTTCATCTTGGTGCGCCCCTCTCCTCCGCGATAGCATCTCGCTTCCATAGCCATCGCCAGGTCATTGGCCCTTCGAAAGGCCGAGATAAAGAGCGGCACCAGAAGCGGGACCATGCTCTTGATCTTCTTGATCAGATTTTTGCTCTCAAAGTCGGCGCCTCTCGCGATCTGCGCCTTCATGATCTTGTCCGTCTCCTCCATGAGAATCGGGATAAAGCGAAGCGCGATCGACATCATCATCGAGATCTCGTGCACCGGCACATGGAGCTTTTTCAGCGGGCGCAGAAGGCTCTCCAGCGCGTCTGTCAGCTGGGTGGGCGTCGTAGTGAGCGTCATGATTGAGGATCCGAGGATCAGAAGGCTGAGACGGACCGCCATCTTGATGGCGAATGTCAGGCCCTCCTTAGTGATCTTGAAGATCCACGCCTGCCAGATCACTTCGCCCGGCGTCAGAAACAGGTTAAAGCACACCGTGAGCAGCAGAAGGAAGATGATCGTCTTCATGCCCCTGATGATGTAACGGAAGGGCACGTTTGACAGAAAAATCATCGCCGCGAGAAAAAGCGCCGCCACAATATAGCCGACATAAGAATCCACGACAAACAGAGAAATCAGGTAAGCAAATGTTCCGACCAGCTTCACGCGGGGGTCCAGCCTGTGCAGCACGGAGTCTGTCTGGTAATATTGGCCCAGTGTAATTGAATCAAACATGCAGTTCCCTCCGATGTGCCATGATCTCCGCCGCGGCCTCTTCTACAGTCAGAGCGTCGCTGCTGACGTCGAGTCCTCTCTCTTTTAACAGTTTCATTATATAGGTGATCTGCGGCGCCGCAAGTCCCAGTTCCTCCAGCTCGGTCACATGCCGGAATACTTTGACCGGCTCGTCGTCGTAGAGGAGTTTGCCGCCTCCCATGACCATAATGCGGTCCACGTAGCGGGCGACGTCGTCCATGCTGTGAGAGACAAGGATGATGGTCATGTTGAGCTCTCTCTTCATCCCTGCGATCAGTCCCAGGATCTCATCCCTTCCCTTGGGATCAAGGCCCGCGGTGGGCTCATCCAGGATCAGGATCTTAGGGCGCATCGCCAGGACGCCCGCGATCGCGGCGCGCCGCTTCTGCCCGCCCGACAGATCAAAAGGGGAAGATTTGTAGAGCGACTTAGGCATGCGCACGCTCTCGAGAGCTTCTAAGGCTCTCTTTTTTGCCTCTGCGTCACTGAGTCCCAGATTTCTGGGCCCGAACATGACATCAGAGATTACATCCACCTCGAAGAGCTGGTGCTCGGGATACTGAAACACAAGGCCGACGTCCGAGCGGAGCTTCTTTTTGTCGAACTTGTCGCCGTCGATGTCTTCTCCGTTGTAATATATGTGGCCGGAAGTTACCTTGAGCAGTCCGTTCAGCGTCTGCACAAAAGTCGATTTTCCGGAGCCGGTGTGCCCGATCAGCCCGATAAACTGATTGTCCGGGATCTCGGCACTGACATGATCCAGCGCCGTCACCTGCATGGCCGTTCCCCTCTCATACAGAAAGCTGATATCCTCAACCTTGAGTCCCATGGGGCGCCTCCTTCTCCTCACTCTGCACTGCTGCGTCATGCTCCCCGGCGGTCTCACCGTCCTCTTCGGGGAGCTGGCCCAGCAGCGCGTCCGCCAGTTCCTCTTTGGTCAAAATACTGACCGGTATATCCAGTCCCTTTTTCCTCAGCTCGTAGGCGAGGAGCGTGACCTGCGGCACGTCCAGCTGCAGTTCCCTCATCCTCTCGACCTGAGAGAAGATCTCCCGGGGCGTTCCCTGCATGGCGATCTTTCCGCGGTCCATGACGAAGATCTTGTCTGCGTTAATAGCCTCTTCCATGTAGTGTGTGATCAGAATGATCGTGATTCCTTTGGTCCGGTTCAGCTGCATGGCGGCCTTGATGACCTCTTTTCTGCCGTTGGGATCCAGCATGGCCGTGGGCTCATCCAGGACGATGCACTTTGGCTGCATCGCGATGACGCCGGCGATGGAAACCCTCTGCTTCTGTCCGCCGGAGAGACGGTTGGGGGACTTTTTGCGGTGCGCCCACATGCCGACCGCCTTCAGACTCTCTTCCACCCTCTGCCAGATCTCTTCGGTGGGAACGCCTATATTCTCGGGTCCGAATCCCACATCTTCCTCGACTACCTGCGCTATGATCTGGTTATCGGGATTCTGAAACACCATTCCGGCCTCTCTGCGGACTTCCCACAGATTCTTCTCGTCCTTGGTGTCCATGCCGTCCACCCAGACTGTGCCTTCCGTGGGGAAGAGCAGTGCATTGAGATGTTTGGCCAGCGTCGACTTCCCCGAGCCGTTATGTCCCAGGACCGCGATGAACTGCCCCGGCCTGACATCCAGATCGACGCCGTCGATTGCGCGGAAAGTTCCTGCGGCGTTGCCCTCATCGTCTCTCTGTATATAATCGTGTATCAGCTTCTCTATTTTGATCATAGGCGCCTCTTATAAACCATGTATGAAATGCAACAGGCCTCCGAGAATCTTTCCCGGAGGCCTGTAAACCTTACTATCAAAATCTTAATCAGAATATGACGTTCTGTCAGTGACTCTGTGATCAGACAAACTCAAGAACGACTTCCATCGCTCCGTCGCCGCGTCTCTGGCCGATCTTGATGATTCTTGTATAGCCGCCGTTACGGTTTGCATACTTGTTGCCATACTCGCTGAACAGCTTCTCTACAAGATCAACGTCCTTGGAGTTCTTCTTGCGGGCCTTGCCGTCTGCAGGAACTTCCACTACGGGATAGAGATAACGCATGAGCTGTCTTCTTGCATGGAGACGTGCAGGAGAATCTTTCTTCACCTTCTTCTCAACAGTATCAAAAACAGTAACTCTCTTTCCGTCGACGACTTCCTTCACGCGCTTGCCGTCCTTGTCCTTGCGGGCAACCTTGGCCTGAACGGTGACTTCCTCGAAGTCATCTTTGTGCTTGGCAGCCAGAGTGATCATGGGCTCCACGATCTTCTGAACTTCCTTAGCTCTCGCCTCAGTGGTAATGATCTTGCCCTTGTAGATCAGAGCAGTTACCTGGTTGCGGAGCAGCGCTTTTCTGAGTTTCGTCTTCTTACCGAGTTTTCTGTACATTGCCATTTTATTTTCCTCCTTTATGACAGCGCCGAAGGGAGCACTCTTCGGGATTTACCTCCCTTCGGTTCGCGGCTCTGCCGCTGCCGTCGACCGCCTCGCACTCTTCGGATTTACCTCGGCGGATCATGTCAAAATATTACTAAATAAGTGTCACTGACCGAATTTCTGCTGTCAGCAGTCTTTACTGAGCTGCGTCCTCACTGTTGTTGAGAGACAGGCCCAGTTCCTTGAGCTTCTCAAGGACTTCCTCGAGAGACTTGCGCCCCAGGTTGCGGACCTTCATCATCTCATCGGGCGTCTTGTTGCAGAGTTCCTCAACGGTGTTGATGCCTGCTCTCTTGAGGCAGTTGTAGGAACGGACGGAAAGCTCCAGTTCGTCGATGCTCATCTCGAGAACCTTCTCCTTCTGGTCATATTCCTTCTCAACCATGATCTCTGCGGTCTTGGCATTCTCCGACAGGTCGATGAACACGCTCAGGTGCTCGCTCAGGACCTTCGCTGCAAGGCTTACAGCCTCGTCAGGGCCGATCGTGCCGTTGGTGGTTACGTCAAGTGTGAGCTTATCGTAGTCCGTCTGCTGACCGACACGGGTGTTCTCAACTGTGACGTTAACTCTCTCTACGGGTGTGTAGATGGAATCTACCGGGATCACACCGATCTTTGTATCAGGCGTCTTGTTCTTGTCAGAGCTGATATAGCCTCTGCCCTTTGTGATCGTAAGCTCGATGAACAGCTTGGTATCCTTGCCGCTCAGTGTTGCAATCACAAGATCCGGATTCATGATCTGAATGTCCTGGTCAACCTGAATATCAGAAGCGCGGACTACGCCTTCGCCCTCATACTCGATATAAGCATTCTTGGGCTCGTTTGTCTCGCTGCTGTTCTTGATAGCAAGACCTTTAATATTCATGATGATCTCGGTAACATCTTCCTTAACTCCGGGAATAGCGCCGAATTCATGCTGCACGCCGTCAATCTTGACCTGGCTCACAGCTGCACCGGGAAGCGAAGAAAGCATGATTCTTCTCAGTGAATTTCCAAGAGTGATGCCATAGCCTCTCTCAAGGGGTTCAACTACAAATCTGCCATACTTCTTGTCATCGGAGATCTCCACGACCTCGATGCTCGGTCTTTCAAAATCAAACACGCGAATACCCTCCTTTGCGCGGCTAATCGTCTACTTCATAAGTACAATAAACCTGCCTGCGCGCGAACGCGCAGTGCAGGCATTCATTGCATTACTTGGAGTACAACTCGACGATAAGCATCTCATCAACAGGGACATCGATCTGTTCCCTGCGGGGAAGTGCGCTCACGGTGCCCTTGAGGGCTTCCTTGTCGACATCGACCCACTCGGGAGTCAGTCTTCCTGCTGTTACTTCCATGATATCCTTGAAGCGCTGGATAGACTTGGAGCTTTCCTTAACTTCTACTACATCACCGGCTTTTACGCGATAAGAAGGAAGGTTGATGCACTTGCCGTTTACGAAGATGTGCTTGTGTCCGACAACCTGTCTCGCCTCACGTCTGGTTCTTGCGAATCCCATACGGAAAACGACGTTGTCAAGACGGCTCTCAAGCATGGTCATCAGGTTTTCACCGGTCATGCCCTTCATCTTATCGGCCTTCTCATAGTAGTTTCTGAAAGGCTTCTCGAGAACGCCATAGATGAATTTCGCTTTCTGCTTCTCGCGAAGCTGAAGGCCGTACTCACTCATCTTGCGGCTTCTGCGGATCAGAGTTCTCTTGGACTTCTTGTCATAGCCAAGGAAAGTGGGGTCCAGATCGAGAGATCTGCATCTTTTCAGTACTGGTGTCTTATCTACTGCCATTGTGGCTCCTTTCTGTCACGGTATATCCGTGATTGTTGTTTACAACACACGTATGTGTGCCTTCTTCCAAGTATTGTTGCTATTATTATGCGTCAGACTCTGCGTCTCTTAGGCGGACGGCATCCGTTGTGAGGAACGGGAGTTACGTCTGTGATGGAAATGATCTCCAGACCATTTGCATTGAGTGCGCGGATCGCTGCTTCTCTTCCTGAACCCGGTCCCTTAACAAATACATCGACTGCCTTCAGTCCATGAATCTGTGCAGCCTTGGTAGCTGTCTCAGCTGCCATCTGAGCTGCGTAGGGAGTAGATTTCCTTGAACCTTTGAATCCAAGACCGCCTGCACTTGCCCAGCTGAGTGCGTTGCCCTGAGCGTCTGTCAGAGTAACGATTGTGTTGTTAAAAGAAGACTGGATGTGCGCCTGTCCGCGTTCAACGTTTTTCTTGACACGTCTTGCAGCTTTTCTTCTAGCTGCAGCATTCTGCTTTGCCATAAAACTAACCTACTTTCTTTCCCTATACTAGTGAATATTATTTCTTCTTGTTTGCGATGGTCTTCTTGGGACCTTTTCTGGTTCTTGCGTTGTTCTTGGTGTGCTGACCGCGAACCGGAAGGCCTCTTCTGTGACGGATGCCTCTGTAGCAGCCGATCTCGGTGAGACGCTTGATGTTCATAGCGACTTCACGGCGAAGGTCACCTTCTACCATGTACTCCTCAGCGATAACTTCGCTGAGCTTCTTAACTTCATCGTCTGTAAGATCTCTGCAGCGGGTATCAGGGTTGACGCCTGCCTTCTCGACGATCTTAGTTGCACTTGTACGGCCGATTCCATAAATGCTTGTCAGGCCGATCTCGACGCGCTTATCTCTAGGTAAATCTACACCTGCGATACGAGCCATTTTTGTTTTCCTCCATTAAATAGTTACTTAATTCGTTACTGATTGACTGGGGCCAAAGTAGCCCAACCGGACGAATCCGGTCTTTCCGCTGCGATTCCGTCACAGCCCGCACACGTGTCACTGTCATGCGGTTTCCAGATTCAGCAGGGTATCAAAGAGTAATTCGCGACCGCGAAGGCCGTCAAATGGCTCTTTCTCAACCCTGTCTCTGTTTGTGCTTCGGATTCTCGCAGATGATCCTGATAATACCCTTGCGCTTAATGACTTTGCACTTATCGCAAATGGGCTTTACAGAAGCTCTTACTTTCATAGTCTACTCCTTTCATCATTCTCTGCAATTTCCCTGGCGCACAAGCGGGTCTTCAAGCACGCCAGCACTTTAAACAATCCGATCATGCCCTAAAACATGACTTATTGTTAACGCGCAAAATAAGAATTCGCATTACGAATTCTTAACAGCCTTTGAATTATATCACACGACTATGCCGATAGCAAATGTTTTCTTAGATCTCTCCGGATGTTTTTTTTATTTGTCTCTCCAGATAATTCTTCCCTTTGTCAGGTCATAGGTGGACATTTCAAGAGTAACTTTATCTCCCGGCAGAATTCTGATGAAATTCTGTCTCAGCTTACCGCTGATATGAGCGAGAATAACGGCTCCGTTCTCCAATTTGACACGAAACAGTGTATTGGGGAGCTTTTCAATTACAACACCTTCGAGTTCGATCACATCTGCTTTTGACACTTTTAATCCTCCAAAATCTTAACAATATCCGCGAAGACATCTTTCATGTCCTTTGTTCCGTCGACCTCTTTGAGAACTCCCTGCGCCTTGTAGAAGTCGATCAGCGGCTGTGTAGCTTCATGATAAACATTCAGTCTGTTCTTGACGGTCTCGGGCTTGTCATCATTTCTGAGAACAAGTTCTGTGCCGCATACATCGCAGATGCCCTCTTTCTTGGGCGGGATGTACTGAATGTGATAGGTTGCGCCGCAGCTCGGGCAGGATCTTCTGCCGCCCATGCGGTTTACAATATTTTCGTCCGGTACTTCAACATCGATCGCGAAATCAATCTTGTCACCGTTCTTCTCAAGCTGCTTTGTGAAAACTTCCGCCTGAGGAATCGTTCTCGGAAAACCGTCAAGGATATATCCCTTTTCGCAATCGGGCTGCGCGACTCTGTCGATCACGAGATCAACGGTCAGCTCATCCGGTACAAGGTTTCCGGCATCCATGTATGATTTTGCTTTTTTGCCAAGTTCTGTGCCGTTCTTAATATTGGCACGGAAAATGTCACCGGTGGAGATGTGCGGGATTCCATACTTGTCGGCGATCATCTCAGCTTGTGTTCCCTTACCTGCTCCGGGTGCTCCCAACATAACGATCTTCATTGCAACCTCCATTCTGAGCTCTCCGCTCTGAAGCTTAATACTGTTAACCTTTATCTTTTTCGATGCGCATCAAACCGGAGCCGGCAAAACATCAGTTTCACCGTCTCCGGACCATACGCCAAAGATCAATCGTTAAGGAATCCCTTATAATTCCTTACCATCATCATGGACTCGATCTGTTTGATCGTCTCAAGCACAACGCTGACCACGATGATCAGACTGGTTCCTCCGAAGGATACAGAAGCGCCGAACACGCCTCTGAAGAAGAAGGGTAGGATACCGACGATAGTAAGACCGACCGCGCCGATAAAGATGATATAATTCAGGATTCTGTTAAGATACTCACTTGTAGGTTTGCCGGGACGGATACCCGGGATGAAACCTCCGCGCTTTTTCAAATTGTCTGCAATCTCCAGCGGATTGAAAGTGATCGACGTATAGAAGTACGCGAAGAAGATCAGCAGTACTACATATACGACAAGACCGAGTGAATACTTGATCTGGCTGGGGTTGCACCAGTAGGAAGAGGAAAGATAGCGGAGAACTTCCGACCAGATTCCTGTTCCCTTATAACCGGCCAGTGTGGAGATGATCACAGGGAACTCCATAATGGAGGAGGCGAAGATGATGGGCATAACGCCTGCCGTATTCACCTTGAGGGGAATAACGGAGTTGGCGCCGCCGACAAGTCTTCTGCCCTGGATCTTCTGTGCGTACTGCACCGGGATCCTTCTCTCTGCATCGTTGAGGAAGATGACCATGACAACCATGAGCACGATGATCGCAATGATGATCAGCGCTGCCACCGCACCGATGGCGATCGTCTTACCGATCACGAACTGAGAGAAAAGACTTGCGATGTCCTGAGGCATTCTGGAGATGATGTTGATCGCAAGTACGATCGAGATACCATTTCCGACACCCTTCTCGGTGATCTGCTCACCGATCCACATAAGGAACGCACTGCCTGCCGTCAGCGTACAAATGACCATGATGATGTTGATGGCATTGTACTCTTCAAGAAGGCCCTGCCTTCCGAAGCCGATCGCCATTGCCGCCGCTTCCATAAGCGCGAGCGCTACTGTGACATAGCGGGTAATGGAGACCAGAAGTTTTCTTCCCTCTTCTCCTTCTTTCTGCATCTCCTCAAGTTTGGGGATCGCGATCGTGAGAAGCTGGATGATGATTGATGATGTGATATAGGGTGTAATGTTCAGTGCCAGAATGGACATGTTCAAAAAAGAGCCGCCGGTAAATGCATCTACAAAGCTGAATGCATCACCTGTCTGCGCTGCAAACCAGTTGCTGAAATATGTCCTGTCAATACCGGGAGCCGGCAGCTGTGAACCAATACGGATCACAACCAACATGACAAGCGTGTACAGCAGCTTCTGGCGGATCTCTTTTAATTTAAAAGCATTTTTTACAGACTCTAACATAACACAGACCTCATAGGTTTACGGTATGCCGCTTCTCCCTCTATTTTGAACCTGAGGAAAAAGCGGCCTGATTCCCGAAATTTAAGGCTCGCTTTACGAGCCGCTGCGCCGCGTGCGGGTTGCCGCAAGGCAACCTCTACTTTTCAGCACGCGTGTGCATCCAATAACGCAGAGGAGATATTTCTCCCTGAGTTATTCTGCGACTTCGGCTGTACCGCCTGCTGCCTCGATCTTAGCCTTTGCGGCAGCACTGTAAGCGTTCACCTTAACATTGAGTTTCTTGGAAAGGTCGCCGCATCCGATGATCTTGACGCCGTCCCTGGACTCTTTGATGATACCGCAGTCCTTGAGTGCCTGAACATCAACTGTTGCGCCGTCTTCGAACTTCTCAAGTTTTGTGATGTCAATCGCAACAATGTCCTTGCTGTTATAGCATGTGAAGCCTCTCTTGGGGAGTCTTCTGTACAGAGGCATCTGGCCGCCTTCGAATCCCGGTCTGGGAGCGCCGGAACGAGCCTTCTGTCCCTTGTGTCCATAACCTGCGGTCTTTCCGTTTCCGGAAGCGTGGCCGCGGCCTTTTCTGTATTTGCTGTGCTTGGAACCGTCAGCAGGTCTTAAATTTGATAATTCCATTTTGTACCTCCCTTAGTCCAGTTCTTCAACCTTGACCATGTGGCTGATCTGACGGATCTGGCCTCTGGTTGCGGCGTTGTCGGGCAGAATCACAAAGCTGTTAAGTTTCTTAAAGCCCATGGATTCTACGATCTTTTTATTCTTCGGAACTGCACCGATGGTAGACTTGATCAGAGTGATCTTAAGCTTTTTCGGCTCAGCCTTTGTCTCTTTTACATCTGTAGGCATACCAATTCTCCTTTCGGCTTGCTTTGGCTATAATCAGCCCTTGAGGTCAGCAACGCTCTTTCCGCGTCTTGCAGCAACTTCCTCCGGGACCTTCAGCTGGCTGAGGCCGTTGATGGTTGCAAGAACGACGTTCTGCTTGTTGTTGGAGCCCAGGGACTTGGTTCTGATGTTCTTAATTCCTGCAAGTTCGCAGACCGTACGAGCGGGACCACCTGCGATGATACCGGTACCATCGGGGGATTTCTTAAGCAGAACCTGTGCAGAGCCGTACTTTCCGATATAATCGTGAGAAATACTGGAAACCTCGTCGAGAGCTACGCTGACAAGATTCTTAGCGGCGTCCTCTCTGCCCTTGCGGATCGCTTCCGGAATTTCTGTTGCTTTGCCCAGACCGCAGCCAACATGGCCGTTACCGTCACCTACGACTACCAGGGCTGTAAAGCGCATGTTACGTCCGCCTTTAACGACCTTCGTAACGCGTTTGATGGTTACTACCTTATCGGTGAGTTCCATCTGACTTGCATCAATCATTGCACGTTTCATGTGTGAGTCTCCCTTCCTTAGAAATCAAGGCCAGCTTTACGAGCTGCCTCAGCAAGGGCTGCAATCTTGCCCTGATAAACATAACCGCCTCTGTCGAAAACGACTTCCGTGATTCCCTTCTCAACAGCTCTCTTGCCGATCACTTCACCAACCTTCTCGGCTGCTGCGATGTCATCGGTATTCTCAAGGGCTTCTTTGATCTCTTTCTCAACGGTGCCGGCGGATACCAGAGTCTTCTGTGCGTCATCATCGATAATCTGAGCATAGATGTGCTTATTGCTTCTATAGACAGCCAGGCGCGGTCTCTGCGCCGTGCCGCTGAAACGGTTGCGGATCCTGGCGTGCTTTTTCTCGCGAATGGCCTTTCTGTTTTCCTTCTTAACCATTGTTATCCTCCAAAATCTATGCTATTTATTTCTTGCCTGTCTTACCGACCTTGCGTCTGATGTGCTCATCAGCATACTTGATTCCCTTGCCCTTATAAGGTTCCGGTCTTCTCTTGTCTCTGATGTCTGCCGCATACTGGCCGACGGCTTCTTTGTCAATACCCTTGACGATGATCACGTTTGTACCCTGCACTTCTGAGGTAATTCCCTCAGGGTCGATCATCTCAACCGGGTGAGAATATCCTAAATTCAGTGTAAGCGTATTACCGGATTTTGCTGCTCTGTAACCTACACCGTTGACTTCAAGCTTCTTCTCGAAACCTGTGGTAACGCCAACTACCATGTTGTGAAGCAGACTTCTTGTCAGTCCGTGGAGGGATTTCTCTTTCTTGAGATCGTTAGGACGCTCAACTACGATCTTGCCATCCTCCAATTTAATCGTCATTTCCTTCGGCAGAGCCCTGGTCAGTTCACCCTTGGGGCCCTTTACAGTCACATTATTATTTTCTGCTATAACTACAGTCACACCTGCAGGGATAGCGATTGGCATTCTTCCAATTCGTGACATTCGCCCGTACCTCCTGTGTTATTTACAATAGTGTTTATCGATATTACCAAACAAATGCAAGTACTTCGCCGCCAACCTGGAGCTCTCTGGCCTTCTTATCGGTCACAACGCCCTGGTTTGTGGAAAGGATTGCAATTCCAAGTCCGTCAAGTACCTTCGGAACCTGCTCCTTGTTCGCGTATACGCGAAGGCCGGGTTTGGAGATTCTCTTAAGGCCTGTGATGATCTTGTCGTTCTTGTCAGCGCCGTACTTCAGAGTTACTCTGATGTCTTTGAAGCTGCCGTTGTCAACAAGGTCAACACTCTTAACATATCCCTCATCAAGCAGGATCTGCGCGATGGAGAACTTGATTCCGGAGTAGGGAATATCTACTGTATCGTGTTTCGCAGTGTTTGCATTACGGATTCTTGTAAGCATATCTGCAATCGGATCGCTCATTGTCATCTGATTTGCCTCCTATATTATTCGTCTGCTATTACCAGCTTGCTTTCTTGACGCCCGGGATCTGTCCTTTGTACGCCAGCTCACGGAAGCAAATTCTGCAAATGCCATACTTTTTCAGAACAGAATGCGGACGACCGCAGATCTTGCAGCGTGTGTAAGCTCTCGTGGAGAACTTGGGTTTCATCTGCTGCTTTACTTTCATGGATGTTTTAGCCATTTTTTCCTCCTAATGGTCTAACTACCGGTTTCCCGGATCAGTCTCTTGCAAAGGGCATATTGAAGAGTCTGAGAAGTTCTCTTGCCTCTTCATCAGTGTGTGCAGTTGTGGTAAAGATGATATCCATACCTCTTACCTTGTCGATCTTGTCATACTCGATCTCAGGGAAGATCAGCTGCTCTTTGATGCCCATAGCATAGTTTCCTCTGCCGTCGAAGGAATTAGGGTTAACGCCACGGAAGTCACGGACACGGGGAAGTGCCAGGTTGACCAGTCTGTCAAGGAACTCGTACATTCTGTCGCCACGAAGTGTGACCTTGCAGCCGATCGGCATACCTTCTCTGATCTTGAAGTTAGCGATGGACTTCTTAGCCTTTGTCAGAACGGGCTTCTGGCCGGTAATGATTTCCATATCCTTGGCAGCTGCTTCAAGGAGCTTCTCGTTCTCTCTGGCCTCACCGACGCCCATGTTGACTACGATTTTATCTAATTTCGGCACCTGCATAACGTTGGTGTAGCCGAACTTCTTTGTCATCTGTTCACGAATTTCTGTGTTGTACAGATCTTTCAGTCTACTCGACATTGGTAGATCTCCTTTCCGTTATCAGTCGATCACTTTGCCGGACTTCTTTGCGACACGGACCTTCTTGCCGTTCTCGACACTGAAACCGACGCGGGTTACCTGTCCGTCGACAACCAGCATAACATTGGATGCATCCAGGGGAGCTTCCTGCTGTGTGATGCCGCCGTTGGGATTAGCCATGGAAGGCTTGTTGTGCTTTGTTACAATGTTGGCGCCCTCTACGGTAACTTTTCCGTTCTTGCGGTCGACTGCAGTAACCTTGCCTTCTTTACCTTTGCTCTTGCCGGCGATGACTCTGACTGTATCGCCAACCTTAATCTTACTCGTTGCCATCTTTGATCCTCCTTATAATACTTCGGGAGCCAGGGAAAGGATCTTCATGTACTTCTTCTCACGAAGCTCTCTGGCGACGGGCCCAAAGATACGGGTTCCTGTAGGTGTCAGATCATCTTTGATGATGACAGCCGCATTCTCGTCGAATCTGATATAGGAGCCGTCTTTTCTGCGTGTTGTGTTGACTGTACGAACGACGACAGCCTTAACAACATCACCCTTCTTGACAACGCCGCCGGGCGTTGCCTCTTTAACGGTTGCAATGATGGTATCGCCGATTCTTGCATATCTTCTTGTAGAGCCGCCGCAGACACGGATGCAGAGCAGTTCCTTTGCACCGGTATTGTCAGCGACTCTGAGTCTGCTTTCCTGCTGAATCATATTCGTTTTCCTTTCTGGTTATCTAGCCTTCTCAACGATCTCGACCAGTCTCCATCTCTTTGTCTTGGACAGCGGTCTGGTCTCCATGACCTTTACAGTATCGCCGACGCCGCACTCATTATTCTCATCGTGAGCGCGAAGCTTATAAGTCTTTTTAACGATCTTACCAATCAGCGGATGTTTCACGTGATCTTCAATAGCCACGACAATTGTCTTGTCCATCTTGTCACTGACTACCTTGCCGATACGGACTTTTCTAAGATTTCTTTCCATGATTTGTTTCCTTTACCTTCCCGGATTACTCTGCCTTGCTGGAAATCACAGTCTGAATTCTGGCGATGTTCTTTCTCACCTCAGTGATTCTGGCCGTATTCTTCAGCTGATTGGTGGCATTCTGGAATCTGAGGTTAAAGAGCTCCTTCTTGGCGGAGACAAGCTCCTGGGAAAGCTCATCCACAGATTTGTTTCTCAATTCCTCTAAATATGCTTTGCTCTTCATTATTTTGCACCGCCTTCCACCTGTGCCTTGGAAACGATCTTGCACTTGCAGGGAAGCTTGTTAGCTGCCAGACGAAGCGCTTCCTTAGCCGTCTCTTCCGGTACACCGGCAATCTCAAACATGACTCTGCCGGGCTTGACTACTGCTACCCAGTACTCAACTGCGCCTTTACCTGAACCCATACGGACTTCAGCGGGCTTCTTTGTTACCGGCTTGTCGGGGAAAATCTTGATCCAGACTTTACCATATCTCTTGATGTAACGTGTCATGGCGACACGAGCTGCCTCGATCTGGTTGGAACGGATCCACACGGGCTCCATGCAGACCAGACCATAATCGCCGTAGCTGACAGTTGTGCCTCTGGTAGGGGTACCTGCCATGCTGCCGCGGAACTGTTTACGATATTTAACTCTTTTAGGCATTAACATAGTGTACGTACCTCCTTAACTCAAGCCTGAGCCGCATCGGTATTCTTTGTAGGAAGAATCTCGCCTTTGTAGATCCAAACCTTAACACCGACCTTACCATAAGTGGTATTGGCCTCAGCAAAACCATAATCGATATCTGCGCGCAGGGTCTGCAGCGGGATGGTGCCCTCGCTGTAGGTCTCAGTACGAGCGATATCAGCTCCGCCGAGACGGCCGCCGCAAGCTGCCTTGATTCCGAGTGCGCCGGACTTCATTGTTCTGCCCATAGCGGACTTCATAGCGCGACGGAAAGAAACACGCTCCTCGAGCTGCTTCGCGATATTCTCAGCAACAAGCTGTGCATCCTTATCGGGGCGCTTGATTTCCTTGATGTCGAGGAAGATCTTCTTGCCGGTGAGCTTCTGAAGCTCAGCCTTGGTCTTCTCGATCTCCTGGCCGCCCTTACCGATGATGACGCCGGGCTTTGCAGCGTAGACAGTAACTTTAACTCTCTCGGAAGCTCTCTCCACCTCGATCTTGGAGATGCCTGCGTTAAATAATTTCTTCTTCAGAAACTTTCTGATGTTGTAATCTTCCACAAGCAGGTCTGAGAAATCACCCTCGGCATACCACTTGGAATCCCATTCTTTGATGACGCCGACTCTCAGGCCGTGAGGATTAACTTTCTGTCCCATTTTTGCCCTCCTATCTTTCGTTAAGCACAACTGTAATGTGGCTCATTCTCTTTTCGATCCTGTAA